>JAPOVA010000041.1 GCA_026708385.1 Simkaniaceae bacterium | reverse complement strand
CATAACCTGGATGCGGTGGAAGACTCACTCGATTCCGTCCTCGACACACAGACTTCCGATCAGATGAAAAAGCTCGAAAGGAACATCAACCAACTACTCACGCAGATCGTATCCAAGGGCAAAAACGTCTCCGGAGATGTGTTGAAAAAGCTCATGTCCTACGTGACGCAGATGATGGCACTCGTCCAATCGGTGATGGCCCGAACCGATCAGAAGAAGGGATCTCAACAGGCGCGTATCGGCAACTTAAGCGAAAGTCTCTACCAACTGCAAACGGTCAAATTGCGACATACCTACAATGCAATCAACTATGAAAAGCACGTAGCCCACGCCATGAAGATCTTTTCGATCGTGGCCAAGGTCGTCGTATGTGTTGCCTCCCTCGCCCTGGCGGCGGTAACGGGTGGCGCCGCCTCCTTCGTCGTCGCCTTGTTGATTACGATCGTGATGGCATCGGGTGTAACGGATAAACTCACACAGGCAGTCGCCAAGGTGATGCCGCAAAATGCCGGAGGCAATATAGCGGCCGACCTGGTCACGACGACCGTCACCATGGTCGCAACACTCGGTATCGGGGCTGTGACGGCAATAGCTCAGGTAGGGGTTGAAACCGCTGTTTCGTTCGCGATGTCGATGATGAAGAGCGCCGTCGGAGCCGTCGAGGATGCCGCCGAAGAGGCCGCAACCAACGCCGCAAGAAGTGCTGCGGACGCAATCCAGGGTGCGGACCAAGCAGCATTGAACAGTGCGAAGAACAGTGCGAAGACCGTTGCAAAGACGGTAGGTAAGGCGGCGGCAAAAGCAGCGACCCGAAAAATGGCGCGCAGGTTGCTCTCCCGAGAGCTACGCTCCATCTTGCGGAACGGTACGGTGAAGAAAGAGATGGAGGGGGCCGTCGAAAAAGCCGTACGCTCCGCCCGCAATGAGATCAATGAGGCCGCAACCAATGCCGCACGAGGCACGGCAAGGAATGCGCCCGAAGAGCAGATTGAAGATGAAACGGCAGCCATAGCGAATCGAGCCGAAAGGATGATCGCACGCACCCTCGATCACATCGACAAAACAACGGTCAGCGGTAAGGGGTCGCTTGTAATGAGCGGACTCGTCGCCCTCTCTTCTACCAACATCTTAGGCGATGTGGTGGGTGGAATCATTCAGGCGGCCGACGGAAAAGACGTGAAGAAGAAGGTGTGGTATCAAGTGGTAAAAGGCATTATGCAAATGATCCAGATGATCCTCTTGTCTCTGGCAATGGGAGCTGCCGCAAAAAGCGGCATTGCCGTGGTAGATACGGCGGAAAGCACTATGGACTCTTCCAACCTATTCCGGGGTGCTTCCTTCGTGACGGGAGTCGGTCTATTCGGTAGCGGTATCGCGGATAGCATATCCGGAGGAGAGCAGATCCAACAGGCCGGGACTACCGAGTCATTAGGTCGAGTCAACACAAATCTGCACTTTCTCCGGCAGATCATGGACGGCTTGAACGAGATTGTGCAGACAGAGACGGACCATACACACCGAGCCTTATCGACGGAAATCAGCAGTACGTTCGACATAATTAACGCGTTCAACGCAGGGGCCCAGGGATATGCCAACGTATTGGCGGCAACGGCGGTGTAAAGATTTATATAATATTTATTGAAAATAAAATTAGGTGATACATTATGCATGCATACACGAAGAATCAGGTCGGACCGCACGGCGGACTCAAGGTACCGGGGCCCGGAATGGTCACACCGGGCTGTTTCGGAGCTTTCGGGAAAGGTAGACTCCCGGGTAACGGCAACGCATCATCTGCCGGAGTCGCGTTTATCCTGGCCATCTCCTACGGCCCTATGGCGCAGGCAATCATTGCCCTCTACGGTTTGGAGAATTCCTTTTCCCAACTGCAGGCACTCCAAAGCAAAATCGCTCAAACCCTCTTTAAGCTCCAAAACAAAGCCGCTATCGTGACGGGTCAGATGTTTACGGAAGCCGCGGATAAGGAGGCAGAATCCATACGAGCCCAAGGGATAGGAAGTCTCACGGGTGGTATAACCCAAGGAGCTATGGGTATCGGAGGGGCAAGCTACGCTCGCAAAGGGTATGAAGCGGATAAGGATATCAAAGATCTCGATACGTTGCGGGAGAAATGGACCGAAGGCATTGCAGAACGAGAGGGGACGGCCAATGTCAATAATGCTCCCACGCCGGCGGCCCGGGCAAGAATGGAGACCGAGCGAGACAACATGGAAAAAGCGATTCTTGACGGTAAACCGACATATAGGACGGCGGATGGCGACGAAGTACGCATCGCCGATCATCCCGAGAAGGTCAAAGAAGTCTCTCAGCTCAGTAACACGGGGAATGACGACAGGATCCTTAAAAAGCTTAAAGAGCAAAAAGACGAAGCTCGACAAAATCGTAGCAATGCACTATCCGAAAGGAGTAATGCCATTCAACTCCTCAGTACATTTGCAAACGCCTTCACTTCGTTGGCTCAAGGGGGCTCGCAAACGGCAGCGGCAACTTACAAAGCGCAAGAGGGTGTTCTCAACGCCGCAAAAACGGTATCTCAGACTACAACGGAGATATCCAACGCAAGCGGGGCCATCAAGGCGATGGATTCTCTTGCCGATTCCATGGTCCAGGTCATCGTCAAGACCATGGAAGGATTGCGACAGTCCAACCACTTCCAACCCGGCTCTTAAGGAAGCGGCTTGAACAACAATCCGGGGGAAAACCCCTTACCTTCCCTGAGGAAGGTAAGGGGCGATCCGCCCCTTATTCACCCCCTCGGTGCTACGGGCACCGTTATCTTTCTTCTCCTTTTCTCCCGAATATCAGACTAATTCATTCATAACAAGTGGTTTAAATAATTTATTTAATGTGTACGCCTCCTTGTATCATCCGATTCGACCCGATAGATGAGAAACACATCACACATATAATATACTTATTTTTTTATCAATGAAATATGCAATTTTTCCCATATTGACATCTGATGAATAGATTGTTACAATTAACGCACGGTCCTTGCGGACCCGGAACGTATTCCGGTTTATTTTCATATAAGTTCTAAAAAGGGAGTGTATTTTTTTATGAGTAGCATCAACCTTGTTCAACCCGGCTCTGCCTGCCTGCTTGTTCGTGATACGGACGACAGGACACAATCAAGCTCGGACTCGTCCTTATCCGCAAAGATAGGCCGTATGGTTACGCATCTTTTCTCCCCGACGACAAGCGGAACGGCAAACCCGTCGAACAACGCACATGCGACACGGTTCGCCCGATTGTCTACCGTGGAGTCGGACGGTGCGGAAAAGATGGCGGAAAAGGTGGCGGAATACGAACAACTGACGACATACCTTGATCGTGCGATCGCCACCGGAAACGTAGAGCAAGCGTTGCTTAAGAGTGTGGGTAAGGTGACGGCGCAAGGCATTGGCGGACTGACACAAAAGGACGGAAAACAGCTGAAAAAGTATTTACGATCCTTGGCTGCATGCGGACAGGGAGCCGAAGCTGCGACCCAAGTTAAGGACATGTTGGACGTACTCATATTCCAAAAAGAGAAGCTGGTCATACGAAATTCTGCTAAAATCTGCCCGCTTATAGTCAAATTGAAGCACTTACACACATTGGATTTGACAGATAATCATAGAAAAAAACTATCGAAAAAAATATGGAAATTAACTCACCTACATAGTTTGATATTAACGAACAACGAGATAAAGGAGTTGCCGGGAGAGATAAAAACGTTGCGTCATCTGGAAAATCTGGATGTAAGCATTTGCAATCAACTGACAAAGTTACCCCGAGAAGTAGGGGAGCTACCCGAGCTATACTGCTTGGATGTGAGCGACTGCCCCCGACTCGAGTCGATAGGGACGGGAGCGTTCTCCGACCTGGAAACGATCAATTTAGAAGATAGTCCTCGGGTACGGATACCCGCGTCGCTCAGGGCGAGGGAGAGGTAACCGCTACGGTCGTACGGGAAGGGTGGCAATACGTGTACGACGGGTTGCGCGTTGCGACGAACTTGCCACCCTGCATTATGCGATATCCTCCGGACTTTCCTTCTGAAAAATAGTAGGTACATCGCTCTCTTGTTCCACAAAAGTCGCTTCGAATGTCTTCCTCTGCCGTTTCTTTAGCCGTTCGTAAGTGTCGGGCATGACTCCTCCCCGACGCCGTGGTTGCGAATGCAAAGCTCTTCCCTAAGGAGAGGGTCACATCTCTCGTATCATCCGTTTCCGGCCGTAAGGGCAACCCTTTCGGGATGCACGGGAGCAAGGCCTTTTGCCATATCATCGGCATTGAGCCATTCGTCCGATCCGGAACGTGGGAGTAGCATTTCCGACATCATGGTCGACTTGTCGGATCCTTTGGGACCCGCTACCGTTACGACAACTTTGGCCATAACGTATCGGAGCCCGAAGGTGCCTCCCCTCCCCCATAAACCGGAAGTATTCGACAACGTGTCGAATCATCCCGAGCCACGATTCGGTTTCGAGAGCGGGCTGTTTCGGGATGAAGAACCACCCGGCCCACAGCAGGCCGAACCGAAGAGGGATTTGATTGACGGACCCGAGAAAGCGATCCGTACTTGAGGGGCCATCCCGTTTGCCATGCCCGAGAATATCTCGACCATCAAGATGGCGACCAAGGGGGGGGACGGCAAGCCGGATCCCGGCTGCAACGACCTTGGCGATCATGCTACTTATCGTCTCCCACACAAAACCCTTCATCTCGAACAAGCTCGGATGGATAAAGAGTCCCGAATACCGTTACCCCCCTTCTCTCCTTCTCCCGAATATCAGATTAACTCATTCATAATAAGTAGTTTCAATAGTATATAAAATATTTTTATATTTATATTTACTTTTATTTTTAAAAAACAGATAATCAATTACTGAGTGTGAGTTAACATTGTAAATATTTCTTTTAGGAGGATAGTATTATGACAACAGGTGAGGCAAGCATGACGCATACGACAGCAACGGCAACGCAAGGGGGCCCGATCGGCTCTTCCGTCGCGGACGGGACACGGCAGCCGACGGCAACAGCCGAGAAGGTCGACGGGGCAGCACGAGATAGCATACATGCCTCCTCACAATCGCAACCCTCCGGGGCGGTACGATCGGAGTCAACGCAACGGAAGGTCACAAGTGATGCCGGGAAAGGTGCCACCGCATCCGTAACCGGTGTCGATCGAAACGTAGCTCTAAACCGCGTTGCCCGACAATACATCGAAAACCTCAAGAAGGAACATACGGGGCGGGAAACGATCTTCGCGGATGCCGACATAAAGCAACCCGGCTATATTCGCCGACACATCATGCCCGTACTCAAGGAAGCCATTAAACGAAAAGAACCCTTCTTTTTCATCCCGGTGACTCTTGATCCGGATAACGAAGGGGGTGAACCGGGGTATGCTCTCATTGCTATTGATCTCAACGAAGGACACGTGTACTCGTTCAACCCTGTTGCACCTCCGGCTCCCGAAACGACGGAGGGACCAAACGGGCCTTGCCCTTTCACACAATCCACGGCACTCTTCGACTCCTTCCGGGAAAACCTACAACACCATCTCACTCTACTCAATCCCTCGGATCGCGTTCGCAGACATGTGGCCACATCCCACTACAACGATCTCGGGTATGCAAGTGCGGAAGAGGCAATGCGATGTGCGGAATCGGATAGGAAAGAGCTGCTCACCGGTATGGTACCCCGCTTGCAAAAACTCCGGGACGCATTACATAGCGAGAATCTCGATAAACTCGACAAGGATGGGCTTCATCGTATGCTCAAACGGATCCGGGATGCCGAAACCGAACTTCTCACTCATCGTACCGATAACATCGATGATCCGGACGTAGAGGAACGAAAAGAACTCAGGGCAGTTCTGGAGAGAACCGAGGAGCTACAAGAAGTGCCGTACTTCGCCTTTTCCGGTAAGAACACGGCACAGCGATCAAACAGGGCTATTCGAGCAACGATCCTGTCCGTGGTAGACAGGATGATCAGCAAACGCGTTCCCGGGTATCTGCACGAGAACTCCGAGATTACTCATAGCGCCGTCCTCACCTCGGCTCCGGCACAATCCGGACAGCCGGGAAATAGCGCGTTCCCCGTTCTGGCCATCATGGAAGAGGTTCACAGACGAGCCAAAATCACGGAGAAGGTGACACTCGCAAACGGGAGAGAGAGGCAACAGACCACCTTGCCTTGGCCACCACCGTGTCCCCTTAAAGATGTCCTCGCCGAGACGGATGAGAAATACCGTAAACGCGGCAACACACCGGATGGCGTAAAGGTACTTGAAGAGACCGCAGGACGACGCGTCACGGAGCAACTCCGTCAACAAAACCTCCTCATCGAACATACCTCCTACGGCAAGCACCCTCTCTTCCCTCCCGTAGCACCGAACGGAGAACAAATCGAAGCCGGTTTGCTGGCCATTGCGCAGAAGCGTCAGGACACATACGTCGTGACCGATTTCCTTCCTCACAAAGCAGGGAAGCAGGTTAATTGTCAACTCACCGATCACATCTTGAAGGCATCTCTTGAAAACAAGCGATATGTACGGATCGCGATCCCCGTGGCTCTTTCAAGTAAATGTGAAGGGAAACAACAGGATCCACCGGTTGCCGATGACAATCTTTGGATGCTATTCTCCTGCGACTTACACACAAAACAGTCCACGTCCGTTTTGTTCGTTCCCGAAGGGGTGGAAAATCCGGAAACAACACTGCATGTCTGCCCCCTAAGATCTTGCGAGGGTGGGCGGTGTGAAGAGACCGTTGCGAAGATGCAAGAAGATTTAAATAACACTTTTGAAGAAGTGTGTTACAAAGAAGATCTGAAAATGGCATTCCTTCACAAGACCATGCCCCAATCCACCGCACTGCATTCACTCTTACAAAGGGGTGACCAACCACCTATCGGAGGCGGAACGAGGAAGACGCTCGATCAGTCGATCGCGGGACTGTCCGCAAGTCTCTATGCGGGAGATGAGGCCTCGTCGAAAGATGAGTTCGGAGAAGATATCTATGATTGTGAGGACGAATCGAATACCATCTTCCCTGTGCGTCAGGCCTTGAAGCGCAGAAGCGCAGCAAATCCTTACCTTCCCTCCGTCTCGGAAGTACGTTCCCTCTTCAAAGTGCTCTACACGAAAGCGGGAGTAACGGAGACCCCCGACATATTGCCGGCAGCCGCCTGCCACAGTACGAGATCGATCTCCGCCAAGGTGCGGAAGGGCCTCTTCCACACAGGAGGCACTGCACTACCCGGTCCCGTACGAGAGTTGCAAACAAAACTCTCCGGTATGTTGTCGCAGACCAAAGCGGGCAGTGGTGATCCGGACTGGAACCAACTTCTCGAAAAACTCTGCAATGCGAAAAATGTCGAACAGTTTGACGATGTGTACGCACAACTCAACGAAAAGATGGAAGCTCGAGAAGGGGAAGACCGGGAAACGAAGAACCGAACCGAGAAGCTTATGGAGAGGAAGGTAAACGAGCTTGCCGTCTTCGACCAGTCAATTCAAGGATCATTCGAACCGGAGGTCCGGTCGCTCAGGCAGGACATGCCCGAGGGGGTCGGGTCCTTGCTCCTTCTCAACACCGTGCTGAGAGGGGTAGGTAGTCGTCCGGAAAAGGAACTCAACCGGGACGCGAAAGGCTTGGCACGTGTACTTGGCGGTATATACAACCGTATCGGCGTTATCCTCAAGGAGGTTAAAGCCGTACAGGCAGGAAAAAAGGAATCGGCACCGCAATGCCCGATATCTTAAAGACGAGAATATAACGAGAACAAGCCCTTCCAACCCCCCTTCTGCGGGGGAGGGGGGGCGCAAGTGCTCGAAGGAAGGTGTTCGGGCCGAATCGGATCGGCCCGCGCCTCCCTATGCGAACGGAAGAGGAAGAGCCGTGCGTCTCATCAAGCCGCGATCGCTCCGTGGATAGGCTGCGGGGTGGCACGAGAGGCAGGCGTCTACGAACAGTAGTCGGTATCGTACGACCCCTCTCGCAGAGCGCGGAGTTCGAGGAGAAGAAGGTCGAACTCCACCGAATGGAGGCGGACGATTTGCGGGAGGAAGCGGGTAGAGGCAAGGCCCGCCCACGCAGGGGGTGCGTGCACACATGTGGTGAACAACTCCGACCGTTCGCTCAAGAGATATACCGGAGGGAGGACGTTACTCTTTCTCGCACCGGGCGTGGGAGACCGGAACATTTGCGAGGAGACAACAGAGTCGCTCGGAACGGGCGTGAGAACCGGATGCGATACGGTAGCATGTCCGTCGGACGATGCCGTCGCAATCCGTAAACGAGGAAAGGATCTTCTACACGTTCCGTTGCCGAGTTGCTTAAAACGAATATGCGGGAGAAAGCCCGTTACCCTCCTCTCGGAGAGAAAGGTGACGGGCAACCCCGACAGAGGGAGGTGCATAAATGACCGAGATGACCGATTCGAGTAGCGCAAGACGGAGAGAGGGTGTGTCGCCGCCACACCCCGTTCCGACCCGGGAGGAAGGGACCGCGACGGCTACGAGCAATGCCGTAGCCCGTGTCGTGCATGCTTCCGAAGAAAGCAAAGGGACACCTCATAGCCCTTTGTCGGCACGACACGTTACCCCTATAACCCGGGGGGAGACCGGAGCCGGAAAGGGCACACAAAACGAATCGAACAATACGATCTCCCACCCGTTCCCCGGTACCGCCCCGATGAGTCGGGGTGATGTTCTCTCCGAAATCGTCCGTACGTACGTTGAGGATCTCCGAACAAGGTACCCCGAAGGGAAGGGAGAGATCTTTACGGAACTCCTCCATCACCCGGAAACGGCAATATCCCCCCACTATATCCGAAACAACATCATGCCCGACATACGAGAGGCCATCAAACGGAAAAAGCCTCTCTTTCTCCTTCCGGTAGCGCATAAACCGGATCTCGAAGGGGACGGAAGAAGCTATGCCCTCATCACGATCGACCTCAATCGAGGAATCGTATACCGGTACGATCCCACCTCAAATCTACCCGATCAAACGGAGGCAAGGGAAACGAGTACACCTTCAACGGGACTCGAAACCACCCTCGACCTTCTTACACAAACCATATGTGAAGAGCTCTCCCTACTTAACCCCCCCCCTTCCGAACAACTGCGCGACACACAACAACCACCGACGAACATACCGGCACGGGAGGAGCTACTCTGCGCTCGGACACCCTGTCTGCACACCTTACACGGCAAGCTGAATCGGAATTTCGACAAAATCGGTAAAAAAGAGCTCGAAGAGATCATCCGGGATGTGGAAGGGGTAGTGGACGCTCTTCATAAAGGTTCCGCGGACTTGCTCGGAAAACGGGAGATCCGAGAGCTTGAGGAGACTTTGCGGATGGTGGAAGAGCTCCGATCGCCCTCCCTACTCTTCGGTGACACCACGCGCACAAATAACCGGAAGATTCGGGACAAGCTCTTGTCCTCGGTAGAGAAACTTATGGTTGCACACCTTCCTCCTTACCTAGCGCAAAAGTGCCGGGTGACTACTCGGCACATTGCTCCTACCCGGATACGACCCGACAGACCGGAAGATAGCGCTTTTCCCATCCTCATTCTCATGGAGCACGCACAACAAATAGCTGAGGAGGCGAAAGATCCGCAATCATTACACGCTCACCTTGAAAAAGCTATGAGTCAAACTGCGGAAACGATCACACCGGAAGAAGTGCCGGGACGACAGGTCATGGAGTCTCTCCGTAGCCGAGAACTCGCCCTTGCCTACACCCCCTACGGCCCGCACCCTTTCTATCCCCCCCTTCCCTGCAACGCCGACCTCATCGATGCCTACTTGGATATCGTCGAACGGAACAATCCCGAAATATCCGTCGTAAGGGATTTTCTACGATCCGCCCAACGCATACGTACCGACAAGAAGGGAGCGTACGAGTTCACCGCATTACTCCGGCGGGCGCAATTACGGGACGACCGATATCTATACTTCCCGATAGCCTTGAAGGAAAAGGATCCCATTCGATTGCCCTCCGATGAGAATCTCTGGATGTTGATCGTTTTCGACTTGGACACAAAGACATCTACGACGTTCTTGTTCTCTCCCGCTACCCACGCCGACCTCCAACGCTTGGCGGTCCGCACCCTAAGAAACCCCACCGTTAGGGCTGATGACCTACGAGAAACTCTGAGATCACGTCTCGAAGAGATGGCCGATTCGGATGAATACCGGAATGAATGGATCGCGCAAACCGCTCCCTCTCTTTACAGACTCGCACCCTACTTAAACCCGAATGAACCGGGGATGAATACACAGGAGGAAGCACAAGGAACGGACGTACCCTCTCCGTGTCCACGGGCGCGTAAGAACAAAGGAGCCGTACCGCGGGACGAAAAGGGGCAAAAGCATCGCTCCCCCTCCGACCCGGAGATCAGGGCACAGAGGGAAACACAAGAAATAGACATACCCTCTCTATGTGCACGGGCGCATGAGAAGAAAGAAGCCGTACCGCGGAACGAAAAGGGGCAAAAGCATCGCTCCCCCTCTTCTTTGGAAGAGTTGTTGGCAGATCGAGCAAACACACATCCTTTCCTTCCCTCCATCCCGACAATACGTTCCCTGTTGGCTCAACTACCATCTAAAGGCAAGGTAAAGGGAGGAGGCACCGGGCGACTCCCCAAACAGATACGAGATGTGCAAGCCGATATACTCCAAGCGGTGTTCACCTCTAATCGGGAGACGGGGAATCGGGGTGATCCGGCGTGGCAAGGGGCACTCACGCGTGTCACGGAAGCAAGGAACGGCAACGACCTTGTAGCGGCTTGCGCGGAGGTTGAAAAGCAGATGGAGGATCGACAACGGAAGGATCTGGCACTACACAAAGCAATCATCGGCTTCATCGACGATCAGGTGTCGAAAATACCCCTCTATAACAAAAGCGTGCAACACAAACGTGAGTATTACCATCTGCCGTTTGCTCAGGACATACCGGGCGCCGGACTTCTGTTCGTGCTCGACACCATAGATAGGGGCGTAGAGTCTCTCCCGCAAGAGGAGAAGGATCCCCTGACATGGGCACGGGAACTGGGCGATGTACGAGCCCGTATCGACAAGGCAGTGACGGATGACGGGAAAGGTTCCCTGTGCACACCTTGCACGAGTACGATGTCGACCGACAATGACGATATGGGTGAGACCCACTACACCCTCCCGAGGTCGGATAGCATGCCACATATCCCAACCAAACGAAAGGGATTGCGAAAGACATAATGCACACCTCCGGAGGATGTGCAAAAAGGGAATCGTACGGATGGGAGTTAACTGCGGAGAAAATCTTTGAACTGATCCTGCAAAACGGAAGGGACCACCTCTTCCACCCCCTTCTTGTCGTACATGAGGAAATAACTGCAGGCAAACATCGTCCCTAACGCGGGGCTGAACAGAGAGACGAAAAGGGCTATGGCGCAGACGAGAGCACGCTTAAAGGAGAGATAGCGACGTCGTCTGAACCTGCGCAAAAACGGTACCCGCCCCCCCGTCAGCCCCTCCGCAATGAGCGCAACCGTGAGCAAGAGGGCACCATACACCCCCCAAAAGAAGTCGGCAATCAAGAGAAGGAAGAAAAAAAGGCGAGCCGCTATCGAGGCAAACAGAGATTTGCCCTCCCCCGCCCCGGACGAAGGGGGAGGGGGGGTGGCCGGAGAGGGGGCCCCTTCCAACCCCTTCCGCTCCTTGCTCACCCTCTGCGCATGCAAGATCCCGGATCCGGAGACGGGAGCGGAAGCCTCTGCCCTCGCACAAGAGTGCGCATGTTCAAAAATATCATAAATCATCCGGTCACCTCTTATGTCTTACCTTGTTCAGCCCGTTCAACGCAGCAATCCGGTACCCCTCCGCGTAAGTAGGATAGTTGAACACCTGATCGATAAAATAATCTATCTTAGCATGAAACGTCATGGCAACTTGCCCGATATGGATGAGCTCCGTTGCATCCCGCCCGATAATGTGAACGCCCAAGACCTCCAACGTATCGGCATGAAACAGGATTTTAAACATGCCGGGATCATTTCCGGCAATGCTATTTTTGGCGATATCTCGGTAGTACGCACGCCCTACCTCGTACGAAAATCCTAAGGTCTTGAGCCCTACTTCCGTGTACCCGCACGAAGAAATTTCGGGAATGGTGTAGATGCCGACGGGGTAGAGAGAGGGGAAATGGTGGGTTTCGACTCCGAGTGCGTGACGGGCCGCCAACCGGCCCTGCTCAAACCCTGTGGAGGCCAGAGAAGGACCTCCGATGACATCCCCCACCGCGTAGATGTTCGGAATACGTGTCTGAAAAAGGGCATTGACGGGAATATACCCCTTCTCATCCAAAGAAACACCGGCATTTTCGATATGTAGTCGTTCTACGTCCGCCACCCTGCCAAGAGCGCAAAACACCACATCGCTCTCCTTGTGCACGCCACCTTTCAATGAGACTTTCGTCCTCTTTTCAGCCCTGGTAACCGAATCAATCTCTTGGCAACCGATAAACCGCAGACCGATCCTACCGAGTGCTCCCTGGAACTCGGTCCCGATCTCTTCATCGAGCCAACGCAACAATCTCTCCCCCTTATCGATTACCGTTACCTGCGTTCCCAAAGCGGCAAAAAAACTGGCATACTCGGCTCCTATAATCCCCCCTCCCAACACAATCATGTCCTTCGGAATGCGGTCGATCGAAAGAAGACGGGTCGAGTCCAAAATCGCCTCATCGTCAAAGGGGATCGACACGGGTCGACGCGGTTTCGAGCCCGTGGCAATGATCATCTTCTTGCCGTTGATGAGACGCCACTCATCCTCTTCATCGGTCTGCACGGCAACCCGGCGGTGATTCTCAAAACGGGCCGTTCCCCGGATGAGCCCCACCCCGTTCCTCGCAAACTGTTCTTTGAGCATCTCGGTTTGTCGGACGAGCACCCGACTCAGACAGAAATTCAGATCGCTGATGGAAATATCCCGTCGATCGGGTCCGTTTCCACCGTAAAAACTCTTCGAATAGAAATCGGTTAGATTCAAAATGGCTTCCCTAAGAGACTTAGAAGGAATAGTCCCCGAATGCAGGCAGGCACCTCCGGGTTCGGCATCCTTCTCCACGATCACAACCGAAGCACCCAACTTGGCCGCCTGAATAGCCGCCCTCTGGCCCGACGGTCCGCTACCGATCACGACCACGTCCGTGTCCATCTCTTCCATCACTCAAACGGCTCCGGTATATCCCCGACTTTAGAACCCATACCCGTCCCGTACGGGTCTCCTCGGTATACAATGGCCGGATGATTTTAGCAAGGAGACGCAGTAACCTTCGACGGGGCGATCCCCCTTTCCGTTTGAGAATACGAACGATACTCAACGCCCGGTCTCGGAATACACGTGCGAGCGCCCGGGTAACTACCGGACCAAAACGGCCGACAACTCCTCAAAGGGAAAGGCGAGCGGTTCCGTCCTCTTCCCTTCCCCGGAGAGCAAACGCTTATCGACTATATCCACCGCCACCTTGTCCGTCGAAATCGCCCGTCTCTCCGCCTCGGCATAGATGGCCGAGAGCTGATCATAGATAGCCATCGTCATATCGCGGGCACGGGTTGCACGATATCCCCCCGCACCGAGCTCATTGACCACATTGAGAAGACCGCCCGCATTGGCTACGAAATCGGGGGCATAGAGGATACCCCGCTCCCTCAACGCATCGGCATCCGAGGGCTTACTCAGCTGATTGTTGGCCGAACCGACCACGGCGCGACACCGTAACTCGGGAACACTCTCCTCGTTGATCACCCCCCCCAACGCACAGGGGGAGAAAATATCACACGGTATGGTGTGTACCCGATCAACGGGAACGATGCGCGCCCGGTAAGCGTGGGCATACCGACGCAATCGCTCCTCATCAATGTCGGCAATCATGAGATCGGCACCTTCCCAAAAGAGGAGGTCGACCAAACGCGATCCGACATACCCCACCCCCTGAATAACGACCCGCTTACCCTTCAGAGAAGGATCTCCGTCAAGTGCCGCGCAGGCCGATCTCATGGCTTGAAATACCCCCATGCCCGTGTAGAGTGCCGGATTGCCACTACCCGGAAAACAGGGCACACCGGCGACATATTTTGTCGTACGTAACATCGTGAGAATGTCTTCCGGAACGATCCCCACGTCCTCCGCACAGATATAGCGCCCCTCGAGCGCGTTAACCGCTTCGGCAAAAGAGGCGAGCAGTTCGGGTGTCTTGTCCCGTTTCGGATCACCGATGATCACACTCTTCCCCCCCCCCGTACCGGATAGGACAATGCCCGACTTGTAGGTCATCCCCTTCGAAAGGCGCAGTACGTCTTCCAAGGCATCGTCAAATGTTTCATACGGATACATCCGGGTTCCCCCCAAACCGGGTCCCAACGTCGTGTTGTGCAAGGCAATGATTGCCTTCAGGTTCGTATCGGGATCGGTCACCCGAATAACCCGCTCATAACCGAATATATCGATATCTTCCGTTTCCAAAACCATTTTCCCACGACCTAATGTAACGGCTCAGCTCGAAAAGAAGAGTACCGGAAAGGGTGTATGTCGTCCATATTTGAGTATGCAAGAGCGCTGATAGTATAATTTCTACCCAACAAAAGGAAAAAATGCTACCATTGCGGAACAAAAAAAGAGATGAAAAATGATTAGAAAAATACAATTATTTATTAAAGAGAAAGAAAAATCCCTTTACGGACAGGGGGAGATCGACCTGTCACGGGTAAGGGAAGAGGTGCGTAGCATCCTCTCGGAGATTACCTTACCGAGCGCCCTGCTACTCGAAAGCCCCCCCTTCCTCCCCCCGGAAGAGTACGAACAACTCCTCGATACGGTCATCCGGGCAATGGAAGGGGAAGGCAAGACACACCTCATCGTCAAACCGGGTGAAAGTACCGTCCGAAGGGCTATGATCAAGATCCGTCAAGCAGGAAAAAGGGGCGTCGACAAACTACTCGTCACCCTCCCCTCACACAACGACCTTTCCGAAGAGGGAGCCCGCAAGTACCGGAAAAAAATGGAGGCAATCAGCCCGATTCCCCTACTATGGGGGCCGATTCAGTAGCGACTCTCATAGTCTCGTACTATGAGATCGAGCGCCCTCTCGTAGCCGTACACGTCGAGATCTATCCACCGGAAGAGCGGTTCTCTCCGGAACCACGTAAACTGCCTCTTCGCATACCTACGGGAATCCTTCTTGAATTCCCATACGAATTTCTCCCACTCCTCATCGGTACGATCCGTTTCGAGGAAATCGAGACACCGGCGGTAACCGATCGCATGTGCCGCCGCACCGTTTTGTCGTAGGGAATCCCGCAACGTCTCCACCTCCTCGATAAACCCCTGTGATAACATCTCATCGCACCGCATCTCAATCCGAGGATAGAGGATCTCTTTGGGAAAATAGATAAACCAACACCGAAAATCAAATTCCTTCGATACCTTCCCTTCCCCGGATCCGGACAGGTGGCTGACCCGCTCCCCCGTCGTCGCAATAATTTCCAAAGCCCGTACGATCTTTTGTCTATCTCGCAGTCCGATCGTACGGGCATAAGAGGGATCGTAGGCACGCAGACGTTCATAGAGCGCTTCCGGCCCGAACTTTTTCAGGTCCTCCTCAAGCTCTCGTCGCACCCGGAGGGAGCGCGGAGGCCCCCCCGGAGGGCCGTATACGAGAGCATGCAGGTAGTAGCCCGTTCCCCCCACTACGATCGGCGTACGCCCCCTTTGCAAAACGGACCGGATCGCAAGGACGGCCTCCTTATGGAAATCGGTAACGTTAAAGGGACCCTCGGTAATCTCCCTTATATCGATCAAGTGGTGGGGCACCCGTTCCCTCTCCTCCGGGGTAGGCTTCGCACTCCCGATATCCATACGAGAATAGACCTGCACCGAATCGGCGGAGATAATCTCTCCGGGAAGAAGGGTTGCGATCTCCATCGCCAAACGGGACTTGCCCGAGGCGGTAGGACCCGCAATCACGATCACCCGCCTTTGCGCCCGACCACCTCGGCACCGCTCCTCCAATAACACCTCGGAGGAAGGAACACCCCGGGCACGTTCGACGGTGCCGTCATACATGATAGAGCAAACCGACCCGGAAGGTAGGCCTAGCCATCTCCCTGAGGAAATGCGAGCAAGGCCTCTTGTTCCGTGGGAAAGATACTCAGTATTCTCTCAAATCCGGCCATCCTGATGATCTCCATGACCTCCTCATTCACCATACACAGATGCAGTTTGCCCCCCTTCACCTTCAGCTTTTTCGTAACGGAGAGAAGGAGACGCATCCCGGCGCTGCTCATATAGTCGATCTCAATGCAATCGATCGCCAAGTGCATCCTCCCCCCCTCAATCAACTCATTGAGTTTATTCTCCAAAACGGAGGCAGAGGTCGCATCCAATCTACCCGAAATCCGAACCACAACCCCGTCATCCCGTTCGTCTATATTGACGCTAAGTCCTACACTCATCTTCTTCCGCCTTACCCGTTCCGCCCTTTTCCCTCCCCCTCACCTTAAATTATCATCTACTATAATGTCCGGTGTTTTACCGAATCGATCGCCTTAATCAAGGCCGTATCCTTTAACCGAAGGTCTACCACCATATCCCCTTCCGGCAGGGAGAGCCTCCGGTAACGTACCAACTCCTCCCGGTACCCGACGGGTGTCAGACGGAGAAAGACGGTCCCCCTTTCGTAGGGGATCTCAACCGTAATCTCCCGCCTTCCGGGAGAGGGGTGGTCGGCCCTCGTCATGTCGACGACTGCCATGGAGAAAAAGTCGGTCTCCTTCTCCAAGTATTCGAGAAATTGCCGAATCCGCGAATAGCTCTGAGGAGGACGACCCCATCGGAGCGAGGTAAGCCCCGCATAGACGGAGGGAAGACGTTCCCTCTTTCGGAAGGGAAAGAGGGGGAAGGGGTATCCTTTCCGATCACAAACGGCATTCCGGTACTCCGCCAAGTAGAGGTACGGTTTCCGGACCGAGTAATCAATGGTAAGCGCTTCTTTTCCGGCCCAAGCAAGGCGTACCGTTTCCATGACATGACTTCTCATCAAGGACTCACGTACGTTTTTCAGGGTGAAACGGGGTGAGGATGCGCCCGAATAGCAACCGATCAACTCCGCCAGATAGTCACTCCTCAACGCCTCTTTTTCGGGACCCGTTTGGATGATCGTTTCGATCCTCCTCCCCCGAATCCTCTCTCTTATCCCGTACGAAAAAACGGCGATTCCCACCGAAAAAAGTGCCACACACCCCCGAAACCCTACCCGTTTCACGAGCAGGACGCCACGACCCGATCGACCCATTGCCCATGATCCCCCGCCCCCATGACGACGACCGTCTCTCCTCGGGCAAACTCTCCTTCGGCAAAGCGCTCCCCCTCCGCGACAAACCCGGCCCCCGAAACGGCATCGGCCAACATACGTCCCGTAACCGCCCTGTTCGCCCTCTCTCCGGCAGGATAGATGTCGGTGATAAAGACCCGGTCGGCATCATGGAAGGCAGTCGTAAAGGAGGTAAAGAGCTCTTCCGTTCTGGAAAAACGGTGTGGCTGAAAGATCACGGTCAACCTTTTCTCACCGATCACCCTCTTGAGGGAGGCTAAAGTAGCGGAAATTTCGTTCGGATGGTGTGCATAATCTTCGTAGAGCGTCACCCCTCCGAACTCCCCCCTCTTCTCCATCCTCCGCTTTACCCCGGAAAACGTGGCAAACGCCTCCCGGATCTCCCCCGGAGAAATATTCAAGTAGGAGGCAACGGCCCAGACGGCACACGCATTGACGGCCTGCTTACGCCCGATCAGGGGAAGAAAGAGGGAGCGACACTCCCGACCCTTTCCCACGATCGAAAAGGTCAATCCCTCTTTCCCCTCCTCAACGTCGCGCAGACAAAAATCGACCCCCTGCGCTATCCCGTAACTCTCCCCTTTTCCGAGAAGGGAAGTGAGCTCGCCACCCTCCGCGCAATAGAAGACCTTCTCCATCCGTGAAGCAAATTGCCTGAATCCGGTCCGGATCCGCTCCCCGTTCTTCCAAAAATCAAGATGTTCCTCATCGATACCGGTCACTACGGCAATCCCCTTTTCATATCCCAAAAAAGAACCGTCACTCTCATCGGCCTCAGCTACGAATAACCCCCCACCACCGGACCTTCCGTTACGCCCCGTGTTGAAGGGAATACCACCGATCGCATAGGAGGGATCGGCACCCGCATGGATAAGGACCCATGTCAGGAGGGAAGAGAGCGAGGTTTTACCATGCATACCGGAGATATAGATCGCCCTTTTCCCCCGGACCAACCGTTTGAGCAAGGTCGACCTATGGATCGTTTCCACGGAGGATCGTACCGCCAAGACCCTTTCCGGATGTTCGGGACCGATTGCGCTACCGTAGACCACTCGGGTGCCTTTCGGAAAAAGACCCTTCTCCTCGTAGAAAATCGCCCCTTCCCTTTCCAGCTCCCGGACCAGGGGGGAAGGGAGACGATCGCTACCCGAAACCGACTCTCCTCTGTCCAGGAGGATCCGGGCAAGGGCACTCATTCCGATCCCGCCGATCCCGATAAAGTGCGTCTTACTTTCGAGCATGAGTACCGAGTTCCGCAATGAGAGAGAGAAAATCGTCTTTTATATTCTTTTCTTTAAATGTCTCGAGGGAAGAACGCATCGTGTGCAACCGTTCCCCGTTTTTCCGGATCAACCCTTCGATCGCCTCGATCAAACGGTCATCGTCGAGTCCGCTTTCCGAAATCTTAATGCCCCCTTTGACCTCTTCGGCAATAAAGGAGGCATTCTTTTCCTGGTGATCGTCACTCGCGTGGGGGTAGGGAATCAAAATTCCCGGGGTGGTAAACTCGATCAGCTCCGCCAAAGTGGCCGCACCCGCCCGCGAAATACTCAGATCGGCCGCGGACCATGCATAGTGCATGTTCTTTTCAAACGATTTGATGGTGGCCGGAATCCTCTCCTTCTCGTAAATCCGGCGCAGATTTTCCTCCCTTACCGGGGTACCGACGATATGGATTACCTGAAAATCCGGACAAAACGTTTTCAGCTTCCGCAGGGAGGAACAAAAATGACGGTTGATCGAACCGGATCCCTGCGATCCTCCGAAGACCAAGAAGGTAAGGCGGTCTTTATCCAAACCGAAGTACTCCCGCGCCATCTTTTGATCGGTCTTTCCCCCGGACGGGGGCGTCCTCACACATATCACCCTTCCTCTCAAACCCTCGGCGGCACACGGAAAGCGTACCCCCGTCATCCACGCGAAGCGGGAAAGCAACCGGTTCACCCGCCCCGGAATGACGTTGGATTCGAAAAGGACGAAAGGGACCCGGGCAAGGGCGGCCGCGACAAGGGCGGGGAAGGAGTGGAAGCTACCGAAGCCGACGATGAGATCCGGACGACTCTTCCGGATATGGCGAAAGCTCTGCCCCGTTCCCTTGGCAAGCAACCACAAGGCCCTTAAGACGGCAACGGGATTCTTCCGGTAGGGGGCCGCTCCCGAGACATCCCGGTAGGCAAAACCCCTCTCACGCAAAGGGGCAAAGTAGGGATTCGTAGAGAGCCCCACGCCGATAAACCGGACGTCGATCCCACGCCCGCTACCCACCAACGCCTCCGCTATGTCCCGCGCGGGAAAGAGGTGCCCCCCCGTCCCCCCGACGGCGATGAGAATCGATCTTTCCCCCCCCCTATCCGGTTTCTGCTGCAAGATATTTCTCCTTTCGTTCGAATTTCGGAACTTCCGCAACATCGACCGTCAACGCCAAGATAAGGGAGTTGACGATGAGGGAAGAGCCACCCTGACTGAAAAAGGGAAGGTTCGTCCCCTTACTCGGAAGCAATCCCGAGACGACCCCCAAGTTCAAAAATGCCTGAAAGGCGACCGAGAAGGTCATGACCGCAGCGATAATGTGCCCCTCTTCGGTCCGTGCACGGAGCGCATTCCGGAAACCGCAACAGGCAATGGCCATGTAGAGTATTACCAAAAATAGGATACCGATAAACCCGAACTCCTCCGCGTAAATAGCGACGATGTAGTCACTCCGCGCCGTCGGCAAATAGTTCAACTTCTGTACGCTCTTTCCCGGCCCCCTTCCGAACATCCCCCCCGAACCTGCCGCCACCTTCGCCTGATAGGGTTGATGCCCTTTACCGAGAAGATCCTTTTCGGGGTGGAGATAGGTGTCGATCCGGCTACGTACATGGGGCATCCTGATGGCAATGAGAAGACCCGCAATCACCACGCAGAGGAGGGGAAGGACCCAATAGGTCCACGGAATCCTGCTCAGAAAACAGAGCACCGCTAAGGTAGCGAGAAGAATCACGACCGTTCCGTTATCCGGTTCGAGCAGGATGAGAAAAAGGGGTACGCAGAGGAGCAAAACGGTGGCGCAAAACCGGAAAAAGGAAAATGTTTTTCCGGATCGCAAAAAGAGGTGCAAAAACATCAGAGGAATCACGGGTTTCATACATTCGGAGGGTTGGAAGGAGAGGGGTCCCAAAGTAATCCATCTACGTGCTCCATTGATATTTTTGCCGATCCCCGGCACAAAAACCATGATCAAACAAATGGTTACGGCATAAAATAGATAGGGCGCCTTGCGTAGTAGCATCCGGTATCCCACGGCTCGGACCCCGATAGCCCCCGCAATGCCCACAATCGCATGAAGACCTTGGTTGATGAGGGCGCGATGGGTGGGTAAGTGCGATCCCAGAGCAATCACCTCGGCGGAAGTCGTACCGAAGACCATTACAAGCCCTACGAGGAAGAGGAGAACGACGAGCCCCGTGAGGAGTAGATTGCCCTTGTCCATTCTTCACCTGATTTTAAGACGATCCCCGGGGCGAAGACGTTTGGCCTTTTCCCCATCCATATCGTTGATTTTGAGAAGCTCTTCAACGCGCAGTCCGTTTTTCCGCGCGATCGTCCAAGGGTTGTCTCCCCCCTTCACGATATAGAACGACTCCTCTTCCCGAGAACTTTCCTCCTTTGTTTCCTTTTCCGGAATCCCCCTCTTCGGACGCACGGGAACGCGGAGCACCTGCCCGACCCGCAACCCGGGACCGGTGAGGTGGTTGCACTTCATGATCTCCTCGATCGACACGTTGTTCCGACGGGCAATCCTTTCCAAAACGTCCCCCTTCACAACGGTCACGTCGATGCACTCCGTTTCGGGAGTGAGGAGAGATTCCTCCCCCTTCGCTTCCCGTTCGACAACTACCCGCTTGGGTACCGGCAACGGCACGGGGAACCGATCGGCCGTCGTCGCCGTAACCGGTTGCGTAAGGGGAGAAGGGAGCTCGGTCGGGGAAGAGAATCGGTTCCGATCGACATCATGCGATGCGGGAGAAGAGTTCGACAACGGGTCGGCCTCCGGGTGAGCACCGACGAGGGGGGGCGAGACGCTCTCCGCCACTTCTTCGATCGTACCCCTCCCGCCTCCCGAAACCAAACCGCTTATAAAGAGAGCCACGAGCAACCCGGCATTCACCAACGTAGCCACAGCAATCATTTCCTTCCGATTCATCACAACCTTTATTGCCTCCCGTTTTGCTCACATACGAGGGATCGAAATACCTCGCCTCGATGGGCGTAATCTCGAAACCGGTCCCATGAGGTGCACCCGGGAGAGAGGAGAAGGACATCTCCCGGCAAAGCCTCCCTGAAGGCACGTGCAACGGCCTCTTCCAAAGATTCCATCTCCTCCACCCTGTAGAAGGGGGAGAGAAGCCTCCCCAAATCCGGAGCCGTCTCCCCGATGGTAAAGAGAATCTCCACCCTACTTCCGAGCCCCTCCCTCCATCCGGAGAAGGAAAGACCCTTACCCCGCCCCCCGACGATGAGGAAGATCCGAGACGGAAAACGACGCATCACATGGCGAACCGCGTAGAGGGTGGCCTCCGGGTTGGTCGACTTACTGTCGTTGATACAGAAGATCCCCCCCGGCGCACCGACGGGCTCGAGCCTATGGGGAGGGGGAATGAAAGTCCGAAGGGACTCCTCGAACCTCTCCCTTCCGACACCGAATCTTTGACAAACGGCAAACGCCAAAGCAAGCACCTCACTACCCGAGGCCGAGTATCTTCCTTTCCGGTTTAGTTGTAAACAGCCATCCCCTTCCGTAACGGAGGTAAGGGTCGCATCGTCTTTTGCAATAGCCTCCGGCGCGAGGCAAACCCCCCCCTCTTTTACGTGTCGGGCGATCTTGCGCTTCACCGTTTCGTACGCGGAAAAGGAGGGGTACCTATCCAGATGATCGGGAGTAATCGTCGTAATGAGAGCGCAGTCGAATTTTTTCCCCGAGAGCGTTTCGAGTTGAAACGAGCTGAGTTCGACGACGAGAAGGATCATCCCGTCTTTCCGACCCGAAAGAAGGTCGGAGGCATACCCCGCAATGCTCTCTCCGACGTTACCGATCGCCCGGCCTTTCAGGATATGAGCAAGGAGGAGAACCATGGTTGTCTTACCGTTCGTACCCGTCACACCGATCAGAGGATTGGGTATATGACGTAGACCGAATTCGGCTTCACCGATCACCTCCGTTCCCCTCTTACGCAAGAGCCGGGGCAAGGGGTCATCCGGATGTATGCCGGGAGAAAGGACGGCAAGATGATACTCTTTTCCGGGGGCTTCCTTACTGTTTTCCGATATCTCCGTTTCATAGCCTAGAGAGAGGAGCAGTTTTTCCGCCCCTTTACCGCTGATTCCGTATCCGATAACGAGCGCCCGTTTCATACCCGGTTTCCGTCTATCGAAATTTTACCGACGCAAGACCGATGAGAGCAAGGATCAACCCGACCGTTCTGAACCTGGCCACCACCCTCGTTTCCGGCCATCCCTCGAATTCGAAGTGATGGTGCAGGGGGGCACATCGAAAGATCCTCTTTTTGTAGCGAAATCGATAACTGAAGACCTGTAGGATAACCGAGAGGGCCTCCATGACGAAAATAGCTCCGACCAGAGCTAAGAGGAACTCACTCCTGAGTAAAACGGACGAAACACCCAAAACGCCACCCAGGGCAAGGGAACCCGTATCTCCCATAAACACTTCGGCCGGGTGGTCGTTGTACCACAAAAATCCGAGACATGCACCACATAACCCGGCTAAATAGATACCGATCTCCCCGCTTCCCGCGATATAGGGCAGATGCAGATAACGTGCCAGCTCCACGTGATTCATGAGGAAGGCAAAGATCGCAAGTACGAAAGCGACGGGTAAAACCAATCCGGCGGCAAGGCCGTCTAATCCGTCAGTCAGGTTGACCGCATTGGAAGCACCCGTAACGACGAAGAGCGTGAATAAAAAGGCAACACCGAGACCGGCTCCCCGTAGAGTGACGAAGGGCCGTTTTTTAAAGGGAAGGTAGTATGTTCCGGGGCGCGGTGCGGAAAGTTCTTCCTTCACCTTATAGGTAGTGTGGGCAACGTGGCTTTTCACATGTCGCTTTTCGGGCGAAACAAAGAGGAAGTAGAATCCGAATAAGGCGGCAAAGAAGACCTGGAAGAAGAGTTTGGTCCTCGGCGAAATCCCCTTGGCATTTTTGTATTTCATCTTTAGGTAATCATCCGCCCCGCCAATGGTACCGAGCCAAACGGTGGCCAGACAAAGCACCCAGGGAAAGCTCTTGGTAAAATCATTCCATAAGCAGGCAGAAACAAGCATCGATGTCAGGATGAGCACACCGCCCATCGTCGGCGTCTCTTTTTTCTTGCTGTGCAGCTCGGCAAGTTGAGGACACCCCTCAACCCGCAACGACCGTCCGGTCTTCAACTTATACAAGATCCGGATCATCCGTCCTCCGAAGCAAACGACGAAGAGCAGGGTAGTGATGGCGGCCATAACCATCCGAGTGGACGAGTAGTAAAACACCGCCGGAATCTTCAGGTGAAAGCGAGAGGCGAGAAAACGCAACAAGACCGAGATCATCTTGCCCCCGACTATAGCAGACCCATCCCCCCGGGGCAACCGGATAAAACGACCCGACCAACAGAGCCCCCCTTGCCCGCGACCCCCCCCCTAGCAAACGGTTCGGAACCCTCGCGGACGACGCGGATGTTCTCCCCGAATCACTTTGTGGCCGTCACTCCGCGAGCGTCCGTGCCGGAAAGGAGACCGGACAGTAAATCCGGTAGTCGAACTTCGAGATTATCGGATTGAAGGATCTCCACCTCCCGTGACACGGCTTCGCCCTCGTCCGGGTCGTCGACCCGTCTACCACACAAAGGTGCCCGCGATAACTCCCGCGAAAGACTACTCACGACTTCCGGAGGATCTGCTCCGTTCATAATCGCAAGGATCGTCTCACCCGTCGCCTCACCGCCGACGGGGGTGGCACCCGTTCCGCGTTCACGGGGTGATGTGACGGGATCCGGACGTCCCGCAAACCCGGCCGCAATCATCAAAGGGACGCACCCTTCCCCGTCCCGGCCGTCGATATCCACGGATCGATCTGCAAGAAAGGAACGAACGACCTCCCCCTTCTTTTCTTTTATCTCTCGGATGATTTCGACAAACATCTCCTCCGTCGCGGACGCGAGGGACGGCATATGCCCGTCACGATCCCCTATAAGCAACACGGATTCCCCGCAGAGCAACGTCGAAAAAGACGACGCATGTTCGTTATGACCCCCCGACAATACTACGGGCAACCCCTCGGTCGTCGCGACCGAAGGATCGGCAACCGCCTCTCGGCACAGTAGCAATCCGCCTCCAATCGGTACCGCTATCGTCGGGGAGGTCTCACCCGCTCTCCCGTCGCGGGAGCGGGAAGTGTCGGAGACATACTCTCCCACGCTTGCGTACACACCCTTTGCCTTTACCATGTACGCTCCGGGGGGCAACATAGCACCCGCGAAGGAGGACGCATCCGGACGGCCCCCGACAATCGGGCAACGCAACACTCCGATCATCGTGGTCGAAGGGTTTGCCACACCTTCCGCCTCTACCGTGCCGGTACACGCTCCGGGGAACAACATAGCGCTCACGGCGGGCGACATATCCGCACCATCCTCGACAACCGGAGAACTCAATGCCACCAAAGAATCCGTGACCGCATGTCGCGGACGCAGTGATAATCGGTCCCCGATCGGCACCGTCGACATCGGAGAAGCTTCATCGGTTCCCTCATCGCGGGAGGCAACGAAGGAACATTCCACCGTGCCACGCACATCTTTCACCCGTACCATATGCACCCCCGGAAACGACTGCGCAAGGAAGGACGCGAGGGATGCATTCGCACAGCCCTTAAGGACCGAGACGAGCATTCCCGGGACTATCGCAACCCGGGGATCCGCAGTCACATGTCTTTGGTGCAACGACAACCCGCCCCCGATCGGCACCGTTGCCGTCGGAGGGACCGAACCCTCGGAGATCTCACCCGTGTCTCCATCGCAGAAGGATACATAACATTCCTTCATGTTCTCGCATAAACTATCCACCCTGAAAGGGGTAGACTCCTTCTCGTCTACATTCGCCACCTCTTCCGTCGCCACCCCCGGAGACAAGCGGGGAGACGAACGGGAAGAGCAAGGTGCCACACCGGCCATACCCGCCTCCTTCGTTACCAACGCGCGCCGGCAATTATACGATCATCTCGTTTATGGCGCAATGGTAGATCGTGAACAAAAAAAACATTACCGTTCTCCGAAAAGGTTTTGCAAACCGAACGCGTGCGATCCCTTGATCAACACGACATCCCCCCCGGCAATCGTTTCCCGCAACTTCTCTTCGATCTCCCGGAGGCTTCCCACGAGATCGGCCGGTTTTCCCTCCCGTCTGAAGAGAGCAACCATCGGCCTTGCCTCTTTTCCGATACAGATGAGCCTGTCCGTTTTGGGAAGGGCGTAACGGGCAACCTCCTCGTGACAACGGACCGAGTGCACCCCGAGTTCCTTCATCCCACCCAAAACGGCAACGGTTTTCCTTCCGGGGGGAAGGTTGTCGAAAGCGGCCTTCATCGAATCGACACTTGCGTTGTACGCATCATCCACGTAGGTGATCCCCCCTCGCCTGACAAGCCGAAATCTCCCCGGCGATGTCGTAAGGAGTCGCGCTCCCCTCCGGATCTCATCCCACGTAAGGCCGTGCAGACGCGCCGTCGCTATGGCGCAGAGGGCATTCTCCCTAAAATGGCTCTCCGTAAAGGGTAGATGCACATCGTGACCCGACCCGCCCCCTTCGTGGACGAAAAGGTGACCGGAAGGTTCCTCTCGCAGATAGTAATCGACATCGCAACTCGTTCCCGCATATAACGTCTTTGTCACGGGGGAACGGGCCACGGCCTCGTAAACCATCGTTGAGTGATGGAATACGCCCCTCCGCACTCGGGTAAAAAGCTCCATCTTCGCCGTAGCGATCTCTTCGAGTCCGCAAAAGTTTTCCGCATGAGCAAAACCGACCTTCGTGAGCACACCGAAATCGGGGGGTGCGATCGAGGTAAGCTTCGTAAGATCTCCCGGTTGGCTCATCCCCATTTCCAACACGCATATCCGGCTCCGCTCGCCCCTATTCAGAATGGCCAAGGGGAGACCGATCCGAGAATTGGCATTGCCGGGCGATTTGGCAACCGGGTACTTCTGCGCAAAGAGTGTGGCGATGAAATCCTTCGTCGTGGTCTTACCGACCGTTCCCGTAACCCCGATCACGTAAGGAGGATTGCGACGATGCACCTCCTTCGCGAGATGGCAAAGTGCCTCCCCGGGGCAGTCGACAAAGAGCAATATGAGTCCGCAAGACGGCCCTCCCCGGTATCCGTGCGACACAACGGCGGCAACCCCCCCCCTATCGCGCACCTCCGCCAAAAAGTGATGGCCGTCACACCGCTCTCCCTTCAAAGCGAAGAAGAGCCCCCCGGGAAGTACTTGCCGACTATCACAGGTAGCGGAGGAGAGAAAGATCTCTCGCTCCACGGAATGACCTAACAGACGGGCAATGCGGACAAGACTCTTCTCTATCATAGAACCCTTACGATCCGTTCCGCTACCTGCTCCGACGCATCGGAAGGACCGATGCATTCTTTCAGGCGCACACTCCTCGCCTTGCAAAGGGGACCGATCTCCTCCCTCTCCACCGTGTCGATCAACCTATCGAAAAGAGACTCCGCCCTCAATCGGGGACCGATCAGCTCGGGAAACATCTCTTCCCGCAAGATGAGGTTGGGGAGGCAGTAGTAGGGCAGATCGACCCGAAATACCTTACGCGCCAAAAACCAATCGAAAGGGGCTACACCGTAGGTCACGACCGTCGGAACGGCGTGCAATGCCAACTCCAGCGTAACCGTCCCACACACGGCAACGGCTGCATGAGCCTCTCGCATCAACTCGTAGAGATGGCGGCGGGGTATGATCGCATTACTCGGCACACCGACACGTTCCGCAAACCGGAGGGCCGCATCCGACGAAGCCGAGACAACGAGGCGGAGCTCCGGGTTCCTCCTTACGATCCGGCGCGCTACCCGCAGTTGCAGGGGGGCATTCCTTTGCCACTCCTGCGGACGACTTCCCGGAAAGAGGGCAAGCAAACGTTCCCGCTCTCCGATTCCGTATCCTCTCCGCCAGTGGGCATCATACGGATGGGAAGCAATCTTGGTCACGAGGGGATGCCCGACATACCGGACATCCGGCCTCTTCCCTTCAAACAGATCCGGCTCAAAGGGCAAGATCGCAAAGAGTTCATCGAGGTATTTTTCCATGAAGACGATCCGCTTTCTTCTCCATGCCCACACACTCGGGCATACGAAATGGAAAAGTCGGGTCGGGATCCCGCTTTTTTTCACACCCCTTGCCATGCGTAAATTGAATTCCGGACAGTCGATAAAGAGGATCCCCTTCGGGGCGAGACGGATAATCCTTTTTTTCACACGACGAAAAAGGGCAACAAGCCGGGGTAGGGCGGAGGCAATGTCGGTCACCCCCGCCACCGACAGCTCCTCTATGTCGGCCACAAGACGTAACCCCTCTCCTTCCATGAGAGGACCTCCTACCCCCGTGATCCGGATCCCGGGAGCCCGCTTACGTAGCGCCCGCATGATCTCGGCCCCGTGCACGTCGCCACTCGGTTCTCCCGCCAACAGAAACAGGTCGCAAGAATCTGCGTCGGAGAGCATCGGCTACCTCCGCACCCGACTACCGCGCGTTCTTCGCCCCCTTCGTTTTCTCCGTGCATGGTGTTGCACCTCTTTGAGAACCGGGGCAAATCGAGCATTCCACTCCTCCGAAATCGGTTGCCACTCGGGATAGAGACGGGCACGGAGAGCAAAGAACTGCAAGGCATCCCCGAACGTAGCGGAACGCGGCACCCGAATACTCTTCCTGTTTTTTTCTTCCGGGGGGACGATCCGGTACTGCGAGGTGAGGAGATCGGCAACCGTCATACGCAACCGCTTCGGCAACCTGAAAAAAGGTGTACAGATCTCATCGATCAATCGACATGCTTCCCGATGAATCTCCCCCTGATAGGGAGACTTACTCCGACCGGAGCAGAGGGTCCGCACCGTCTTCTCCAGAGAAGGGAAGAGGAGACAGCCCACGAGCACCGGACGGCCCGGAGAGGCACTCTCCGGATCATGACGTAAGGCATCGGCCTCTTTGAGGTAGGGGAAGATCTCTCTCCCCTCCTTTCGTAAAAGTTGCCAAAGCTCCGGCGTAATCTGTCGCAATATCTCGTGTTCCATCATCAGTTCCAAAAACGGAACCGCACTTCCGGATTCCAGCATACGCAACAGTTCTTCCAAAACCCGAGGGGGTGCGCTCTTGATGATCTCCCGTTTGCAAACGACGAGTGCCCCCATTGCCTCCTCATCCACCTCAAACCCGTAACGAGCCCGGAATTTCAGTAATCGGATCATCCGGACGGGATCTTGTTTAAAGCGGATTTCGGGCTGACCGATCACGCGCAAATACTTCTTTCGTATGTCCGGGTAGCCCCCCACATAATCGATCACCTCCTCGCGTAAACTATCGTAGAAAAGACCGTTCACCGTAAAATCCCTTCTCAACACATCCTGCTCGGGGGTCCCCCATATGTTGTCTTCGGTAATCAAGGTTTCGTCTTCCGTATCTCCCGCACGAAAGGTGGAGACCTCGATGATCTTCCGACCGAACCGGACGTGAGCCAACCTGAACCGCCTTCCGATGAGAAAGCACGAAGAGAAGAGCTTTTTGATCTCCTCCGGTTTGGCGGAGGTGGAAATATCGAAATCCTTCGGCTCCTCATCGAGGAGGAGATCTCTCACCCCCCCTCCCACGAGATAGGCAAGAAAACCGGCCGCACGCAATCTACTCAGTACGCACAGCGCATCCTTGTCGACCCTCCCTCCATCGATTCCGTGTCTATCCTTCACATACGTCTGCGGTCGCACATCTTGTCCTGCTTGAGAGATTCTTCCGGAACCGAACCCCTATGGCGCAAGTGTACGACCCGATCACAAAACAAGCAAGAACCTTTTCTTCTTCCGGTTATATGACTAAAAGGGAGGTTTTCTTTCCGGTCCGATAAGGTGCGGATAATAATATAGGGATCGGCACATATCGAAAGATGCCCGAAGAAACACTCACACGCAACAGCGCCGCAACGCTTTCGCAACGTCATCCGGCGTCAAACTCTCGTACTCGCGAGAGGGATGGACGTTGAGAAGCATGTGCTCGGGTAAGAGAGCCCGGATCCGTCCGTATCCTTCCCGAACCACCCTTTTGAAGCGATTTCTCTTACAAGCTTTGCCCCACTTCTTGCTCACGGTAATCCCCAACTTTGAAGGACCGCAACCGTTCACGAAACCGTACACGACCATCCTGTCTTCGACGCACTTGACCCCCTTCCGGTAAATCAGGCGAAACTCACGCCGAGATCGGAGCCGACGGTCGGATGCACCTCCTCCCCTTCCCCTACTCATGCGACAAGTACGGCACGTCCCTTCTGCCGTTTCCTGCGAAGCACGCGCCGACCGCTTTTCGTCTTCATACGAGTGCGGAACCCGTGCGTCTTCTTGCGCGAACGCTTACTCGGTTGATAGGTACGTTTCATGCGCGAATACCTCCGGTGTTCGATGCGTGCGCCCATTCTAACGGATGGGAATATCGGTGTCAAAACCGGCAGACCGTTTTCTCGATACCGATGACCTCGGGCGTAACATCGCGCGCTCAGCCGTTCGAAAAGAGAGATTTTTTGTCCGATTCGGTACAATGCGGACGACGATCGGGGGTCGCATATGTTGAAGGTGTTCGGCGGAGCACTACTGATTAGCGGAACGGCCATCGGAGCCGGAATGCTTGCCCTTCCCGTGGCGACGGCCGGAGCGGGTCTGCTTCCCTCTTACGCCATCTACCTCCTCTGCTGGTTATTCGGTACGTGTACGGGCCTTCTCCTGACGGAAGCATGTCTGTGGATGCCGGAAGGGTCGAACTTTATCTCTACGGCACACCGACTTCTCGGTCGCACGGGAGCAATCATAGCTTGGATCCTCTACATCTTCCTCTTCTACTGTTTGATGGTTGCCTATGTTACGGCGGGAGCGAAAACGATCGAGTCCGTCTCGGGCGGCGGACTCTCCCATACATCCTGTTTGCTACTCTTTACCCTCTTTTTCGGTGCGATCGTGTGCATGGGTACGCGATCGGTGAACAGGATCAACGCATTGATCATGGCGGGTCTGTGCATATCCTATCTCTGCTTCCTCGGCGCCTGCGCCCCGGGAGTACGACTCAAACGACTCTCCGGATCTTCTTGGCCCGATGCCGTCATGGCACTACCCGTCATTTTCACCTCATTCGGTTATCAGGGAATTATGCCGAGCCTGACAACCTACTTCAAACACAACGCGAAGATGTTGCGCACTGCCGTCCTGATCGGTACCTCGATTCCCTTCGTGGTTTACGCAGTGTGGCAACTCTTCGTGCTCGGCGTCATTCCTACCGAAGGGCCGCACGGCTTGATCGCCATCCGGAAAGCCGGAGAGGTGGCCGTTGTCGAATCACTGAGACATCTCTTTCCGGGGTCGGCCATCTACGCTATGGCGGCACTTTTTCGTGCGTGCGCCGTCGTCTCTTCGTTTTTGGGAGTCGCTTTGAGTCTTATCGACTTCTTATCGGACGGATTGCACCTCCCCTACGGAGGATGGCGCGCATGCCTGATCGCCTCCTTGGTCTTTCTCCCCCCCCTCCTCATCTCCGGGTACGATCCGGGGATCTTCTTCAAGGCCCTCACGCTGGGGGGAGGGATCGGATGCGTCCTTCTGTTGGGGCTACTCCCCGTCCTGATGGTGTGGCAGGGCAGATACCGGAAAGGGTACGGCACCGGGCGTAAACTCGTCCCGGGAGGCAGAGGCGTACTCACCCTGCTGATACTGTTCGTGATCTTCGAGGTGACGGTCACGATACGCACCCTCCTGTGACCGGACCGGATCACCTCGGCTACCCCCCTCCTCCCCTCTCCGTTTCTTCCCTTCCTACCTCCGAGAAAACCGAGCGTCCTCGGTAGTATCCGCAAAGGGGACACACCGTGTGTGGCAACCGACCCTGATTACAGTTCGTGCACACCACAACGGAGACCGGCTTTTTCGCATGGTGGGCCCGACCCGCCCTCGTTCGTCGACAGGAATGCCGATTTCTCGGTACCGCCATAACACCTCCCTTCAACTACCCGTCACAGAGGGGATTCTACATGGTCACCCCCGATTTACGCTACCGAAATCGTTACGAGCGAGAAAAGTATCCCCCGGGTAGTAGTGATCGAGCAGACCCTCCACGCAACGACCGGTGATCACATAGGCACCGTACAGCGCCTCCACCGAGGCCAAACCCCTCTCGGGATTGTCACATCCCGTCTGCCTCCTCGGGTAAGCGGTGACGATCCCCCGCGGCAAACTACGCCATACGCGGGGCAGGGCGACCCGGCCGGCCATCGTTTTGGCACGGTTCCACGTGGCATCGATGAGAAAAAGTCCCCGCCGAGCATCCTCTTCCGTCAACGGAGGAGCATCCGAGGTGAGGTACAGGTACTCATCCAAAGGGGGCGGCCTCTCGTCGGGATAGGTAAAGAAAAGAAGATCGGAACGCCCCTCCAAGCCCCGCAAACTACATTTCCTGAGGTTCTCTTTACGATGACGGAGAATGATCGTCGGTAGTGAGGCGCGCATACGTAACATCTCCTTCACCCCTTTAACACACCATTCCGAACATCTCGGCTTCCGGGGTGCCCCCCATCCTAGCGGATGAGGATGCCGGTGTCAAAAATCGACAAACCCTCTTCCGACGATCCGCGGTCGTACCCCCGCCCCTCCGGTTTCGATCTCCCGACATACGTTTTTTCAAGCAGTGGTTCTATTTCTCTTGCAACGAACCAACCACCGACTCTCCTCTTCTTCCGGGAATCGAACCGGTGTCGGAACCTACCGAGTCTTGTTCTACGAGGGGTTCTGCGGGGGATTTTGCGGGAACGGATCCCGGGGAAACAAAGGCGCGGGAACGGTCATCACCACCACCCCCTTCCCCGTCACCGCGAAAGGTACCGAAAGCCTCTCCGTCCCGCACAGAGCACCGGAAAGATGTCCTTCCTCCCTTGTCGGCGCACTCGCGGTGGGCCTCGATCACGCTTTTCGCAGAGCAACGGGCCCGCGCCTCATCACCTACGCGGATATAGGCTTGAGTAAGACCCTCTCCGTGATCCCTTCCCCTTTCCCTTCCGAACAGAGAGTACAGAACCTTTACGATCGATTCCGGTTCGATCTCCTCGGCCGTAAACACTTCATAAAACCCCTCGTCAAATACGTCCTCCCGATCCGCCGCCGACTTCGAGAGAGAGGACAACGCCCCTTGACACGTAGAGTCCGCGCTGATCATCCACCCCGCAAGTAACTCACGTAAACAGACTCGACGCAATGCGGTGTCCGAAGATATGTCGTGCTCCTCCCCGGTTCCGGTAAGAAAGGCAAAGATCTCACCCGGTGTAACCCCGGCGTCCGAGAGTGTTGTGAAAATCGCCCGACCGAGTCGGGGACTCTCCCCACACATGCTTTCCAAGAAACCGAGCCCCCACACCGGATCGGTGGCACTGAGCGAAATTCTTACCATCAGGCCGAAAGTAGAGGTGTCGGGACGGATACCGGTCTGTTGCATATACGAGAGAAACCGTTCCGCCTCTTCTCGTCGCTTATGACCGTCGGATCGCACCCTCATGGCGTAGGCGCAAAGAACGGCGTTGCATCGATCCCGGCATATTTTGACGAAATCCTCGAACGCGATGTCCGCCGGTATGAGAAAGCTCGTGACGATTTCGAAGAGTACGCCCCCTTCCACGCCGTGCCGTACCGCCTCCGCGTATATCTCGTAGTGGTTTGCTCGTTCTTCCCCCCCCTCCATACGCCGTTGCAGATCACGAATCCATTCTCCCTTACCGGATAGGCAACACAGATTTACGACAGCTTCACAAGCGGTCGGATCGGGCATGATCCGGGATTTCTTCATGAGCAGGGAAAAGGAGAGCACCTGTTCCGGGTTCCACGCTTTCGGCTTTCGATGCCGGGCCGTCGCGGAAGTACGGAGGGCGGTCACACACCGTTTCCTACGCACCGACTCGGCATCGTCCCGCTCAGGAGAGGGGGCGGAGGTGATGATGTCGAAAAGTACTCGCGGCTCCACGTTGCCGTAGTTGATCATGGAGGCGTAGGTTTGCTCGTCGGGGCGACATCCCCGTCCCCCTTCTACCATGTAGTCAAACACCTCTCTCGTTTTCGCGTGGTACCGGCCGTATTGACAACATATGCACATCATGAGATCGAAAACGACCCCGTCGGGTCTGACCCCCGCCTCCCTCATACACAGGGAAAATTGCACTGCCCATTCCTGCTCCCGGGTCCCTAAAGGTGCTCGTTGCACACACGCGCTCACCACACCTCCGCATAGGTCCGTCCGGGCATCGCGAGCATCATTTTCGTGTTCCCCCGATCCGCTAATCAGAGCAAAGAGTTCTTCCGGAGTCATCCCCGCATTCATCATAGTCCGGTAGGTGGTACGATCGGGGCGACACCCTCTCGCTACCATGAATCGAAACGCAGTGCCTGCTTTTTCCCAATCATGTGCACGACAACATATGTGGATCACCCTATTGAAGAAAAGGGTATCACGAGGTGCTCCGTCCCCTTCCTCGGACGACAGGATACCCAAGGCTTTTTCCGGATGTTTCGCAACCGCATCCGGTACTTTCTCCCACTCCATTCGAATCAAAGAGGTTGTGGTATCGCACACCATCTCCGATTGTATATATCGGAAATATGCGTCGGCCATCGGACCCTCTCCGGCCGCAAGAGAAATCTCCATGATCGCGTTCACGGTTTTCACGTCGGGCCGTAAACCGGCGCGAGCGATGGCGACGATCCCTTCAAGCACTTGCCCTTTACGGACGAGTACGGCGCGCTCCGTATCCCCTACGCACACATCAAGCACGAGATTACACTGGTGCAGGGCCCGTTCCGAATCAATACGGGAGGAAGTAAGCGGATCCGGGGAAGTAATGGCGCATATGATCTCACCGGGATCCATCCGCTTGCCACGCATGACGGATGCGTAGTATGCGCGGTAAGCGTGATCGGATTCCGTTCCCTTTCGAGCCACGGCACGTACCACGTTTGCCGCACGGACTTTACCACCGATCCTACAATGCACGGCAATCACCTTCGCGAAGGTGTGCAAATCGGGGGTGACGCCGGCCGCCTCCATATGTTGGAAAAAGTCCGGCACTACAACACACTGCCGACGGGTAACCCGATCACATCGATCGTACATGTCGAGAACGGCATTGCAACGTTCTCGACACAACTCGATGGAAGGAGCCCTACCTCCCTCATCGGGAAATCCCGTGACCATTTCGAAGAGCACATCCGGTTCGACGGGATGTTCCGCCAACATCCGATAGGGTACCGTTTCGGTCGTTCTGTGAGGCATACTCTTCATTTCGGCCAACAAGGATTCGACCCCCTCTCGGTGACCGGCCCGACAACAGAGATCCTTCATGATCTCGAAAGTGCGCGCGTCGAGTGTGATCCCCGCTCTCTTCATGTGGCGGGAAAATCGCAACGCTTGATCCATATTCGCTTGAGGATCTCCCTGCCGATGTCGAGCACATGCCTCCAACACGGCATAGCACCGTACCCGACCGCCTTCTTCGACATCGCCCTCAGGTGTGTCCCGTGAAACGTAAGTAACCATCGCAACGAGTATCTCGGGATCCGCCCCGCCCGCAACTGCTTCCGCATAATCGAAGGGGGGATCTTTCGCAGGCAACGTACGCTCCGCGCCACCGTCTCGGTGATCCATCGATGCCAACAAGTGTGCGACGCACAAATCCTCATGAAGGGACGCCCCCCGTATCATCACGGCAAACCGACCTACCCGACCTCCGATCCGTCCCGGGTCGCCTTCATAACCTCTTCGGTAAGCAAGGAGCATGTTACAACAAAGAATAGGCTCGAGTTCCGATCGGATCTTCTCCCGATCGAGCTGTTTGAGGAGAAGATCGGCAAGACGAACGGCTTCTTTTGCGGGAAAAGATCGGCCGGCTTTTCGCATCATCGAAGCGCAACACAGGTAATCGAGAACGATACCCTCGCCGATCTCTTTTTCAAGAAGATCCATGATCTTTCCCGCCATACCTTGTTTACCGAAAAAGAAGCCGGCAATGTTCTCGACCAGGGGTATATCAACGACAAGGCCGGCAGGGAACAACACTTCCGCGAAGATCCGGTACACTTCTTCCACACTGTCCGACAATCCGGACGATCCGTACGCCCGGAGCACCGCACGGGCCAAACTCGCATCCGGAACCGCGGTATCGCCTCGTAAATATCCGAGAAATTCTTTGAGAGGCTTGACCCGACCCGTTCCGGCGCAGAGTCGCACCACCGTGTCATACGCGGCGATGCGCAGATTACGGCCGTGTTCTCTCACCTTACCCGCGAAAAAAACCGCTCCCCGCACATCACCGGACCTTATGCCGTCCCAAAGACAGTCCGTAAAAATCTTGCCCGTACCCTCATCGTATGCCGTCGACGTACCGCACGTCTCCTTTACGCAACGTTCGATCTCTTCATAAGCCTCGTGGGTCGGCACTACCCCCCGTAGCTCGTGATGCCGGAGGTATGTCCTCCACAATGACATAACATCGCCCGTATGACTCTCCATCCCGCGCAGGCGCATCCCTTTGATGGTGGCATCCGCCCCCCACACATCTCCCTTTTGCTCACACTCTTGCAGTCGTTCTTGCACACATCTCCGAGAATCCGGATAGGTGTTGGCACGCGGAACTACGAGTGCGCTCGCCACCGGTACGCATGCCGGAGGGACGAAAGGAGGGGGGGACAACATCATCGTCTGTTGAAACAGACCCGCCATCCGAGTCACCTCTTCCCCCGGAAGGGTGAAAGGGGGGGAGTGCGATACCACCGTCCGTTGAAACGGACCCGCCGGAGGAAAGGAAACGGAAGGGGGGTAAAAGAGCTGAGGACGTACGTCCCGATAGGGCACGAACAGGGCCGGATCACACGGGGGGGGAAGAGGATGATTCGGGTCACACCTCGCACGAAAAGACACAGCTCACCACCTCTTTTAAAATAGGGTACACCCCTCCCTCCCGGGCCGGGGTGATTATACGATACGGGACACAAAATACCAATACCTTCTCCATTTCCATCTCCGATATATCTTTGAAGATCTGTCTTGGAGGCCGTTTTCGGGAAGAGGAGGCGTGCCGTGACTTCGTCATTTCGGTGTGCACACAAGACGCATATCCACAGGGATTGCGCTGATTGCGGAATGCCCTCAATGTCAAAACTTTGAAGCTCTCCCATCTTTTCCTCAACCCCAAGGGAGCAAAAGAACCGGGGCGACCCGACGAAACGAAAGCCGGACCGCTCGCACCACCCACCGTGCCCCGTGCCAAAGGAGGTACGGAGATCGAACAACCGGAAACGGGAGCACTCGACAGCTCCGAAAGGGAAACCGTCCGTACCGATCACGGGCACGGGGCATGCGAAACCCTACCCACACAAACGGCTCCTCATACCTATGTTACGGGTCTCCCGACCGGAAAGAGGGGTCGTTATTCCCGGAGATCCGGCCGTATTCGGGAAAAAGATTTGTCAGCTTACCGAACTACCGGGTTCCCTATATGTCCCCGGTGGTGCGCCCGAAGGTTTCCTATCGATCCGGTTCTCGATAAGCGCCGATAGCACGGCGTCGGGATTCTCCATAAACGCCTCGACGCATTCTTCGGTCTCCCCATAGTAATCGACAGGCTTTTCCGCTTCCCGCATCAATTCGGCTACGAACTCCTCAGCGCCTTCCCCCATGAATGCCGACAGGAGTCTCCACACACCCGAAACGGGTTCGGGTTCCTCTTCCGGCAGTGGCAACGGCGTGACGGTCCGAACAGGCGATGTTGCTCCACCCGTTTGGGGAAGAGACCCACCCTCCCCGTAGGACACCGTCGTACGATCGTTTGCGAGAACCGCCACGGAGACGATCTGCTTGTCGGGGCCGCCGAGTACGTCTCGAACTACATCGCCGGTCCTCTCGGTGGCATCGTCCCTCGGACAGGCGGATTTCGTCCCTTGATTCCCTATGGGTTCGGGCTGTGTGCTCGATGAGTTTTTGAAACATGAACAACAAGACACGCTTTCCTCCCGGGTTAAGCTTTTTCTTCGGGGATTCGGTGATAGGCTCGCATCGTACCGCTCCCCATACGAATTTTTCCTCCGACACCTCCCGTTTGCGCCGTTCCGACGCCGGCATACCTGCCGGGCCACACCGGGGGTCCGGGACGGGAGTCACGGCAAAGCCAACCTGTTTTTCCTCCGAGCAAACAAACGGTCAGACCATCTGCGGGGCGGAATTTCGCCTTGCCTCATCTTCGGACAACTCCACGTATTCGTAAAGAGCCCGGTGGGTTTCCCGATCGACTTTCTCCGTTTCCGTCTTTTCTTCCCCGTCCCGGGACAACCCGGGGAAAGGATCCGTCCTCTCCCTTTGCAACCCCTTTACCGATGCCACAAGGGCCTGCGCCGTATCCGCACCCGGCCCGGGGCAAACATTGACCCCCGCGGCGGGGGGTATCCGAACAGGGCCGATTTGTGGCGGTGTTTCTACGACACCGGTACGGATGACCGGTTCTCGGTGGCAACCGGCACAATGACATAAGAAACAAGACATCCCTTCTCCCAAGGTTGAGTTTGATCGGGGGAGAGTAGCACGTGCGGGTTGTGTTGACAAGGGATTCGACCGAAATACGACAACCTCTGCGTGCAATATGGAGACCGCCATCTCGCCTACGGAACCGAATAAGACGAAGCCCGACCCCCACCCGCTTCCCGGATATTTGTCCGGGTACCGTACCGGCCGCGATGTGATGTCGGATCTTTTAGCAAGGGCGACCGAAAACACGTAGGGGGCTTGCGGAAATGTCCGTCCGGATGAGAGAAAGCCATCCGGTCGGACAGCCTCTCTTTGCGTTAACGGTTTACGAATCCACCCTCCGGTTTGGCATCAATCCACATGGTACGCAATTCTCGTTCCGAGGCAAGGCGCTTCAACAACCGGATTGCGGACCGGCGCGAAGAGAGCTTCCGAAACAGGGTGATATAGGCGGGCGGCATACCTATAGCTACCGGATCGGTATCAACCGTAACGGGTAGGGTAAACCCCGCCCGTATCACCTCGGACATGTTCTCGGGCCGGTATAAAAAATGTAAAAACGTATAGACCTGATCCTCCCTTTTTACGGTGGAGGGTAGGGAAAAGTTCTCGATCGTCGCAAATATCTCCTTTTCGGGAACGGAAAATCCGATATGGCAATAGCGCTCCGCCGCTCGAAGAACGGATGATGCCGTAGCAAGGGCCATATTGCAG
>JAPOVA010000032.1 GCA_026708385.1 Simkaniaceae bacterium | reverse complement strand
GGTGCTTGCTCGCAACGTTTCGGAGACGGTTCTCTTCCGATCTCGGTATGGCGCCCTTTGCGATCCGTACGCCATCCGGGAAAGTCTGTTACGATCCGGCAACGGTCATGTGAGGCACACACTCTTTTCCGACGGAGATTGTGCTTGGGGGTATTTGATGCACACGAAGCGGGCCGGTACCCTTATCGTGATCGCCGGCTCTTTCCATATGATGCGGGAGATTTCCTTCCTTGCCGACGTTACTCTGCGTCGAACATAACCGCCCCTTTAAAGATATCGTGCACCTCCGCTTCAAGGGGGATGCCGAAGGCAAAGGCTCTATCTTTCTCGTTGACGAGCTCACCGGCATATCCGATAAGTACCCGGATGAAACCCATAATCTTATCCCTTCCGTCCGTTATGTCCGTGAAGTACTCCGGATCCGGATAACTCATGCCCGCCATCCGGCATAACATGGCGATGTTCTTTTTGTGTTTTTCGGACAAGGAGGTAAACCGGCGTATCCCCTCGGAGAAGCGGTTTCGATAGAGGAGGTGTGCGATCTCACACAGTTCGAGAGCCAACTCTCCCTTCTCTCGCACACTCTCCCGTTCCGATGCGATTTTCCTTCGCAAGACGGCTATGTCACCGTCCCCTGTATCCCGCGTATGCGGGCCGGTACGTTTTTTGCCCGACCAAGCACCTCTGAGCCCGGTTAACCCGCAGGTATTGCCCGATTTCTTCTCCTTCCCGGGGAACGCAAAGTGCTGAAGGCACATACCGTCAAGATCATAAACTTCCATAAATTGCCCCTACCCGAAATACGTAATGTGGGTTACGACCGAACAGGTGACGGCAGATGCAACCGACTCCCAAAGCATCGGCCGAATTGTAATCAGTAGTAACTCAAGGACGATTATATAAAATAAATATAAAGTATGTAAATATAAAAAATTAATTTAATCAAACTTATTCTTTATTAAGAATATAGTTACGGGTTTTGTTGCTACATTGCGATATGTGGTATAACCGGAATAGAGATAGGTGCTATAGTAAGTTGTTGAAAGAGAGTCAATAAAGTCAAAAACCCGCTCCCGCTCCCGTCTCCCTTCGGGATGCCCGCCATAACACGTGACGGTGAGTACTCCCCCGGGCAATAGGTAGGGCAGTCCCGCTTTGAGACTCAAGATCGTCGTTTCGGCAAGGGTCGTGACCGTTTTATCACCCCCGGGGAGGTAACCGAGGTTGTAGACGATCAGCTTCGGCCGGGTAGGAAGGAGATGGGGGAGAGAGGTGTGGGAATGACACCGAAAAATAACTCTATCCAATTGGTTATTAGTCAATTGACCGTACAGAAGGAGGCGAGTTCTCTCAATGGCCTCCTTTTGTATATCGATGCAGAGTAGATTCCCTTCGGTTAGTCGGGCCAAAACGAGGCTATCCTTTCCGTTACCGCACGTAGCATCGATAGCGCAATCTCCCGGACGGAGAAGCGATCCCCACTGCCTATGTGCCACATCGATGTGTCGGAAAAGGGTATGTGACATCGTTCCTTACGAAATCTCTTTCCGTGTTGCCGACCGGCCGGTACCATTGTTGCATCCCGAGAGAAAAAAGTTTAGGGGTAAGAGGGATCCCGGTCCGTGATCGGATCCGGTATGCGACAATTGTCCCGAAAAGGATATGTGACACCGTATCCTTTAAAACCCCTTTCATGTTACCGTTCGGCCGTTGCCGTTGTTGCATTCGGAAGGAAAAAAGCCGGGAATAAAAGGGTGGAATTTCAAAGTTGTCTCGATAAACAGAAGGCGTTGAAAGCCCGGTTTGCCACCTGTAGTACCCCTCGCGAAAGGTATATGAAGATTATCGAATTGGGTCGCATGTTACCTGCTTATCCCGAAGAGGATAAAACGCCGGATCGATTGGTCGACGGATGTCAGAGCAGGCTCTACCTCAAGAGCACCGTGGCCCGTGACCGGATCCGGTTTGCGGCGACGGCCGATTCGGTCATTTCCTCCGGCCTTGCCGCCCTTTTTCTCTCGATGTACGATCGAGAGCCCCCTGCCGCACTCCTTAAATGCCCCCCCGCCGTTCTCAAGGAGCTCGGCATAGGGAGGGAGCTCTCCATTCATCGGGCGAGCGGGTTGCATCACATCTACCTTCGTATGCAAAAGGAGGCGATCATAGCGCTGTCGCGCCCCCTTACAGAGTCATGAATGTCTCCTGAGGGGGGACCGTCGCTTCGGGCATTCCGTCCCTCCGGATGAAGACATCGTATTCCAGACGTACGCCGAACTCTCCCGGTAAGTAGATGCCGGGTTCGATGGAAAAACAGGTCCCCGGAATGAGAAGCCGGTCGTCTCGTGTTTCGAAATCGTCGAGATTGGCACCCGGGCCGTGTAGCAGAGTGCCGATGTTATGACCCGTTCTGTGGGTAAAAAAGGGGCCGTAACCACTCTTCTCAATCACCTCGCGTACGACCCGGTCAATCACGTAACCCGGTATCCTCTCTTCGGGATCGACCCCCTTACACAATCTCTCCATGCCGGCTTCCTGTGCTTTGCGTACGACCGAAAAGACCTCCCGTTGCTTGGGAGAGGGGGCGTCGCACGCAACACCCATCCTGGTGATGTCGGCAAAAACGGATTCCTTTACCCCCTTTTTGCACCAAAGGTCGAAAAGGATGAGATCCCCCCTCCGGACGGGTGCGCTTCCCTCTTCGGGGGGGAGGTAATGCGGATCTGCGGCATGGTCGTTTACGGCGCAGATCGGTCCCCCTTCCGTGACACATTCCTTCTCTTTGAAGTGGCGTAACATCATCGTCCGGAGGTCGTATTCGGTGATCATTCCCCCCTTTCTCAGGGTCTTGTCGATCGCATCCCACGCAAGGGCTACCGCCTCCTCCAAAACGGCACACGCCTCTTTATGTAAAGCATATTGCGTACCGGACCAAACAGCCGTAAACTCCTGCAAAAAGGGTGCCGAACCGACCACCTCCACCCCGAAGCTCCGGATCAGATCAAGCAAACCGCCATCTACTTTGGAGACGGAGGGGATCCGTTGCATGGGGGAGTATTCCATGGCGATGCGACACATGCCCGAGAGTACCTCTCTCAGATTACGGTGCAGGCTCTCCTTCGTATGGTAGATCAACCTTCTACCCGGCAGGTGGGAGAGGAGGTTCTCTTCAATCTTATGCACGATTTTTACCGGTTCCCCCTTTGCGGGGATCATATAGAAACAGCGTCTCGTAACCATGGCCCCCTCCGGAAGGGCAAGAAGGTCGGCCGCTAAGGGGTTTACCCCGTGCCATTCATAGAGAAGCCATCCGTCTATCCCGGAAGGGGCGATCCGGTCCCGTATCTTTTCTATTCGTTCCATAGATCCGCAGGTTTATCGAGAAGACCGAACATGCATGGTGTTGTAAGCAAGATGGTGCATGATCCACATCGAGCCCGCCACGAGAATGGCGATCAGTACCGCCATAAAGAGAAACATCCACAAGTTCCGGTAGGGGCGTTCTTCCCAACCTATTCGAAGAAAGCAGACGAGTTGTATGACCGCTTGCAAACTTCCCGCTACGGCCAAGATCCCGATCAATCCCCGATGGATGAGGTGTCGGGTAACAACCGTGTGGGTGGCAAAAAGTAGGGGAACGGAAAGAACCGTCCCTATAATCACCGGCGTAAAACTCCGGTTCCGGTGGTCGGGATCATAGTTCATACGAGTACTCCCGTAAGGTAGACGAAGGAAAAGATAAAGATCCAAACGATGTTGAGAAACTGCCAGAACATGGCAAGGCAAACAAATCTCCGGGTGTCGACATGGTGTAACGGGCGAAAAAGAGGGGGAGCTAAGAAGAAGAGAATCCAGAGAAGGGCCAACAGAAGGTGGACGATAAAGGTGCCGATCAATGTGTAGTAGGCCGATAAAAAGGCATTGGTTTTCCACGTATGTCCTCCTGCGAACAGGACACCCAAGTCATTTTTCATAAAGAGGTAGGCTATGAATCCCGAGATAAAGGTAAGGGTAAAAGAGAGGATGACGCACGCCCTATTGTTTCTTTCGGCAAAGATCCCTCCGCAACCCGCCGTGAAGGCACATAGTAGAAGGAGGTAGCTCTCCTTTGTGGCCGAGGGGAGGTCGAAAAGTTCTTCGGCTCCCATACCGCCGAACGTGTTCTTACGGAGGACGGCGTAGGCGGCGAAGAGGGTGGCAAACATCATGAAGTCGGTCAGAAGATAGATCCGAAATCCGAGTATGGTCTTGGAGGCTTCCTCTCGTTCGATCTGCCGTGACATAGGCCTTACCCCTTATTCCTTTGCGCATCGTGCTCGATGCGTTCCACCTCTTTGGCATCGAGATGGTAGTGTACGTGTTTGGTATGAAGGCGGATAATCAAGGCAATGATCACACCGGCAGAGCACGATGCCGCGAGCCAAAAGATATGCCAGACGAGGGCGAATCCGCCCAGAAAGCTGAGAAGACCTACGTACGCCCCCATGCCCGTATTGCGTGGCATATGGATCGTCTCATACGAGCGGCCGGCAGTATCGGTCGTATCGGTATGTTTCATAGCCCAAAAGGGATCTCTTCCGTGCACTTTGGGAATGGTGGCAAAGTTGTAGAAGGGAGGAGGAGAAGTTGTCGACCATTCAAGGGTACGACCGTCCCACGGATCTCCCGTGAGATCTCGGTATTCTTCCCTTCGTCTTACGCTCACAATAATGCGTATGCACTGTGCCACAGCTCCCGCGGCGATGATGAAGGAGCCGATGCCGGCGATTACGAAGAGGGGGTGCCATCCCGTCGACGCTTCATAGTGGTCGAGACGTCGAGAAGCGCCCATGAAGCCGAGAATGTATAGGGGCATGAAGGCGAGGAGAAATCCGATAAACCAGCATAAAAAGGCCCTTTTTCCCCATTTCTCATCCAATCTGAAGCCGAAGATTTTCGGAAACCAGTAGGTAAAGCCGCCGAAAAAGCCGAAGAGGACCCCCCCGATGATCACCGAATGAAAATGGGCTACTAAAAATAGGGTGTTGTGTACCTGAAAGTCGATGGCGGGCAAAGACATCATCACACCCGTCATTCCTCCCGTGACGAAGGTGACGATAAAACCGATGAACCAGAGCATGGGTGTGTCGAAACGGACCCTCCCCCGACACATGGTAAAGATCCAATTGAAGACTTTCACTCCGGTCGGGATGGCGATGATCATGGTCATGATCCCGAAAAAGGCGTTGACGTTCGCTCCCGCCCCCATCGTAAAGAAGTGGTGCAACCATACGATGAACGATAAAAAGGTGATTGCCATGATCGCCCACACCATCGACGTATAGCCGAACAGCTTCTTTCGGGAGAATACGGGGATGAATTCGGAAAAGACGCCGAAGACGGGTAGCACCAGGATGTACACCTCCGGATGTCCCCATGCCCAGATCAGGTTGATATACATCATGGGGTTGCCCCCGTATCCCGCCGTGAAGAGTTTGGTCTCCAGGAGTCTGTCCGTCGTGAGCATCGCTACGTTGGCGGTGAGGATGGGGAAGGAGGCTAAGATCAGGATTAACGTACCGGATGAGGCCCACACGAAAACCGGCATCCGTCCCAACGTCATTCCGGGACAACGCATCTTCAATATGGTCGTCAGGAAGTTGACCCCGGAAAGGAGAGTTCCGATTCCCGAGATCTGTACACTCCATATCCAGTAGTCTACGCCGACGCCGGGGCTGTATTTGAGGCCGGAAAGGGGGGGGTAGGCAGTCCAGCCCGTCCCCGCAAAGACACCGACCGTCAGAGAGACGAGGATTTGCATAGCCCCCGCGGCAAAGAGCCAAAAGCTGAGTGAGTTCAAAAAGGGAAAGGCGACATCCCGTGCACCGATTTGGAGGGGGAGGATGATGTTCATGATTCCGAAGATCACTCCCATGCCGACAAAAAAGATCATGGTCACGCCGTGTGCCGTGAAGATCTGCTGATAGTGCTCCGCCCCCAAATAGCCGAAGGAGTCACCCACCGAAAGGGCCAGTTGGACACGCATCATGACGGCATCGATGAGTCCTTTGATCATCATGACGGCCGATACGACGAGGTACATAATGCCGATCTTTTTGTGATCGACGGAGGTGAGATATTCGTGCCACAACCACTTCCACTTTTTGTGGCGGGTAAGGAGGGCCGCCACTACCGAGGCACCGAAGATCATGGAGAGTCCCGCACCGTATTCGATCGGGTCATGTTTCAGAGCGAGAAGATTTAATCGTCCCAACACGGTTTACCTCTTGTGTGTTTCTTTCCGGGGGCGATACTTACGTACTATTTCGTCGAAAAGGTCGGGGGCGGTTAACGTGTAGAATTGCGGGGGATCGTACTCGCTCGGAGCCGTGAGGTGTTCGTACGTGGTGCCGTCCAAAGGACGTCCCTCCCGCTTCATCGATCGAATCCGGTCGAAGAACTCCGTTTCCGATGAGACCTCGGTCGTAAAGAACATGCCGGAGAACCCTTTGCCGCTTAAATTGGAAGAAGTACCCCTGTAGGTTCCCGTTGCGTTCGCAATGAGGTGCAGTTCGGTACGCATGGCGGGCATTGCATAGATCTGGCTACCCAGTTGCGGAATCCAGAAGGAGTTCATCGGTGCATCCGCCGTGATCTCCAGTGTGATCGGCGTGTCCACGGGAAGGTGAAGGGAGTTGACGGCGGCCACCCCGTGATCCGGGTAGAGAAAGAGCCACTTCCAGTTGAGTGCTACCACTTGCACTCTCACGGCTCTTTTATCCGACTCGATTGCCTTAAAGGGGCTGAGCTCGTGGCTCGTCTCATATGCGGCAAAGGCCAGGACGAGGGTGATGATGCAGGGGATGCCCCACCAGACGCACTCGGCGAGCCTGTTGTGTTCCCAATCGGGACTATAGACGGCCTTCCGATTTCCTTCCCGGTATCTCCACGCGCAGATGAAGGCCAAGAGAATGGTGGGAACCACGATGAGTAACATGAGAGAAGAGGCATGGATGATGAGTCGTCGTTCTTTCAACGCAATCATCCCCTTCGGTGTCATGACGGCAACCGGATGGTTCCGGATGAACCACATCATCAAAGCGACGGTTACGGCCGAACAGAGGCAGACGATGATGATGATCTTGCGCGACGTGTCCATCTATTGGTTGTCCGCTTCCTCCTTTTCGGACGCGAGGTAGATGGTTAACGTATGGCATGGTTGAAACCGAGCGTGAGCCGACATCACCGCAAGGTCGAGTACGTGCCCCCCCACCGTTCGCTCTTCATTGATGAAATGGAAGTGGGGACCGCTCGTGTCGGTGGTTCCCGCGAGGGACGGGGGAAAAACATAGCCGACGATGGTTCCCTTGGCTCGAGAGAGCCGGTATTGGGGTTGGTCTTTCAGATCCTTACTCAGGGGGGTATTCGGGAGACTTTTCCGTACGCTACGCAACCGGAGGTTGAGGAATTCGCCGTCGATCCGGATCGCATGGGGAATGCTCGTATTGGTAATCATACCTTTTACACTCTTTTCCAACGCGTTGAGTCCGCTTATCCTTTGCATGGGATGGGAAAAGAGGGGGGTGAAGGGGACGACAACGGCGAAGGGGGTCGTGTGGGAAGGGTTGGCCGGCGTGACGGCACCCGTCTGTGAGATATGGTAGGCCTTGCCGTCTACGGCGATCATTTCGCCTTCGGTTTGATCGAAGGTTCCGACGCCGAAGGTTCCTCTCTTCATGAGCTCTTTTATGGAGAGTAGCCCCGTGGATCTCCCCTTTGCAAGCCGATTGAAAGTCGATACTTGGAAGATTCCGGTGAGGTTGTCGGGAAGAGTCTCGGTTTTCGGAGTAGTAGTATTTCCGGCAAAAAGGGCTAAAGAAGGAAAAACTGCCATACAAAGAATTCGTACGATTGTCATGATCGGCTCCACATTGATTCCGGTGAATTCGGGTATACTCCCCATACGAATATCCTTATTTACCTTCGTCTACTAATATGTCAACACATTCGTCGGATGAACAACGGAACCGCGCAGATGGGATCCGCCCCCCTCTCCTATCCTCGGAATCATTGCATTCGGGGATCCCGCGGTTGCCGAACGCGCGTACGTCCGGCAACACGCACGCACGCACCCCGTAGAGACCCCCCCACGCTCAAAATATTCCGCGCGACCCGTGTCCCCACGCCCCTCTTTTTCCCGGGGATGGATGTCAGCGGAGGACCGGGAGAATGAATGAGCAAAGCAGGAAGAAGGCCGACAGAGTGACAACCCCGGCGCCCATGGCTCCTCCTGCCAAGCCGCCTACGCACGCGTCTCTCAGTACGATCGGCAAGGGTGCCGTCGGTACCCGCATTTCTCCCCCGGATGATGCGAGCGCTCCCACCACGATTCCCCCCACCCCTCCCGAGACAACCGCCACTACATAGAGGGGCGCCATCCCAATGGCCAACGCCCTGCACATGACGGAGGCGGAGGGGGGAGGCTGATGAGGGGGATCCCGATCGTGCTCGACGCATCCCTTCTCGAGATCCCGATCACGCGACGTGGAATACTTCTCTACCGCTACCCTATGCGTCACGGACGACCCGTCTTCCGGAGAGAATTGCTCGGACGGAAAGTGTTGCGTGATCACGACGCCGGGGTCGAACTCGGACGGATCGGGGGCGCCTCCCAAGAACTTCGTGCCAACCCGGCTAACCCGGGAAGGGGAACCCCCCGGGTCGAGACTGTCGGGCAGAGGGGGAGGACTTGTTTCCTCGTACGTTGCGAGGGAGTCACTCACTCCTCCCCTCCCGGCGCTCGCAATCAACGAGATTCCGGACATGCTACACTCCTACGAAACCGGATCACACCGGGTGCCCGTCGCCGATCGCAACACGAGCGAGCCACCCGTCGCACACGCCTCTATGTTCGCACGTCGCGGTGTATTATGCAAGAGTTTACCCCCGAACGCACGTCCGAAATGATCATGTGCTCATTATGCGAGATGTTCTTCGTGATCCGGATGTAAGGGCCTGAACCGGGGGATGTGGAGGTGTTGTTGCCTCGTCAAGGGTATCCCTCCGGGCGTGGTGGTTGATCGTGTTGACAAACCATATTTTGCCCGAAGGGGCCGGTGGGGTGTGTGGGGATCCCTGCCACTGCATTGGGTCGATCTCCACTACTTGCGCCCGAATCCGGTATGTGTTAACCTCTCCCGGAAAGAGTCGAGGTCTGCGGAACGGGAGCGTAATGCGCGACCGGGGATGGCGGTGTGATCGATCGTCGGCCGTAGTGCGAGGTGCCCCGCGTGATCCGGGGGCAAGAGTCCGAATCGAGACCTGAACCGGGAGGGTAGGTATGTCTTGTTTGTGTTGTTGTTGTTGGTCGTCTGCACGACCCGAAGTCGTGAAAGGTAAGGGTAAGGGTAACGGTGACGTGGTTGTCGTGCCGCCGGAAGTTGCCGGACGTGGGATACGAGAATGCAATGGAGGCGAGAAGTCATCCGATTCGGCCCCCGGCTCTCGTCAAAGTTGGTGGCAGGGGGTCAACGCACGAGAGGGGGTGATGTTGTGGTCGGCCGTAGAGCCGGGGGCTCCCTGTAATCCGGGGGCGGCATTGTGGTCGACCGCAGAGCGGAGTGTTCTTCATGACCCGGGGGCAAGGGCTTAAACCGAATCCGAGAAGAGCAAGAGCACCGAGCTTGGCCGATGATCTTGCTTCGACACGGGTACTGTTCGGTGTGTGGCGGCCTTACCCTTAGCCGTAGTCCGGGTAGGGGGACGCAAGTTCGTTGCTTCCCGCAACCGCTACCCGGGCGGGGGCGTACCTACCTCCGAATCGCCGGAATCGCGCGGTCCCGGAAGTCCGGAAGTAGAGCCCGGTCCCCCCTTCGCGTCTCCCTAGCAGAGGATGAGCAGGGAAGCGAGTATGACGATGGCAACGGTAAAGAGTCCGACGCTCGCAACGGCCCCCGCCACACCACCCGTGCATATGTCCGCAAGTAGGGTCGGCGCCGATTCCGACGATATGGAGGCTCCCCTCCGAAATAATGATATGACCGCCCCTAGTGCACCTCCCCCCACTCCCCCGCCGAGAGCTATTACTGCGTACACCACACCCATTGCGATCAATAAACGGCGAAGTGAGCCATCGGTGCGCTCGGTTATCGTCGTGGGAGACGCTACGTTCTCGCCGGTTGCCGGACGGTCAGTCGTTACGGGGGGACCGTGTCCTGCTTCCGGCTCTCGCAGAGCGGGGGCGGGGAGAAACCGGCAAGAAGGATTTCGATCGTGTCCGACGCACCCCCTTTCGGGATAACACGATGCGGAGTGCTCTTCCATCGTTATCCCGCACGATGCGGGCAACCCGTTTCTCGAAGAGAATCGTTCGGATAGAAAGTTGTGCGTGCTCGCGATACCGGAATCGGAGTCGGACGGTAGGCAGGGCACGTTCCCGAAGAACTCCACGCTAATCCGGGAGAGGGAAAGCTCCGTATCAAGGCTTGTGAACGAGGAAGAGAGATCCTCCTCTTTACGGCACGCGGAGAGGCTACCCACACCCCTCTCCGGATCCGCGACCAACGAAACGCCGGACATGACCAAACACCCCCTTGAAACCGAGCCGAACCGGGCGTTTTGTCGCCACGAACGCATACACCCGAGGTCGGCCGTCCCATGTTCGCACATCACGGTACATTACGCAAGAACTTACCTCTTCGGGGTTGCCCGGGATACCTATTTCGTCGGTACCGGTAAAGGAGTGGATCGCATGTATCAACAAACGATTATCGATACCTACGGTTAGGGTAGCGTTTGCAAAGCCTTATGAAACCAAAAGTGCCCTTACGGCCACGGATGTGTTGAACGACGTTGTTGTGCCCTGTTTTGAAGAGGAGTTGTAAGATGATCCGAACGAATGGATTGCCGATGACAATACGAGAAGGACGCACACGGAAAGGCAAACTGTTTGCAGTGCAAAACTGCTTTAGGTACAATGATGTCCGGTGGTGTACTTTGCGGTGAGTCGGGGAAAAAGAGGGAGAATGCGACTTTGTCGGAGTAACCCTGCGCATCGAACGGCGTTGACTCGGGTGGTGTCGGATAACGTGTATATCGGGTCGAGTTTTGGCTATTACAAATGAGCATTGATACGAGCAACGGTGTGAATGTTTGGCGGAAGTTGCCGGCGGTTAGGGCGGTTGGTGCCGACAACTCAGCTTTTCTTTTTGTTTGGGATTGCCCTTTTGATCCCATGCTTATCCGTGGGGGGAATTTCCTTAAACCGACACCCGATGTTTGCGTCGCTCATTGTGCGTCGGAGGCCATCGATGTGATTCGTGGTTCTGATCCGGAGCATGCGGAATCATTAATTCGGCAAGTGTGCCCGGGATACGGATTTCGGGGCGTGCCTCACCAAGTTTTAGTGGGCGGTGCCACGCCCGAATCAGATGTTGAGGAGATTCGACGGGAGCTTTGGAATGTGTTAACTCTTTTAAGAATAGTCCGTCCTCACGACTTGGACATATGCGGGACAGGCTGCGTAGAAATGGATAAGGTCACTTTCATGTTTGAGTAGCAAACTCGTACGCACCTTAATCCCTTTCTTTTTTGCAATAGTCCCTGTGTAAAACCACGATTAAAGTACGGCACTGCGAAGATCCGAAAGTTTCGAAAATTATGGCCTGTCTACAAGCGTACTGTTCGGGAAAAAGACGGCCTTTTGGGGAAAGTCGTTCGCTCTTTTGGTTCGGCCACCTTGATCGAAGGGTGTCGGCATGCAATACCATTTTTCAGAGCACTTTTTCCCATTTCGGACTGTCTATCCGGTAACCCCGCCCATGAGCATGGTCGCATCATATCGGCACTGCTCGGTAATTGGCTTCAGTGTGTGTATAATAAACCGGATGTCAATCTTTGTGAAATCATAAGGATTCTTTGGGATAAATTTAGAAATTACTCTTGTCACCTTTCTCATACGGATATACTCTCGAAGCGGAGTCCGCGGTCCGAAAGTTCCCGATCGGCACGCGGAAGCCGGGGGTGTGCGGACGCTCTTTACGCTTTGCATGAGGTTTGCCGTCTTGTTATTTTGGGCTTGTTAAGCTTGCCGAATAACCATCAAGAGGAACTACGGAGCCTGCCTTCCTCGGATCATCCCGGAGTAGACAATCTTGCAAGGAAAGAGGCCTTCGCAAACTTTTACTCCGGGACGATACAGCCACTAAAAAACAAACATCTTGAATTTTGGGAGCCTTCACTACATGATGCTTTGTTTTTAAAAAATACAATAGAAATGTCCTAATTTAGGACTCTTCTCAACCTCCATCAACGTTCATGATTTCATGAAAAAAGCCCGAACCACCCTACCGAAGCTTTCGCGAACCCCACCGGTGCTTGTAGGTTGCCGGTGCGAGATGTCCCGTTCGGAGTTCTCCTTCGGGCCTTTCTTTACGGTAACCGGGGTCAGGACCTGTCAAAGTCATACCAAGCTAAGAATTTCTCTCTTCCATCATCAGCTACTTCATAACCTATCATCACACTAACATTGTCATATGTTTTATCGCCGATTTTCATGGGTTTGATTTTCTTATTCCGTACGGAGAAACCACCGAAGTAAGCATCTTTTTTGTATATAAAATATTTAAATTCCTCACCCGAGAATTCCGCAATGGTTCCACCACCCGTTTTCCACAACACGGCTCCGACAATTCGGTCCGAAGGACGAAGATGGGGGAACCGTGGCCATTCGGCAAACTCGAATCTCAGCGTACATTCTTCGAAAAAAACGTCACAGACAGGCGGAGAGCCTTTTCCGGAGACATTGAATGTGTCATCCGTCCTACAATGTACGCCGGTCAGGCGATAATCGCGGACATTACCGATACGTTGTTTTTCCTCAGCGTAACTCGATGTAGGACAATAGGAAAATCCGATCATCGACACGCATAAAATGTATTTTGTAAGTGATTTGAAAAATCTCTTCATTTTCCCTCCTAATTTTATGAGCATTATGTATGCATGCACTTAATTTGTGAAGCTAATTGTGTTCGGATTTGCTTTTTTTGTTTCATGACCCGGCATGCGGTAACTCTTTCAAGCCAAAAATAGAATTTGAAAGTCGGGAGGGGTGCCGATGATTCGGGAGGATGGTAAGGCGCGCCGAGGCAAGGCGAGGTGAGATTGTGTGATGTGAAGATTTGCGACATTGTGGCCCGTGCGGTACCCGACGGCTTCCGAGATTCTTATGCTTGGAGAGATCCTCGATGTTTGCGCACGTGCACACCCGTCCCCCGGCATAACCCCGTCCATCCCCTTTCTCGGACCCCGTCGTACGGAAGGTGTCGTATGCTCGGTTCATCCTTGCGGAAAAAAGAGAACGGGCGTAACCTCGGCGGTCTGCGGGAAGAAGGGGTATTAGCTCAGTTGGTTAGAGCGCCACGTTGACATCGTGGAGGTCGGCTGTTCGAATCAGCCATATCCCAATAGTTGTTCGGATGATTCTTTTGATGTATGTGTCCTTCCTCTGCTCCGGTCTCTTCTGCTCGAGAAAGGCAGACGGCAGCTGAAATCCTTGCCGTTGCCGTGTCGGACCTTTGCCCGGATGCCATCCCCATCGAGGGAAGGGGGACGCGTGCCGGGTTTGCCTACCGGTTCCGTTGCCCTACTCCCCTTTCCGAAGAGATGTTGCCCGATATCGAATACCGGATGCATGAGATTATCGAATCCGATTTGCCGATCGAGCACATGGAGATGACCCCGGAAAATGCCGGACGTTTCGTGCGACATCTCGGCCATCACCGTCTCGCAGGGCCCCTTCTGCGGGTAGACGGTCCCCTCGTAGATCTCTTTCGCATGGGTTCGTTTGTCGATGTCTGTCCGGCTCCGTACCTTCCGTCGACGGGGGGAGTCGGGCGGGTAAAACTGTCGACCCTTTCCGCAAGAACGACCCCCCTCTCGGGAAGGGGGAGAGGGGGATCCGTAACCCGGATCGAAGGACTCCTTTACGGGAAGGGGGGGGAGGAGAAAGCGTTTCTGAAAAGGGGTCGCGCCCTTATGATATCCGAGCACCGCACTTTCGGGGAAAAAGAGGGCTTTTTCGTACTTCGTCCCGAGAAGGGTCGGGAGGGGGAGGAGAGAGAACATCTCCTTTGGCTTCCCGAGGGGGTGCGGGTAAAGGAGCTGATTACTTCCTACAGGAAGCGGTGTTACGGTGATGTCGGCTTCGCGGCCGTTGAAACGGCTTCTCCTCTACCCTTGGATGACCACGAGGTTCTGTGTGTGCGCTTAAGGGAAGAGGGGGGAGGTCTGCCCGTGAAGACGGTGGAATTTCGCGATGCGTGTTCCCGTCGTGTCGCAGTCGATCTTTGGGAAGGGTTGTTTTCTCTTCAGGAAGAGTGTCGGGAGGTGGCCTATGCCTTTTGCGAGAAGCATGCTCTCGTTCGAGAGTTAAAAAACTCTATTCTATTTATTATGGATATGATGAACGACTTTGCCTTCGAATGCGTATGGGAGGTAACGGTATCGAAAAGGGAAGTATTCCTCTCTTCCCTCTTACGGCAAGCTTTCGAACAGGCCGGAATCGGACCCGAACCGGTGCGCGGAACAAAGGAGAAGGCGAAGGGTGTTGCCTGCTTCGGAGAAGGGAGGAAGGCGAAGGGTGTCGCCTTCGTAGCCGACGAAGCGGGGGGGTACAGGGCTCTTTCCCGTGTTGAGCCGATGAAGCGAGCTAAAGGGTACGTCGTTGCCTTCTCTTTTGCCGGTAGTACGGAACGTCTATTTGCCCTCATGACGGAAGGGAAGGGAGAACGATTTGCCGGGCGTCTTGAGAGACTCGCAAAAAAAAACCCGATATAGTACGATCGCCCGGTAGATGTTCGATGGGTGGGGGATCCGGTACCCCGTGCAGCCGGTAAGAGTGAGTGAATATTACGGGATCCGATCCTCCGGGTGGGGGGATCCGGAGACCGAGGGCAACGTATGGAAGATTTTCGAGATTGCGTATCATCGCCGGGTGGCCGAGAACCGTGACGGCCGGCTGTCGAAGCACACTGCATGGGGTGTTGGCTGTTGAGGACGAATAGGGACATACGGGCTCCGCAGGTTCGTTTGATCGGAAGTGACGGGACGCAGATAGGAGTTGTGTCGCTCAGAGAGGCGATGGCACACGCGGAACAAAGCGGGCTCGATTTGGTGGAGATCTCTCCGAATGCCGTGCCGCCCGTCTGTAAGGTTATCGACTACGGTAAGTACCGGTACCGAGCGACGAAGAGGGAACGGGAAAGCAGGAAGGCAAATCAGGACAGGTTAAAGGAGATGAAGTTCAAGCCGAATATCGATGACCACGATCTCATGACGAAGCTCAAACATGTCCGAGAGTGGCTGGAAAAAGGGAGTAAGGTCCGGGTGACTTGCATGTTCAGGGGGCGTGAAAGGGCCTATCCCGAACATGGCATGAGGGTGTTGCAGCGGGTGACGGAGGAGCTACGGGAGCTTTCTCGTGTTGAGGCACCGCCGAAGCAGGCGGGTAGGTTGCTCAGCATGGTGATTGCTCCTCACGGCAAGAAGTGACCGTTAAAGGAACGCGGGGTAGGCGGTATGCCGAAGGTTAAGACGAAAAAGGCGATTAAAAAGCGATTCAGGGTGAGTGCTACGGGCAAGATGATCCGGTGTAAACAGGGGCGTAGGCATATACTGACGAAAAAGTCACCGAAAAGGAAACGACATTTGAAAAAGCGTACCGTGATGGACCCCTCTTTTGCCAAATTATACAAGCGTCTTGCCCGCGTTGCGTAAGGAGGGGGAGAGATATGGTACGTGTCAGAAATCCCGTAGCTTCGAGGAAAAGGAGGAAGAGGTTATTCAAGCGTGCAAAGGGTTTTACGGGAGATCGGAAGAATCATGCTTGTTTAACGCAGGATGCCGTGATGAAGGCTCTTGCGTTCAATTACCGAGATCGAAAGAAGAAGAAGGGTGCCTTCCGCCGTCTGTGGATTATTCGGATCGGGATAGCGACGAAGGCACACGGCATCTCGTATAGTAAGTTCGTGCACGGCCTTGCCCTTTCGGGATGCACGGTCAATAGGAAGATGCTCTCCAATCTGGCTATCGAAGATCCGAAAGGATTCACCGTTATCGTCGAGAGGGCGAAGCGTGCTCTGGCGTAGGGAGAGGTGATGTCGGACGAGATTGAGTCGATACGGTGTGCTTTCTCGGGGGAGATTCGATCGGCATCCGATCTCCGGGAGATAGAGGCGATCAAGGTCCGGTACTTGGGTAAGAAGGGGGTTGTGCAGGAGTTGATGCGGAGATTGCGGGAACTTCCTTCCGATTTGCGTCCCGAGATAGGGAAGGGGGTCAACCTCTTGAAGGGCGACATTGCGGACGCGATCGCGGCCAAACTGGAGCAGGTCGAAGAGGAGGTACTCGAACGTCGTCTTGTCGAAGAAGAAATCGATGTCACTTTGCCCGGAAGGCGCCCTTTCGTCGGCAGAAAGCACCCCCTCTCTCAGATGGTGGAGGAGGTGGTGGGCATTCTCGTGGGGATGGGGTTTTCGGTGCAATTATCCCCCGAGATCGAAACGGAGTACTACAATTACGGCGGGTTAAACTATCCCGAAGATCATCCGGCTCGGGATATGCAAGATACTTTCTATATTACGAAAGATGTTCTTTTGCGCTCCCATACGACCACTATTCAGCAACACATCATGGAGACGCACAGACCCCCTATCCGGGTGCTTTCCGTAGGGAAATGTTACCGGAACGAAACCGTAACGGCTCGCTCGCACGTACTGTTCCACCAAGTGGACGGGCTCTACATCGAGAAGGGGGTAACCTTTGCCGATCTCCTCGCCCTTCTCAAAGAATTGTACACGGAACTCTTTCGTGAACGGGTGGAGATACGGGTACGTCCGAGCTACTTCCCTTTTGTAGAGCCGGGTATGGAGGTCGATATTCGTTGTACGAAATGTTCGGGCGAGGGGTGCGGGTTATGTAAGGAGACCGGGTGGTTGGAGGTGTGTGGTGCGGGCATGGTCCGGCCGAAGGTGCTATCGGAGGGGGGCATCGACCCCGACACCTATACGGGCTATGCCTTCGGAGGAGGGATTGAAAGGGTGTTGCAACTTCGTTCCGGTATTGCGGATATACGCTTTTTCACCGAAAATGACCTTCGCTTTCTTGCACAATTTCCCGCTATTGCATAGACTTCTCCGAGTTGTTCTTGCAGGTTCTCGGGGGAAGAGTGGCAGAGTGGCCGAATGCGTCTGTCTTGAAAACAGAAGACCCGCAAGGGTCCGGGGGTTCGAATCCCTCCTCTTCCGTCTCTTTAAGGTACCGAGAAGGGAATCGCGGGGTCCGGAAAATGCTTCCGTAATCCTTGTGTCGGGAGGTGTGTGCTCGTGTCGCGCAAAACGTTCGTCTTGGATACAAACGTCTTTCTTCATGATCCGGAAGCGGTTTTGAAATTTGCGGACAGCCATGTTGTGATGCCCTTGGTGGTGTTGGAGGAGTTGGATAAGCTCAAAAGGTTTACGGATGAGTTGGGTAAGAATGCACGACATGTCCTCAGGTTTATCGACTCTTTGCGGGGAGATCTTTTTCGGGGCGTCGAAGTAGGTCGCGTAAGGAAAAGCACCCTCTTTTCGGTTTGTGCCGAGCCCGTGCCCGAAAAATCGGGGAGCTTTCCCCTTCCGTTGCATGTCTCCGGGCACCGGATTCTCTTCGTTGCCCACCGGTTGCGGAAGAGGGGGAGGGGGGCTGTGGTTGTCATCTCGAAAGATTTTATTCTGCGCATTAAGGCGGGATCGATCGGTATTCGAGCGCAGAACTATGAAAGTGTCACCGAGTCGTTTGAGAACCTCTACCGAGGGTTTAGACGTGAAGAGACGGAAAAACGACGTATTGACACATTGATGACGACGGGGTGGCTTCGAGAAGGGCGGGGGCCCTTTTTCCCCAACGAGTTTTGCCGTTTTACCGCAGGCGAGGAGGCCTCGGTGCTGAGTAAGTATGACCGATCTCGGGGGTGTTTTGCCCTACTCTCGCCACGGGAAAGGTCGATTTGGGGAGTGCGTCCTTTAAATGACGAACAGCAGTGCGCGATGCACCTTCTCTCGGATGATAGTATTAAGCTCGTGACCCTGGTCGGTCGGGCCGGCACGGGGAAGACCCTCCTTGCGTTGACGGTCGGTTTGAAAAAAGTCTTCGATGAATCGGTTTACTCCCGGATGCTGGTCAGTCGCCCCATCATGCCACTCGGAAAGGATATCGGTTTTCTACCCGGGACCAAGGAGGAGAAGCTCTATCATTGGATGCAACCGATCTATGACAATTTGGAGGTACTGTTTGAGGCATCTTCCGGGAAAGAATCGGTATCCGAGGTGAAGAAGTGGGTTTTGGAGAGCAAAAAAATCGAAATGGAGGCGGTCACCTTCGTCCGAGGTCGCTCTCTCGCCCACACCTACATCATCATTGACGAGGCGCAAAACCTCACCCCGCATGAAGTGAAGACCATCATCTCACGCGCCGGGAAAGGAACGAAGGTGGTCCTAACCGGGGATCCGACACAGATCGACAACCCTTACTTGGATAAGGATTCCAACGCGCTCACCTATGTCGTCGGCAAATTCAAATCGTATGCCCTTTACGGTCAGATTTTTTTCGATCGCACCGAACGATCCGAACTTGCGGCGTTGGCCACGACCATCCTGTAAAGGGAGATGTGGCGATCACCATAAAGGTAACGGTTGGGCGGAAATCTTGTTGAAGCACGCCGATTCCGACGAGCACATCGTCCTTTCGGTGTACGGCCGGGCTCCTTTCCCTTCTCCTCTTTCTTCGACTGCGACCTTTGCTTCCCCCCTACGATCGTGCTGCGACGCGGGCCGTGACCGGAAGTTTGACATCCGGGAAGAGAGAGATTAGTATAAACCGGTTTCGACAATCGTTAAAGTGGGTTTGTGTCATTCTGAACGTGTCAAGTGTATCGAGGTTTTTAGTAGAAAGTTGTTTTGGAAATTTTGTCAGCGCATATTGGTCCGTGTATAGCGAACCGTATCCGCCTTTGGAATCTCTGCCCTCGGATCGAGTCGTGGAGTCTCGAGACGGCCCCTGTCTGCTTGAAAGTATGAAAGCCGGTAAACAAAGGCTTTTACACCGAACAGGTGTTCGAAAAGATATCGCTATCGTGCGATGCCGTTCCGTGGATGTGGCATTTGCCACGGGAATCAACGCGTCGCGGTCGGGCAGTGCCGTCGTGTATCTCAACGAGGACATCTATCGGGTTGATCGGGATTGCTCCGGATTTTTCTGTAATCATGAGATCAAGCACGTCCTCTCCAACGATAATGTTACGGTCAGTGTTATCGATGGCGTTAACGACCTTGTTCGACCCGTAGTGTTGGGGGTGGGATGTCTGAAGGCAATGCGCGCTTTTTTTCGTAGGGGGATAGTCGGGGGTGCCGGCCCTTTGTTCGGCGCGGTTGCCACCTGTCTTGTCTGTAACCGGATAGCCGACGCACTGTTCCGGTGGAGGGAAGCAAAAGCGGACGACTTTGCCATAGCCCATGCAACCGACGAGGAGTTGAAGGGGGGTCGGAGATTCTTCACGGTCTGCGCGAGGATGGAGACGGATAGATTGCGGATCGTACGGGATCATCTTGCCGAAGGTCTCTCCTACCCCTTCGGAGTATGGCGGGAGTTGCTCATGGAATCGTCTTCCGGGTGGCGGTACCTGTTTGATCCCCGGCACCCGTCGAACAAAAGCCGGCTTCGCAAAATCGAAAAGGCTTTGGCTGTGCGAGGGGTGGAAATAGATGGGCAGGCGGAGGAACAACGGGTGGAGAGGTTACGGATTTGTTGGGTGGAACAAATGAAATCGGCTCTTTTATACCGACTTTCGGGGTCATACCCGGCGATTATGTATCGCGTACTCGATGCCATGGTCGTTTCGGACGCTACGGATACGTCGGAGGAGAGCTTCGACCCCGATGAGAGGTAGCTAAATCCCGCCTCATCGTTGTAGGAGTCGGGTGATGCCGTCGTGTGTTTTGGCGGTGCTCTCCATGGAGTTGACCGGGAGTGCGCCGGTTGTCCGGTGAGCCACGAGGTTCAATCCGTCTCGTCCGATGATCCTCGGCACTTCCGGGGGGGGGGGGGTCGATGCCGTGTGTTGTGGATAAACACGAGTTCGTGTATCATCCCGGACCCGGGAATCTTTAAAACGGATGTTTGTTATTGTGAGTGTGCCGATCTTGTCAAAGATTATATTGGATAGTTGTTTCGAACGTGCCGCTAGAGCATACGGGAACGTGTACTACAAAAACCGAGGTCGGCCGGTGGAATCCCTCCCCTCGGATCGATCGGGGGAGTATCGAGACGATCTCTGTCGGTTTGACGGCATGAAGGCCGATAAACAACGGCTGTTGGATCGAGCGGGCGTTCGACAGGATATTGCTATCGTACGACGCCGTTTTACCCCCTCTCCGGGAGAAAGCGTGGGAAACAATGTATGGTCGGATGATGCCGTCATATATCTTGACGATGACCTCTGTAAGGTTGACCGGGATTGTGCCGGATGGATCGTTAACCATGAGATCAAGCACATCCTGTCCTGTGATGCCGTTAGACACGGTGTTGTTGCCGGCGTGAACGACCTTGTTCGACCCGTGGCATTAGTGGCGGGATGTCTCAAGGCGATGCGCACTTTTTTTCGCGGGGGGGTAGCCGGCAGGGTTGTCGCTCCTTTACTCGGTATGACCGCCGTCTGTTTCGTCGGTAACCGGGCGGTCGGTGCCCTCTCTCTGTGGCAGGAAGCAAAGGCGGACGACTTTGCCATAACCCATGCAACCGAGGAAGAGTTGAAAGGGGCCCGGAGATTCTTCACGGTTCTTGGGAAGATAGATAGGGATGCGTCGCGGATCTTACGGGATCGCCTCGCCGAGAATCTCTCTTACCCTCTCGGCATGTGGCGAAACCGGATCAAGACCTCGTCGTCCGGGGGGTGGTACTTGTTTAATCCCCGGCACCCGTCGAACAAAAGCCGGTTGCACAAGGTCGAAAAAGCTTTGGCTGTTCGAGGGATCAAAATAGATGAGCAGGTAGAGGAGCAACGGGTGGAGAGATTACGTATCCCCGTGGTGAGGTGTCTGATATTGCAGGAGCAACGCCAATTCTCCGGATCATACCCGGCTCTTATGTACCACACGTACGACTCCATGATTTCTTCGGATGCTACCGACACGCCGGAAGAGTCCCGTGTCTGAGCCGTATGTTGCAGGTAAATATGAACCATTATAGACTGATTCCCGAGATTATTTGAAAAACATGTATTGGATGTCGTGAGCGTATCAAGTATATCGAAATTTTTGACGGATAGTTTTTTCGGGGGTTTTGTCCGAGCGTACCGGTACACACACCACAAGTCGGATCCGCCCACGGACTCCCTGCCTTCGGATCGAACCGAGGAGCCTCGGGACGGTCACTCTCTACTTGAAAATATGAAGGCCGATAAGCAATGGCTTTTAGACCGGGAAGGTGTTCGGGAGGATATCGCTTTCGTGAGGGTTGACAATCTTTCGTCGGAACTCGTATGGTTGGGAGCCAATGTATTTCGATCGGGAGACGCTGTCGTGTCCCTTGCCGGTGACCTCTGTCGAGTCGATCGGGACTGCGCCGGATTTTTAAGCAACCGCGGGATCGAGCACATCCTATCCAACGATGCCGTCACGTTAAGTGTTGCTGACGGCGTGAACGGCCTTGTTCGACCTGTGATATTGGGGACCGGATGCTTCAAGGCAATACGCGCTTTTTCTCGTAGGGGGGTAGCCGGAGTTGTCGCTCCTTTACTCGGCACGGCTACCGGTTGTTTCGTCGTCAATCGGGTAGTCGGCGCACTATTTCGGTGGCGGGCGACGAAGGCGTACGACTTTGCCATAGCCCACGCAACCGACGAGGAATTGAAGGGGGGCCGGAGGTTCTTCACGGTTTGGACGAGGATAGAGAGGGAGGAATCGCGGATCTTACGGGATCTCTTTGTCAAATATTTCCCTCTTCCCCTCAGACTATGGCGACAGTGGATCCGGACATCGTGTCCCGGAAGGCGATACTTGTGTAATTTCAGAGAGGCGTCGTTTACGAGCCTGCTTCGCAAAGTCGAAAAGGCTCTGGTCGTCCGAGAAATCGAAATAGACGAGGAGGTGGAGGAGCAACGGATGGAGAGATTGCGTATTTGTGAGGTAGAGTGTACCAAATTGTCGATCCGACACAAATTTTCCTCAAAAGAACCCTCCTTGGTTATGGAGGAGATATATGGTTCTATGATTCGCCCGGATGCTACCGACACGTCGGAGGAGTCCTAATCCCTTTGATAGGGTGCAAAACATTCTTGCAGGTAAACAAGTTTATTCTAGTTTAATATTTACAATATTTAAGAAGGATTTTTTGTCGTTGTGAGTGTGTCAAGTGTGTCAAAGTTTGTAGCGGATAGGTTTTTTGGGCATTTTACCAAAGCGTATCGGTGCGTGTGTGGCGAAGAGGATCCGCCTGCGGAATCTTTCCCTTCGGATCGGGTCACGGAACCCCGAGGAGACGGTCCCTACCTGCTTGAAAGTATGAAAGCCGGTAAACAAGGGCTCTTACACCGGGCAGGTGTTCGGAAAGATATAGCTGTCGTGCAATGCCGTTGTAGTGATGTGGGGTGTGCCGTGGGAATCAATGCACTGCGATGGGGCGATGCCGTCATATATCTTGATGGTGATATTTGCCGAACGGACCGGGAGTGCGCCGGATTTTTCCTTAATCATGAAATCAAGCACATCCTGTCTAACGATATCGTCACGTTAGGTATTGTTGCCGGCATGAACGACCTTGCTCGACCCACGATATCGGCGGTAGGATGTTTCAAGGCGATGCGCGCTTTCTCTCGTAGGGGAGTAGCCGGAATCGTCGCTCCTTTACTCGGTGTGGTTGTTGCCCGTCTCGTCTCCGACCGGATAGTGGGTGCGCTGTCCCGGTGGCGGGAAGCAAAAGCGGACGATTTTGCCATAGCCCACGCAACCGACGAAGAGTTGAAAGGGGGTTGGAGGTGCTTCACGGCTTATAGGAGGATGCGGACGGATGAGTCACGGATCTTGTGGGGTCTCTTTGCCGAGAACCTCTCCCGTCCCTTCGGGTTATGGCGGGAGTGGATTATGGTATCCTCTTCCGTAGGGTGGTACTTGTGTAATCCCGGTCACCCTTCGGATAAAAGCCGACTGCACAAAATCGAAAAGGCTTTGGTCGTGCGGGGGATTGCCGTGGATGAGATGGCGGAGGAGCAACGAGTGGAGAGGTTGCGCATTCGGGTGGCGGAGCAGATGGCATCGCATTTTTTACACCTGTTCTCAAAATCATACCCGCCGGTTGTGTACCGTGCGTATGGTTCTATGGTTGCTTCGGGTTCCACCGATACGTCGGAGAGGCCGGGAGTTCCGAGAGGTAGCTAAAGCTTCGTCGTACCGGAAGGTAATGCGAGGGGGGTGTCGTACACATGCGGACGGATCGTGGTCCGGGTTTGACGAGCGGGAAGGGGGGGCGATGCCATACGTTGTAAGTAAGTGGGACCCGGTGTACACTGATTCCGGAAATGATTGAAGTGCGTATTTGTCTTTATGAGTATATTAGGCGTAGCAAAGCGTTTAACAGATAGGCTTTTCGGGAATTTTGCCGAAGCATTTCTGTCCGTGTGCGGCGAAGAGGATCCGCCCCCGGAATCTTTCCCCTCGGATCGGTTCACGGAACCTCGGGGAGACGGCCCCTATTTGCTTGAAAGTATGAGGGCCGATAAACAGGGGCTTTTACACCGGGCAGGTGTTCGGAAAGATGTCGTTATCGTACAATGTTATCGGGAGGATGTGGGGTGTGCCGTGGGAATCAATGCACTGCGATGGGGCGATGCCGTCATATATCTTGACGGTGATATCTGTCGGATCGACCGGAGTTGCTCGGAATTTTTCCTTAATCATGAAATCAAGCACATTCTGTCCGGTGATCATTGCACACTCCGGGTTGTTGCCGGTGTGAACGACCTCGTTCGACCTACGGTTTCGGTGGTAGGATGCTTTAAGGCAATGCATGCCTTTTCTCGTAGGGGGGTGGCCGGAGCTGTTGCTCCTTTACTCGGCGTGGTTGCTACCTGTCTCGCCTGTAACCGGATAGTCGGTGCACTGTTCCGGTGGCGGGAAGCAAAAGCGGACGACTTTGCCATAATCAACGCAACCGACGAAGAGTTGAAAGGGGGTTGGAGGTTCTTTACGGCCTGCAGGAGGATAGAGAGGGATGAGGCGCGGATCTTACGAGAGCTCTTTGCCCGGAGTCTCTTTCATCCCTTCGAATTATGGCGGGAACGGATTATGACATCGTCTTCCGTAGGGTGGTACTTGTGTAATCCCGGTCGTCCGTCGTACGAAAGCCGGCTCCGGAAAATCCGAAAGGCTTTGGCCGTGCGAGAGATCGAAATAGACGGGACGGTAGAGGAGCGCCGGGTGGAAGGGTTGCGTGTTCGGGTGGTGGAGCAACGGATGGACGGGTTGTACATTCGGATGGAGGAGCAGGCGAAACCGAACCCTCCGGATCTATTCTCGGAGTCATGTCCGGCAATGATGTACCGTGCATACGATTCTATGGTGTGTTCGGGTTCCGCAGATACCTTGGAGGAGTCCGAATCTCCCGGGGGTAGTTAGGGCCCCGGTTTCACTGTCGTACGAGAAGATGATGGATCGATACCGTACGTTGTAAGTAAATAAGAGCCGGTGTAGACTGGTCCCGGGGATGATCGAAAATGATTGAAACGGATTGCCGTCGTGAGCGTATCAGGTCTGTCGCATTTTTTAACGGATAGGCTGTTCGGGCGTTTTCTTGCGATGTACCGGAGCGTGCACCACGAATCGGCCCCGCCTTTGGAATCCCTCCCCTCGGATCGGACTACGGAGCCCGGGGGTTCCCCCTGTCTGCTTGAAAGTATGAAGGTCGACAAACGGCGACTTTTGGATCGGGAAGGTGTGCGAGAGGATGTTGCCTTCGTACGCGTACGACACCGCCACCTTGTCAGCAAGCAGATGGTGTTTTTCGTGGGAGCCGATGCATTCCGGGCGGGCGATGCCGTCGTATATCTTGCCGACGACCTTTATCGAACGGACCGGGAGTGCGCCGGATTTTTGGTGAACCGCGAGATCAAGCACATCCTCTCTAACGATGCCGTCACGTTCGGTGTTGTCGGTGGCATGAACGACCTTGCCCGACCCGTTATGTCGGGGGTAGGGTGCTTCAAGGCAATACGCGCTTTTTCTCGTAGGGGGGTAGCCGGAATCGTCAGCCCCTTCCTCGGCGTGGTTGCCGGCTGTTTCTTCTGTAACCGGATGGTCGACGCGCTGTTCCGGTGGCGGATAGCGAAGGCATACGACTTTGCCATGGCCCACGCAACCGATGAAGAGCTGAAAGGGGGGTGGAGGTTCTTCACGGTTCGAAGGAGATTGAGGATGGATGAGGCGCGGACCTTACGGGATCTCCTTGCCGAAGACCTCTCCCGACCCTTCGGCATATGGCGGAGGTTGATCACAACGTCGTGTCCCGGAGGGGGGTATTTGTGTAATTTCGGGTGTCCGTCGGATACGAGTCGGCTTCACAAAGTCAAGAGGGCTTTGGCTGCCCGAAGGATCGAAATGGATGAGGAAGCGGAGGAACAACGGGTGGAGAGGTTGCGGATTTGTTGGGTGGAGCGTGCCAAGCTACTCCTCAAACAAGAGGCCGGAGAGACATACCTATGGCACTTGTACCATATGCACTATTCCATGGTTCCCCCGGGTTCTGCGGATACGTCGGAAGAACCTCGGCCCCGGTAGACGGCTCGGGCTTTGCCCGATCGAGATCATAGAGGACGGAGTTTGTCATGAACGTGACCGGTTTCTTGGTGCATACGTTTTGTCAGGGATTTGTCGGCATGTACCGATCGACCCACCACCGGGTGTTGCCCGCGACATATCCCGATCGATCGGGTCACGTGGTCCGGATCGATCGTTGCGACTCTCGACGTGCCTATCTCGACTCGTCCTCGGAAAGTTTGAAAGCCGATAAGCGGGAGCTTTTGGATCGAGAAGGTGTTCGAGAAGATCTCTTTATCGTGCAGGGTGTTATCGGAATCACCGGGACATGCGCCATGGGCACCAATACGTTTCGATCGGGTGATGCCGCCATATACATCGATCATGATATGTATGAGACGGATCGGGCATATACCGCCTTTGCGGTGAACCATGAGATTAAGCATATTTTGTCCGACGATGCGATCAAGCGTTATGTCGCCGTTGCCGTTAACGATCTTGCTCGACCCGCAATGTGGGGGGTAGGTTGCGTAAGGGGTATGCGCGCTTTTCCCGGTAGAGGAGTACCGGGAGTGGTCGGTTCCCTGCTCGGTACCGTTGCCTCCCGCTTTACCTGTAACCGGATGGTGGATGCGATATCCCGTCGCCAAGAGGTCGAGGCGGATGATTTTGCCATAGCGAATGCAACCGATGAGGAATTGAGGGGAGGATGGAGGCGGTTTACCTCTATGAAGAGAGTCAACGCCGATGTGGTGAAGGGTGTACGGAATCTCCTCGTCGAGGATCCCGTTCGTCCCCTCGGAGTGTGGTGGGAGTCGATAAGATGTTCCGCCGAAGGAGAGGATGTGTTTACCCTGATCCATCCGACGTTCAAAGATCGGATTCACAAGATCGAGAACGCTTTGGCCGTTCGAGGGGTCCGGATAGACGAGATGGCGGAGCGCCCGGCAGTGGAGAAGTTGCGCATCTACGAGGTGAAGGGTAGGAGACGGATTTTTGTTAGTGAGGGGATCTCTCCGCGGTCGCACCGAGCGATCATGTACGATATGTTGGGTACCATGATTCCCGATGAAGATCCCGCGGACATGTCGGAAAGAACCTGAAGCGCCGGGTTTTTATACGGCGACGGGTAATAGTGCCGATGGTATCCGACGAAGAACGGTATGACCTACGGTTCCGGGAAAAAGTATGGTGGATCGGGATCGATCCCGGTTCGTTTTAATTTTAATGCGGGAATGGAGAAGCACGGGAGTATATGTCGGGTCGAGTCTCGGCTACTAGGCCCGACCGGGACATGGTCATCTCGGATGTATGAACCCTTTCCTTGTGTTGCGGATAAGTAGGGATTAGTGCAAACCGGTTCCGGAATTAAGGTGAGTGGTTTTATGAGCGTGTCAAGCGTATCGGAGTTTTTAGTAGATCGTGTTTTTGGAAACTTTATCCAAGTGATGTTGCCGCATATCGAAGGGATCATGGGTGGCAAAAGAAGTGTAAGTTGCTCTTTTTTCCGCAATGTACGGAAGACGGGGGAGGATGAGGCAAAAGCGATCGGGGCTTTCCGGGTTTGCGTGTGACATCTACTTATGTTTGTCGGGGAACCTGATAGATCGATGTGATGTCGCGGTGTGAAGAGTGCGTGCCGGCTAAAAAGAGTCGTTCAAGTTCGGCGATCAGGGATAAGACGTTGACCGACCCTTTCCGAACGGGATCGCCCGAAAGACGGTCGGGATCGGGAGAGACGGCACGGGCTCTTTCTTCCGGTGCCGGGTGCTTTGAAGAGCGGGAAAAACAGCTTCTTCCGTCATAGATAAAAAGACCTTGCGATCGTCCGTCAAGGAGGACGAGATGTTCCTCCTTCGGAGAGGGGGCGTAGGGCATAAGGCTACAAAATCCGATTAAGGGAATGTTGTGCGTAAAATTCAATGTCTTTGCCGTCAGCACGGCAATGCGTGTTCCCGTGAAGAGGCCGGGACCCGTTCCGACACCGATACAGTCCAGCTCTTGAAGGGATACGTTTCCGGATCGAAGCACCTTATCTATCCCTGAGAGTAGGGCACCTTGTTCTTTTTGCCGGGGAAGAGGATGTAAAAGAGATGTTCTTCCGTCGGACAAGAGGACGAATCCGGACTCGGTACTCGTCTCAAAAATCAGGCACTTCATACGCAGACACCGAATTTCGGGAGACAATCGTAACACAATGAAGAGAAACGGGTGTAGAAGATCTTGTGGCGGATCCGGATACACATTTTGGATTTGCCTAAATTCGAGAGTTTCACTTACTATGGGCGCCGAGCCTATCGATCCGACGCAAGGTCCGTTTTGATACACGATGATGATCGTTCCGACGAAGAGCCTCCCGAGGATGAAGCCTCTCCGCAAGAAGGGGATTCCGCTATCAACCTCCCCGACTCTTTCTTGGATTCCGATTTGGAAAAGTTGATCAACGAGAAGAAAAAACCTTCCGGAACCAACCTTTCTCCCGATGAACTCTTTATCCTCCCTTTGACGAGACGCCCCTTTTTTCCCGGTATGGCGGCTCCTCTCGTGATTGAGCCGGGTCCTTACTACGAAGTGTTGAAGATCGTTGCCAGATCCTCTCACAAGACGTTGGGCCTCTTCCTCACGAAAGATGAGGAGGCGAGCATCTACGACATCGATTGCGTTGCCATGTACGATACGGGAATCGCCGCCACCATTCTCAGAATTGTCCCCATGGAGCAGGGAGGGGCTCAGGTCGTTTTGAACATGGAGAACCGGATCCGGCTTAAAAAGGCGATTCCGAAATCGAAATATCTTCGCGCTAAAGTGATATATCACTACGATCGGATTACGAAGGACCAATCGAAGATTATTAAAGCTTACTCGATCAGCATAATTACTACGATCAAAGAGCTTTTAAAACTTAACCCCCTATTTAAAGAGGAGTTGCAGATCTTTTTGGGACATTCCGATTTTACGGAACCCGGGAAGCTTGCCGATTTTGCCGCGGCGTTGACAACGGCGGGAAGGGAGGAATTTCAGGAAATTTTGGAGGCGTTCGACGTACAGACGCGCATAGACAAGACCCTGATCCTCCTCAAAAAAGAGTTGGATTTAAGTAGGTTGCAAAGTAGTATTAACCGGAAGATCGAAGCAACGATTTCCAAAACGCAGAGAGAATTTTTCCTCCGAGAACAGCTCAAGACCATCAAAAAAGAGCTGGGGATTGAAAAGGATGATAAAACCTCCGATACGGAAAAGTTTAAAAACCGACTTAAGGGTAAGAAGGTACCCGAGGACGTGGAACGGGTCATTCGGGATGAACTCGATAAGATCGGCGTTCTCGATGTCCAGTCGGCCGAGTATGCCGTTTCCAGAAACTACTTAGACTGGCTTACGGTGGTTCCCTGGGGAGTCCGTAGCGAGGAAAATCATGACTTGAGTGAGGCAGAGAAGATCCTCGATGCGGACCATTACGGATTGAAGGACATCAAAGAGAGAATCTTGGAGTTTATCGGAGTGGGTAAACTGACTGAGGGAGTTAAGGGAAGTATCGTCTGTTTTGTCGGCCCTCCGGGCGTCGGAAAGACCAGTACGGGCAAGAGTATTGCCCGGGCACTCAATCGGAAGTTTTTCCGCTTTTCCGTCGGCGGTATGCGCGACGAAGCGGAGATTAAGGGGCATCGCCGGACCTATATCGGTTCCATGCCGGGAAAGATGATTCAGGCGTTGAAATGTGCGCAGACCATGAATCCCGTAATCATGATCGACGAAGTGGACAAGATGGGGATGAGTTACCAGGGGGATCCTGCGTCGGCCCTTCTCGAAGTGCTCGATCCGGAGCAGAACAAAGACTTTCTCGACCACTACCTCGATGTTGCTTGCGATCTTTCCGATGTGCTCTTCATCGTTACGGCGAATGTTTTGGATACCGTTCCCGGCCCCCTTCGCGATCGGATGGACGTGCTCCGTCTATCCGGATACGTGAAGGAAGAGAAGATGCAGATCGGTAAGAAATACCTCATACCGAAAAATCGAAAGACTCACGGCCTCAAGGGGACGCAGATTAAATTTCAGGATATGGCCTTGGATCGGATCATCGAACTATACGCCAGGGAGGCGGGGGTAAGAAATTTTGAGAACAATCTCAAAAAGATTTTTCGGAAAGTGGCGGTCGAAATCGTACGGGGAGAGCAAAAAAAAGGGGGCAAGAAGGTCAAAAGCGTTACGGTGACCCCCGAGAATCTCGAGCGCTACCTCGGCAAACCCGTCTTCACTTCGGACAGATACTACGCCAAAACCCCCTTCGGTGTCTGTACGGGTCTTGCCTGGACCGCTTTGGGGGGGGCGATCCTCTACGTTGAAGCCATCTGCACCAAATCGGATAAGACGCGGATGCAACTTACGGGGCAGGCGGGCGATGTGATGAAGGAATCGGCTCGGATTGCTTGGAGTTATGCGGCAAGTGTCTGCGGAGAGTTCACCTCTTCCGATCAGTTCTTTCCCGGAATGGAGGTACACCTTCACATCCCGGAAGGGGCGACTCCGAAAGACGGCCCCTCCGCGGGGATTACGATGGTTACTTCTCTTTTCTCCCTATTGCAGAAGGTTTCGGTCGTCCCCGACTTGGGTATGACGGGGGAGTTGACGTTGACCGGTAAGGTGTTGCCCATCGGCGGGTTAAAGGAAAAGTTGATTGCCGCTAAGCGGGCCAAATTGAAAACCTTGATCTTTCCCAAGGAGAACCGGCGTGACTATGATGAACTTCCCGCTTATCTGAAGAAGGGGGTGGGGGTGCATTTTGTCGAACGGTACGCGGAGGTACATGAGGTCGCCTTCGGCAAGGTCGGAAAAAGGCGGAAGAAAACAGAGACGAAGAGATGAAAGGGAAGGGAGAGGGGAACGATTCCAAGTACGTCCTCCCCGAAAAGATCGACGGTGTGGTGGGAAAGGTCCGGCTGAGGGGGGAAAGTATCGTTACGCTCAACGGCTCCTTCGACCTTCTTCATGTAGGACATCTCACGATTATTGAAGAGGCTAAAGGGCAGGGGGACCGTTTGATCGTTGCTCTGAATACCGATCGTTCGATCAGGGCGTATAAAGGTGACCGGCGCCCCATCGTACCTTTGGCACGGAGATTGCGGATGGTTGCGGCGCTCTCTCAGGTCGACTTCGTCACGCATTTTGACGAAGAGGATCCCAGAGAGCTTCTGGCGAGAATCCGACCCGATGTCCACGTGAACGGGTCGGAGTACGGTGCCGACTGCATCGAAGCCGATACGGTGAAAAAGGGGGGTGGCAGAGTGCACATCGTCTCGCTCGTTCCCGGATTGTCCACATCCGCCCTCATCAAGCGGATTCAGTCTCTTCATTCATGACCGTAAGAGATCTTACGATCCTCGGATGTTCCTCTCAACAGCCGACCCGTCTTCGCAATCACGGTGCCTACCTCCTTCGGTGGAATGAAGAGGGATTCTTACTGGACCCCGGCGAGGGTACGCAGAGGCAGTTCATCTACGCCGATGTCTCCCCCACCTGTGTCAATAGGATCCTCATCAGCCACTTTCACGGCGATCATTGTCTGGGACTCGGCTCGATGTTGATGCGACTGAACTTGGACGGAGTAGCTCACCCGATTCACTGCTACTATCCTGCAGGGGGAAAGATCTATTTCGATCGTCTCCGTTACGGAACGATCTATCGCAATCGGATTCAAATCATAGAACATCCGGTTACCGAGGACGGGATTGTGCATGAAGATGACGCATTCGCAATAGAGGCTCGCTTCCTTAAACACGGAGTGGAAAACGTCGGGTACAGGATTCGAGAAAAAGATCGTATCAAATTCGATAAGGAGAAGCTGGAGCAAAAGGGGGTAAGAGGCCCTTGTGTTAAGGAGATAGAGCGGGAACGGCGCATTCTCGTAGGAGGAAGAGAGGTGCGTTTGGAAGAGGTGAGTGTGGTGCGTAGGGGGGACGTTTTTGCCTCCGTGATCGATACGAAGCCGTGTCGCAATGCGGTACTCCTCGCTAAAGATGCCGCCTTGCTCCTCGCCGAGAGCACTTACTTGGAGGCACAGGTCGCACTTGCCGACAAATACGACCACATGACCGCCGGACAAGCCGCTACCCTTGCCCGGGAAGCATGTGCTAAGAAGCTGATATTAACCCACTTTTCAGCTCGGTATCGCGATCTTTCCGGCTTCGTTGCCGAGGCCGGGGAGATTTTCCCCGAAACGGATGTGGCCGACGACTTCAAGCGCTTTGTTTTTTAAACGCCGACGTAGCTATCTTCGTCCTTCGGAACCCGGGAACAATGTGTGAAGGGGGTGTCGGTCTATGGGGTCCGAGCAAGGGAAAGATGGGGAGGAGTAGTCGACTCGGCGTTGCATCGGGGCCTCTATCCGACAGACGAGTCAACGGATTAAGGTGGCCTCTCATGGTTACGTGGGTGTAAAAATTTTTGAAAAAAAACCGGGGTGTCGTGTATGGTACCGGGGGTAGTTTCGGTGTGGGGTTATGGCTTCTTCTTTTCTGTCCGGGGAGATTTCCGGTTCGTGTCCTTCACTTCAGGATGTTGACGGATGCGCGGTCGGCCCGCCGTCCTCGGCGCAAGGGGTTGCACGTCGTGTGGCTTTGGAGGGGTTGTCCTTGGCCGGAGGGAAGTCGAAAGGAATCGGGAGTGCCTCTTTTGGCGGGGTGCATCGGGCGGCTTCCGTCGACGATCTATTGGAATTGGAACCGGTTCCTTTGCATAAGGCGGAGAGGTCGCAGGGTCACACGCGCTCTTCCTTCAGGGTGCGATTTTTGAAGAAGAAGGCGGGGAGGCAACGAACGGGGTGGGGCGGATCATTGGAGCGATGTGGCAGGAAGGCCGAGAGCGGGCCGGCTTCTTCGGATCGGTCTTCCGGCAAACTCGGCGGGGGTCATCTTGGGGGTTTGTGGCCGGGGAGCCGGTGCGGTGAGCTCGACGAGGACATCGGCTCCCGGTTGAGCCGTGTACGAGCGATCCTCGATCGGTTCGGTCCTTGCCCGGGTGCGGATGACGCGCAGGAGAGGGAAGGGACGCTTCCGGATACCGGAGAGAGGGAGATGCATGCGGGCGTGCACGGTGCGATCGCTGAGTGCTTGGAGAAGGGGAAGGCGTGCCGACAACTCTTGGCGGATTTATCGGGAGATATTGAGAGAGGTGAGGGTGGCATCTCCCGGCAGTCGCATCAGCATTTTTTGCAAAAGGTGCGGGAGTTACACGTTACCGACGATGCGATGTCGGCTTTGTTGTTGCGTGCACAGAGTGCGTCGTATTGGGAGACGGCCCGTGTTATCGAATCGGTCAGGGGGTTGGTGGACACTTCTTTGTTTACGCAATGTTTCACGAAGATGCTCGAACGTTGCCCTCGTACTTCGGAACGGCTTAACCGGCTTCTGTCTACCTCCCGCCACTCGCCTCCGACTTTGTGCGCGGATGTCTTAGTGGAGGATGCGCAACGAAGAGAGGGAGGCCATCCGAAGAAAAGTTCATGCGGGCAAGTTGTCGGGGAGGAACGTAAATGTGGGGTGGCACGTGTCGGAGGTGGTGTGCGTACCGGTGGCGAAGTCCTTCCCATACCCCGCCCTCTTCCTCCGATTCCTTTTCCCGAGGGGGGGGGTGTCGAGTCGATCTCCTCAGGGTCCGCACAGGCAGTCTCACAGGTGGTTGCGCAGTCGCTGTTGCATGTGGCCGATCAATCCGCACGGTCGGAGGAAGAGCCGGTGTATAGTCGACCCGGAGAACAGTCGGATGATGATGAGTATGTGTATTGCCGATCCGCGCAGGTGGAGAAGTCGTTGTATGGCGGCCCTGAGGGTGCGTTGCCGGTTCTTTTGGTGGCTCTACGAGATTTTGCGACGGGTGTGGAACAAGCGAGCGAAATCCTGAGAAGTTGTGCGGTTAAGCTTGTGCGTACTTTAGACAACGTGCGGAATACCGATTCCGTTTTCGGGCCGGCCGACCCGACCCGGTCACCGGCATGCACCGTGTCGCCCTCGCGTAGGTCGTCCGCGACGGACGGTCATGCTCCGCCCGAGGACCGAAACGTCGAACCCCGGGATGGTGTCGCACATAGCGAGACGGAAGATGGCTCTAAGATAGGGGCGGGTCTGCATGCTCCGGACTCGGGAGAACTCAGCCGGCTTTAAGGACGAGTTCGAGATCGGTGGCCAGCAGTTCCAGTTCTCGGATAAAGCGCCCTGTCGATTCGGGATGGATGACGTATTCGCGGAGCAGAAGGGCCAGTTCCGACTCTTTCGGATGCGGATCCTGTTTGGAAAAAGAGTGAGTGGCATGTGCGATCGTAACCGATCTTTCCCCCTGTTTGGCGAGGGGACGCAGAAAGATGTCTTTCACCGATCGGCCGACTGCCCTTGCCTCTTCGCTGTGGCAGTTGAGTACTTCGATCGACGAGTCATATAGCTCATGCGCGACGTCGGCCATGGTATGCAGGAATTCTCGGTTGCAGGAAAGTTGCGCGTGTCCCTTCAGGGAGGAGACCGCTTCCGTAAACCGGCTCAGCAGGGCCAGGAAACGGGCGCAGGTCTGTTTCGTATCCGAATCCGACTTCATCGTAACCGTTGTTTCACGGGATGGCACCCCCATTGTACCCACCTTCTCTTAACGGTCAAGTAGATCTCGAAAGGTTGGGGTGGTGGTTCTTTTGAGGTTCGGCCCCTTTTTTGTTCGGTGTCCCGGGCGTTGTCGGATTCGGAGAACCGGAAGAGTTCCCCTTTCCCTTAGGTGTCCCGGACTGTTTCTCGCCCCCCGGTTCCGGTGTGCTCGGAGGTGTGGGTACTCGGGGTGCAAGACTTTTTTCCTCCTCTCCGATCTCTTCGAGCTCACTAGCCGTGATGGGACGGGCCGATACCTTGGTATGCGATACGAGATTGACGATGTAATGGGAGTAAAAAGTGTCAAGACTTCGTTCGATCGATAGGGGAGAGGGAAAGATCCAGACACCGGTGATGCGTCGGTCTTCGGGGGCAATTTCCCACATCGTTCCGTCGCTTAAAAGCAACACGCGCCCCCCCTCCCTGTTTTCATCTACGGTGAGTGGCCAATCGGTGTGTCGGTGCGATTCCCTCGGGGCGGGTTGGGGGGTCGACGGATGGGCGGTAGCCAACAGAAAAAAAAAGGAAGGAATGAACATAAAATCGCTCATACACATGTATCAATATAATTTGTTATATATTGATAATCATATATAATTGCAATTTTTTACGAGATAAATGCTTCCCTAGCCTCCCTCTCTCCGAATAAAAAGAGGCGAAACCGGATTTCGGTCTCGCCCCTCTCGTACGCAAAAGGAACCGGGAAAGGGTTCCTTCCCGTGGACTGTTCGGGATTACCGGTGGGGTCGGAATTGCTTTGCGTCCGCAACCATCCGTTCGATCGCATGTACGAGTTGCATCACATCCTTACCTACGGAGGCACTGTCTCCGCTCAGACCGTCGTGCACGAGGTTGCCTACCGTCTTTGCAACAGAGCCGAACTGACCGATAAAATCGGCAACGTGATCGAAAAGAGGGATATCCTTACCCGTAATTTCTTTGACGAGTGCGTCCGCCGCATTCGGGAGAGAAGTTACCGATTCGATCAGTTTCAGTACGTCTTTCGGAATGTGTAGCAGGTTGCCGGTCTTGGCATCGACTACGATATCGTAGATGGAAAATCCCGCATCGCCGATTTTACCGAGTATCCCTTCGACATCGTGAACAATATTTTCCACGTGTTTCGTGTAAGCGGAACCCAAGAGTTTTTTTGCCAAATCGTCCAGTTTGCTTTCCGCATCCTTGAGAGCGGCATCTGCTTGATCTTGGTTTCCCTTCACGCCATCCTTTACGTACTCAATGAGATCTTTACCGAGAGCTTCTGCTTCGGGTAACAGTTTCTCCAGTAGACCCGCGAATGTCTTCGTATCCGCTACGAATTTGTCCATATCCCGTGCGAGAGCTGACGGGTTACCGGCATCTTTGGCGAGGTGGACCACATCTTCCAATAGATTCTTAAGGTCCTTGAAAAAGTCCGAGTCGGGTAGGTGGGTGTGGGGTAAACCGGGCGAATGGGCGGGGTTCGGATTGGTGAGTCCGCCACCATCGGAACCGTAGGAGGTCGGGACGTCACCACATAGCGTCTCAAGGACCGAAGCGATCCTGTGTTCCAGGGAACGGAAAAAAAACGCAATATGCGCCCGTATCCCTTCGTGGTTGTTACGAGCGACCCTAAAATCGACCGGGGGAGTGGGGGCAGGGCCGTGACCGTAACGGGTATGACTGTGTGCAGTTGACATAAGAAAGACCTCTTGTTTGTAAATGCTTACTTCTTATTATTCGGATCTTGTAGAGAGATGGTTTTTATTCGATATTTATTTCACCATCGAACCAACCGACACTCTCACTGAGCTCGATTTTATTATATATTTATTTCGCAGTCAATAAACTTTGAATTATTTTTTGCTAGTTATTGATAGTTAGGGGTTTATTGGATAGATCTCGTGGAGATGACGTTTGAGACGTATAAGAGGTTTAGGGCGATATCCTTTTCGATCGGTGATCCTCTCGGCATTGTTCAGATGGTACCATGCCTCTTGAAACCGGAATCGTTCACACAGAGTCATGGCCAGAAGGTACTCGACATGCGGGTTTTCCCGATCTCGGGCATGGTAGGCCAGAAGAGCTTCCGTCGCCTTTTCCTCCTTGTGCAGTTCCAGGTAGATGGCTGCAAGTTCCAACAAGCCGAGACGGAAGCGGGGCTGTTTGTGTAGATAGGTTTCGAGCTTTTCGGCCTGTGTAAGAAGGATTTCGTACCCCCTCTCTTCCGGCTTGGTAAGGACGTAGCGTAATCCTTCGGCGTCTACGTGTCCCATGAGATAATCTTCCGCCGCCATCTGCAAACCCGTTTGACATGTGCGGTGTTCGGGTATGGTCATATCCACCTCCTTGAGGAGGGCCGTTCCCCTTTCGGTATTACCCGCAAGGAGGTGGTACTCTCCCGCCAGAGCCGGGTAGGAGGGATCGCTTCGGAGATAGATCGACCCCTTTTCGGCAAAGAGGGCGGCAAGGGCATCGTCGTGGCGGAGAGAAGCACTTGCTGCTTGGTTGACGAAGGAAAGGCCGATCACCTCTTTCATGCTCCGGGTTTGTAGAAGAGAGGTACTCATGTTGAGGTGATATTCGGAAGGGACGGAAACGCCGCGATCGGTTGTTTCGATATTGATCGTTTCCTCTCCCGCGACGTAGCGCAGATAGATGTGTCCGGGTGGTGTGACGATCTCCAGGGGTAGTCCGATCCGTTGTGCAATGGCGAGATAGAGAACGGAGGTGCCCAAACAGACCCCCTCCCGCTTATCGAGAACGGAAGGAAGGAGGGAGTATACGTCGATATCGCCCTCGCGCCCGGTATCCATCTCGGCCGGGTAGCGGAACTGCTTTTCGTAGAAAATGAGTCGGTTGATGGCCGTGATCTTTTCTTCGTCGGTCATCTCGATCGGTAGATATCCGAGTACTTGCAGAGCCATAAAATCCAAGCCTGCTTCGTATTGTGCCATTTTGTGATCTCTCTCCGGATCCTCTTCGAACGTGTGAATGAGCAAGGCCCTTGCCAAATCGATCTCTTCGTCCGGTAGGGCAAGAACCTCTTCGACCGTCCGTGCGGTATGACCCTTGAGTTTTCTATTGTGAAGGTGATCCGAAATGCGCTCGATGATCCGGATCTCTTCCCGATTCAATGTGGCGGGGGGGGAGGAAACCTCCTTGTTTGCAAAGAGGACCAGGTGATTGATGTTGATATCGGATCCGGTAAGGGCAGGGTCGACGGCGTTTTTGCTCGTTCTGTGCCTATTGATCAATTCCCAAGCCCTTGCAAGGGCTTGTTGTCCCTTTTCGGTCCGGGGATAGAGTTTGTGAAAGGTAAGTTGTTCGAACAGAGAGGAAGGATCCAAGCCGTAGTATATCGGATCGATCCGTTCTCCCGGAAAGAGGGGAAGGACGAAGAAGAACGAGACAAGGAAAAGCCGGTTAAGGGATGACATGCGAGCCGAGATATCACATTCTTTCGCTGGTGTCAACCGGTGATGTACCGGGGTTTTCCGATTTTTTTCGCAAAATCCATTGCGAAGAAAAGGGATCATGCAGTATGGTGCGGAGCTCCCCCCCCCGGGGACCGTGCAGGTCTTCCCGGAGGGGCGGATAGCGGGGATAAGGTCGTCGCGTTGTGGTATTTCGACAGCGAATTTGAAGTGATGAACGTAAGGTTTGTCGTGCGTATGCGGATAGGCTCCGCATACGCGCTCTAGTCATAATTCTTATCTCGTGCGGTCCCCGGTTTTCCGGGGATTGCCGTAGGTCGGATTTTTTTTATTGAGAATTTGATCTTGGTTCAGATTGAATGCTGACGGCGTGGATGAGGCATGCAAGTCGAACGGAACGGCAACTTGTTGCCGTTGAGTGGCGAAAGGGTTAGTAATACATGAGTAACTTACCTTTTACTCGGGAATAACGATCGGAAACGGTCGCTAATACCGGATGAGGAGCGAGGAGGGGGACCTTGTCGCTTCAAAGTGGGGGATCCTGCGAAGGACCTCGCGGTAAGAGAGGGGCTCATGGGATATCAGCTTGTTGGTGTGGTAACGGCGCACCAAGGCTAAGACGTCTAGGCGGGCTGAGAGGTCGACCGCCAACACCGGAACTGAGACACTGTCCGGACTCCTACGGGAGGCTGCAGTCGAGAATCATTCGCAATGGGCGAAAGCCTGACGATGCGACGCCGTGTGAACGATGAAGGCCTTAGGGTTGTAAAGTTCTTTCGCTGAGGAACAAGAGAGGACAATGAATAATTGTCTGATTTGAGGGTACTCGGTAAAGAAGCACCGGCTCACTCCGTGCCAGCAGCTGCGGTAATACGGAGGGTGCAAGCATTAATCGGATTTACTGGGTGTAAAGGGCGTGTAGGCGGCCGGGCAGGTCGGATGTGAAATTTCGGGACTTAATCTCGAAGCTGCATTGGAAACCACCCGGCTCGAGGGTAGACGGAGAAAACGGAATTCCACATGTAGCGGTGAAATGCGTAGATATGTGGAGGAACACCGGTGGCGAAGGCGGTTTTCTAGTTTATTCCTGACGCTGAGGCGCGAGAGCAAGGGGAGCAAACGGGATTAGATATCCCGGTAGTCCTTGCCGTAAACGATGCATACTTGGTGTAGTCGGACTCAACCCCGACTTTGCCGTAGCTAACGTGTTAAGTATGCCACCTGGGGAGTACGCTCGCAAGGGTGAAACTCAAAAGAATTGACGGGGGCCCGCACAAGCAGTGGAGCATGTGGTTTAATTCGATGCAACGCGAAGAACCTTACCCGGGTTTGACATTCGGAGGACGGTATCAGAGATGGTGCTTCCCGTAAGGGGCTCCGGACAGGTGCTGCATGGCTGTCGTCAGCTCGTGCCGTGAG
>JAPOVA010000008.1 GCA_026708385.1 Simkaniaceae bacterium | reverse complement strand
TACCACTACCCCCTTTCCGCTCCCGAGAGAATCCGGTTGTTGACCGATAAGGGATCTTTTACGGAGCTTTTCGCGGAGATCGCCTCCTCCGACCCCTTCCGGTTCGTCGATTCCGAGCCTTACGTAGAACGGTTGAAAAGGGCCAGGAAAGGAACGGGGCTCAGGGAGGCTACCGTCGTCGGGACGGCGACCATCGAAGAGAGGGCGATTGCTTTCGCCGTATCGGACTTCCGCTTTATGGGTGGCTCCATGGGGTCGGTTACGGGAGAAAAGATCACCCTGTTGATCGAGCATGCGATCAAGCACGGGTTGCCCCTCGTCATCGTCTCTTCCTCCGGGGGGGCCAGAATGCAGGAGTCGACCCTCTCGCTGATGCAGATGGCCAAAACATCCTCCGCCCTTGCCCGGTTACACCGTGCGCGCCTTCCCTATATTTCCGTTTTGGCACATCCCGTCACGGGCGGGGTTACGGCGTCGTTCGCCTCTCTGGGGGATGTGATCATCGCGGAGCCGAAGGCGTTGATCGGCTTTGCGGGACCCCGCGTCGTGGAACAGACGATCGGCCAGAAGTTGCCGGATTCGGCGCAAAAAGCGGAATTTCTCCTCGAAAAGGGAATGATTGACGGTGTCGTCCGTAGGGCCGACATGAAGAACAAGTTGGCCTTTTTCCTCCGTATGTTGGCGGGAGAGCGACGGAGGCCGGGAAAGCCGGGAAAGGCTCCTTTGGAGGACGTCCTTGCCGTTGCCGGAAAGAAGGGGGCGAAGAGCGGTATGCAAGTCGTTGCGAAGTAGACGATGCCGGATCCGACTGTTGCGGATTTCTCCCTCTCTGCTCCCGGGAATGCCCCCTTCGCGGTTGTGTCGTCCGTGCCTGCCATCCGGATGACCGTGCTCCCCGTCGGTCGCGTCGGTTTTCGTATCATGACCGCATGCCACGAGACGGGGCGGTGCGAAGGCGGCCTCGGTTATACCGGCAAAGATTAAACGGTTGTCGGGGAAGGAAACGATGGTCACCCTTGCCGATCTCGTGGAAGATGGCGTCATCTGCTTTCCGGATACGCGTGAACGGGATGAGGTTCTCGGAAGATTGGTCGATGCTCTCTACCGACACGGGAAGATCACCGATCCCGAGACGGTTCTCGATACGGTGATCAGAAGGGAGAAGATCGTGTCGACGGGGATGGGGATGGGTATCGCGGTACCTCATGCTCGTCTCATCAAATCGGACCGGTTTGTTATGGCGATCGGTATTCGGAAACAAAAGGAGGGGATCGAATGGGGGTCGCCGGACGGCATACCCGTCAGGTTGGTCTTCATGATTGTCGGTCCGGCCCGTAAACAGACCGAGTACCTGCAACTGCTTTCCTCTCTCACGGCGACCGTTAAGGATGAGAAACGGAGAAAAAAATTATTCGTCGCGCAGACGTTGGCGGAGATCACGGAACAGGTGGCGGAATGAAACCGACCACCTCGCGGTAGACCTTTTCGGGTTGTTCATCGTATACCATGTGCCCCACACGGGGGATTGTGCGCAGAGTGGCGTTCGGCAAGCGGTCATGCAGATACCGGGCGCAAATGAGGGGGGTGGTCAGATCTTCCTCTCCCGCTATCAGAAGGACGGGGTGCCGGATCTCTCCCAATCGGTCTCGTATGTCGTACTCCTTGAGGGCGGCACACTGTCCGAAAAAGCCGGTTAGGTTGTGCGAGAGAGGGTCATTCATCCTGTTTTCGATGAGCTTCGCAACCGCGTCGCGATTCCCCGTGACCCGGCTACCGTATAACCACGGGATGCTGTTTTCGATGATCAATTCCATCGGAATCTGCGCCAGAAAAAGCTTGCCGACGGTGGTAATATGCATGGCGGTCGTTTCGGGAAGTTGTGCGAAAGGGGCGATGAGGACGCTGCTTTTGACTCTTTCCGGCGCGATAAGGGCGACCGTTTGGATGATGGCCGTTCCCATGGATGCACCCATGAAGTGTGCGTCGACAATATCGAGCGCATCCATGAGGCCGAGGAGATCTCGCGCCAACATCTCCATCGTATACGGCCCTTCGGGAGTATCCGACTCGCCGGATCCCCGATTGTCGAACAGAACCGTCCCGTGGGACGACGCCAACCGTTCGGCAAGTGGTCGCCATGACTCTCTGTGCGCAGTAAATCCGGGAACAAAGAGGATCGTCTCGCCCCTTTGCTCCGTACTCTCGTAGTACACGTTGACAGTGTCGATCTTTGCAAAAGCCATGGACGGATCTTTTTTCGCACCCTTCCCCCGTATCTTATATACCGCATGTCTATTTTTGTGTCGGGGCAGTCGCACAAAAGCACTTGAACACATGCTCGCCTTGCCCGGGATCTTCCCGAGACATTCCATGGCGACCCCATCCCCTCTTTTGCGATAGGTAGGGGGGTGGGACGTTGCCCGTGGTGTTCCGGAGGTAGATATATTTTCCCGTGTGTGGTAGCCTCTCCCGGTGACGAGTGGAGAGATTAGGTGAGGAGGTGGCCGTTTATGGCAAGTATGGCAAGTATGGCAAGTATGGCAAGTCGGTCGGGTTCCTATCCCGGGTGGTCGACGGGGGTGGGTGTCGGATCGGTGGGGTATACGGACTACCCTCTCTCCGACTCGTCATCGGCAACAGGCACCGATTCTCGGGAGTATGCGGCCTCCCCCCCCCCCGACTCATCATCGACGGCGAGTACCGACTCTCGGGAATACGCGCCCTCCCCCTTCTCACCGGTATGGGTCGTTGCGGGCGTAGTGTGTGCTACGACAACCGCCCTTGCGACCTTCGTAGGATATCGATTGGCGGGTGCTTTGGGTGCTTTTGTCGGTGGCTTTGCGGGCTTTCTCTCATCATTGTCGGCCTGTTTGCCCGGGCGGGAGAAGGAGGTGGCTCTCGATGATACCTCGTCGACCCGTTTCGATTGAGGGGCATGGGGAGGGAGACGATGCGGTTTTTCCCGGAGGTGTAGCTCTTAAGTAAGTGCGACTGTCGGGAGATATCGGTTGCGACGTTGTTCGGTGGTTTTCGGAGTCGTGGTACCCGGAGGGATCCTCGGTTTTCGGCCGGGGGTACGCCGGACAAGATGTCTCCGGATTTCGCGGTGGTTCCCTCCCCGCGTCCGAAATGTTCCGTGCCCTGTCGTTACCGGTCTTTGCCGTGTCATAGGGGCCGTGTCATAGGGTTCCGTTGGCGGGAGGTGCCGTTCCCGCAAGGAAATAAGGTGTAACGATAGGTTTTTTCCGGTACGATGGGCGGGAAACCGGTGTGGCCTTACGGGCTTCGGGGGTGTTGCGTGGGGTTATGGTAAGGATATGGCAAAAGAAGAGCCGATCAAGCTGGAGGGGAAGGTGGAAGAGTTGTTGTCAAACATGACCTTTCGTGTCGTTTTGGAAAACGGGAGGATCGTATTCGCCCACCTCTGCGGTAGGATGCGGGTGCGCAATATCCGCGTCCTCGTCGGAGATTCCGTGACGGTTGAGGTCTCTCCCTACGATCTGACGAAGGCGCGTATCATTTATCGTCAGAGATAGTGTATGTCTTGCGAGATCGTACGAGAGGGGTGGTTTCGGTTGCCCCCGGGATGCCTACCGCGCACACCGAGTGTAGGGGGACCGTCTACGTTCCGAAAGAGAAGAGGGGGGGGGCGTAGGCCGTTTTTACGGGGGGTGCCGGCTACCGCTCTGTGAAAAGGCCGGTCAAGTCGAAGGGGAAGGGAGCCGTCGAACGCGACCTCGTCGTGTCGTCTCGGAAAACGGGGTGGTCGTGATCGTGTGAAAAGGGACGAGGGGGGAAAAGTGCCGATAGGGGGCTTGCGTTTTTTTAAGTCGATGACTAGACTCCGTAGGCGTGTCGTACCGGACAGGCGGGATCTTTGGTTTGCGTTTGCGACGGGATGGGTTTGCGCCGGTGTTCGGTGAAAATCGGTCTCCTGTGTGGACGGGCACCGTACACGTTAGGCAAACGCCCGAATAGCTCAGGGGTAGAGCACTTGCATGGTAAGTAAGCGGTCGCAGGTTCGATTCCTGTTTCGGGCATAACCCCGGTCGGAGGAGTTGAAGTACGAATGGCAAAGGAAACCTTTCAGAGAAACAAACCGCACGTTAACATCGGCACGATCGGTCATGTCGACCACGGAAAAACGACACTGACGGCAGCAATCACCCATACCCTTTCGAAAAAGGGTGGAGCGGAGTTCAAAGACTACGAGGCGATTGATAATTCGCCGGAGGAAAAGGCGCGCGGGATTACCATCAACTCCAGTCATGTCGAGTACGAAACCGACAAGCGACACTATGCGCACGTCGACTGTCCCGGGCACGCCGACTACGTCAAGAACATGATTACGGGTGCCGCTCAGATGGACGGTGCGATTCTCGTCGTCGGTGCGGCCGACGGGCCCATGCCCCAGACGAAGGAACACATTCTTTTGGCACGTCAGGTCGGCGTACCGGCGATCGTAGTCTTCATCAACAAAATGGACCAGGTAGGGAAGGAGGATGAGGAGTTGGTCGATTTGATAGAGATGGAGGTAGCCGAGTTACTCGAAGTGCATGAGTATAAGGGTTGTCCGATTATTCGCGGATCGGCCCTTAAAGCTTTGGAAGGGGAGGCGGTGTGGGCGGAGAAAATCGAAGAGCTCATGCATGCCGTCGATGACAACATCCCCACTCCTCAGAGGGAGGTGGATAAGCCCTTCCTGATGCCGGTCGAAGATGTCTTTTCCATCCCCGGACGGGGTACCGTCGCGACGGGGCGCGTCGAGAAGGGGATCATTCGGATGAACGACAAGGTGCAGATCGTCGGCTTGCGTGAAACGCGGGATACCGTGGCGACCGGACTGGAGATGTTTAACAAACCCTTGGATGAGGCGCGAGCGGGTGAGAACGTCGGTGTATTGTTGCGCGGGACCGACAAAAAGGATATTACGAGAGGGATGGTTTTGGCCGCTCCCGGAACGTGTACCCCGCACACCAAGTTTAAGGCAACCGTCTACGTTCTGAAGAAAGAGGAGGGGGGGAGGCATAAACCGTTTTTTACGGGGTACCGGCCACAATTCTTCATACGTACGACCGATGTGACGGGTACCGTCACATTGCCGGATGGAGTCGAAATGGTTATGCCGGGTGATGATGTGGAATTGACCGTTGAGTTGATTGCCCCCGTTGCCATGGAGGAGGGAATGCGTTTTGCGATTCGTGAGGGCGGACGTACGGTCGGAGCCGGTACGGTGACGAAGATTATCGAGTAATATCTCGGGGGTGCGTAGCTCAGTTGGCTAGAGCAGCGATCTCCAAAGTCGCCGGTCGGGGGTTCGAATCCCTCCGCACTCGTAGTATGTGGTGTATGAAGAGGAAAAATAGGCGCAATATGTCCGTCTCTCAGAAGGTCGCCGAATCGGGTTTGGCACGTCGAAAAAGAGCGAGACGGTTTCCCGATCGCTTTCGGGAAATGAAGGATGAGATGAGGAAGGTCTCGTGGACGACGAAGGAGGAACTCGTCTCTCACACGAAAGTCGTTGTCGGCGCCGTATTCGTGTTGGGAATCGGGATGTATGTTGTCGATCTCGTGATTCGTTTCTTGTTGGAGGGGATTGCCGGGATGGTCCGTTCGATCGGGTGATCGAATAGGAAAGGGGGAAGATGGAAAGTCGTTGGTATGTGATCCGAGTGATGTCCGGCCAAGAGAAGAAAGTGAAGAAGACCTTGGAAGAAAACCGTCATGTGAAGGGGATGGATGGTTTGATCGAAGAGATTCTCGTACCTTCGGAAAATGTGGCCGAAGTAAAAAAGGGGGAGCAAAGGGTTACCGAAAAACGACTCTGGCCGGGCTATGCGTTGGTCAAGATGCGGATGAACGATGAGACGTGGATGTACGTAAAGGAAACGAACGGTGTGATCGACTTCATGGGGGGTGGTGTACCGGTTCCTCTGTCGGACGGCGAGGTGCACGATATCTTGCAAGATCTTCAACAGAAGAAGGGGGCGGTCGTGCACAAGCACAAGTGTGCCGTCGGAGACCGGGTCAAGATTATCGATGGCGTGTTCGTCAATTTCATCGGCGTGATCCAAGAGGTGAACCATGAGAGGGGACGTCTGAGTGCCATGGTTTCCATCTTCGGCCGGGAGACCCCTGTAGATGACCTTGAGTTCTGGCAGGTAGAGGAAGTGACCTCGGATACGGAAGTGGAATAGAGAGATCCATGGCTAAAAAACTCGACAAGAAGATTAAACTACAGGTTCAGGCGGGGAAAGCGACGCCCGCGCCGCCTATCGGACCCGCTCTCGGTGCTGCGGGTGTCAACATCATGGCATTTTGTAAGGAGTTTAATGCAAAAACGCAGGATAAAGGCGGTGATATCCTTCCTGTTGAGATTTTCGTATTTTCCGATAAAAGCTTTACGTTCGTAACCAAACAACCGCCCATGTCCCGATTGATTTTGAGTGAGGCAAATATCGACAAGGGGTCTTCCGTTCCCAACCGGGATAAAGTGGCCCGACTGAACCGCTCTCAGGTAAAGAAGATTGCCGCGCGGAAACGACCCGATCTGCGGGTGTGTTCCGATGAGGCGGCGGAGCTGATCGTGGCGGGTACGGCCCGTTCGATGGGTGTGGATATCGTGGAGGGATAACGAACCGATGGCAAGACATTCCAAGCGATTCGGAGAGATACGGAGTTTATGTGAGCGGGGGCGGATCCACACGTTGGATGAAGCGATCGATCTCTTGAAGAGGGTACCTCCGCCGAGATTCGACGAATCGGTCGACCTCTCTTTGCGTCTCGGTATCGACCCTAAAAAATCGGATCAGCAGGTGCGGAGTACGGTTTTGCTTCCTCACGGAATCGGAAAAAACCCGATCGTCGTCGTGTTGGCCCGAGGGGAGAAGGTGACTGTTGCGAAGGAGGCCGGTGCCGATTTTGTCGGAGATAAGGATCTGATCGAAAAGATCGGGGGTGGGTGGGTTGATTTCGATGCTTTGGTCGTGACTCCCGATATGATGCGGGAGGTAGGAAAATTGGGTAAAATTCTCGGCCCTAGGGGGTTGATGCCCACTCCGAAGGCCGGGACCGTGACTGCCGATCCGGCGAAGGCGACCGGGGAAATCAAAAAGGGGAAGGTTGAGTTTAAGGTCGATAAGAATGGCATTATCAACAGTACCGTCGGCAAACTTTCTTTCCTCAAAGAGAAGATCGTGGAGAATGTCGAGGTGTTCGTTCAAGCCGTTCTTCGGGCAAAACCGACCACCGCCAAGGGACACTATTTGCGCGGACTTTTCCTCTCTTCGACGATGGGGCCGGGCATTAAGGTAGATGTGAGTTCCCTGCCGGGGGCGAATTAAAGGAGTGTAATGAGAGCCGAGAAACAACTGCTACTCGATCAGGTGAGGGACCGGATGCGAGAGTCGACGGGGTTTGCAGTGATGAGCTATGAGAAGATCGATCCCAATCTCTTCTTTACTCTTCGTTCGGGATTACGAGAAGTGATGGGAGAGTTGCATATCGTGAAGAAGCGGATTTTTCTCAAAGCCGCGGAGGAGATCGGTCTCCGCATCGATCGTGATGCATTGCGGGGACACATAGGGATGGTGTGCTCGCAAGGTGATGTGCTCGATGCCGTTAAAGCTCTTTTCGCTTACCGGAAGGAGCACAAGGATAAAGTGGACGTGCCGGTTGCCTACATGGAGGGGGAGGTCTGTTCGAGGGAACAGGTAGCGGAAATTGCGCGGTTGCCCGGCAAAAGCGAGATGCGTGCGCAATTACTCGGCACGCTCACCGCCGTACCGACGCAAACGGTCGGCGTGATGCACGGCGTACTGGCGAGCATTCCGCATTGCTTGGAGGCCAAAGTCGCAAAAGCGAATACGGAGAGTTAGAATATAAACCATAGAGGACGGGGGAGCCAACCGTGACTAACCAACAAGAAGAACACATTGACAATATCGTTGAAACCTTGAGTAAGCTTTCCGTTTCGGATTTGTCGAAACTCAAGAAGGCACTCGAAGAGGCGTGGGACGTGCGAGCGACGGCGGTTGCGTCTGCGATGCCGGGTGCGATGCCTCCGGAAGAGGGGGGAGCCGCCACGGCCGAACAGGAGTCGACCGATTTTCAAGTCATCCTTGATGAGGTGCCGGCAGACAAGAAGATCGCCGCCATTAAGGTCGTACGAGAGGTCACCGGACTGAACCTCAAGGATGCGAAGGGTCTCGTAGAGGGGACACCTTCGGTCATTAAAGAGTCCGCTCCGAAAGCCGAAGCGGAAGAATGTCGGAAAAAGCTGGTCGATGCGGGAGCAAAGGTTACGTTAAAAGGGTTGTAAGCGCGTCACACGCCTTGAGGGTCCCGCATTCCTTTTTCATTGATGAAATCGGAAATGATTTGCCTTGTGGGTGACCTGCGAATCCTTTATTGTTTTTTTTAGTACGGAGTCTTTCCTATGCCCCCCCATAATCCTTCTCACAGCCCCGGAAGAGCGCCGGAGCGCGTGAGCTTTACCGAAAGGAAGGAGGTCATCGACCTCCCCAATCTCATCGAAGTGCAAACCAAGTCCTTTGCACAGTTTCTTCAAGCGGATGTGCCCGCCCACGAACGGGTCAATATCGGTTTGGAGGAGGTCTTCAGGGAGACCTTTCCGATTACCTCCTACGACGAAAAGACGGTTTTGGAGTATCTCTCCTATTCTCTCGGTGTGCCCAAGTACTCTCCCGAAGAATGCATACGGAGAGGGATCACCCATAATGTGGTTCTCAAGGTGGCATTTCGTCTGACCGACGAAACCGGCATCAAAGAGGAGGAGGTCTATATGGGTACGTTGCCCGTCATGACCGAGCAGGGAACCTTCATCATCAATGGCGCCGAAAGGGTGATCGTCTCGCAGTTGCACCGCTCGCCCGGTATTTCTTTCGAATCCGAAAAGCATGCGAAGGGGAATGTGCTCCATTCATTCCGGATCATTCCCTATCGCGGAAGTTGGCTGGAGGCCTCCTTCGACATCAATGACCTGATCTACATCTACGTCGATCGGAAAAAGAGGCGGAGAAAGGTATTGGCCACCTCCTTTGCCCGTACCCTGGGTTATTCTTCCGATGCCGACATCATCGAGGAGTTTTTCGCCACCCGTTCGGCGGAGATTCGTTCGGAACGGGATTTTCCCTCGCTCGTCGGGAAGATCTTGGCGGAAGATGTGATCGACGGGGAGACCGACACCGTTTTCGGGCGGGCTGCCGAGAAATTGACGACGGCAATGCTCAAACGGATGTCGGATGCGAAAATTACGTCGATCCGGATTGCGGAAGATGCCGGCGAGACGGGACCGATCATCAAGATGCTCGCCAAGGATCCCACCGACTCTTACGAATCGGCCCTTAAAGACTTCTACAGAAAGCTTCGCCCGGGAGAGCCGGCCACCCTTTCGAATGCTCGATCGACCATCATGCGTCTTTTTTTCGATCCGAAGCGATACAACTTGGGAAGGGTGGGACGTTACAAGTTGAATCGGAAGCTCGGCAAGGAGACGAAAGACGAGGATCTGGAGACGGTTACGCTGAAAAAGGAGGACATCATCGATGCCCTTAAGTACCTGATTCGATTACAGGGGGGCGACGAAGAGGCGCGGGTCGATGATATCGATCACTTGGCCAATAGAAGGGTGCGTTCCGTCGGTGAACTCGTGCAGAATCAGTGTCGCATCGGCCTTTCTCGGATGGAGAAGATCATCAAGGAGAGAATCAACCTCTTCGATTTTTCTTCCGACACCCTGACGCCGGGGAAGCTGGTATCGGCGAAGGGGCTTGCCGGATTGTTGAAGGATTTCTTCGGCCGTTCTCAGCTATCGCAGTTTATGGATCAGACCAATCCGATTGCGGAGTTGACGCACAAAAGACGCCTTTCCTCACTCGGACCGGGAGGTCTTAACAGAGAGAGAGCCGGCTTCGAGGTGCGGGACGTACATTCCAGCCACTACGGACGCATCTGTCCGATCGAGACTCCCGAGGGGCCGAACATCGGATTGATTACCTCTCTTTCTTCTTACGCGAAGATCAACGAGTTCGGTTTTGTCGAAACGCCCTATCGTATTGTGCGGGACGGTGTCGTGACCGAGGAGATCGAGTATATGACCGCCGATTATGAAGAGCGGTGCGTGATTGCGCAGGCCTCCGCAACCCTTGACGAACACAATATGTTCGTTGAGTCGATCGTATGGGCCAGATACAGGGGAGAGCCGCTCAAGATCGAGGCCGATCGTGTCACGCACATGGATGTCTCTTCGAAGCAACTCGTTTCCGTCGTGACGGGACTCATCCCCTTTCTCGAACATGATGATGCGAACCGTGCTTTGATGGGATCGAACATGCAACGTCAGGCGGTGCCTCTCCTGAAAACCGAAGCTCCGATCGTCGGCACCGGGTTGGAGGGGCGGACGGCGCGCGATTCGGGGGCGGTAGTCGTGGCCGAAGAGGACGGTATCGTCGAGTACGTGGATGGTTTGGAGATCGTCGTTTCTTCGAAGGCGAACCGGATGGACAGGAAGAGCTATATGCTCAAAAAATTTCTTCGTTCCAACGCGGGTACCTGTATCAATCAGACTCCGCTCTGTCGTGTCGGGGGTGAGGTGAGGGCGGGAGATATGATTGCCGACGGACCTGCCACCGATAAGGGTGAGGTCGCACTGGGAAAGAATGTTCTCGTCGCTTTCATGCCTTGGTGCGGATATAACTACGAAGATGCCATCATTATGTCCGAGAAGCTGATCAAAGAGGATGCTTATACCTCCATCTACTTGGAGGAGTTTGAATTGACGGCACGGGATACGAAATTGGGAAAAGAGGAGATCACCCGCGATGTGCCGAACTTCACTGAGGAGGCTCTTGCCAATCTCGACGAAGACGGGATCATCCGGATCGGTGCCGAGGTCAAACCGGGTGATGTCTTGGTCGGAAAGATCACCCCCAAATCGGAGACCGAACTTTCCCCCGAAGAACGGTTGTTACGCGCGATTTTCGGTGAAAAAGCGGCCGATGTGAAGGATGCCTCTCTGACGGCCCCCCCCGGAACGGAGGGTGTTGTCATGGACGTCAAGATCTTCAGCAGGCGGGATAAGTTGTCGAAGACGGATGATGAGCTTGTCGGCGAGGCGACGCGACTCAAAGATATACACAAGGAATTCAGGGAAAAGGAGGAGGAGCTCTCGTTCCGACTCTATGAAAAACTCGGGGCCCTTATGCTCGAGGATGAAGCGCCCGATCCGATCATGCACCGGATCACGGGGAACGTCCTCGTCAACAAAGGGGAGAAGATCACTCAGGAGACCCTCGAACTTCTGGAAGCGGAGAGTGTCGAACATTTGGTTTTTCCGGAAAACGATACCTATGACGCACTGAAGAAGATCTTGCGCGACTACGAGAGGAGCATGCGGGAGTTGGAGATGGGACACAAATCGGAAGTCGAGTACATGCGCAAGGGGGATGCCGAGCTCGATCCGGGTGTGATTCGTCAGGTGAAGATCTATGTGGCTACGAAGAGAAAGCTACAGGTCGGAGATAAGATGGCGGGACGGCATGGTAACAAAGGGGTCGTTTCGAATATCGTTCCCGAGGCAGACATGCCCTACCTTGCCGACGGGCAGAGTATCGAGTTGATTTTAAGCCCTCTCGGTGTGCCCTCCCGGATGAATATGGGACAGCTTTTGGAAACCCATTTGGGAATGGCCGCCAGAAAAGCCGGGATATGGGTGAAGAGTTCCGTATTCGAGGGATTTCCCGAGGGGCGCATTTGGGAGATGATGGAGGAGCTCAAGCTCTCCACGACAGGTAAAATGCCCCTCTATGACGGACGGACGGGAGAGCGTTTCGACAATCCCGTTGTCGTCGGCTATATATACATGCTCAAGCTCTCCCACCTTGTCGCCGATAAGATTCACGCACGAGCCGTCGGCCCCTATTCCCTCGTGACGCAACAACCTCTCGGGGGGAAGGCGCAGATGGGCGGGCAACGGTTCGGCGAGATGGAGGTATGGGCTTTGGAGGCGTACGGTGCGGCCTACCTCTTGCAGGAGATGTTGACCGTGAAGTCGGATGATGTCTCGGGTAGAACCAAGATTTACGAATCGATCGTAAAGGGGGATAACACCCTCAAAGCCGGTATGCCCGAATCGTTTAATGTTCTCGTGAAAGAGATGCAGGGGCTTTGCCTGAACGTACGCCCCGAAAGGGCAGCCGGTTAAACCGGTTCGTTACGAAACAATAAGAGATAAGATCCCCCGGAGAGGTTCATGCACGAAGAAGAGTTTCAGAGTTCCGAGTTTGATAAGCTGAGCATCAAGATTGCGTCGGATGACGTGATCCGGAACGAGTGGTCTCGTGGAGAGATTAAAAAGCCGGAGACGATCAATTACCGGACCTTCAAACCGGAGAAGGGGGGTCTTTTTTGTGAAAAGATCTTCGGTCCGACTCGCGATTGGGAGTGTGCCTGTGGTAAATATAAGAAAATCAAGCATAAGGGAATCATCTGTGATCGATGTGGTGTTGAGGTGACCTTGGCCAAGGTACGTCGTGAACGGATGGCACATATCGAGCTTGCCGTGCCCGTCGTACATATTTGGTTTTTCAAGACGCAACCTTCCCGTGTGGGCAATATCTTGGGAATGTCGGTTGCCGATCTGGAGCGGATCATCTACTACGAGGAGTATGTCGTAATCGATCCCGGAACGACCACGTTGGAAAAAAAGCAGTTACTCAACGATATCGAGTTTCGCGAAGCGCAGGAGAAGTGGGGTTTGAACTCCTTTTCGGCCAATATGGGAGGAGATGCTATCCGGGAGCTTTTGGAAAAAGAGGATCTCCTCTCTTTGATCGGGGAGTTGAAGGAAAAACTCCGAAAGACCCGCTCCATGCAAGTGCGCATGAAGTTGGCCAGGAGGTTGAAGATCGTCGAGAGCTTTACCTCCTCGCCCAACAAGCCGGACTGGATGGTCATTGCATGCATTCCGGTGATTCCTCCGGATTTGCGTCCCCTCGTCCCCCTGGACGGAGGACGTTTCGCTACCTCCGATCTCAATGACCTCTATCGACGTGTGATCAACAGAAATAACCGGCTCAAGGCGATTCTGAAGCTCAAAACGCCCGATGTGATCATCCGGAATGAAAAGCGGATGTTACAGGAGGCGGTTGATGCTCTTTTCGACAACGGGAGGCACGGTCATCCCGTGATGGGGGCGGGCAACCGCCCTCTTAAGGCCCTTTCGGAGATGCTCAAGGGGAAGCAGGGCCGATTCCGGCAGAATCTACTCGGTAAGAGGGTCGACTATTCCGGTCGCTCCGTCATTATCGTCGGTCCCGAGTTGAAGTTTAACCAGTGTGGTTTGCCGAAGAAGATGGCCTTGGAGCTTTTCGAACCCTTCATCGTCAAGCGTCTCAAAGCATGTGGTTTGGTCTACACCATTCGTTCGGCCAAGAAGATGATTCAGAAAGGAGATCCGAAGGTTTGGGATGTTTTGGAAGAGATCATCAAGGGGCACCCCGTTCTTCTGAACCGGGCGCCCACCCTGCACAGACTGGGGATACAGGCATTTGAGCCGGTTCTGATCGAGGGGGGAGCGATCCGGATTCATCCGCTCGTCTGTACCGCCTTCAATGCCGATTTTGACGGGGACCAGATGGCGGTCCACGTGCCACTCTCCGTGGAAGCGCAGCTGGAAGCGAAACTGCTCATGATGGCACCCGACAACATCTTCCTTCCCTCGTCGGGTAAACCCGCTGCGGTCCCTTCCCGAGATATGATTCTCGGTCTCTACTATCTCATGCACGATCCCCTTTACCTTCCGGAGGAGTACGGAAGGAAGGTACGCGTCTTCGGGTCGACCGAGGAGGTCCTCTTGGCCCTGTACGGGGGAGAGGGCTATAACAGGAATGAGAGGCGCTTTGAAGAAGGGGAACGGGTCGACGACCCGGGTCAGGGGCTACACGTACACGAAAAGATCAAGCTCCGGTTGCCCGGAGGGATTATCGAGACCACCCCGGGACGGGTGATTTTCAATACCATCGTTCCGGATGAGTTGGGTTTCCAAAACTACGCGCTCCGTAAGGAGAAGATGAGCGAGCTCGTCCTCTCGGCCTACAAGAAGGTGGGTCTTGAGGCGTGCGTACGCTTTTTGGACGATCTGAAAAGGTTGGGATTTGCTCAGGCTACGAAGGCGGCCCCCTCCATGGGGATTAAGGACGTATGCATTCCCGAAGAGAAGCGTAAGATCTTGGAGGAGACCCAGGAGAAGGTTTCCGTTGTGATCAAGCAATACGAAGACGGGATCATCACCGAGGGAGAACGGCGTTCCAAGATCATCAGTATTTGGACCGACGTTACGGAGATTCTTGCCGATCTCCTCTTCCGAGAGATGAGCAAACCGGACGGCACGATCCTCAACCCCCTTTACATGATGATGGATTCGGGAGCGAGGGGGAATAAGTCGCAGGTAAAGCAACTTGGTGCGCTCAGGGGGTTGATGGCAAAGCCTTCGGGGGAGATCATCGAATCTCCGATTACCTCCGGATTCCGAGAGGGTTTGAGCGTACTCGAATTCTTCATCTCCTCTCACGGTGCACGTAAGGGGCTTGCCGATACGGCTCTCAAGACGGCCGATTCGGGATATCTGACCCGTCGTCTCGTTGATGTGGCACAAGATGTTCTCGTCACGGAAGATGATTGCGGTACCTTGAACGGCATCGAGGTGGCGGCGATCAAGCAAGGACAGGAGGAACTCTTACCGATCAGGGATCGGATTTATGGTCGTACGGTTTGTGAGGATGTCTATATGCCCGGGGACAGGACCAAGGTGCTTGCCCGTGCGAACGATGTGTTGACGGTACATCAGGCTGCCGCAATCGATGATGCGGGGATTGAGACGGTGCTGATTCGCTCTACGCTGACGTGCGAGACCGGACGGGGTGTTTGTTCCAAGTGTTACGGGATCAATTTGGCCAACGGACGCTTCGTAGCCCACGGCGAGGCGGTCGGAATCATTGCGGCGCAATCGATCGGTGAGCCGGGTACGCAGCTGACGATGAGAACCTTCCACCTCGGGGGGATTGCCGCTGCGCACGCCGTACCGGATCTCGTTGCCGAGCACGGCGGTATACTGGTCTACATGGACTTACGTACGGTGAAAAACAGGGAGGGGGTCTACCTGGCCCTGAATAAGAACGGCTTTTTGCATGTGGTACGCGATGAAGGACGGACCTTGGAAGAGTATAAAAAGTTGCTGAGTACCAAGTCGATCGAACCCTTGCAGACCTATCAGGTGGAGTTGGGTACGCAAATTCGATTGGACGACGGGGTCAAGGTGGAGGAAAGGGACCGGATAGGACATTGGGAGGAGCACAACGTGCCGATCATCTGTGAGAAACCGGGCTTTGTGAAGTATGAGGATCTCGTCGAGGGGATTTCCACGTTCCGCGACATCAACAAGCAAACGGGTCAGACGGAACTCGTCGTACGTCAGCACAGGGGGGAGTTGCACCCTCAGATCGTAATCTACGCCGATGCGCAGTATGAGAAACTCGTGGGAACCTATGCGATCCCTTCGGGAGCGTTGATCTCGGTCGATGAAGGACAGGAGGTGGATGCCGGAGAGGTGTTGGCCAGGTTGCCTCGGGGAGCAATCAAGACAAAGGATATTACGGGGGGATTGCCCCGGGTGGCCGAGCTTTTCGAAGCGCGTCGTCCCAGGGATGCCGCCGAAATTGCGAAACTCGAAGGGGTGGTGGACTTTAAGGGGGTGCAGAAGAACAAGAGGATCGTAGCCGTTCGAGATGAGGATACGGGTATGGAAGAGGAACACCTGATTCCCCTTTCCAAACACCTTGTGGTGCAGAGGGGGGACAACGTCGTCAAGGGGCAACAGCTCACCGACGGGTTGGTGGTGCCTCAGGAGATTCTCGATGTATGTGGCGTAAGAGAGTTGCAGAAGTATCTGGTTAATCAGGTACAGGAGGTGTACCGGTTGCAGGGGGTCGATATCAACGATAAACATATCGAGATCATTGTCAGACAGATGTTGCAAAAGGTGCGTGTCACCGATCCGGGTGATGCTATTTTCCTCTACGGGGAAAATGTGGACAAGAAGGTATTTCACGAACAGAACGGCAGGGTGATTGACGAGGGAGGCAAGCCCGCACAGGCAGCTCCCGTACTTTTGGGAATCACGAAAGCCTCTCTCGGAACCGAATCGTTTGTTTCCGCAGCCTCTTTCCAAGAGACGACTCGCGTACTCACCGATGCTGCCTGTGAGGGGAAGGGAGATTACCTGCTCGACTTCAAAGCGAATCTGATCATGGGTCACATGATCCCCGGCGGTACCGGGTTTCACGACTACCGAAAACGGGTCAAGAGATTCGTGGAAACGGAAGAGGAAGATATCCTGGACTTCGCCTTTTCAAGCTATTGATCGACTTAACGGATCGGGACATCGTCACGAGTTTATACCCATTTAGGACATATCCCCTCCGCAACATCCAACGATATATATGTATCGGGAAAAGACTCACCCGCCCCGCCCAACGCCTCGGGAAGAGAGGGTCTCTACTCGAATACGTGTTGCATGCGAACGACATTTGTGCGTTTCGCCTACCCGATCGGACAGAGCCTTCCGTTGCACCGAACCTCTCTCCTGAGGATGCGGAGGATCTCCGGATAGCGGGGGAAATCGACGGGGAAATGCAACGGGTGTTCTACGAAGGGTACGAGAAGATTCTACCTCCGGAAGAGAGATGTTTCGGACTTTCGGAAAGGGAGAGGGATGTGGCTTTGGCGGTCGAAGAAGTTCTCTATGAGAGAAAATCCGGTCTCCTTTCTTCTCGTCACGTGGAGGAAGCTGTTCCCTTTGAAAAAGTTCGTCGAGAATCGAGCAAAAGCGGAGACGAAGCGGGGGAACGCATAGGGCGTGCATCTACCGGATAAAGTGACACATCTTTTCTTAAATGCAATCGGCTCCGGAAAGGCATAACGACCCCCCTCCCTTAAACACAGGGGCCGTTAGGGTCGGATTACGGCCACGGGAAAGGGGTGTGGAAGAGCCGGAAGGGAAGGCCCCGGTCACCGATTTTTTGATTTGTCCCCGAAAGGTTGTTGGCCGTATTTCCCTCCTTTGGTTCGGCTGAAGGTGGAGCTTCGTTTCTCTTCCGTTGAGATAATGACGTATGAGTCTTTCTTTTGTATGGGGTGAATTTTTTGTATCATACTTTATTTCAGTTGCAACAAATAACGTTTTTGTCGTAAAGTGTAGTTGGGTTAGGAAACAAGGAGAAAACAATATGGCAACTTCATCACAAGCTTTAGAAAACAACGGAACGGCTATCCGTTCCCCCGACCATGTGCGAACGCTATCGCCCTCCACTATCGGAGAGACCGTACGGAAGGTTCTCGCTGTCCGAGGGCGGATAATCAGGAGTGTGGTGGTCTGTGCCACTTTAGGAGGAGGGCTCGGCGGTGTGACGAAGCTATGTATGGGGGCCGGAGTGAAGGCAATCGTTTTGCGAAGCGGAGGCATATCGGAAACAATCATTGATAAGGTAGTTCCGACAATATCATATATACAGAGGGGTATCGTAATGGGAGCTGCCCTCGGTCTTATGGTGGGAATTATCAAGGCTCGTGCCGATATTAGAGATCAGGAACCGGAAGATCGGGAACCGGAAGACCGGGAACCGGAAGATCGAAGGTGTCCGACTCCTCAATGAACGGATCGGGACGAGCGCTCTCTTAGTGGGACAAGACGGGTGTTTGCACTCGAGGATGTCCACGATGAGATCGAGTGAGGACTGCGGTTCGTCGGAGGATTGCAACAGTCTCACTTCTTCCGCACGTCCTTAGATATCCCCCGGAAGGGTTCGCCAACGGACGACCCCCTTCGGGTCGGGCGCATCGTCAGCCTCGAGCTTGAGAAAACAACGGAGACCGACACTCCCCTGCTCCGGGAAAGAGAAGCCACTATCCACGGAGGACGCGTCGTATTCACGAAAAGGTTTGTCACCTTGCCCGGTAGCGGATTTCTTAGACCGTCTCAAGCCGAGTTGTCTCGGACAAACTGCTTGACTAAGGCTTTCAAAGCCTCGACCTCACTGCGCTTCAACACACCTATGGTAAGGGCATCTACCCGACCACCTTCGTTGACTACCGTATTCTCGGACTGACCGATCCCTTCCCCTTCGGTACACGGAACGGTAGGTGGTGCGACGGGAACGGGAGGCCGATTCGTGGCCGAAGTCTCGGTCCGCCCATCCACATCCTGTGTCTCCGGATTTGTCGACGCCGGCTTCTCGGCAGAGAATTTTTCTCGTCCCGCCTCGGCAAGAGGTTCGTCGCTCCCCGGAACGGGTGCGAGTCCGTCCTCAGGCGGTAGCGACGGCGTGGCAACCCGAGCAGGTAGTTTCGATGCACCTTGCCGGACATAGCTACCGGACCGCTGACAGAACACCATCGTACGTCCCTTGGCGGGAACTGCTATGGAGAGAAGCTTATCGTCGGGGTCAAACGTACCTCTGACCATACCCATAATTCTCTCGGAAACATCCTCCCCCAAAAAGGTACATTGACAGAGCGCCATTGTACGTCCCTCGGCGGGAACTGCTATGGAGAGAGGCTTATCGTCGGGGTCAAACGCATCTCCGACCATACCCATAATTCTCTCGGAAACATCCTCCCCCAAAAAGGTACATTTTGTTTCCCGTTCTCCGACAATCTCGGCCGGAGAACCGCTCCGTGAACCTTTGCAACAGCCAAAACAAGACATCTTCTCCTCCTAAGGGTGGGTTTCGACCGGGAGAGGGTAGCACATACGAACTTTGGTGGCAACGGACAGTTGCCGAAAAAAACAAACTCCGGAATCACTATGGAGGCCGTCACCTCGCCTGCGGAGTCACAATAAAAGGCTTCTTCATAAAATCTTACGCAAGATGATACCACACCGCGGACTACTTGCCTTGTGGCGAAGAGGAGGTCATGCGTAAAGAACTTTCTTTAATGCTGTCGGCTCTTGTGGTCGGTTCTTCGTTTTCCGGGCTCTCTACACACCTCCGTGTGATTACCGGTTCGGAGCCTCTTCTCCCGCGACCGAGCCCCGGTACATCAACAAGAAAAAATGCGCTAATGGTGACGGGTAGTGTCACTAATGTCCGATTGCAACGCAACGATCGAAGGTACGATTCCTCTTCTCGCTCCCTCTACCACAAACCACATCCCGAAACCGCCGATATGAGAACATCCGATGACCGGTCGCACTACCGTGCCGACCACGCGCAGGACCGTACCGCACCCCAAGCACGCCGAGCGGGTACCCATCTCTCCTCAACGACCGGCCGAACTACATTCGTGGAGAAAAAAGTGGTTGTCGCCGTGTGTGGGGCTGATCGTTGTGTAGGATTCCCTTCCATGCTTGTGACAAAAACGGTTCCGGGGTGGCCTTCGGACGAGCATTCGAGAGCAGGTGGGGGGGTCGGACTTTGCCCGTACGGTTTCGTGCGCCGTCATCTCCGTGCTTGATCGTATATCGTGTCGTCGTGTACGATTTGCCGGAACGGGCGTGCGAGCCGGACGGAACCGGGGGGTGGGAGTTTACCGATCGGGTGAACCGTGGTGGCCTCCGGTGCCCGGTGAGGAAGGTCGTGACGGGCAGTTGAAAGTGAAAGATGTCGAGAGGCCGGTGCGCGGTCACGGGCAACAATCGGAAGATTTCGGTAAACGGACGGACGATCTCCGGGACGGGGCAACGGGGCATTTGAAAAGGGAGGAGGTGCGGCGTGCCGGTCGGGGTATGTGGCCGGTTGCCTGTGTGTGGTAATCCGGATCCGGCGGGATGTGCGCGTGCGCGAGGCGACCGATGTGTCGTCGCGTGCGTAGAGTTAGTTTAGAAGGAGGTACGGGGGCTATGGCTCATTCTTTTGTGCTCGATTCGGGGTCCGGTCGTCTGCGTGTGCAAGATGGCGGATCGTCGTCGCACTCCGAAAGGAGTTGCGGTGTGCAAGTAATGAACGATTGCGTGAGGCAAGTAGGGAAGCTCGGAGAGCACGGCAACGTTTGCGCAAAGCAGATAGAGGATCTCGGTAGGCAACTAAGAGATCTCGGTAGGCAGATGAGAGATCTCGAGAACGAGCCGGGGGAGGGGGGAGATTGTGATGAGCGCATGAGGGATCTCGAACGGCGAATATGCGATTGCGTGGATCGGATAAGCGATATCGAGAGTCGGATGAGCGGTTATCGTAGGCAAGCAGAGGGTCTCGAACGGCGAGTGGGGTGGTTGCACGAGCAAAATGAGAGGTTGCGACGGGTAGGCGATTTCGAAGCGATAGATCCTGCGGAGTAGGTAAGGGACCGTGGCAAGCGAAGAACCGGTGAGAGCGGAAATCAAAGCCGGTGAGGTCGCCGGCTCGTTCTTGGTGTTTGATCGAAATTGTCGTAGTGCCTTACGGTCGGTTTGTGGTGACGGGTGAGCGTTGCAGGGTTCGGTTGCTCGGGTGGAGTGCCGGGGGGATCGGAGGTAGTCCGAGAAGGCTTCCCGGGTCGAATCGGGAAGCACTGTCGCCGGGTGCGGGTCGGCAATCGATCCATGGATAAGGGTTGCATGATTTCCCTTTCGGGTGCCTTTGCGACGTGGTCGATTCCACGCTCGAGCGGAATCCGCACGGAGGTTTTCGGGGTGGCGTTCGGTGGTGCGGTGGTCTCTTCGGGGTTTGGTTGTTGTGCCCCGCACCGGTTGTGTCGAGCCGATTGCAATTCGGGAAGTGCCTGCCGGTATCACTTGCACTTCCGACCGAACAACGGTCTCGGTAACCGGAGAACATGCCGACCCGGGCATGGTAAGGAGATCGGACCGTATTCGTGCGGTTCCGGCACGTTGGTGTCTTTGTGCTTGACTGCGTGGTGCGTCGTTGTGTACAGTCTCCCCCCGAGAGCCGGAATTTACCGGACTAGGGAGGAGAATTATGATGCCTGATTCCATTCGTGTAGATGCGGGTCGTGTAGATACGGGGTTGTTGTGTTGTTTCCGTGCGCAGGGTGATCGTCGTGAGAGAATGGGCGATCTCTGTAGGCAAAGGGTTGATTGCTTGAAGCGAGTGAGAAGTTTCGAGAAGCAAGTGAGCGATCTCGGGATACCGGATCTCGAGCGACAAGCAGAATCTTGCAGGGAGCAGCTGGACAATCTTGGTAAGCGACTGGAGTTTCTCGTGGAGGAACGGAAGAGAGAGAGCTTGTCGTGGCAGGGAAACAACCTCGACAGACGGATAGGAGACCTCAGGCAACAAAGGGAGGATCTCCGGGAATGCATGCACGATTTTGAGATGCGGAGGGAGGATGGCGTACGGTCCTTGCGTGGTCTTGAGCGACAAATAAGCGGTTGCATGAAACGGGTGAGAGGATTCGAGAAAGAGATAGGCCGTTGCGTGAGGAAAACGGTGCGTAGCGGTTTGGGGAGAGAAGCGGGAGAGCTTGCGCAGAGGATGTTTGCTTGTATGGGACGAGGAAGGGATTGTGAACAGCAAATGTTCGGGCACGCGAAGCGAGCGAGGGGTTATGATTTGCAGGCACTCGGTCTCGTAGGGCAAATAAGAGATCTCGAGAACGATCTCGAGAAACGGCGCGACGAGGGAACAAGTTGCAGAGGTCTCGTGAGGCAGGTGGGAAATCTCGCAAAACGGGTAGGAACTTTTGAGAAACGGGCAAGAGATTGCATGGAACGGGCAAGAGATTGCGAAAGAAGGAGAAACGAGTGTATGAGTCGCGTGGGAACTTTCGCGAGGCGACTGGGTGATCACATGAGGCGAGTGCAATTGTGTAGTGGAACGACGGACGATCTCGAGAGGCAAATACGCATGATGGATAACATGGGGCAGATAACGGATCTTGAGAGGCAGAGGGATGGTTACATGGGGCGGTTAAGAGAGCTCGAGGAGAGAAGGGAGGATTGCAAGCGATGGGCAAGAGAGCTCGAGGCACAAAGAGGATCGGGAGAGAGTGACACTTTCAGGGAGAAGATGGTGTCCGTTTGTTTGCAACAAGCAAGAGATTTCGGAAAACAAGTGGACGGGTACCTACGACGGATAGAAGAGCTCGAGAGACGAGTAGAAGAGCGCATGGGGAGGGGGAAGTCTCCTCTCGGAGTAAGCAAGGAGGAAGAGGTTGTGGTGGGCAAAAGGAACCTCGGAGAGCAGGCGGGAGAGGGAGGGTGTTCGGAAAGCGGGGGGGCCGTGATTGGTCGTGCCGTGTCGGTGTAGTCGCGGAACCTTCCGGTTTTACCGGGAAGCGTGGATAGCAACCGGAGTGCGCATTATTTCCGTCAAAGTACATGTCTCTCCCTTTGCATGCACGGTGTTTGGCATGGGTTTACGGTTGAAGTAGTCGGATGGGGGTGTAAACGTAGCCACCGGGTTTTAAGCGAGTCCGAGGGAACGTAGGATAGGTGTCGCAACGTCTCTTCTTTGCCCTTCTCCGGGAAAGGTATGGATGAAGAGGACCGGATTGTCATTGAGCTCCAAGATTGTGTGATTCGTCTGCGTGGCCGGTTTGTTCGGGGAGGTGATGAGCATGTCCGCACCACAGATCACCATACCGATTGCTTTGGTTGCCGCCAAGGCGATCTTCCCGTAGCTCGGGTGGACCGTGTTGGTAACGTCGATCGCATCTCCCCCGGAGGAGACGTGGGAGTTATGCCGTAAGAGCACTGTTTTTTTAGCAGGAGGTACGGAACCGGGTTCCAACCCCTGATCCCGGAGCATCTCCCTCTCCGTTTTCCCCAGTCGGAGGTAAGTGGAGGGGATACGGAACCGGTGGGGGTCGCCGTTTTTTCCCTCTACCAGCTCTTTGACCGTGTGGATGCCGTCGCCGATCACATGGGCGGGTCGTCTGAGGACGATCCCTTCGATGCGCCCTTCGATGACAAGAAAGCGGTATTCCTCTCCGGGAGCTCTCTCCTCGATGAGTGCCGCTTTGTCGTATGTGAGCGCCGCCTTGAGGGCGGAGAGATACCTCTCTTTGCTTTCCTTCGGAATGAAGAAGACGCCTACTCCTGCGTTGGTGCCGTTCGATTTGATGACCGTTTCCTTATTCCGGTAGGTGGCATAATCCGCTTCGGGTTCGCTGATACCGGTGCACAGAGATCCTTCGGGTACCGAAAATCCCTTTTCTCGGAGGATGGTTTTTACGGCATGCTTGTTATTGACCAGGGTGGCGGCAACATAGGAATCCCTGCCCGTTTTCGTAGCCTGTACGACGTAGACTTCCCGCCTTCTCTTTTTGAGCCGAAGTACGTTTCCGGGCCTGTCAACGACCTCTACGGTGATATTGCGTCGTAATGCCTCTCTCACTAAAATCTGTGTCGATATCTCGAGATCTTCGTAGCCGCGGAGGAATACCTCCGTTTCCGCCTCCTGCCTTTTCTTCTCCGTGATCGATCGCTCACTTTCTTTGTCAAATAGCCGTTTTCGCGCCCGGGATAGGGTCGCAAAATGTTGCATATGGCTCCGTGCCCGACGTAGAGCGAACTCTTCAAATCCCTCTTGCCGTATCTTCCGCAAGATGAGAGAGGAAGGGGTGGTGTCGGGGTCGAGCACCTTTTGCTTCTGCTCGTGCAAAGAGGCCTCATATCCCTTTCCTCCGGCTTGATCCAAAGCAACGGCCAAAGGGGCCATTTCCCGCAATATCTTCAACGCTTTTTCCCTTAACGGTACCCGTTGACCTCGGTCCCCCTGCAGGGTGAGGTTCTTTTTACGCCCTTTAAGAGCCGTAACCCTATGATTGGCCACATAGCGCCTATTGATTTTCGGCGTGAAGGGAACCTCCTCCTTCAGCAAGCAGTAGAGGAGGAACTGGTGTAAGAAGAGGAGGTGGCTTCTACCGATTCCGAGTGGTTTGAACGGATTGATGTCGACCGTGCGTAGCTCGATATACTCCACCCCCCCCCTTTTGAGAGCGGCAAGGGGGGTCTCCCCTTCGCGAGGTACCCGTTTGGGTCGGATCCTCCCGTAATACTCATTTTCGATTTGCAGTAGGCCGTCACTCATCTGGATCGGGTTCCCCCTCTTCGTAAGACCGAGCTTCCGGTAGACGGGGTGAGGGGTAGCGAGGGCCCGTTCCATATCTTCGATGTAGGAGGGTAGGTCGCGAAAGGAAATGTTGATTTGCTCTTGTATGCGACTGTGATATCCGAGATGACTCATTCTGATCGAGGTGGCGTGGGGGAAGTAGATCGTCTCCTCTTCCCTCCGGTGTCCGGCGGGTATTGCGGAGGTGTAACTTGTGTGCATGGCGGGGGAGGCACCGAAAAGATAGGTGAGGAGCCACTCTTCTCGTAGAAAGTGGCGAATCATCTTGAAATAGCCATCATCAATACATTGCCGTCTCCCCTTCTTTACCCGGAGTGCGGAGTGAAAAAAGTGCCAGAAATCGGAGGAAAAGGAGAGGTTGACATGGATGCCGGAGATCATCTGTAACTTGGACCCGTACCGATGGCAGAGACCTTTTCTGTACAGCTCTTTGTCCGTTGCTGTGTAGGATGTGCCGTACCGGGCGATGGCGATCGGTTCCTTCAAGGCGGATGGCATCGAGTAGGGCCAGAAGAGTTCGCTCGGATCGGCAATTTTCGTGTAGGCGATCAGATCTCGCAAAAATCGTTCCGCCTTGGCAAAAGAGGGGAGGGGGGGTGTGTTCCATTCGAGTTGCGCCTCCCCGAAGTCGGTGCTGAAATAGCTATGCGTGAGGGGCGATCCGAGCGCTTCGGGGTGTGGCTTCCGGCTGAGCTCACCCCCTTTCGAGATGCGCAACGTCTCTCTTTCCAAGCCACATGTTACCTCTAAAGCAAGATCAATCCGATCGATGATTGTTTTTAGATTTTGCATAAAAATCAGACGAAACGTATACGACTATTGTAAATAGAATGTCTGTCGCACAATGTGTTTTTCATTATTTTTTCCGATATTGCTCCTCCTGACCACCATGCAGATCGGGTGTAGCGCCCTGAAGAAACGGGATGACGTGCCCGTCATATCTTCGGAGGCTAACATTAGCGAATCGGTAAGGCAAGCACTTTCGACCGATGCTTTTCGGAAGGGGGGATGGCCGAGTGATAGGTGGTGGGAAAGGTTTCGAGATGAGGCTCTCAACAGGTTGATCGAACGGGCCCTCGTAGGAAATCCCGGGTTAAAAGAGGCTCTCGCCCGGGTTCGTGCAAGCGAGGAGGAGGCGCGGACGGTCTCTTCGGCCCTCTTTCCGCAATGCGGTGTTTCTCTGACCGATAGGTATCAACATCTCAGCAAGGAGGATTTGGATCGGTTTCCCCCTAGCCGAGTGCCTGCGGTGATCAATCAAGCCCGTTTGTTGTTGGACGTAGGTTATGAACTCGATCTTTTCGGGCGGAATAAGAAGCGGTTTCGAGCGGCCGTGCATGAGGCGAAAAGGGAAAAGGCCGCCATGGAACAGGCCCGCCTGACAGTGACGACCCATCTTGCGCAGAGCTACTTTTCCTACCGAGCGCTCCGGCATCGGATCGAAGAGCAGAAGGAGCTGATCCGTTTGCAAAACCGGCTTCTCCTCTTGTCGGATATCCGAAAGCGCAACGCCCTCGATGATACCCGAAAGAGAGAAATCGTGCAGGCAACCTTTCACGAGATGGAGGAGGAGCTTATCCGTGCGGAAAGGGATCTTTCGGTCTGCGTATCGCAGATCAACATCTTGACGGGTGCCTCCCCGGACGCTCCCCTCCCTGCCGATTGTGGCGGGAGAACCGCGGGCCTGCAGGGCGGGGGACGGGCCCCTTTCCCCTTGCCGGAAAATCTGCCCGTCGACCTCCTTTCCCGTCGTCCGGATTTGATGATGCATATCGAAAGAGTACGGGCGATGGCGGCGATGGTGGGTGTGGCACGGACGGCGTTTTTTCCCAATATCAACTTAGCCTCCTTTATCGGTTTGGAAAGTTTGCATCCGGGTCGACTGTTCCGTGTCGGTAGCTTTGCGGGTGGGTTGGCACCTGCCATACATCTTCCCCTTTTTACGGGATACCGGTTGCGATCGGGGCTTCGTAAAGCATGTGCCGATTTCGATGCTGCCGTCTTTGCCTACAACGAGGCCCTTCTGCACGCTTCCAAAGAGGTGTCGGACGGTCTCGTCCTTCTGCGAACATCGTATACGATGGCCCGTTTGCAGGGGGAAAGGGTGGCTACCCTTTTTCGGGCGGTCGATTTGACCGACATCAATGTGACAAACGGTGTGGAGTCGGAAGTGGCGAGCATCGACGGGAAGATCGCGGCCATCCGAAGCATCCGGGAAGAAACGGTAGCTATTTATGCAAACCGTTTGGCTACCTGCGCACTGATTCGTGCGTTGGGGGGGGGGTATGTCCATCGGCAAAATGAGATTGTAAGCTTGTGAAAAGGGTACATCGAGTCAGGGTGTTATGCGGTTTATCAGGGACGGTGGCCCTTCTTATCGTATTGGTCTCGATCTATTGGTTCGTGGAGGTGAGGGGGCGGGAAAAGACGAACGATGCCTACGTGCACGGCAACCGGATCTTCCTCTTTTCTCGGCAACCGGGAACGGTTGTTTCGATCCGGACCGATAACACCCGTTACGTCAAAGAAGGGGACGTTTTGGTTACCCTCGATCCCACCGATTACCGGATTGCTCTGCAGAGGAGTTGCAACCGCTTGGGGGAGAGGGTTCGGAGGGTGACGCAATGTTTCTTCCGGGTTGAAGAGTTACGGGCGGAGTTGGATATACGTGAGGAGCAATTGCGCAGGGCCGACAGGGATTATCGCAACAGGATCGAACCCGCGGAGGAAGGGGCCGTTGCGCAAGAGGAGTTCGAACACGTGGATAGTGCTCTCCGGATGGCAAAAGCCGGTGTCAGGCAGAGTACCGAGAGGCTCGAGGCGGCACGGGCGCAGGTAGCGAATAGTCGGGTCGAAACCCATCCGATGGTCAGGGAGGCGATCGACCGGGTACGAGAGGATTGGGTCAACCTGCAACGATGTCGGATCGTGGCACCCGCTTCCGGCATCGTAACCCAAAGGAGTGTGCAGGTAGGAGAGTGGGTGGAACCCGGCAAAGCGATCCTCTCCATCGTTCCCGTAGATGATCTTTGGGTCGTAGCGAATTTCAAGGAGGTGCAACTCTCCCGGTTCCGTCCCGGCCGGAAGGTACGTATGACATCCGATCTCTATGGCGGGTCGGTGGTCTACGGGGGGGAGGTGGTCGGGATTCATCCGGGAACGGGTAATACCTTTTCTCTCCTGCCTCCGCAAAATGCTACGGGAAACTGGATCAAGATCGTACAACGAGTACCCGTCCGGATCAGACCGGATAGGGAACAGGTGAGGGCCCGCCCCCTTTGGCCGGGACTTTCGATGTGTGTGACCGTCGACGTGAAAAACGGATCGCTCGAGAGGATAGCGAGCACGGCTCCCGTCGAGACGGTGTACGAGACCCGAGCGTACGCAAATCAGGAAGAGGGGGTGGACGCACTCATAGATAGGATCATCCGAGAAAACACCGGATCGTATGAAAGGAGAGAGTAAATCTATCGCGAGTGCCCCTCTGGCGGGTCTTCCACTCGCCACGGGGACGCTGGCGCTCTCTCTTTGCACCTTCATGCAGGTACTCGATTATTCGATTGCCAACGTATCGATCCCTTACATCTCGGGGGATCTGGCGGTAAGCGTGGAAGAGGGGACGTGGGTGATCACGATGTTTGCGGTGGGCAATGCGATCGCCCTTCCGTTGACGGGATGGTGCACCACCCGTTTCGGTGCCGTCAGGACGATACTTACCTCGACCGCCCTTTTTACCCTTTTTTCGGTTCTGTGCGGTCTATCATGGAATCTGAACGTACTCGTCCTCATGCGTTTTATCCAAGGTCTTGTTTCGGGCCCTTTGATCCCTCTATCGCAAAGTCTCTTGATCATGAGCTTTCCCGAGTCGAAGAAGAATTTGGCCCTTGCCCTTTGGAACATGGTGGCGGTCGTGGGTCCGATATCGGGTCCGATATTGGGAGGATGGATTACCTTCGACCATACGTGGCCTTGGATCTTCTACATCAATTTGCCGGTCGGTTTGTTCTGTTGCGCGGCGGTATGGGGCGTATATAGGTCGCGTGAAACGAAGATGCGGGCTTATCCGGTCGATCGGGTGGGGCTTCTCCTTCTTGTGGTCGGAGTTGCCACCCTGCAGATCATGTTGGATAAGGGGCAACAATACGACTGGTGGCGTTCGGTAACCATCAGAATACTTGCCGTTACCTCGGCGGTTTCCCTGCTCTTTTGGGTGATGTGGGAAGTATTTCACGAACACCCGATCGTTGATTTGCGCCTCTTTGGGGATCGTAACTTCGCCGTGGGTACCATCGTCACGGCCCTTTCCTATATGACCCTTTTCGGTGCCATTGTGGTGACCCCCCTTTGGCTACAAACCCGGATGGGGTATACCTCGTTTCGGGCGGGACTCGTCGTTTCGACGATGGGGGTAGCCCCTTTCTGCACCCTGTTCTTTGCCGTCTACCTCATGCAACGGATTCGACTGCGCGTTCTCGTAGCGGTTGCCCTCTTGATTTTGGGTACGAGTTTTCTCTACTTCACAACATTCACGACCGATGTCTCTCTGAGAGTAGTTGCACTCTCCCGGCTATACATGGGGTTCGGTCTTTCCCTTTACATGGCCCCTTTGGTTGCCATCAGCTTTTCGTACCTGCCCGCCGATAAACTCGCAATGGGGCAGGGGATGTTCCATTTTTTCAGGGTTTTGATGGGGGGTATCGGCACATCGATTTTCATAACCTTGTGGGAGAGGCGAGCCGTCCATCATCACCATTACCTTGTCGAACATCTCAACCGCTTCAATCCGACCGCTTCCGGCCTTCTCGACACTCCGGAAGGGCGGGCGATGACGGACGAGACGGTATGGAAACAGGCCTATATGCTTTCTACGAATGACATATTTTGGTCGGGTTCGATAATCTTTTTTGTGTTGGCCGTTGCGGTCATCTTCCTCTTTAAGAAAAATAGGAAGGTGGGTCTCATTCTGAAAAAGATCACATCTACCCCCGTCCGCTAGCTTCTTTCCGTAGGGAGTGGAGCAGTCCGGCACCCAAGAGGGCGATGGAGGCGCCGATGATGAAGGGGAGGTCGATGGAGAGGGCCATGAGGAGCCCCCCCGTGAGTGCCGTTGCCCCTTCGCCGAGCATTTGGATAGCGGTATTGGTGCCGAGAACCTGCCCTTGGATCCGTTTGTTGCAGGCGTTGGAGATGATGAGAGCCGGGTAGGAGAACGTGATGGCAACGGATAGACCGATCGGGATGAGGGTAAGGAAGAGGGCGTAAGGGGAAGAGGGGATGATGAAGAGGATCAGGCTACATGCCATGAGGATGAGCCCCGCCAGCGCAATCGTTTTTTGTTGCATCACCCGTTCCATTGTCTTAAAGAGGAAGGGAAAAAGAATGGTAAAGATAGAGACATAGGCGTTAATTTTCCCCAATTGTTCTGCGTTGAAACCAAATTGATTTACCAAATAGGTAGAAAAAAAGTTCAGGAAGAAGAAGATACCGAAGGAAAAACAGATGTTGATGGCGAATAGCTTCTTCAGGTGTGCAAGGCGGAGAGTTTCGAATAGGGTAATGAAGAGGCGTAGGGGGCGAATCGTGAGAGTGCGGTCTCCTTGGCACGTCTCTTTAAAGAAGAAGAGAACGATAAACGATCCGATAAAGGAGAGGATTGCGGCGCATAGGAAAGGGGTATCATAGCCGAAGAAGGGGAAGTGTTTTGTATCCGATAACTTCCCTCCCAAGTAAGGGCCGATGAGAAAGGCACTGCTGACGACCGATACGATGCGTCCGAAGTACTTGGTCTTCTCCTCCGCATCAGTGCTGATATCGGAGATCACGGCGGGAGGGATGGTGACATTTCCTTCCAGAAGTCCGACCCACATCCTGCTGACGAAGAGCAGGGGAGGGATGGTACATTTGACTGCGAGTGCCGATCCGATATACCCGGGAACGGTGCCGAATAGGGTGATGAGCAAAATGCTTTTTCTACCGTGCCTATCCGACAGCTTGCCCAGGATCGGCGCACCGATCAGTTGTCCTAGCGGGTACATGGAGAAGAGAATGCCGAGGAGGATACGCCTTGCCGTTCGTGATGCGGTAGCGGGAAGAAAGGGGGAGGTGTGGTCGAAAAAGAGGGGGGGGAAGAGGGGGATGGCAAGGGAAAATCCGAGATATCCCAAAAACATTACGACAAATAGGGGAAAGAGTCGTTTCATCGGAAGAGCTTGCAGTGGATGACGGTACCGAGGCGGATTGTATGTGAAGAGAACCGGCTCGGTCAAGTGGTTCGTTTTCCTTACGGTACCCCCTACTAACGGGGTTTCCGGTAGGGGGGGGAAGGGGCGGTTACGGCAAGGTGCGGATCGTACGGAGTCGTTCGGCCATAAGAGGTTGGTGAGGGGGGGGAGTGTGCACGCTCGGACGGATAAAGCCTTTTTCCGGTATGTAGCTTACGTATCCGGTACGGGTGGGAGTAGGTTGTTCGTAGGTGTATTGTCCGATGTTTGTGTTAGAGGTCGTTGCTTTTATTTGTGTCGGACTCGTAGCCGGATTTATCTCGGGATTGATGGGGATCAGCGGAGGTGTGGTGATTGTCCCCTGCCTCACTCTTGCATTCTATCTGATACACATTCCTGTCGAGTTTCGCATGCACGTAGTGATCGGAACGGCCCTTGCTACCATGGTATTCGGTACGTTCGCTTCTTCGCATACCCATCGCAAGCACGGTAGGGTTCTTTTCCCCATCGTGAAACCGATGATAGTCGGGATCATCGTAGGTACCGTCACCGGATCCGGCATTGCTAAATTCCTTCCCGGTCAGGTATTGCGTATTCTTTTCGGAATGACGGAGCTTGCCGTGGGCATACGTTTCATCCTTCCCGTAAAGGAGGCTACGCGGCACACCTCTTTGCCCTCGAAGGGGATGTTGATGTTGATTGCGACCGGGGTCGCCACCATCTCCACGGTGCTCGGGATCGGACTGCTCTACGTGCCCATTCTGATCTATTCGGGTGTTCCGACAAAAAAGGCCATCGGAACGGCTTCGATGCTCGGCTTTATCACCGTCGTTTCGGCTACTTGCTTTCTGTTTGTAACGGGTCGGGGAACGGTCTCTTATCCGCTCACCTCGGGTTGGATTTATGTTCCCGCTTTCCTCGCCGTCGGCATAGGTCTCGTGTGTATGGCGCCGGTAGGGGCGAAGGTGACCACACACCTTCCCACGGCAGTTCTGCACCGGGTGTTCGGTTCGGTCCTCTTGATTGCCGGACTCATCCTTATTTTCGGTCGGTCTTGAAAACCATAACGGCCTTTCGACGTAACCCCCGTAAGGCGGTATTCCCGACATCTCGCATTACCGGGGTAGGATGAGTATGGATTATTTGTTTTTTTTGTTCTTTTTATCTTATGCTACGTTCGAGGTTATGACAGGTGGAAGCGTTGGTTATCCGCAATTTATCAAGACCGAAAGGGAATCGATCTCTCGGTGCGGGCTGTATGTTGTTGGCCGACCTCTTTTGCTCGGTGCAGGCAGTGTGCATCAAGGCCGTTTTGCCCGATTTCAATGTGCCGACGTTGGTCATGTTCCGGGGTGTAATCGGTCTGCTTGCCTTTTACGTTGCATTGCTCTGCATGGAAAGGCGGGGGAAGTTGCGCACCTTATATCGTACGAAAAGTTTAGGGCTACAGATGTTACGTGCAACGTCCGGTTTTTGCACGGCATACATGTTCTACTATAGTATTTTCGTCTTGCCGTTAGGTACGGCCGTTTTGTTGTTTTACCTCTATCCCGTTTTAACACCGTTCGTCGTACGTATTTGGTTCCGGGTCCGGTTGCTCAAACGATTGCTCATAGGGATCTGTATTGCTTTTGTCGGAGTAGCCCTTGTGATGCATCCCCATGTTTATCCTCTGAATGGCAAGATATTCGTTCCGGTCGTAGGTGCCGTGTTGGGAGCGATCAATCTCACGGGAACGCGACTCTTGTACTACAAGGAAGAGAGTGCCGATACGGTCAATGCCTATTACTTTTCCGTAGGAGCCCTCCTGTCGATCCTGACTTTTTTCGCGGTTCCCGCAGAACATGTCAACGTACTCACGTCGCGTTCCCTTCTGTTGGCCTTGGCGACGGGATGTGCCGCTTGCTTTTACCAATCCTTTTTGAATCTGTCGACAAAGTATGCGAGCTCCCGATTTCTGAGTACGTTCGTGTATGGAATCTTCCTCTTCTCGGCCATTTGGGATCGGCTCTTTTTCGGGTATGTTCCGGAGCCCGTGACCCGGGTCGGATTCGGATTGATCGTGATCGGTACGATCCTTTTGGTTGCGCTCTATCCGCGAAAAAACGATCTCGTTCTCGTCCGGGACGATGTGAATCGGACCGATTCCGCGTGAAGCCGAGGGGGGTAGTCGACACCCCTGCATCGCCCTTTGTCCGCTACATTCCCTTCGCACATCTTTTCTCTAAGAGGGTTCCACCCTCCTCCGAAGAGGCACTCCCCGTTCCGTTACCCGCACTGTGACCCGCATTTCGCTTCGGGGGGTTTTTTTGATGTATCAAATAAATAATATATTGATTATAAAATACATGAAACCGTATAATGCGGGTGAGAGCTTGGTTGGTCTTTCCCTGTCGGTTATGGTATCGATTAGAGGAGAAACGTGTTATCAACTGTCTGTCAGTAATTTAAACTATGTATTCGGGGCGCCGGAGTTCGGCTTACCGCGAGCGAAGAGCCATGCGGAGGCGACCGGTCCCCGAATGCAACATACATATAGGTGTTTTTATGGCGACTACAGTCCTTAATTACGGTTATAAGCCGACACGAACTACTTCCGGAACCGAGGAAAAAGCCGGAACGGGTTCCCCTTCTCCCGTGGAGGGGAATGCGCATAAAACGAACGGGCTGAGGAGTCGTATCGCGGCGTGGCGGGCCGTTCACCCTAAAGCGGCGCGTATCGTGCTGCACCCTCTATTCCTGGTCGGGTCCGGGGCCTTGACCGGAGCGGTAATCGGAGGGGCCGTCGGAGGGGTAGTCGGGTTCTTTGTAGGAGCTGTTCCGGGAGCGATTTTAGGAACTTTCGTAGGGATAGTAGTGGGTATCCTTTGCGGAGGAATCGTCGCCATAGTGTTCTCGGAGTGCTGTGTGCAACCTACCACCAATCCGGAACCTACCGGTCCGAAACCCGATAATCAGGTGGCCGATGTTTCCGAGGTCGGTGCGGGACCCGAGGATGTGGGAGAGGCTGAGTGTGTCACCGCGACGTAGGGTTGTGGTCCGTACGAAGCAGGTTATCCCGGTAATCCGATCGCAAAGAACTTGCGTCCGTACGTTTCCATGTAGCCGGTTTGCGGGTTACGGAGCGGGGGGCGCACCCCGGAGAAAGGGTGCGTGCGCTGTGTAGCTCGTACGCAGTCGGTAGGTACTCACCTCTATCGAGATCATGGGCCCGTTTTCCGAAAGCGCCATACCGCAGACTCGGATATTCGGTGGTTTAACAGTGCAGACTTGCTTTCATCTTCCGGTAAGGAATCTTGGCCGTACATAGGTATTTTTTGATATATAAAATATATATTTGAATATAAAATATATTAAATAGTATAATTGGGTCAGGATTTGGTTAATCTTTCTGAGTCGGTTAGAGTGTCTATCAGACGAGAAAGGATGTGACCAATTGTATGTAAGTAGTTTAAGTTATATGCTCGGGGCACCGGGATCGACTTACCGCGAACGAAAAACCACGCGGAGGCGACCGGCCCTAAGTGCAACGTATGGGTGTTTTTATGTCGGCTATAGTCTTTGATTACAGTTATAAGCCGGAACGAGGTTATAACTACGATCATAAGCCGGTACAAGATACTTCCGGAAACGGGGACAAAACCGAGACGCCTTCCTCTTCCTCCGTGGAGGAGAGTGCGAATAAAGCGAACGGGCTGAGGGATCGTATTGCGGCGTGGCGGAAGGCTCACCCTAAAGTGGTGCGCATCTTGAGGAGTACGGAATGCAAAGTCGGGTGCGGGGTCTTGGTCGGAGCGGTAGTCGGAGGGATCATCGGAGGGGTATGCGGGGGCCTGATAGGACACGTTCCCGGGGCGATCGTAGGAACCTTGGGAGGGATCATCGCGGGTGTCGTTCTCGTAGCACTCGGTGTCATAGTGTTCTCGGAATGCCGTCCGCAATCTACCGATCCGAAACCTACCGATCCGAAACCCGATAATCAGGTGGCCCGAGTCTCCGAGGTCGGTGTGGGATCCGGGGATGCGGGAGAGGCTGAGTGTGTCACCGCGACGTAGGGTTGTGGTCCGTACGAAGCAGGTTATCCCGGTAATCCGATCGCAAAGAACTTGCGTCCGTACGTTTCCATGTAGCCGGTTTGCGGGTTACGGAGCGGGGGGCGCATTTTGAGAAAGGGTGTGCACGCCCGGTCGATAGGTATTCGCCTCCACACTTTATTGAAAGTGCGGACTTGTTTTCATCGTCCGATAAAGCTTCTCGGCCATTGACACACCGGTGTGGTTTACGAATACACCTTGACTTTTCGCGAGGTGTTTCTTCCCCAAGAGTACTTGTTGTGCACCTTCCGAACGGTGTTCCCGGACTACATCGGACTTTTCGGCAGGAAATGGTGGGGATGCGTGGTTTTCCTTGCAGGGTCGTAAGTGAAGGTGTAGCATGGGCCCGGTTTGTATACGCTATTTTCCGATCATGTGTATTGGGTCTTTGTGTCCTTCCGTGGATTCTCCGTGGGCTCCCTCTTTCTTTTCGGTTACGGGCGAGAGAACACTCGAAGAGGTGGCGTGGGTTACTCACCGCTGTTCGCTGTTGTGCTATGGGTACGGGGGTTGCTTATTCGGTGAAGACGCGGGTATGCTCAATGAACGGGAGGCGGGGGCGATGCGTGCCTCCCTTTGCCTGTTGTCCGAGAAAGGCACCTCCTCGTCGCCACCCCCCGACCCTCATCGGTCGCAAGATCCGGTCGATAACACCCCTTCGCTCGCTCCGGATATTCCGGCAAAGCCGGCTGAAGCCGTTTTTATCCCCGGAGCCGATAAGGGGAGACGTACGAAGAGTTCCGTACAAAAGAAAGCAAAGGCTCGCGGAAAAAAAGATGTGAAAAAGGTCTCTTCCCGCTCGCCGATCACGAAGGAAGATCGTAAGGAAATACGGCAATTGCATGACCTATATCGTCCCGCCAAGCTAGCCGATTTTTACACGCAGATAGAAGAAGGCAAGAAGTTGAGTAGACGCACCATTTCCCGAACCTGCCTAAGGAAGTGCTTGATCGACATGAAACTCATGGAAGATACGAAGGGTTCTCGTTTGCGGGTCACGGAGGCCGAAGGTAAGGAAATAGAGCGATTGCGTGAGAAGTGTCGGTCCGATACGGTGGTCGATTTTCGGAGGCAGATCTACGAAGAGGGTTTTAGTAGACCCCACATCTCCCTAAGTAGCTTGGGCAAGTACTTGAGGGAACATGATCTCATTCAAGACAAGAGGTCCGGACCCCGTTTGCCATCGGCAAAAAAAGAGGCCGCGACGCGATGTTGGGAATGCAACCGAGAACTCCCTATCCCGGAACGTTTGCAAGAGGTTCGCAAACACATCGGTACCGATGCGGTCAGCGTACGCTCCCTACAGAGATGGACACAACGGCGACGACGGGAGGGTGTTTCTTCCGAACCGGGAAGATCGAAAAGCCACACGCATACCGGAAAGCGACGGAAGCGCATCTCGAAGAGACTATGACGCAAGATCCGGATCTCTATTGAGAAAGCCGACCCCGACATGCGGGCCGTTTACTCGGGAGGACGGAGATTCGGGATGGTGCTTCGAATTCCTGCAGGAAGGCCTCCCCCTCTCCCCAATTGAAGGAGGCGGGAAAGGTATCCGTCGTCGTGAAGCTCTCTTCTTTATCGTACTCTTCAAGAGGGTAACCGATGGTGATGATGCGCACTTTTTTTTGCGATGTCTTCAGTTGTCGGATGATGCCCCGGATCTCCTTTTTGTCACAGCAGAGACCGTAGAGGTAGATCACATTGACCCGAGGCCAATCTGCCTTGAGAAAGTCGGCATGGATGAACGAGGAACGCTCGAGCCGGAATTTTTCGGCAACGTGTGAGGCCAGTTTGACAAATTGGGGGATCCGTTCGATACCGATCACGGTGCAGTTGTAAAAGTGTGTCAGAAAAAGGGCGGCCCTTCCTCTACCGGATCCGAGATCGAGCACCCGATCGGTCGGTCGGATGCCTACTTTTTTGGCAATTGCTTCCATCGTACGGAGCGGTGTCTCTCCATATGTGTAGAGATCGTTCGCTTTATGTTTTTTTAAGTAGCGTTTACTAATCCGGTATGGGCTGAGGAAGATATAGCGTCGAAGAAGGGCCCTATCCATCCGGGCAAACCGGGTATCGAGATAGTAGGTTCTTCCGATGAGCATACTCTCCTTCATGTCGAACCGGGCAAACCGGAAGTAGTCGATTATCCAACGCATGGTTGCAGGTAGAGCGTTGCGGGGCCCCTATCGGTAAGCTCGGAACCCCCGGCAAACTGTATGGGTCCGGGGAAGAGGTAGTGATCCTCTTCCGCCCAAGAGGTACGTTTCTCCGCAAACAAGCGAAACGGCTCCCCCTTTAAGTCGACGAGGGTCTTGCCGATCACGGGTGTTTCCTTCCCCTTCCGCACCTCCATGGTCATCATGGAGGTGAGGGGCACGGCGGCAACTTGCCACTGAGAAGTAGGTTTGTGCAGATCGTAGAGGGTGCCCATATAGCCCGTCAGCTCGTTCCGGATAAGGAGGGCCGCGACCGTTCCGAGGTTGTAGCAATAGGTGGCATCGAAATTGGAGGGATAGGCCGCACGTCCCTCGTATCCCAAGAAGTGGTGGACGGGTAGGAAGGGGACGGTACCTCCTCTTTTTCGCCGTTCGAGCGTAAGGAGTCGACTGAGCAGTTCTTCGGTCCGGATATGAGATACCCGGACGTTGCCGTGCGGGTCGCGGTCGAGGAGTAGTTGATTGCGGATCTCTTCCGGAAGGTAGCGAAAGGTATGTTGTGAGGCGGAAGAGAGGGTATCCGCGATATCCTCCTCGACCTTTTCCACTCGGTTGAGTTCTTCGATGAGGGCGCGCATCTCCGGGATGAATTCGATCAACCCTTCGGGAATGAGAATCACGCCGTGATTTTTTCCGGAAGCACTCCGCCTTTCGATCAGGTCGGCCATTTTTTCGACGATCATCTCCATCGTGTCGCCCTTTGCCACCGTCTCCTCTCCGATAAGGGTATGATTCGGTCTCGTCATGAGGGCACACTCCAAGGCAATGTGAGAGGCGGAGCGCCCCATCAACTTGATGAAGTGGGTGTATTTGTCGGCCGACAATGCATCCCTTCCGATATTGCCGATGATCTCCGCGTAGGTTTTCGACGCGGTATCAAACCCGAAGGGAAGGGGGAGGTACTCACCGCGAAGGTCGCCGTCGATCGTTTTCGGCACCCCCGCGACCGTAACGGGGATATCCCGTTCGATAAAGTACTCGGCCAGAAGAGCGGCATTGGTATTCGAATCATCTCCGCCGATAATGACCAAACCGTCCAAGGCCAGGGAGGTCACCGTTTTGTTCACGTCGGCGAACTGTCTCCCCGTTTCGATCTTGGTACGTCCGGAGCCGATCAGATCGAACCCGCCCTGATTGAGGTAGGCGTCCGGAAGGTCGGCGTGCAGCTCCTCGTACCTCCCCTCAATCAGTCCGGAAGGTCCCCCCGAAAAGCCGAAGAGGCGACTCTTTGCGTCGAATCTCTTCAGCGTACGAAAAAGGCCGATCAGTACGTTGTGACCGCCTGCCGCCTGCCCTCCCGAGAAGAGGACACCCACCCTGTACCCCCCCTTTGTCTCCGTCCGCACTTCTCCCCCTTCCGAGGTAGGCTTCGCAATCGGTCGACCGTATGATCCGGGGAGAAGGTAGCCGATACGTTCGTCATATCCGCGGGATCCCGTCGTCCCCTCTCCGGAAAAGCGGACCGTTTCCGGCCTCGTCAGCACCTCCGGTACGTTCGGAAGGTAGGCTAAGCGGGCAACATGTAGAGGTGTCCTTTCCATGTCGCGACAGCATACCGGAAGGGTCGCATTTTGTGCGATCACCCCGCCTGTCGGATACGGACCTCCCCTCCTACGGGCAACGTCCGTTGTTCCGGCGCTACGGGTGACGGATCCGGGAAAGCAGGACTCCCCTACCTCTCCGACGGTAGGGGAGAATGAAGGGCATTTCTATTTGCTTCGATGAGTTTAAGATGTTTGTAGAACGCAATATGACTGTCGTATGCGGAAAGGATGACACCCTCTTTTCCATCTAAAAAACCCCTCTGCAACACGTAGGACTTAAAGAAAGCGAAAAGGCTTTTGCGGATGACGCCCGAAAAAGAGACCCTTGTTTTTCCCTTGTTTTGTTTGGCGAAGAGGGTGGAGTAGAGCTGCATCTTATGCAAAAAATCGGAGATGGAACGGTACGAGTAATGTTTGAGGGGGTGGCGGAGTAAGCGCTTTTTCGCCCCCCTGACGAGCACCTCTTCGTCTATCGAATCGTCGGTGAATCGTGTCTCATTCTTGTTGTAGAGACGGACGTGACTTTCGGGAGATCGACCGGATCCGCGAATCCGTTTTCCGTTAAAGTAGTGTAAGAAGGGGAGGGAATAGACCGTCCCCTTCGTCGGCTTGAGGGCGAGGATTTCCCTCGCCAGTGCTTCGGTGAGAATCTCATCGCTATCAATGGAGAGAACCCAATCGTGAGAGGTCTTCTCCGCAGCGATGTTGTGTAACGTGCCGAACCCTCGGAAAGGTAACTCAAAGAGTCGCACATTCGGGAAGGTGCGGGCAATATCGAGAGTAAGATCGGTAGAGCCCGTATCGATGACGATCACTTCGTTAAATTTTCGAAGTGCTTTTAAACAACTGGCAAGTGTCTCCTCCGCATTTTTCGTTAAAACAGTCACGCTAATCATGTGGACGGAGATTCCTATCTTTGTTTTCTTCCAATATACCAATCCATGAATTTTCGAAAGAGCTTTTCCGGGTCGATCTCCTTCGTGCACGCCCCCGTCCGGCAACGACGGAGACGGGGGCACCGTTTGACGAATCGTACTCCGTACGGGCAACTGCCCTGAAAGCACCCCCCCCCTTCCGGATTATAGACGTACGCCGAAGAGGGGCCGAATATTCCGTAAGTCCGTGCCCGCGTCGTGCCGGCCAAGTGTAGTGCCATCGAATCGACCGACAAGACGATATCCGTCTCGTCCATGAAGGCTCGTAGCGGGGTGAGATCCATCTTTTCGGGAACGTGACCGTTTCCGGGAAAGGCACGTGCCAGCAGGGTAGCCTGCTCCCTTTCTTCCGCATTGCTCCATACAAAGGAGAAGCGCGGGGAGAGGGTCGTATCTATCCGTTGCAGAAAGGAAAGCCATACCTCCTGCGAGAGCCGCTTGTTCTTCCAATGAGAACCTACACAGATCATGATGTGCGGGGAGAGGGGTAGCTCGTGACGAGGACGGGGGGGGGCGGTTCGCACGGATTTTTCCCCGGGTCTTCCCCCCGCCATTTCGATGTAGGCGTCGGCCAAAGCGATATAGCGTTCCCTGATCGGAGAGGAGGGATCCGTACGTACCCCCCTGTTCACGAAGAGTCTGTTCATCTTTTCGGGTGCCCCCCGGTAATCGAACCCGATCTTTTGCCCGCTTTTGGCGGCTCCCGTAACAAGGCCGGATTTGCAATTGCCCTGCCAGTCGATCGTAACGTCGTACTCGATCCGGCGCAACTTACGCCAAAAGGTGACGATCTCTTTTCGGGTAGTTGCGGAAAAGAGGTGGCGTCTCCACACTTTCGTTCGTATTGTGTGGACGTTGCGTACGGCCTCGTGTGTTCGTACGAGTTCGGCAAAAGGCTCCTCTACTACCCAGTCGAAAAGGGCCTCCGGGAAGGCGACACGTAGTCTTTCAAGGGCGGGAAAGGTGTGGAGGATATCACCTAAAGAAGAGGTCTTAACGATGAGAATCACGGGCGACATCAACGGCTCCCATTTGTCGGGGCGCGAGTATACGTAAAATCGATTTAAACGGAGAAGATTTCACGAACGGCAAGGGCCGATACCCTTCCGAAATATGTTTTTCTCAACACGTTTTGCCTGCGATGCGCCTAAGGAGGGGGGGGGGTCGGAAGTAGCGTCAATTGCGCATACTTGTTACGGTACGAGTGTATGTAAAACCGATCAACCCGGAGGAGGTTTCATGAAGCGCAAAGAGCGACACCCTTCCGAGATGTACTGGCTCTCTCTGACCGAGGCGTGTCAGAGATTTACCTACTGGGGCATCGGTAACCTGCTCGTCTTGTTTCTCGTGAAACATTTTGCCTATGATCCGCGCAGGGCAGGACACCTTTTCGGTATCTATACCGGCATGGCCTTTCTTCTACCCGCAGTCGGAGGACGGATTGCCGATAAGTGGAATTACCATATGCCCATCCTGATCGGGATGATCTTTACGGCCGTCGGTGCCTTGATGTTGGCTACCCTCAGCAAGGTGTTGATCATGCCGGCCCTTCTATGCGTGGCATGTGGCGGGGGACTCTTTACCCCCTCGGTCTACTCCCTTTTGGGGACGTTTTATGAAGGTAGGCATGAGTTGAGGGAGGGGGGGTTTTCCCTCTATTACTCGACGGTCAACATCGGGGTATTGGTCGCCATGATCGTGTTGGGATATTTGCAGACGAAGAACTGGTGCCTCGTCTTCATTACGGCAGCCGCCGTACAACTCCTCGGCATTCTCCCTTATGGTTGTGCGGTCAAACGTTTTAAGGAGAAGCGCCCTTCCCGAGCTCCCCGTGCCGAGAGAGCTACCTTTACGGTTCACGAAAGGAGTCGGGTGGTCGTGATCGTGGTGATGACGGTGGTCTCGGCTCTCTTCTGGATGGCCTACAATCAGGCCGGCTCTTCGATGACCCTTTTCACCCTCCGCTATACCGATCGTCACGTAGGAGGGTTTGAGGTACCGACCCCTTGGTTTATCGCTTTCGGTACCCTGTTCCTGATGATCTTGGCCTACCCCTTATCCCGTCTGTACGTCTTTCTCAGGCGGATCGGATCCGGCATGAGTCCCGTCATGAAGACCTCGTTGAGCCTTTTTTGCATGGGATTTTGCTTCCTCGTGATGCAAAGGGCCGCGACATACGTTCCCGCAGGGGCCGAAAGTGCCGTGCTCAGCCCCTATTACCTGATCTTCGCCTTCGCCTTTATGGCGTTGGCGGAGCTTCTCCTCGCCCCCATAAGTCTCTCCTTCGTTACTCGTATCAGCCCCGATCGGTACCGAGGCCTTTTTACGGGAATCTGGTTTATGTGTATCGGCGTCGGCTTCTGGTTCGGGGGGTACGTGTCGGGGTGGATTGTCCGGATACGTTGGGACCGTTTCTTCTCCATCTTCCTCTTTACCTCTTTCATTCCCGCGGTATTCCTCCTTGTTTTCGAAGGCGTGATGGAAAAGATGAGCGGGTTAGCGAGGAACAACCGGTGATCCGGGTCGTGTACTCCGGTAGAATTTGCGCGCACGGTCGACCCCCGTATGGAAGACGAGTAGGATGAAGAGAGAGGCCAAGGGGGGGAAGAGGGAGGGAAAGAGGATGATCGAGACAAAGAAGAGAAAGGCCTCCGTCCGCTCGATCAATCCCGGGCTGTAGTGAAAGCTCTTTTCGGATAGGTTTTCGGTGAAGATTCCGACCGTCAGAAATGAGGTGATGCAGAGGAGGGTACTCGCAAACATCAGGAGGCAGAGGAGAGCCCTTTCCGGGTCGTAGAGGTAGAACCCCGTAATGACGGCACTTTCCACGATCCTATCCGATAGGATATCGAAGAGCGCTCCCCTCTCCGAACCCGTCCCCTGCTGCCGGGCGACCGATCCGTCCAGTGTGTCGAAAAATCCGGAGAGTAAGAGGGCGAGGCAAGCGGAAAAGGGCATGTGCAGGGCCAAAAAGCAGGGAGTAAGGAGACCGAAAAGGAGGCCGATCGTCGTGAGAGCCGAGGGAGAGAGGCGACGTTTTGTGAAAAACAGACGCAAGAGGGGATCGATCACATACTTTTGGTAGAGGGCGCGACCGAAACTATCGAGCATTTTTTCTCTGCTTGTTGATGAGTGGTTTGACGAAGACGGGAATGAGCACGAAGATTGCCAAGACGATCAGAGCAATCCGGATCTGCAGGTTAAAGATCGCACCGATTGAAAAATCGGCATCGGTATCGAAGATCGCTCCCAGACCGGTTCCCGCCTGCGTAAAGACGTACGACCCCGGCATGATGCCGATGAACGTGGTCCAGAGGTAGGTGCTCGATTTGACCCTGAAAAAGGCGGGAGCCAGGTTGACAAGCCAGAAGGGAAAGGCCGGAATGAATCGGAGGAAGAGAAGGTAGCCCGCCGCATTTTTCCGGAACCCGCTCTCCATCTTTTGCAGGAAAGGACCCGCCTTCTTTTTGAGGATCTCGCCGAGGGCGGTCCGGGCTGCGACGTACACCGCAAAGGCACCGATCGTCGCCGATACGACGACGTAGAGCGTGCCGATAGGTACCCCGAAGAGGAATCCGCCGAGTAGAGTGAGAATGACGGCTCCCGGAACCGAAAGGGCGACGGCAATCGTGTAGATGAGCATGAAGAGAAGGGGAGCCCCAACGGGATGGCGTGCAATGAATTGTAGGAGCACTACCCGATGCTCTCGCAGATTTTCAAAGGTCAAATATTCGGTAACGCCCGAAAAATAAGCGCACGCCATCAGGCAAATGATGACGAAAAGGGGGATCCGATTCTTCCATTTCATAATTTGTTTCTCCTGATTGCGCCGAGTACGGTCTGCGTAAGCCACATGTCGGCCGCCTTGCGTATGGCCGCACTTTCGATGGGATAGGGATGAATCAACCCGCTGAGCTTGCGAAGGGGGGTCTTCGTATACATGGCCATCGAGATCTCCATCAACATCTCCCCCGCCCGCGCACCTACAATCGTGGCGCCCAGAATTTTACTGCTCCACTTCTTCGTCACGATTGTGACGAAACCCTCCGTTCGGCCGTTCGTGATGCTCCTGTCCACCTCCGTAAAGGGGACCGTGTAGACGGCAATGCGTCCCTTCCCGTACCGGTTGACGGCCTCTTCGGTGAGAAGGCCCAACGAGGCAATCTCGGGATCGGTGTACGTGACGCGTGGAACGGGTTGCGTAGAGATCTTCGACTTGAACGGGAGGAGGATGTTTTTTAAGACGGTACGTGCCCTATTTTCCGCAAGGTGTGTAAAGAAAGGGGCCCCGACAACATCTCCGACGGCCCAAATGTGTTTCTGCGACGTCCGTCCGTAAGGGTCGACGGTAATCCCCTTGTCCGTTGTTGCGATGCCGGCTCGGGCCAAGTGCAACCCCTCCAAACGGGGTCGCCGCCCCGTTGCAACGAAGAGGGAGCGGGCCTTGAGTTCTTTGTTCCCGACGAGGACGGTGAATCCCTTCTCCGGATCGTAGGTGACCCGCTTCGGCCTTTCGCCGATCTGCAACGTCATCCCCTCGGTTACGAATTGCTTCGCAATCACCTCCCTTGCTCGGGGGTCTTCTCGTGCCAACATATGCGTACCCGCGATCACGGTTACCTCGGAACCCAAGCCGGCAAAAGCTTGTGCCAGTTCACATCCGATCGGCCCCGCGCCGATGAAGATCATGTCGGGGGGCACCCTCTCCAATTCGAAGACGGTCTCGTTCGTCAGATAGGGGGTTCCGGCGAGTCCCTCCACATCCGGGACGGTGGGTTCGGATCCGGTGGCAATCACGATCTCCTTACCCCGTACTTTCCTGCCGTTCACAAGCAGGGTTCGGGAGTCGTGGAAGGAGGCGGTTCCGGTCAGGGTTTCGACGCCGGAGTGTTTGAGAGCCGAGGGATCTTCACGGGAGCGGACCTCCGTGACGATATCGCGTACCCGTTTGAATGCGTTTACGGTGTCGAACGTCCGGAATCGGACATCAATGCCCAATCTGTCGGCATGTTTCAACATGTAGGCCTCCTTGGAGGAGGCAATCAGCGATTTGCTGGGAATGCATCCGAAATTGGTGCAATCCCCCCCGTACGGTCCGGTTTCTATGAGTAGAGTTTTCTTACCTGCTTTGGCGGCGCCGATGGCAATGACGAGTCCTCCCGCTCCGGCGCCGATCACGATCACATCAAACATTGATTCTTTCCTTTTGTTTCGATATATACCTGTTTAAAGACTTTATTTACAAGTTGTGATTATGTCTCAGGAAAAAAAAAGACTGATCGAAGATCGGAAGAGGAAGAAATATTGGAAAAAGTGGGGCCCCTATCTGCCCGAGAGGATGTGGGGAACGGTTCGGGAGGATTACGGAAAAGAGCAAGTTCCCTGGCACCACTTTACTTACGAAGATGCATTGTCGCGTGCCTATAGGTGGGGAGAGGATGGCATCGCCGGGATTTCCGATACTCACGGACGTCTCTGTTTCGCTTTCTCCTTTTGGAACGGAAAGGACCGGATCCTCAAAGAGCGCCTCTTCGGCCTTTCGAATCGAGAGGGAAATCACGGTGAGGATGTAAAGGAGTACTACTATTTCCTCGATAATACACCGACCCACTCCTACATGAAGTACCTGTACAAGTATCCGCAACGCGACTATCCGTACGAGGAGATGCGTCGGGTTAACCGGCAACGCACCTTCGAAGATCCCGAATATGAACTGATCGACACGGGTATCTTTCGCGACAACAGGTACTTCGACATCTTCATAGAGTATGCCAAAGAGGGTCCGAACGATATCCACATTCGGCTGACCGTTTCAAACAGGAGCAACGAGGAGGGTTCGCTCCACATCCTTCCCGTTCTATGGTTCCACAACCCGAAGTGCGATCCGGAGAAGGGACCCTTGAGTCGGATTGAAGCGGAGGGGGGTGTCATGAAGGCATGGCACTTCGAGCTGGGAACCTACTACCTGTACGGCAAGGGATTTGCCGACTTACTCTTTACGGAAAACCGGACGAACCGGAAGACGATCATGGGAGAAAAAGAGACCGGAGGATTTGTCAAAGACGGGTTTAACGACTACTTCGTAGGGGGCAATCCTTCGGCCGTCAACCCCGAAAAGAAGGGGACCAAGGCAACCTTTTCGATCGAAGCATCCTTTGCTCCCCGGGAGACGAAGAGATTTTACTGTCGCCTTACGGAGAGGAAGGTGAAAGAAGATCCCTTCGTGAAGAGCGAGAAGATCTTTGCCAAACGGATCAGGGAGGCCGACCTTTTCTATGCCACGATTTTCCCTCAATCCCCGGGAGAAGAGCGACTGCGCATCGGCAGGCAGGCCCTTGCGGGCATGCTTTGGAACAAGATGCACTACCGGTTTGTGGTACGGGATTGGTTGGACGGCGACCCGGATCACCTTCCCCCCCTTCCTCCCCACGACGTCGACACGGCCAGAAATCACGGTTGGGTCCATCTCTATGCGGATGATATCCTATCGGTTCCCGATAAGTGGGAATTTCCGCAATTTTTCTCCTGGGATAGTGCCTTCCACGCCATCCCCCTTGCCATGGTCGACATGGATTTTGCCAAAAGGCAACTCTATATCCTCGTGCAGGAGTGGTACATGAGCCCCAGCGGTCAACTTGCGGCGTATGAGTGGAACTTCGACCATGTCAACCCTCCCGTGCATGCGTGGGCCACATGGAGGGTGTACAAGATCGAGAAGAAGCATGAGGGGCGAGGTGATCTCTTCTTTTTGAAGCGTGTTTTCAACAAGTTGTTGTTGAACTTCACCCGCTGGGTTAACCGGATGGACGGCGAGGGGAGAAACGTTTTCGAGGGGGGGTTTTTGGGGTTGGATAACATTAGCCTGTTTGATAGGAATGTCGAACTACCCGAGGGGGGGACGCTCTATCAGGCCGATGCGACGGGATGGATGGCGATGTTTTCCCTGAATATGTTGACGATCTCGATGGAGCTTGCCAAAAGAGACGGAACGTACGAGGATATGGCCAACAAATTCTACAACCATTTCCTGTTGATAGCCGATGCGATCAATTTTCCCGGGCACCGATCGTTCTCTCTCTGGCATGAAGAGGATGGGTTTTACTACGACGTACTTCGCCTGAAGGGGGGGCGCGATGTCCCGCTCAGAGTCCGTTCCGTCGTGGGGCTTATTCCCCTTTTTGCCGTCATGACGATAGAGGAGGGTGATATGGAGAGATTGAAGATCTTCAAAGATAAGGTGGATTGGTTTATCAAACACCGGCCGGATATATGCGGGAAGATTGCCTGTATGGAAGAGTACGGCGAAAACGGACGACGCATCTTATCGATTTTGGATGAGGGAAAGTTACGCAAGTTACTTGCTTCTCTTCTCGATGAAGAGGAATTTTTGAGTCCGTACGGCATTCGTTCCGTTTCGAAGAGGCACAAAGAACACCCCCTTTGTATCACTTTGGAAAAGACGCAGTACTGCATCGATTACCGGCCGGGGGAATCGAACGATCGTCTTTTCGGGGGAAATTCCAATTGGCGCGGTCCCGTCTGGTTTCCGATCAACGTCCTGATCATAGAGTCGTTGCAACGTTTTCATCACTACTACGGCGATCGTTTGAAGGTGGAATTTCCCTCCGGCTCGGGTATACGGATGAACCTGAAAGAGGTAGCCGAGGAACTTGCAAGCCGGTTGATCCGCCTCTTCGAACCGGATGCGCGGGGAGAGCGCCCCGTCTTCGGTGAACGATCCGAATTTTCTCGGGACGAACATTTCAAGGATTATATCCATTTCTTCGAATATTTTCACGGTGAGACGGGCAAAGGACTCGGTAGTAGTCATCAAACCGGCTGGACGGGATTTGTCGCCAAGCTGATCCAACAGCTACATTGATGCCTCTCCGCGTAGTTTTCGTAAGAGATGCTTTCCGGCCCCCCCCTCCGTGCAACATGTGATCGGACGCGACCTCGGGAGCCGGAGCGGAACTCGGATTCGGAGTCCGGCCACAACGACCAAGGCAAGACATATCACAGGACACCCCTCTCACCTCCGACCGGGACCGGCTTCGGAAAGAGAGCCTACACCCCCTCCGGGATATATCTTGGTGTCTCTCAGCCACCCTCCATCATCACCCGCAACCGGCGCATTGCGCAACCCCTGATCAGACAAACTCTCACCACTGATATCGGCAACCCCGAACCGGGTCGGGGGGGGGACGCGCCTTTACGGTTGCCCCGGCGCGCCGTTCCGTGGTACACCGTCCCCGGAAAAGTCGCACACCCCGGAGGAAAACAAGCTATGACAACCCCGTCTGATACCGTTAGGGCTTCGACGTCGGCCCCGAGGAGATCCGGGACGGACGTTCCCGTTTCATCTTCTTTCTCTTTTTCCTCGGCTGAGGAGGGCGTTGATGTTGCCCTCGAAACCGAAGCTGTTATCCACGATGTTCTCAACAAGGTGCATGCGGATGGTGCCGAGGAGAGGGAATGTCGGGAATTGCGGAAGAAATTGAGTGGTGTCGTTGTCATTGTGGTGGATGATCATGCCGACGGAAAGGAGGGAAAGGTATGGGAACGGAAGGTAACGGATCTACGCTATGCAAAAGGGTTGTCCTCGCCACTCCGGATCGAGTTTTTCGCAGATCCTCCCTCTCCGCAGATGTGTGTTTCCCGTGCGATCAACGACGTCCCCCGTGCGGTCGATCATGTCGCTCGGCCCACTATCGAACGGTCGCGCCGGATATATGAGAGAACTAAAGAAGTTCTTTTTACCGTGTGTACCGAAGGGACTTTGGGGGTCGGTTTTGTGGTGGTTTCGTCACTCGGGTTCAAGTGTGTAACAGAGGCGTTGGGAGCTTCGGAGGAGGTCACGGTAGGGGCGAGGGTAATAGGAGGATGGGTGCCGGTGATCCTCACTATACATTCCGTTATACGGACCTTTTATCGCTATGAAGTATGGAGGCGGTCACAGTAGGAGCAAGGGCAACCGGGGGGGGTGGATAGCGGGACTTCTCATGGTGGGGTCACTTATACGAACTGCCTGTTATTCCCGTTCTTGAATCCCGGGAAAGACCGAGTGCGAGAGTCTTTAGATCGGCAACTCCCGACTCGACTCCGCTAAGCAAACGTGGTCGCCCCAACCAAACGCCGGACAAAATGTGCAATACGGACAGAGCAACCGACACAATCTCAGCGCTCCGATCCGGATCCCCGAGATAGCCACGCACCCTAGGCATCGTCAACCTCGAGGTCAAGAAAACAACAGGCATCAACACCTCCCGTTTCAAGAAAGAGGGCCGCTATGGATGTAGGGTGCCGTTCATTCAAGAAAAGATTTGTCGCACCTACTCAAAGCCGACCCTCCCGGTTACCTCAATTCAGGTGTTCTCGGGCAAAATTTCGGACCGTATCCCTAAAGGCTTTACTCTTTTCCAGCGCACTCACGATAAGGGCATCTACCCCATCAGCCGCACTTTCGTCAATCACTTCATCCTTAGGATCTTCACCCGGCACGATCTCGTCGAGACCCCTTTCGTCCCCCGGTGTCAACGGCACAACAAGGTTTGCCCTCTTCATCATCAACGCCTCCTCTTCGTCTGTCAACAACACGACAGATCCGTCTTTAAGAGCATCAAGCCTTGCAGTCATTGCCGACAATGCCTGCTTCTCCTCCTCAGCCTGACCGAACCCCTCTTCCTCAGTACACGGAACAGTGGGCGACACGACCGGAACGAGGACTGACGGACGACCCACAGCCGGAGCATCGGCCTGCATCCCCACCCCCGGTGTCTTGAGATGTGTCGTCGTCAATTTCTCAGCTAAATTTTCCTCTTGCCCCAACTCGGCAAGGAGTCTACCGAACTCCTCGGCATTCTCGGATTCGGCTCCCTTTCCCTGCGGTGGCGACAACGTGACAATCTTAGCAGGTAGCCTCGACTCATCCTGTTGGAGAGACCTATCGGATTGCTGATAGAGCACCGTCGTACGCTCCCCGGGAGGAACCGCTACGGAAAAGAACGGCTTGCCGGGGTCCGGCGAGCCTCTCACCAAGTCCGAAATCCTTTCGGAGACCTCTTCTTTCGGAAAGGGGCACCTCGTCGCCTCCTCCTCAACAACCCGTGTCGGGGAACCACTCCGTGAACTTCTAAAACAACCAAAACAAGACATCTTTCCTCCTTGGGATCGGTAATTCCGGGAAGGGTACCACACTCAGAGCATGCGAGACAAGCCGGTAAGGAAAAACGGCAGACGCCAATCGTGTGCCACCGTTGTCGCCATTCCCCGTTGCACGGCCCTGAAACGCTCTCGTCTCCCCTCCTCATTTCCGGCTCGGTGACAAGCTCACGCATTCCCAAAGCATATGCCCTCCTCTTCTCCCGATTCATAAGAGAGGGCCGTAGATGATTGGCTTGGTGAGTTTGAGAGGAGATCGATTTGTGCTACTAGAGGGGGCGTGAGACATCTAAGGAGTTCTTTGCGAAAACTGCGGGTGTATAGGGCGCTGTCGGGGCCGAAGGGCCGGGGAGGAGACAAACCCCGAGCTTGAGGAAGTGATCGCCGAGCAACCGAAGTCCGAGTCTCCGTTGCCCGAGCCCGAGCCGACCGTCCCCACATGGTGGAGTCTCTCCGGTGGGTGGTTTGCCAAGCCAAGTGAAACGGCCGAGTCCGTGGATGCGTCGTCGGTTTAGGTGGAGGAAGGCACGGGACACCCGGTATCATTTCCACTTATTTATGAGTTTCCGCACGCCGAGGAGGCGAGACGAGGGGGCCTCAGAGTCATACGACGGGGGGTTGTAGCAACGGTGGTTACACGGTTGGCGTCTGCCGTTTTTCCCTACCGACTTGTCTCGCATACCCCGCGTATGATACCCTCTCCGGGACGATCAATCTCGAGGAGGAAAAATGTCTTGTTTTGGTTGTTTTAAAAGTTCACGGAATGGTTCCCCGACACGGAGTGTTGAGGAAGAGGGAACGAGGTGTCCCTTTCCGGAAGAAAAGGTCTCCGAAAGGATTTCGGACTTGGTCGAAGACTCGTTGGGGCCCGGTGAGCAGATCGTTTCCGTAGCGGTTCCTTCCGAGGGGTGCACGACGGTGCTCTATCAGCAATCCGATAGGTCTCTCCAACAGGATGCATCGAAGCTATCTGCTAAGATTGTCACGCTGTCGCCATCGCAGGGAGGGGAAGTCGAATCCGAGCCTGTTGAGGAGTTCGGCAGACTTCTTGCCGGGTCGAGGCGGGAGGAGAGTGTAGCTGAGGGGTTGACGACGACACATCTCAAGACGTCGGATGTGGAGAGGGGGGCTGATGCCCCGGCAACGGGGCGTTCGTCCGTTTCCCACCCCCCGGCCGTTCCGATCATTGAAGAGGGAGGGAACAATCAGGCCGAGGAGAAAGAGAAGGTGTTACCGTCGATGGTTGCAAGTCTCGGTGCTTCCGAGAGTAGTCTTGTTGTGCGGTTGTCGCGGGAGTGTGAATGCGTTCCCGACGGGATCGTACGGGATGAGGATCCTACGGATGAAGTGATTGGCAAAGGTGAAGATGATCGGATAGATGTCCTTATTGTAGGTACGTTGGGCGCAATTATGTCGAGGCCCTTAGGTCCTTGGCCCGACAGCTTGTCCGAGAGGGGCTACATTGAGGTAGCCGAAGACACCCGCTAGAGGTGTCAACTATCGGGCAAGTGCGACAAATCTTTTCTTGCATGAAAGACGTCCTACATAGATAATGACCCCTTTTCCTGAAACGGGAGTTGTTGATGTCTGTTCCTTTCTTGAGCTCGAGGCTGACGATGCCCGGGATGCATGGCTACCTCGGAGAATTGAGTCGGGTCACTAAGATTGCGTCGGTTGCCCTGTCCGTATTGCACATTTTGTCCGGCGTTTGGTTGGGGCGACCGCGTTTGCTTAGCGGAATCGAGTTGGGAGTTGCCATGTCTCCCTTGGTCATTGCGTTTGTCGTGACGCGCATCTTTGGTAGACCCGGGTTGTCGTTTTAAAGACTCGTTCGTATCGACTCGGGTTTCACATTCCCTGTGCTCGTGATCGATACGAATGATGACTTCGGGGCTGTTGGCCGGTTTTCCCTCCCTTTGGTTCGAGTTGCCCGATCCCCATTTCTTCGGACGGTGGTGGCGCGGGCGGTTCGAGTGTGATTTCCGTCGGGTCACCGTCACCCTCTTCCGGATCACCATCCGAGAGCGGGATGTGTTTTGTATCGGCCGGTGGCTCGACCTTTTTCGTGGAGGGGTTCCGTCGTCCGTTTTTCCCCATCCTTCTTCCTTGGCAGAATCATTCCCCTTTCCATCGCCGTCTCACGGGAGTCGCCGTAAACACACCCCTTGCAGAGGGCAACAAACATGTACGGTGCCAACCCGACCTCGGACGGACAGGTTGCAAGGCTTTTTGAGTAAGTGCCCGGTCGCGTCGGATTCTACCTTTTTCCGGTGACATACTCGGTAGGTTGATATTCCATGATGAAAGTGAATAAATTTTTTATCTAAATAATACATATTCGGGTATTTACAAATAAATAGTCTATTTGTTATTATCAATATATTAACAACCTAAAAAATGTGAGGTGTGTATGTCTACAGTAGTTAATAAAACCGTTAAAACCCCATTGCTCAATTTCCCCCATTCATCCTCCTCCTCCTACGGGACGACTGCAGGAGGTAGCCATGTTTCCGGTGAGGCCCTTGTCAGAAGTAGTAAAACGGAAACGGCGATAAAGATCGTCAAATCGGCGAAGCAATTGTTCGGTGGCAAAGGCAAGACGCTCAAATCGGAGAAAACGCGTCTCATAGAACGGCGATAAGGACCTCCGGATCGGCAAAGCAGTTTGTCTGCAACATCGGCACGACGCGCAAATCGGAGAACGAGCGTTTCAACGCAATTCTTGATAAAGGGGGCCGGAAAACCAATGCGTACTCATCCTTGGTTGTCGGAATCGCTTCCGGTTGCAAGTTGGTAGGCAACCGCTCTTTGAAGTTCGATCGGGCCAACGCCGTCGCTTCAACACTTCCGCCCCCTGTGTGATGAACCAAGACACTGTGTGTCTACCCGTGCCGAAGAGATGTTTTGATGTAAAGCTCTCTCAGTAGGGGTTTTGCACTTGGATAGGATAGCCGCGTTGTGAGTCCGGCTACTTTTTGCAGACAGTGCCCGCAACTTTTCGTCTTCCCTATGGGAAGAATAGAAATCTCTCATTGTGTAAGGATTACGCCAAGAAAACCCCTTCCTCAGTTTGAGAGGCTCCTCCATCCTATCGGAAGCGGTCGCCTCAGGAGAGCTCCCGGACCATTCCGTCGTATCCGGAGTCCCCTCCTGCGAGTCACGTTCGGTCACCCAATCGATTAGGGTACTCTTACGGAGATTACCCTTCCGGGCACATTTCGGGAACGATTCCCCATCGAATTCGTCAAACCGGTAGTCCGCTACCCTTGCCTTTTGCCCTTCGGTAAAAACCCTCTGTGCCCTCTCCGGTTGTGGAATCATCGATTGGTATAAAAATAAATATGCACACGATAACCTCATCGAAGAGGCTGTGGAAGAGCTCATTTCCAAATCCCTGTTGGGGGGTCAAAAGATCGATCTTACCCCCGATAGTCAGGAGCCGGATAGCCCCGAACCTTGACTGCAATGTTGGGAGAGAACATACTGTTCTTTCGGTGACACGGGAAAGTGGAGGGGATCATGGTAGGACCAATAGAGTCACCCACAGTTGTTGTAATCGGCCGGCAGCCGGGAAACGTCGCCCCCGTCGTTAATCAGCCTGTAGTCGCCCCCGTCGTTAATCAGCCTGTAGTCGCCCCCGTCGTTAATCAGCCTGTAGTCGCCCCCGTCGTTAATCAGCCTGTAGTCGCTCCCGTCGTTAATCAGCCTGTAGTCGCTCCCGTCGTTAATCAGCCTTTAGTCGCCCCCGTCGTTAATCAGCCTGTAGTCGCTCCCGCTGTGGCGAATCACATTGCACCCGCCGTTGTAGCCGATAATGTGGTTCAAAAGTGGTCCGGAGAGCATAAGTGTGGGGCCATTGCCATGGGGACTCTAGTTACCGACGGCTTGATAGGTGGCGGTTGCATAGTGGGGATGACATTAGGTGCGGCGGAGATAGCTGAAGGGATGGGAGCCAAGGTTGCTGTCGTAGACGGGGTAGCCGGAGGGGTAGGAGGCTTGGGGGGTCTCTGTATAGTGGGAATTGCTGTGGCAACACTAGCGTGTTACCTCAAGGGTTTGAACAAGTGAAATGTACCATGTCATCTCAGTTGCCCTCACCCCCAAGGCATAATCTACGACCGCACGTTTCTCCTCTTTTAGTACATTTCCTCCGCTTCTCTCCTTCCGGAAGGGGGATTGCATCGAAGGGGTGGCTCTCTCGGAACCTTATCGAGCCATGTGGCCGTACCCACTTCCTCGCCCATAGGCCGCACGGGCCCCTGCCATCCACCTATCGCCACTACCTACGCCCCCCCCCTCGAGGGTTCAATGACTTAGGGTGGAGGGGCATATCACATCAACCCCTCGTAAACAACGGCAACCTTGCGGAAGACAAAGTTCGAAACGACACGTACCGGGATCGGACAAACCAACGAAAGAAATCAGCGTTCGGGGGGGCCCCCTCCGGGTACCATGGAAATCGCAAGGAGCGATAAACGCCTAATCGTCCTCGATATTTTCAAGGAGTTTCCGCATTGGCCCGGGGGAAGGCAACGCACCCTTCGGATGTGCCGGCAACTCGGTCCCCAAGCGGTACGAAGCGATGTTGATCGGTTTACTCGTGTCTCTCAGTGCATATTCGACAACGGTCTTGTTTTTGCTCTTGCAAAGAATGATCCCGACTGAGGGGTTCTCGTCCTTGAGTCGTACCGTGTCATCCAAGACGGCGAGGTAGAACCGCATCTTGCCCACGTACTCCGGCTTGAAGTCCGACACCTTTAGCTCGAAGGCCGCAAGAGATCTCGGTTTGCGATGGTGGAACGGAAGGTCGATGAAAAATTCCCGCCCCTCATCCTTTCGCGACAAGTTCCCCGATCAAGTTGAGCCTATATTTGTTAAGCATTCGGCCGTTACCCAAATAACCCCGAACGTACAAAGGGCCGCCAAAATTCCCGCTCCCCTGACCGCCCCTTCCATGACAGCAACCGTTGCTCCCATTTTTCCGGCTATCTCCTCCGTAAGGGCCGCCATCCCCGCCGCACAACCGACACCTATCAAAGCCTCGCCAAACACAACCGTTGCGATACCGGCCACCTTTTTACAATCTTTCCATCGTCTTTGAGCTACATGATTGATTGCCACGGCGGGGGCAATGACAGGTTGATTCGTGAAGACGAGTGTAGGATCCGTGTGTTCCATCGGTGTGACGATGGTCTTGGGGACCGCCCATGCGATTCCTTCCTTTACCATAACGCTCCTCCCTCTTTTCCTTCTTGTGACGCCGAGAGATTACAACAAACGACTCTCCGGATCAATCGGAAAGTTTTTCTATGAAACCGGGCGACCGGATCGTAGCCTCTCAAGTCTACGGGGAAACGGATCGTACTTATTCTTAATTATTCTCCCTCCTCCTCATATCGTGACAGGATGCCGGGAGGCTGTTTCCGGAATAGTTTCTTGTCGAGCCTCGGGGTCTCAAACCGTTTCTCTTGATCTTTCTCTGAGGACCGTGTCTTTACGCTTGCTCCGCCATGCCGCCCCGTGGTATACTGTTGCCCGAAGAATGGGAAATCGGAGTGGAATCATGGTAGCTCAATTTGGTGATGCCTTTGTCTCGGGGCCGGTTCCGAAAGGGTCTGATGTGGATGTTTCCGTGTCGCTTCCCGCGAAGGAAGCTAAAGTCGCTCGCAAGGCCGACAGGGCATCCCGAGAAGTTCTCGACCGGAGAAGATACGGATACACGGCGTTTGAAAAGACAGTCGATTCTGTCAGCTTGGGTGTTCTCGTTGCCGATTGTGTCTTGACGCCGTCGGCCACAACCACGGTAGGAATGTTTGGGGGGATATATGGTGGAACGACAGGAGCGGTGTTGGGGAGTTTGCTTCCGGCTGTTTCGGGTGTGGGAATAGCTTGCGGAGCCTTGTCCTGTGTGCTTTGTTCTACTAAAGGGGCACGTGAGGTGACTAAGGAGCTCTTTCCGGCACCGTGCAGGTGTGTAGAGCGTTGTGTCGGGGTCAAACGGCCGAGAGAAGAGACAAAACTCGAGCCTGAGGAAGTGATCACCGAGCAACCGAGACCCGAGCCTCCTTCGCCGGAACCTGCGGCGACCGGTTCCGCATGGTGGGGTCTCCTCGGTGGGTTCGTTGCCGAGCCGACCGGCACGATCGGGTCCGTGGATGCATCTTCGGTTTAAGTAGGGAAAGATATGGCGACTTCGGGAATCGAGTCTATTGATCATAGACGGGATATCGTTGACACGGGGCGGGTTTCTCCGGCTCCTTCCGACACGCGGGATGCAGTCCCGCCTCCGGTCAACATGGTAGTTCAGCCGGTTGTCAGACGTTCTTATATCGGCGGTTTTGAGGTGAGGTTTGCCGTAGAGAGTGTGAGAAGGGGAATCGTACCTGCATTCGTTGCTTTGCAATCGGATATTAGTGACACTATCCGTCACCGGTAACGGGATTTTTGACAACCCGGAAGGGGTGATAACAGGGGTGACGTTGGAGGGCGGTTTCCGTAACAGCCTGTTAAATTTGCCACAACGGGAGCACCGATAGGCTGATTCACGACGGAGGCGACGTTTAATTGTTAAGAGCCGGTGACTTAAGCTTGTGGCTGGTGATTTTTTCGTTTTTTGTTGCATAAAAGTATGATGTCGTGCGATTTCGGTTTTCTTTCCATGAGCGTCATGATATACTGTTGCATGAATCACCATAAAATGTGGAGGTAAACAAACTATGTCAACTACAGTTGATACTCTCATGATCTCACAACCGGTCCCGAAAGAGTCCGATGTCGATGCCCCCGTGCGGTTTCCCAAGAAGGAGACTGAAGTGGCTCGCAAGGCTGACAAGGTCGGCTGTGTGGCTTTCATGAGGGAAAATAAGTGTGGGGCGACCGGGCTTACTGTTGGCTGTATCAACATTCCCGTTGGAGGTGCTGTGGCCTATGGGGGTGCGGAGATAGGATACCTCTGTGGGGGAATGACCGGTTCTGCTGTTGGAGCCACTCTCGTCGGTACTGCTGCTATCGGAGTTACTCTGGGTGCTCTTGCGTGTACATTTGCAGATCCTGATGTGCGTGCGGTTTGGTGTGGGTGTTGCAAATCGAAGGTGAAGGAGAAGCCCGAGCTTGAAGAAATTGTCACAGAGCAACCGAAAGCCAAGTCCCCGTCACCCGAACCCGAGCCTGCCAAGGGAGGATGGTTTAGCCTTAGTACGTGGTTTGCCAAGCCGAGTGGAGCGAAAGAGCCTGTGGACGAATCATCGGTTTAAATGACACCGGCTCACTTGTTCAACTCCTGGGGTAACACGCTAGTGTTCCAAAAATACTTCCCACTACACAGAGAATTCCCACACATGCTGTTCCCGCACCCGCCGCAGTTATGACAGCATCCGATGCCCCCATTTGTGCAGTTATCGTCACTGCACCGACTGCCGCTCCCGTCGTGCAACCGCACCCTATCACGGCCTCTACAAGTTCAACCCCTATGATACCGGCCAGTAACTTATCCTCTCTCGACCACTCTTTAGCCACATTATTGGCTGCAACGGCGGGAGCAATGTGGTTTGCTACAACGGGGGCACCGATAGGCTGATTCACGACGGGAGCGACGTTTATCGGCTGTGGGACGACGACAACTGTGGGTGGTGCTATTGGTCCTACCATAATCCTCTCCTTATCTTCCTGTGTCATCGAAAGAGCAGTATGTTCTCTCCCAACATTTCGGTCAAGGTTCGGGGCTATAGGTAAGTTCTTTCTATTTCGATTATAGATGGCAATTTTTTATTTAAACACATCAGGAAAAGCCTATAAAGACTGAGTTTCTGATACAACCCTGTAGTGGGGTGGGATACCGTTCTTGTCTATAAGACCGGGCGACCGGACCGCAGCTCCGACAGCCTACCGGGAAATGGGTCATCCTCATCTTTGATCACCTTTCCGGTCTCCTCGTCCCTTAGGACCTTACCCTTCGCCAACTCTTCGATTGCCATTTCAACCCCCCTTTCCACGAGTCCGCTCAGTGTCTCCCCCCGAGTCCAAAAGACCGCGTCTCCAGCCCGTTCGAGGGTTTCATTTGAGATGGTAATCGTGAGCCGATTCCTGCCTCCCTCGCTTCCTTACCCTTCTCTCCGATCAACACATCCAAGGGGTTTTCATCTATCGTCCTCCCGGGCATCCCGCCACCTCCTGTTGTAAAACCTCATCAGTTAACTTTCCGTAATCCAAAGCTCCCCTTCCCCGGGGATCGTACTCCGTGATCGGCTTTCCGAAACTCGGGCACTCGGCCAATCGAACCGTCTCTCGAATGTGCGTCTTGCAGACCGTGTCGCCAAATCGCTGTTTCAGCTTGTCTATGACGTCAACGGATAACCTTGTTCGCTTGTCGACTCGACAGGTGAGTATTCCGGTGATCTTCAGCTCGGGGTTTACCCTTTCTCGAATCTTTTCGATCGTCTCCGTGAGTTCCACGAGCCCTTGCAGAGCCATCACACCGACTTCGACCGGAATCAGCACCTCCCGTGCCGCGACCAAGACGTTTAAAGACAAAATACCGAGAGCCGGGGGACAGTCGAAGAGGATGTAGTCCCATTTGGAGTGGAGTTTTGGGAAAGCCCTTTTCAGCACGGATTCCGAGGCTATCTCGCCGGCCGGGAGTTTTTCGGCACCGATGAGTCGCTGACAGGACGGAATAACGCAAAAGCCATTAATACCTGTATTTACTACTACACCGGTAATGCTTTCATTGAAGAACCGCCGCAAATGATTCCCGTCACGGTGCAACCGGAAGGGTCGACATCTTCCCGGAGTGCGATCTCTACAATTTCTTACGAAGGAGGCGTGGGGCATGCAAGCGAGAAGGGTGGAATCTTTTCCCGGTGTAGCTCCCGAAGATGAGATGTCTTTTGACAGGTGGACTGCCGGGCAAGGCGAGGTGACCGAACCTACGGGTGAATCGTCGGTTTAGATGCACAATTCCCGGGGAGAGTGCATTGTGGCAATCCGAATCCTCGGGTTCTTCAGCCCGTACGATGTCTACGGGGACCACAATAGGAACACGGTACCGTTCGCTCTCTACGACGGCCCCGCTTCGATAGCTTTGTTGATTCCCTCTTCCTTGGTAGGCGGGACGGAAGGAGGCAGAACGGGAACGGGAACGGGAGGTCGATTCCTGCCCTACGATTCGGCCACCGTACCCACACCCCGCATCGCCAACCCGGCCGGCATACTCGACTTATCCGTCCCGGGAAGGTTCTCGACCTCCCCGTAGAGTACCGCCGTGCGACCACTGCCCGGAACCCCCACGGGAAGAACCTCTTTGTCGGAACCGAGCCTACATCGCACCGAATCAACCACCCTCTGCGTGACAGCACTTTCCGGGAAGGCGCACTTCATTCCCCGACTCCCGACGGCTTCGGGTTGCTCCTCTGACGAGCCTCGACGACATCCGAAACAAGACATACACCTCCTCCGCACTGTGTTATCCGCAAAAGTGGAGTGTAGCAAGTGTCGGACATTCGAGACAAGCCGTACTCCGTAGAGTCAATGCGGAGAAACGACGGGGGATACCATATTCGTGGAAGGTCCGACGAGAACTACTTCGGATACAACCTCTCTACGTCATCCTGAAAGATACACCCCGTAAGAGGGTCACCCTCATCGCCCAACGTCCCGGAGAGACCAACCAACCGTTTCGGCATCCATACCGGGAAAGGCTTCGATTACGGGCCCTTCTCACTTTTCGAGTAAGGATTCTTCCCTGACCGTAGCCTCTCTTGCCACCCACGTTGCCATGCTCTCGGGTTCCACGGTCTTCACCCCTGCGGGTGGTGACCACTCCGTGACCCGACCGGAGGTATTGGCCGACAGAATCAATCACTTTGCTTATAAATTCTTTACTTCAAGAGAGGGAAACCGACCTAATACGATAAATTTCACTTGTTCAAATTCGTGACGTGATACCCTACTGTTGCCACAATACTTCCCACCATTTTCGTGGGGGGCCGTGTGCCTATCCTATCTTCCCGAGGAGGGCCACCGGGTCAAATTTCTTGTGCCATCCTCTTACTTTAATCGTACTTCTGTGGTATCCTCGGGGGGGAGCTAACCGGCCGGGAGGGAGAATGGCAAGTTGTATTAAGAATATTTGGGCTAAATGTGCGGTGACCGCGTCAACCTACGGATTCGAGCACACCGTATGCAAGCATCGTGAACCCGGCGAACCGCCCCCTGCGGTCTCTCCACTCCTACTCTCCTCGGCAATCACCACGATGAAGGTCGAACCCCTTATCCACGTCGGTCTTGTCCCCGAAGCGAAGCTCAGGGAGTGTTCCCGAAAATTTGCGAGTTTCGAAGAGCCTATTAGGACACCCGCCATGACGGATAAAGAGATTAAGAAGCTTACACGAGAGGCGGAATACCTATTACGTACCGTCACCGTGGGCGGACACACCCTCATATACACGTTCGGCCTAACACAGTCTGCTAACGGTAGCGGGTTGACCATGCGCTTTATTGACGATTTGCCGGAAGGGGAATTCAAAGAGAAGCGCAGGCTCCAGGATGTGTTGAAAAGGGTCTGCGCGTGTCGGAAAGAGATACTTAAATTTGAGAAGAAGATTTCCGAAATGTTGCACAGCGGTATGATCGGGTCCGCGGAAGAGGTGCGAACCTTGATTGACTCCGTCAAACCCAAGATCGGAATGTTTTTCGAAGAAGCGACAAATATACGCATCGCCGAGTATCTCAGACACGATATTGACTACCTCGTACCCAAGATCAACCTGTTTTTCAGAGGGTTGATATGGGAAAATCGAAGTAGCAGAAGGGGCAACGCGGACCTCAAGCAAGATATCGAACAGGTCGAGTCGAGATACAGACGGTATGCCTATTCGGTGAGGGAGGGTTGCTCTAAAGAGGTCGCAACGGCTTTCGCGAACCTGGACAAGTTAGAGAGAAGACTCTCCGACATCAGGCACCTCTTAACCCATTGCGGGAGGTAAATCAACTTGAGATCGCATGTCACGGCCCCGACATCCTATTCGAGTTCCGCCCGCATTCCCCGACCATTCGAATACGGCTTCGGCGAGAGATTGTGATAGCCGAGACTTGACCGGGTTCGGGAGACAAATCAAAGAGAGGGAGCGGTGCGATACCTGAAGTTGTCCGGATCCGTCGGTGCCGTTTCTTGCCGGTGGGGGTGTCTCCTAAAAAATGTTTCCGGCGTAGAGATCCGTCCGTCCGGAGAAAATGTCTTATCTCGGCTAACGCCTATCCCGGCGATATGCGGTCCGTGTCGATGGGAGTGCTTTTGCGGCCAAACACGCTATCGCGACGGCTCCCAAGGCTTCCGAGAGGTCCTCTGTCCGTGCGGGCAAGTCGGTTCCCGTTATTGCTTCCACTACCCTCCCCTCGAACACGTTCCGACCCGCCGCTCCGATGACTCCCGGCGCAAACTCACTCCTTAGGGCCCGAACATAGGCGTGATGTTCCCTCCTCATAACCACCGGTTGAGCGACGTTGTTGACTGCAAGGGGAAGGTCAAGGAGAACGTCATCCCGTAGAAGAATGCCTTCGGTAGCCGGTTCCTGCACGGTTGTGATAATCCTTTTGCTTACGTTGGTAGCAGTAAGCCCTTCCGTGCCCATGGTTTTCACCTCCTCTTGATAAGAACGGGGCCGCCATCATATGTCAACCACCTCACGTGAACAAGCACTTCCACCTCCCGTCCGTCAGAGGAACGCCCTTAAACCGGGTAGGGCATTGTAGTAAAACCACCGTTTCACGTAGTACCCGTAAGTCCTGCTGTGGGGAGAGAGACGGGGTCGATTGCGATCACAAATCAAATCGTTGCCGGTTGTTTCACGGTGAGATTGTTCTCGAGCACAATCCCGACCCCTCTCTCACGAGAAACAGCAAGCCTGCTCCCGGACGCTTTCCGGGGATATTGCCGGAGCAATGATGTCGTCAAGCGTGGCAGTCACGGCTCGTTCTCCTCTAAAACACGACCCCTCGAGCGACGGCGTACCACGGATCGATACGGCGGAGCAACCATGAAATAAAGATTAGCCGGAACCGTGCAAGCAAAATCCGACTCCCTCCCCCCGAGAAGGCCCTCCTTGCCGGACCGATTTGCCGAGGATCCGACTTTCGATATCAAATAAATACTTTACAAAAAGCGCTCCCCCTACTCGTACGGCGCTCCCGGTCATACGGCACCGACGCTCGAGAGCGAACCCGGAACCCGGGATTTACGGTACTATGATCGGATCCGCAAAGCCAAGACACGTTCGGGCAAGACCGCGGTGTCGGAACCCCCGATTACGGTATCAAGGCAAGAACCCGGCGATTCCGTATGTCAAAGAACACGGTGAAGTGATGGCTGAGACGGTTGCGGAAGATCATCGAAAACTCGGAGATGGAGGGCAAGGCCTTTCTTCATTTCCCGTAAAACGTCCAAACACGAAACGGAGCTTCGGACCTTACCGTCCGCTCCTTCCACTTATTCGTTGCGGTGTGTACTCATTTCGTCGGGTCAAACCTCACTTGAGGAGAGGGTGTGTCTTGTTTTCCTGTTGTGTTCGTTTGCCCCGGCCGGCATTCGTCGGCTCTTTTGCTTGCGCCCGAATTCGGCGTGTGTTAGCCTCTTTCGGACCAAACCCGAGGAGGAAGAGTATGAGTATGTCTTGTCTTTGTTGTCGCGCCTTTTTTTCGAAAGAACAATCTCCCACACCACCCGTGACCGTGGAGAGCAACGCCGGAACGGTTACCTCCCCGCCGGAGGGAATCGGAAAGGGTATGAGGGGGGCCGTCGCGGTTGCGGATGCGTCGCAAGAGGTGTTCGATGCCTCCTCCGCGACCGCTTTGCCCACTGAGGTTTCCGAAGGGATGGCCGGCGGGGTCGTGTCCGGCCTTGACCTCGATAGGGTGCAAGCGGATTTCGTATTCCCGCAAACCCGACAACAGGGGGCGGAAGATGCATCCCCCGTGGTCGGAGTGACAAAGCCTCCCTCGGGTAGCTGTGTCGACGGATCCGATTCCGGAAGGATACAGCCGAACTTTGTTGCCGAAGACGGGAGATCTCTGCCGGGGTAGGTATGTCAACCTTTTCCCGGGGGGGGGGGTCGGACTTTACCCGTGCGATTCCGGGTCATCAATTTTTCGTGTGGACTTCGGCCTGTCCGTTTGGTACGATGGCCGTGCCGAATCGGAGAACAGGGAGGCAAGGATATGGGAACGGAGGACATTACCCCCACGACGCACAAAAACGTTATCGTATTCCCGTTGGGGGTAGCTCCCGGAAACGTTGTCACGACTCAACCCGTCACTGCTTCCGGAGGCCCCCCTGCGCAGGTAAATGTCCATATCCCCCGTGCGGTCAACGATGTCGCCCGGCCCGTTATCGGGCAGTCGCGTTGGCTGAACGAGGAAGATAAGGAGTTTTTTTGTAGCGCACTGACTCACGGCATCGTAGCGATTGGTGTTGCGGCACCTTTGGGGTTCGGGGCGGGGATGGTGGCGAAGGCGTTGGGGGCAACGTGGGCGACCACGAAGGGAGCGATAGCGATAGCGATGGGGACGTCGGCAACTCCCTTCGTAAGATCATTCATGCGGACCGGTTGTCGTTATGCCGCTTCTTGAACCCGGACAGGCCACGCGCGAGAGTCGGTAATCCGGACGGTCTGCCAATATGACAAGTCCTTTTTTGCATTCGGGCGACCTCGTGAGTTATCGCCGAAGGCGCACTTTTTCGATGGGCCCTCTACATTCCTTACGGTGGGGTTTCGTCGGTGGGTTCCGGTACGGCAAACTTCGGAGACGGTCTTCCGAGGATCTTAAACGAGCGAGAGGAGCATTGTAAAACGTTGGTGTTAATAGATTGCTTACTTTACCGCATACGTTTTTTGACCGAATCCGGTTCTATCGGGCTGAAAAGGGTATCAACATTCGGGTGATACGGCCATCCTCCCCGTTAGGGGAGAAAAACGGTTTGTCGTTGCTTAACCTCAGCTCTCGAGTCATCATTAACCTGTTGAGAGGTAAACGGTTTTGCTCTTTGAGAGAACGAATCCGGTGGCAACGCTCACAGGTTTTGGGCACTGATTGATCGGATAGCATAGACTTCCTCCGGAACCAACGTTGATGACGGTGATTCGAATGAATGGCTACTTGATTTCGTATATGGGTCGATACCGACCGGACCGCAGTCCGTAAGTCGGGTAGGGGAACTTGTCCTTCATTTTCTTTGCGTCTTTCGGAACGGGATCGGCTTCCGGCTCTTTCGGCCCTATCCTTATCCGTAGATGACAAGACGTAAACCGCTCCGCATACTCACGGATAGGGGATAGGGGTATTGCGGAAAGGTGGAGAATCATGGGTACCGGCTTTGCCTTGCCGGTGAGGACATTGACCGTACGAAACCCAAAGCACGATCCTCCCGGACCAATGGGATTTGTGAGTGATTCCACAGAACCCTACGGAATGAGTTCTACCCTTTTGCCTTCGGAAAAAAGCTATACCGTGGCAAGGAGGAGTTGCAGGATGACCCGAACGAATGGATTGCCGATTACGATACGAGGAGGACGCGCGCGGGAAAACACCCGTGCGGGCTTTTCGTGATGCAAAAAAGACCGCTTTGGGTAACACGATCGCCGGTAGTGTACTAACGTCTCGGGTCAAATCTAACTTGAGGAGAGGGGGTGTGTCTTGTTTTGCTTGTTGTGTTTGCCCTTCCGAACCGGTTCCTATTCCGCAACCTTTCCCGGAAATCACCGGGCCCGGGGCGTCGTTTGTTTGCTCATCGGACGGAAGGGTCATGTTCGGGGTGACACCCACTTCGTCCCCTGAGTCGGTTCGGCGAGATGTTATGAGATTGGAAGAAGCGGATGCGCAATCGGAGAGGGGGGTGTGGCCGGCCGCAGTGCCTCCGACGATTCGTCGATAAAGTTGCTCATGCCTCCCGGCCATGCGGGAAGGAGAATTTTGTAAAAATCGTGAATCAAAAGGTCGGAGGGGGTTCCGTCTTCTCGCTCCGGTTTGCGTATGAGGAATGTTCGAATCCGTATGGCTTTAGAAACCTAAGTTAGGCGAGAGAGATGATTAAGGGGTGGCGGATCGACTATAATGAAAGACGTCCGCACAGTGCACTCGGGTATTTGAGTTCGATGGAATGTATGGGGAAGTCGGAAGCCGTTCACATGCCCCCGGGCAGGTCGCGAACACATGAACAGCTGTCGGCTCGGTCACTCACAAGTTCACAAACAAGTTGCGAACTTGCGAACAACCTTCGCCTCGGGCGAGGAAGAGGTGCGTGAATAAAAAACCCGGGAGGGAGTCTAATTACGTTTGAACGAAAATGTGGGTATATCAATTGCATGTAATACAATTTTAAGTTGTTTACATGTTTTACCGGTAAAATTATTTGTTATTAGTTGGTTGATGAGGCAACGGTTTTTCTCCCCGAGCAAACAAATCGCTACGTAGATGGCTAGTAAACATTTTTTTGAGGGCATATTCCCCCTACCGATTCCAAACGGTGTCAATGCATCCGTTAGACGTCGGCTATCGTACCCCCTTTTTTCCTCGATGTGTCCCCGACTCGCCCTATCACCCAAACCCATCTTCCGCACATATTTCCCGCAACCGTCGCCAATATTTGATTTGAGACCGGGTGATAAAATACTTGGATATAGATGTAGACGAATAGTTTTCCCTTACAAAACCGGTTCCGGTATAATTATATTAATGTGTTATAATATCCTGAGAGAAGAAAGAATATGGGAATGGCAAACGTCAGCTCCATGGTACGAAGAAGGGGCATAGTCGCAGTAGATCAAGTTACCCCCGAACCCCGTGCTCAGCAGGTGGCCGTCCCCCGTGCCGTCAACAATGTAGCCCGACAGGCCATCGGACAACTCGGATATATGTTGTGGTGGGATGAGCGTGATATCGAGGCGATTCTCACAACGGGAGTATATTTGGGCGTAGCATATGGTCTTATAATGTGTGGGGGCCATGGAATGGCGTTCGTGGCAGCATGGATGGGAGGAAGTACGCCGGCTGTGGAGGTGACAAAGATCATCGGGGGGGTGGTGTCGGGGATTGCCGTTGCAAGATCATTCTTCAGAGATATAGACGCCATTTACGTTTGAACGAAAATGTGGGTATATCAATTGCATGTAATACAATTTTAAGTTGTTTACATGTTTTACCGGTAAAATTATTTGTTATTAGTTGGTTGATGAGGCAACGGTTTTTCTCCCCGAGCAAACAAATCGCTACGTAGATGGCTAGTAAACATTTTTTTGAGGGCATATTCCCCCTACCGATTCCAAACGGTGTCAATGCATCCGTTAGACGTCGGCTATCGTACCCCCTTTTTTCCTCGATGTGTCCCCGACTCGGCTTATCACCCGATCCCACCCTATGGAGCCAAAAAATCTGCTTGGAAAATGAAGAAAGTTAATTACGGAATTGGCAACCATTCAACATATTTTTTGATTTATATTTAGATAAAACTTTATGTGAAGGATTCGTTTAAAGTAATTTATCATCTTGCACCTAGCCGGGTTTTTCGGTTGCTTCGCCACGCCGTCCCGTGATATGACGTCGCCCGAAGTGATCCGAAGTCAACCGGAGAAGAGAGGATGTCTTGTTTTTCGCATTGTGAGAGCTCGCGGGGTGTATTCTCACCCGAAACTACAAACGGTCGAGCGCAATGTGTCGCTCCGGATATGGAGGTCACTGAGAGAATCATGGACGTTCTTAAAGAAGTGCTCGGTCCCGATAAGCAGATTTTCTCAGTGACGATACCGGCTGCAGGTCGTGCGATCGTACCCTTCCGACAGCAGTCCGAGAGATCTCCCCAAACAGATGAGTCGGCTCCGGCCGTACCCGGTACCGAGAAAGAGGAGGTCAACGAAGCTATCGAAGCGGATCCGGTTGTTGTCACGGGTGAGCGGTTTCGCGAATGGGTCGTGGTTCCTGTTGATTGACGGGCCCGGGGTTCTACGTGATGAGAGTCCCGAAGACGAAGTGATCAACACAGAGGGAAACTCGGCCGTCGTGTTAGCGGCTACTGCCGGAGCACTTGGTCGCGAGGGGACATTCGGGAACACCGCGGGGAACGCATGGGAAATCCGGTATGGCTCCTTTCCTATGTCCGGAGCAGGGGGTGTCTTGATGTCCGTTGTCTTCTCAAACGTCCGGTTGCCGACGATGTATCGGGTTCACGGCCACCTCGGAGAGATGAGTAGGGTCGCCAAGGTTACTTCGATTGCTTTGTCGATTCCGTACATTCCGTCGGGGGCATGGCCGGGACGCGACTGCTTGCCGGAGGTATGGGACTCGGGATCATCCTTTCTTCTACGGTGCTCTCTTCCATTGCGACTCGGTTCTTCGGCAAACGGCACGACGGACCTTGGTGGGGTGGAGGTCGTTCGTGTGGTGAGACGGGTCCGCATTCCCCGTGTCTGTGATCGGTGCGGACGGTTGTTCTTTCGGGGTTGTCGAGTCGATTTTCCATCCTTTGGTTCGGCCTGACAACTGAAGATTTTTTACCTCACATCGTCCCCACACCACAGCGAAACGCCCGTGAACTTCGGAAACAAAAACCGAAAGACTCGTTTTCCGATTCGGCCACCCCCCACTTCCATTTGACTCGGGATGGTGGGAAGGTTCATCGGTCGGGACACAACTTAGCTATGTCACATGAAAGCAGATCCTCCAAAGGGTCCTCTCCTCCGGGTGAGATCCCCGGAAACGGCCCACCTTCGAAGGGTCCGAGGTGATCACCTTCCACCGAACTACACCCACGTGCCCTGTCTCTCCTGTCTGCTTCGTCTACCCACCCATACAGAGTCGACCTGAAAATGTTGCATTTCCGGGCACACTGCCCGATATTCTTTCCTCCGGATCCGGAACGCCAATAGACCACCATTCTTCTTTTTTGATCCTCGGCAAAAGATCTCCGCATCCCCTCCTTCGCCGGCGCGAAATAGGGATGACCGTTTCGTATGCACTCCGCCGTCGGTTCGAGCTTTTTATTACAACCCCATCCTCCGGAAGAGTCCGAAAAATAATCGGAAAGACGAATCCGCCCTTTTCCCGAATCCCTCCGGAGATCTGCCAAAAGTTCTCTGTAGTCTGCTATCCGTTTGGAGTAAACCTCGGGATCTGCGTTGGCCAACTCAGGATATGTTTTACACTCATTCCTGATCCATTTCGATACAGTGGACGTGGGAAGGCCGTGATCCTTGGCGCACTCTTCGATACTCCTTATCCTTCTCACATCCACAGCGTAGTTCACGACAAGACTCCGTGTCTGTTTGGGATGTACCTTACGCTTTTTTGCACGGGGAGCTCCGGATTCCCCGGTCGTAGGCCATAAGGGAGTCCTCCTTCCATCTTCGGGAGACAACCCCTCTACGTCACCCACGGGCATTTCTCCCAAAAGGCTCTCCTCATACGGCGAAGCCTCCGGCAACGGCCCACCTTCCACCGAACTACACCCACGCGCCTCGTCTGCCCGACGTGCTTCGTCTATCCATTCGCGCAGGTCCGACTCGCAAACGTTGCATTTCCGGGCACACTTCTCGACACTCTTTCCTCCAAATCCGGAACGCCAATAGACTACCGTTCTTCTTTTTTGACCCTCGGTAAAAGACCTCCGCGCTCCCTTACTCGCCGACGCGAAATAAGGATGACCGTTTCGAATGTATTCCGTCGCCGGTGCGAGCTTTCTATTAAACCCCCATCCTCCGGAAGAGCCCGAAAAATAATCGGAAAGACGAATCCGCTCTGTTCCCGAATCCCTCCGGAGACCTGCCAAAAGTTCTCTGTAGTCTGCTATCCGTCCGGAGTAAACCTCGGGATCTGCGTTGGCCAACTCAGGATATGTTTTACACTCATCCCTGATCCATTTCGACACAGTGGACGTGGGAAGGTCGTAATCTTTGGCGCACTCTGCGACACTCCTTGTCTTTCTCACATCCACAGCGTAGTCCATGACTTCACTCCGTGTCTGCTTGGCGTACATTTTACGCTTTTTTTTCACCGGAGATTCGGTCTGAAGGGGTGGCACCCTCAAACTCCGATCAACCCATGTAGCGACCTCCTGTTCCCTGACCGTGGGCCATACGGCTCCCCCCCCTTCATCTCCTATTGCCGATGCCATTCCGCCTTCTACCCAAACATCCGATTGCCCAATCGAACGGAAGCGTATCACAACACCCTCTTTGTGAACACTCGGAATTATACGGGCAAGAAGGTCGGGGCTACCTATTAAACACATCCTGTCCTCGGAGGGAAAGTCGATAGGGAAGGCGGTGATCCGACAGAAAATAAAAATGCATTCCTGCTTTTGAAGCAATGGCGAGGCATGACGACGCGATATGCAAAGCACACGGCTTCATTTTTAGCCGTGGTACCGATTCGGTGCATCATGACTCGGGTTCGCATTGTATGACGACACTCTCCGGGGCGTCGTTTGTCTGTTCGGTTCGGATGGAAGGGTCATGTTCGGGGTGACACCCGCTTCGCGCCCTGCGTTGGTTCGACAAGGTATTTTGAGATTGGAAGGGTGGATGCGCAACCGGGGAGGGGGGTGTGATTGGCCGCAGTGCGGGATGTTCCGCGTGATCCGGGAGTAGAGGACTTCACTTGCTTAGTCCGTTGCAGAGAAATAAGTGACGTCTTGGTTTTTCCTGTTGTGTTCGTTCACTCCGGCCGGCGTGTCGGCTTTTTTTGCTTGTTCCCGAATCCGGCGTGTGTTAGCTTCCGCCGAACCAAACTCGAGGAGAGAGTATGTCTTGTCTTTGTTGTCCCGCCCTTTTTTTGAAAGAACGACCTTCCACGCTATCCGAAATCGTAGAGGGAGGTGGCGGAACGGCCGGTTTTCCTCCGGAGGGAGCCGGAAAGGTTATAGGGGAAGCTTAGAGGATTGCGGATGAGTCGAAGGAGGTGTTTGATGCCTCCTCCGCGACCGCTTTACCCACCGAGGTTCCCGAAGAGATGGTCGACGGAGTCGTGGCCGGCCTTGACCCCGAAAGGGTGCAAGCGGACTTTATATTCCCGGAAGCCGGACGACGGGAGGGGATGGAGGATGGATCCTCCGTTGTCGGAGTGACAAAGCCTCCCTCAGGTGGCTGTGTCGACGGGTCCGACTCCGGAAGAGTACGGCCCGACCTTGTTGCCGAAAGTAAGAGAGTTTTGCCGGAATAGGTACGTCAGCCCTTCCCGGGTGGGTGGGGTGGCCGTGTTTTCCGCACTGCATATGTCGCAGTGAGGTCTCGCCGATCCGTGGGATCGCCCGTCCGTGGACGGGGGGTGCGGGGCCGGAGTGGTCGTCGGGGCGAACGTAAGATCGGTCTCGATGGCGATACGTCGGTTGTGCTCCGTTGCGTGCGGGTGTTTGCATTCGTAAGCCTTTCGCCGGTCGTGTCGAGCGGTGGCGTTCCCGAAGTCCGGTTCGTCACGTCCCGAGTGGACAAAAGTGAGGCTTGCGGGGGCCTTACGGAGCCGAACGTGAGCGGGGGGCACACCCCGTGCCTTTTCCCGTTGCGTGCGTGTTGTCGTTCCTACCCGGGATGATCTTGTGGACGCGGATTGCGATCCGCGTTCGTTGCTTGAGACGGGTGGAGGTCGTGTCAGCGGTTAACGTCGGGTCAACCTCGCCGTCCTTTTCCGGAGCCTGTCTATGTGGGGGGCAAGATGAGGAAACGGGGGTACGAACCGATTTGCCAGGATATCGAAGAAGGCATCCGGATGGGGGTAACGCTCCCGGATGATTGCGAAGTCTCTGTCGTCGTAGGTGGGGTGGCTCGTGTAGAAGCGGCCGTCGATCATGAGCCGTCTGATATCGTCCACGGCCATCGGCTCCTTTTCGAGGGGTTCACCGTTCCGGGCGATGATCTTCATGTTGTCGGCCGTGCAGAGGTAGAAATCCCTCTCCCCGTCGCGTGGTGTCCGCTTCTCGCGCATATCCTCCTTGATATGGCCGGCATCGTGTAGATCGAGAAGGATCATCTCGTACTTGTTGTTTGCTCGTGTTCTGGCCAAGAGGACAAACTGTGCGTCTTTCATTACCTCCTTGTGTATATCTTCCCGGTACGACGCAATGTGAAAGAAATTCGGAGAACGGAAAAGCCCCCCTTCCGCAACATATGTTTCAAGTGGTTTATACGATGTCATAGCCGTGTAAGGGAGTGTGGATGTCGGAAATTTGATGGGGATGGCGGGGGTAAATAGCAATGTATCTCGCTTGGCATGATCGACCCGATCATCTGTTGATTCCTGCTCTTCAAACCCGCTACTTGTCGCAGTTTCCGCCTCGGCAAACGTCACCTCGGAACCGGTCCCGCTGTTGCATGGATACCGGCTTCGCATGCCACTCCATTTGACTTTCTCATCAAAACGTTCCGATAATGCATCCGGATCGTATACCCTCGCGAGGGGGGAATGAGCATCGGTACGTGCGCGCAATGTGGCGAGTAGCTCCTCTTTCTTCCGGAGAACCGTCTCTTCGGCGCTACACTCTTTCCGTGATTTTCTCAGACCGGCCAAAGGCGATACGAAGGTGTTCTCAAGGAAGAGGGTATCCGATCGTTTGAATAGTTCTCCTTGCAATTCGAGGGAAAGCCCTTCCGTACCTTTCCGGAAGAGTTGTTCGAGTTCGGCGTGCCACTCGCTTTCAAGGACACGGAGAGCATTGTCTCCCTGCTTTTCTCCCTCTTTGCGTACGAGGTAAAGGAAGAGATCTTGAAAGCGGAAATCGGGTCGGTCGCTTTGCAGTTTCCTTTTCATCTCTTTCACATCTTCTTCCGGTACGACAAATGAAGCCCTCATGCCCGCAGACAACTTTCTCAATCTACCGACACCCTGCAGGAAGAAATTCTTCCCGGTATGACGTCCGACCGTCACGAGTGCTCGGGAATCTTCGGCAAGATCGATATCAAGTCCTATGGCCGCATCTTGAGAGTAAAAGGTAAAGAGCTTTTCTCTTTTCATCATAAGGAGTTCGGGCGGAACGGGGGTTTCGGCATTCCTTCTCAAAATGAGGCGTCGCCCCGTATCCCTCTCCATGTACTCTACACCGTCGATCGGGGAGGCACGTCCTGCCGTTTCCTGCAAGATCGCCCTTGCAATCTCCTCGTCGCACATATCTCGGAAACACCCCGCCGTGTCGATGATGACATTGTGTTCTTCACCCTGTCCGGTGAGTAACTCATTCATCAAAGCGACGCCGTGTGTATGGGAAACGGTCCGGACCCTGTCCCGAGAATTGCGCCAAAGGGGAATGAGGTTGTGGAAAGCGGCCGTCCTATCAAACCGGAGTGGCAAAGCACCCGGCATCGTATCGACCAAGGTTCCGGATGCCCCCTGCGTAGGCCCCGTCCGTTCGGTGATGAGTTGCGGATAACTCCTGAGGATATGGGATGCATACCGGAATTTCGGTAGGATGAAGGAGGAGATGAACCGGAGGCGGAACCCGGGATCGGTATTGATCCGGTGAAGTAGCTTTTCCTTCTCTTCCCGTCCGAGGTTGAGTTCGGGTTGTTTTTTTCCCGCAAATTGCTGCAACATTCCATAGCCGGGTGCGTAATTGAGCGCGTCGCCGGATTCTCCCCGAGCGAGGTTGCGTAACTCTTCCAAGAAGAGTTCGAGATCCTCCTCCGTGAAGGGAACCTTGAGATTTGCCTGTACGGTGCAGTTGAGAACGAGTCCGATCGAGGAAAACTGTGCCCTTTTGATTCTCGTGCCGTACCTTGCGGGAAAAGAGATGCGCTCCTCCCCGAGCACGTAGCGTTCGTTCCATCTGAGAGAGAGACTTGCCGGGAGATGTACGAGCAACTGTTCACGTATCGTGGCAAAGTATTCGAGTTCCTTCCTTCCGAGTGTGTCGAAATAGCGTTCGCAGGTCGAGTCGTATCCCCCTGTCAAGCTTTTCTCGGCGCCGTCCCGATCCTCGGGAGAGACGTTCAGCCGATCGAGGATCTTGTCGACGAGTGTCGGAAGAATTTCTCGTACGTACACCTCTTCATCCAACGGCCTTCCGTTCTCCGCACCTTCCGAAAAATCCGGAGCGAACTCCTCTAATAGGTCACCGGAAAGGAGAGCTTCGTAGACTGTCGTGATCGCTTCGATATATTCTTCGGGTACGGAGCACTTTTTCCCGGACGAGTAGTTGTAGGAAAAGTCCGGTCGGAGTGCCTCCGACGATTCGTCGATGAAGTTGGAAGCTTCTTCAAGACGGTTCCGGATCCTAAGTAGCAGTGCTACGTTTTCCGGGGGAAGAGCGTCACCCTTTTCCTCCTTCATCAACACCTCTTTCCACGCCAGGACGGAAAGGGCGTGCAACGTACCTACGGGAAGGAGCACCACCCTACCCTCCTCTTGCGCCTTTTTTAACCTGTAATCGATTGATTGTAACGTACCCGTGTCATACAGATTATCGCGCGAAAACTCGATCATGGTGAGAGGAGTATCGAAGGTATCGCCGAGAATCCGACTCAGCTGTTTCCGCGTTTCCTCCAAGAGAGGTTCGGGGACGGTAAGGAGGGTCAGCTCTCCGGAAGAGGTTGTAAGGGAGAGCCACAGGGGAATGGCCACCTTCGATTTTCCGAAACCCGTGCGTGCCTCTTCCAAAACGGAGGAGGTACCCGGGGATCCGGGGGAGAGGCGACGCAAGAACGCAATCTGCTCTTCTCTCAAGATGATTCCCATGAAGTGTTCGAATACGAGGAATCGGGGGTTTTCCCGGACCTTGTAGGCACGCTTTTCTCGTAAAATGAGGGTCGCCTCCCCGATACGCCCTTCATCAAGTTTCTTCAGGCTTTCGGCAAGACGATGCCGATCGGTATGCAAGAGAAGGTACTCTTCCGTCTTCCCTTTCAAGGCATTCAACTCGTCTTCCGTAAGGAAGGGATTTTCCCGGAGGAGATAGGCATCATCTTCCTTTCCGAAAGCGACGATCACCTTATCGAGGGAAAGGGGGGTCATCATTTCGCCCCGTACGTATTCCCGTTGCTCCTCGGGACAAGTCCGAGCAAGGCGCAGGATCTCTTCCTCTTTTTCCTTCAGATCCCCTTCCATCCTCTCCACTTTGAGGGCGATGGCTTTTTGCAACTCCGCCACCTTTTCCGGTTCGATGACGATGACCTTTTCTCCTTGTCGTCTCCGGAGGAGCCCTTCCATTTCTTCCGCCCCTTCGATCAACGCCTTGATCTCCTTGGTTACGCAGGGTTCGTGTTTCGCAGCCTCGGGATCCGTTTTTGCGTTGATCCCGGTGTCGGGTACCGGTTCGACCGTTCCCGTATCAAGGTATGTTTTCAGGGTGGTCCGGATCTCGGATACCGTTTCGATCTCCTCCCGCAGATCCGGGCAGGTAGCATATACCCCCGGCAATCCTTCGGTGAGGGAGGGGGGCGTCTCCCTTTCATCCGCCGGTTTCCTCTTAGTGCGGGGGTACCCCTTTGCCTGTGCCGGAGGAAGACGGAGGAAGGGGTCGGGTTCATGCAAGGGGATCAGGGGAGGCGACTCGATCCGGATTCGCTTTTCATCCTTCTTTGCGGCGGGGACTTGTATCCATATCTGTCTGAGCATCTGTCCCTTCTTCTCTTGCGCTTCCGAGAGGGCTTCCGCCGTGACAAAGCGGTTCGGATCAGCCGAAACGGCCTCCAGAATAGCCGCGGCTATTCGAACCTCCGGCAGGGATTCATATACGGAACCCCTGAGTAGAAGGGCAAGCTCTTTGCGCATCGGAGATCCTTCCGGAAAGTGGCGGGCAACCCTATAATAGTCAATAAATCTAGTGGCTAAGGGGGTCGGGCGGAAGATGTGAGGCAGAGAAAAGGGTTTGGCTAGCGGAGTCAGTGCCAACTTCTCCCAATGGCGTTCGAAAGCCGTCCATAGATCTCCCCGGATCGTATTCGTTACACTCGGTGCGGTTTCATCCCCTACGAACCTCCTTACCGTGGCCTCTTCCTCATCCGTTAAAGCAAAGGGGAAGGCATTACCGGACTGCATACGGTAGTCACATACCTCGTTTCGTAAGATCCGACACAACGCACCTCTTTCTTTGGAAGAGAGACCTCCGGGATCTCTCAAGGCAAGGAGGAGCATCCGGATCTTCAACGCAACACCTTGCGGATGTCTATCACGTCTCTCCATGCCCGTGTCAACGGCATCGAGGAGAAACCGTATCGATCGCTCATTCAGAGGATAGGGACTCCGTTTCAGGAGAGCTATGATATGGGCCATTCTCGTAAATTCTCTCGCTCTAAGGGCTAAGTGAAAAGCGTAGACGAGTTCTTCGGGGTGTGCGTTGATCGGGTCGATCTCTCCCTTGTCGGTCAAACGGTAGACGAAGAGAGAAGATCCTCCCCGCTCGCACTCTATGGTAGGAGAAGCGAACAATCCGGGGGGGCGTGCGGGTGTTTTGAGCTTTCTGTCCGGCATGTAGACGATGCGACGCCCCCCTTCATTGCGTAAGACCAAGTAGTGGGTGGCGAGTTTGAAGGGGGGACATGTTTGATCCGGATCCGGAAAAAAGCCGGGATGTTTGTTGCTCATCCATTTATTTCCGACCCGGTGAAAGAGAAGATCCGAGCTTCGATATTCGACAAGTACGATCTCTCCCGTTGCATCTTTCCATAGGAAAAGATCGTTTTTCAATGCGATCTCCGCAAACCGGCGCGCCCCCGCACTCGTGTAGTCCCGGACGAGAAAGAGTCCTGTCGGTTTACCGTTTTCCAACCTTTCGACTCCCCGCCCTTCGCAGAGGTAAGCGGGTTCTTGTTCTCCTCTGCGAAAGAAAAGATACCTATGACTATTCGGCGTTTGCAGGGCATAGCATTCGAGATCCTCTGCAAGGGCAATGGGAGAATTCGGTTCATTCCAATAGTGTGGTGCCCACGCCTTATATCGATACACTCCCGCAAAGGGGGGAGATTCGATCATGCGCAGGTCCGTGTCCTCGACCGATTTCGGATTGTGCGGGACGGCGACAAGTTCTCCGTATCGTACGCGTAATCGTTCTTGCGGGTCATCGAGAGGTTCCGCGAAGCTCTTGATCATTCCCGTTAGCGTGCTAAATGCCTCCCCTTTCGAGGTATTGTGAAAATAGGGAGCTAACGCGAGAAGACGGCTACCCGTAGCGTCACGATAGGTATCATCATGCAAAAGACGTATGGCCCTTTTCGTAAAACTTCGGTACAGTCGAACACCTCTCACCCCCCCTTTCTCTCGGCTTCTGAGAAAATAGGCCAAGGCAAGGCCCTCTATGAAGAAGAGGAACAGGGCCTGATCGGGAAGGTCCCGGGTCTCGGCCCTTTCCCCTGCCTCTCTCGCAAATTCGATAAGACGGAGTAGTTGCTCGGGATCATTGTGTGTAGCGCGTAAGAGAAGGTGGCACGTTTTGGTGCGGGTTTTCCCCTTTCCGATTTGCTTACGGCTGTGATGCGTTTGTGTAAGAAGGGCTAAGAACGCTTCCCGGAATGCGGGATCTTGCAGAAAGCCGGGGAAACGGTTAAAGTGGTTGATGATCGTGTCGATGGCCAGCTCTTTGTCTGCCGTGCAGTCAAACAGACCCTTGATTTCCCCGAAGGAGAGAACCCTGCCGTTTATCGTGATCCCTCCTCTGTTGAGGAGATGTCCGTTTTCTCCCGCTCTCTCATTTGACACCGCAAACTTATCCCGGAAGGATTTCGGGATCTTCGGGTGAAGGGATAGGGGTTGTCTCTTGCTAAGTAGCCACCTCAGATCGTGTGCCTTTCCCCTCGTACTCAACGTCGGATAGGTTGCGAGACAGAGGTGTTTGCCACTATTTTCCCGATCCTCATCCCCGTTGTAGCGCTCCGTGAAGCACAGATCGCCGTCGACACGGAAGACCTCCCTATGCAATTTTGACCATCCCCGATGTAGCAGACAACAGTCTTGCCACACCCCATCGAGCAGGGCAAGGTCGGCAAATTGTCGGACCTCCTTTTTCAAATGTGCGGACGGCCGTTCCTCGTATGAGAACGGGGAGTGGTTGCTGAACATTTTCCAAGCCCACGCGGTCTTGGCATTGTCACCGGGCTTTGCATCGTCCGATATCGGTAGATAGGATGCATTCTCGGCGGTTTCGTACCACCGTGTAAACAGTTCTCCGGCCTTGGGGTCGCGGGACATGACGTCTCGAATATAGGCGATATGGGGTGCGTGGGAGTCGATCTCCGGATCGTAAACGGAGGTGCAGGAACGAACAAAGTTATTGTGATCTCCGTAGGATACTCCTTCTTTATACCTCTTTAGGGAACGTAGGTATGCGACTGCTTTCGTAAATTTGATGGCGATGTCGGGATGGATGGGACGGAGTAGGTCCGACTCCGGGCGATCGAAGGTGTCTTGTATGCGTGCTACGTAAAAATCGCAAAGATCCGAGCTATTATCATGGTTTTTACAAAGAGACAATGCGTGTTGTAAGCGAATCATATCGACGATAAAGAGTAGGGCTACGCCATCGGCATCGGTCGAGTCTCGTAGTTGAAAAAAAGAACGCCTCATCTCGTGAAGAAGTGCGATGACCTCGCCCCCTTCGACGGTTGTCCACACGGGATCATCAATGGGCGGGATGATCGTAAGAATGTGTCTGTATAGGTACCCTGCGTTCGAAGGGGTGAGTGTGGCGCCCGTAGTGAGTCGCGCCTCTAAGAGTGCATTCTTAAGTGCGGTAGCTCTTGTCGAAAGGAAATGTTGTTCTTCGATACGGATCGCATCGGCGATAAGGAGTAACTGCTTATCGTCATGCAGGACTTTGGTTAACGCCCGCCCCCGGGGACTTGTCCATAGGGGATCATCGGGTGAGATCTTTGCAAGTATCTCCCTGAGCATCCGGGCTTTTTCCCGAAAAGCGGGGGAGTCGGTCGCCTCCGGTATCTCGGCAAGGGCACGCCATAGAGCTAATCGCGAAGGGGGAAAAGATTCGATATCGTGTCGCTCATACTTGTTTAAGTGCATGAAGGTGTCTCGTAACCGGGCTGTTTCTTCATCCTCGGAGGTCTGTTCGGGCGGTTTGAAGGTTACGTGTGCCGTCGCGCTCTCATCTCGGATCGGTTCCGACGGAAAAGGGAATGATTCCGCACGTTGCGGTCGTATCGTCCGGTTCCGTTCCGCGATGTGCCGCACCTCTTTGCGCAATGCGTGGCGACGCTCCGGGTCGGTATCTCGGCATTTCAGTATACGCCTCGATAGATGGCCGGTTGCCGTTCCCGAAAGGCGACCTTCGGCCTCGGAGTCTTTCGCGTACTCTTGCAAAACGTGTGCCGAAAGGGCGAGTAGGAACGGTCGGACCTCTCTTTCCGGAATCCATTCCCGAATGATTGTTTTGATGCCGGAAAAAATGCAGGTGCCGGTATACTGTGGCTTGTAACTCTTTCCGTGAAAGTCGCCCGTGCCTCCCGGCCATGCGGGAAGGAGAACTTTGTAAAAATCGTGAATCAAAAGGTCGGCGGGGGTTCCGTCTTCTCGCTCCGGTTTGCGTATATCGAGAAGAAACCTCCAAAAGGGGTGTTGTTCGAGTTTATTTGCCGGGTAGGGGCAGAGGGACTTCTTGGCAAAGACGCGGGTTCTTCCGTATTCGTCTATATGGGTTGCCTCTTTGCTTCCCTCTCCTCGGTTGATCACTTCAGCCGATACTCTTCCCCCCTTCATCCGGAATAAGATAAGGATCAAGTGCCCGGTCTTGTTACGCGAATATCCGGAGAGCACGGCAACTTCTTTTTTTTTCCTCAAAAGTTGCATAAACTCATCACTAAACCTCTTGTAGTCGTTGCTATACCTGCAGCACAAATCTTCTACCAGTAGGATATCGGATAGACGGTCTTCCAACGTGGTAAGGCTCTCATCGGAAATCCCGGATTTCCCCCCTTTTCGTCGCATGTTTCGGACAAACGTGCGCACATAGGCAATCGCTTGTTCCCGGGTCGGGGGGGTGAACGTGCTACCCATGAAATCTCCGTGTACCAGAGCGAACATCGACTGCGCATCCGGTAGGGGATGAGAGTGGCAAGCTTTTTTTTCAACAGTCTGCGATGCGGGATGGCGAACGCACGATGCATCGTCCCTCATTGGTGATCGGTGCCCCTCGTCATCCTCCGGAGGTGTGGATGGGGTTTCCCCCCTCCGTTTTTCCGTGAGGTCGTTCCACACCCTGCACCGGTCGTTCGGTGTGTGACCGTTTTCTCGGACGTTTCCGGTCATGAAAGTGGACGGATCGACCGACTTAAACGGAGCGTGACTTCCCATGGGAGGGGTGGCTATCCGATGGGAAGGAGAGCCTACTTCGGAAGAGGGAGGATCGTTGTGAGTACTCATGTTAATTTTTTTACAAGATAGTTTTGTATACGCTATATTATAATTACAAAACAAATATTATGCAATGATACTTCCGTCAACTTTTTTGTAATATCGTACCCTTGAAACGGGTACATCATGAATATCTTACGGATTCATGAGTATCGTCCGTAAAAATAGAAAAACCAAAGAATGATGACGATATTAAAAAAATGAATCGTACTCCGATAAAATAAATATTTGATGACTTTTCCGGAAGTACCCGACTGTTCGGATGAGTATGTTCTTGTCTCATCTACATCGTAGTGGGATGATGTATTGACCCGTCTATTTGCTCGTATCGCCGGAAGGGGACGAAGGCAGGGAAGAGGGCTCTCTTCTTAAGACCGATGGGGGACGATCACGCTTTGTCATTGTCATCGTGTATGGAGATTGCGTACGGGTCGGCTCGGAACCGGCTTAGGGGGTTGGAGAGTGTGCGCGGTCGGGCTGACGGTCTCCGTCACCCTCGCCCTTCCTCTTTTTCGCTCCCTCTCCTCTTTCGACGGGATCTTTCCGATTCATGACCCTTTTCCGGAACCCCTCTATGTGGGGAGCAAGATGGGGAAAGGGAGGCACGAACCGAGTCGTTAGGGTATCGAAGAAGGCACCCGGAGAGGGGCAACACTCCCGGATGATTGCGGAATCCTTATCGTCGTAAACGGGATGGCCCGTGTAGAGACGGCCATCGATCATGAGCCGTCTGATATTCTCCACGGCCATCGGTTCCTCTTTGAGGGGGTCACCGTTCCGGGCGATGACCTTCATGTTGTCGGCCGTGCAGAGATAGAAATCTCTCTCCCCGTCGCGTGGTGTCCGCCCCTCGCGCATATCTTCCTTGATATGGCCGGCGTCATATAGGTCGAGGAGGACCATCTCGTACTTGTTGCTTGCCCTTGTTCCGACCAAGAGGACGAACCGTGCGTTTTTCAGTAGGTCTTTGTGAATGTCTTCCCTGTCCGATGCAATGTGAAAGAAGTTCGGAGAACGGAAAAGCCCCCCGTTTGCAATGTGTGTTTCAAGCGGCTTATACGATGCCATAGAGGTGTAGGGGAGTGTGGATGTCGGAAATTTGACGGGGACGGCGGGGGTAAATAGTAACGTATCTCGCGTGGCATGATCGGTTCGGTCATGTGTCGACTCCCGCACTTCAAGACCGTTATTCGTCGTTGTGTGTTCCGTCTCGGTGAACGTCACTCCGAGGCGGATCCCGCCGTTGCATACGTACCGGCTTCGCATGTTGCTCTCTTTAACCTTCTCATCGAAATGTTCCGACAATGTATCGAGATCGTATATCTTCGCGAGGAAGGGGTCATCTACGATACGTGTACGCAATGTGGCAAGTAGCTCCTCTTTCTTCCGGACAACCGCCTTTTCGGCACTACACTCTTCTTGCGTTGTTCTCAGACCGGCCAGGGGCGATACGAAGGTATCCTTAAGGAAGAGGGGAGCCAAATCTACGAATATTGTTCCCCGTACCCAAAGGGGAAGTTTGCTCGTACCGTGCCGAAAGAGTCGTTCGATTTCGGCGTACCACTCGTTTTCGAGGGTGCTGAGGGCATCGTCCCCCTGCTTTTCTCCCGCCTTGCGTACGAGGTAGAGGAAGAGATCTTGAAAGCGGAAGTCGGATCGGTCGCTTTGCAACTGCCGTTTCATCTCCTTCATATCCTCTTCCGGTACGACAAACGAGGCCCTCATGCCCGCAGACAACTTTCTCAATCTGCCCACACCTTGCAGGAAGAAGTTCTTCTCCGTATGACGTCCTACCGTTACGAGTGCTCGGGAATCTTCGGCAAGATCGATATCGAGTCCTATGGTCGCTTGTTGAGCGTAGAAGGTAAAGAGTCTTTCCCTTTCTATCGTACAGAGTTCGCGTGGGACGGGAGTGGCGGCATTCCTCTTCAAAACAAGGCGTCGTCCCGTACTTCCCTCCACGTACTCGACACCGTCGATCGGAGAGTTGCGCCCTGCCGTTTCCTCCAAGATTGCCCTTGCCGCCTCTTCGTCGCACATATCCCGGAAACACCCCGCCGTGTCGATGATGACGTTGTATTCTTCGCCATCCCCGGTGAGTAGCTCACCCATCAAAGCGGTCCCGTGCGCGTGGGAAACGGCCCGGACCTTGTCCCGAGAGTTTTGCCAAAGGGGGATGAGGTTGTGAAAAGGGGCCGTCCCGTCAAACCGGAGTGACAATGCATCCGGCATCGTATTGATCAGGGTTCCGGATGCTCCCTGTGTCGGTGCCACTCTTTCGGCGATGAGTTGCGGATAGCTCGTAAGGGTGTGGGGCACGTACCGGAACTTCGGTAGAACGAAGGAAGAGATGAACCGGAGGCGACATCCGCGATCGGTATTGAGCCGGTGAAGTAACCGTTCTTTCTCTTCCCGTTCGAAGACGAGGTCGGGCCGATCTTTCCCCGTAAGTTGTTGCAACGCCTCATAACCGGGTGCGCAGTGGAGCGTTTCGCTCGATTCCCGGTGAGCGAGGTTGCGTAACTCTTTCAGGAAGAGTTCGAGATCTTCCTCCGTGAAGGAGGTCTTGAGATTTGCCTGTATGGTGCAGTTGAGTACGAGTCCGATCGAAGAAAACTGTGCCCCTTTGATTCTCGTGCCGTATCTTGCGGGAAAAGAGATGCGTTCCTCCCCGAGCAAGTAGCGTTCGTTCAGGCGGAGAGAGAGACTTGCGGGAAGGTGTACGAGCAGCTGTTCGCGTATCGTGGCAAAACGCTCGAGTTCCTCCTTTCCGAGTGTGTCGAAATAGCGTTCGTAGGTCGAGTCGTATCCCCCCTTCAAGCTTTTCTCGGCTATATCCCGGTCTTCGGGGGAGACGTTCAATCGATCGAGGATCTTGTCGATGAGTTTCGGAAGGACCTCTTGTTTGTAGGTCTCCTCGCTCAAAGGTCTTCCTCCTCCCGCATTCTCCAAAAAGTCCGGAGCCATCCCTCCCGATACGTCATCGGCAAGAAGAGACTCGTAGACCGACGTGATCGCTTCGATATGTGCACGATGTACGGAACACCTCTTTCCGAACGAGTAGTTGTAGGAAAAGTCCGGCCGGAGTGCCTCCGACGATTCGTCGATGAAACCGTAAGCATGCTCAAGAATAGCCCGGATCCGGTGCATCATGGCTACGTTCTCCGGAGGAAGCGGGTTACCCTCTCCCTCCTTCATCAGTGTTTCTTTCCATGCCAAGACGGAAAGGGCGTGCAACGTACCTACGGAGAGGAGCACCACCCTTCCCTCCTTTCTCGCCCACAGTAACCGGTTTTCGATTGACCGCAACCTATCCGGGTCATATAGGTCGCTACGCGAAAACTCGATCATGGTGAGGGAGGTGTCGAAGGTATCACCGAGAATCCGACTCAGCTGTTTCCGTGTTTCCTCCAATAGAGATTCGGGGACGGTAAGGAAGGTCAACCCCCCTGAGGAAGTCCTAAGGGAGAGCCACAGGGGAATGGCCACCTTCGATTTTCCGAAACCCGTGCGCGCTTCCTCCAAAACGGAGGGGGGGACCGGGGATTCGGGAGAGAGGCGACGCAAAAACGCAATTTGCTCTTCTCTCAGGGTTATCCCCATGAGGTGTTCGAACACGAGGAACCGGGGGTTTTCCCGGACCTCATAGGCACGCTTTTCTCGCAAAATGAGGGTCGCCTCTTCGATCCGTCTCTGTTCAAGTTTCTCCAAACTTTTGGCAAGACGATTCCGCTCGGTGTGCAAGAGCAGGTACTCTTCCGTTTTCTCTTTCAGGGTGTTCAGCCCCTCTTCCGTGAGGAAGGGGTTTTCCCGGAGGAGATAGGCATCATCTTCCTTCCCGAAAGCGACGATCACCTTATCGAGGGAAAGGGGGGTCATCATTTCGCCCCGCACGTATTCCCGTTGCTCCTCGGGACAAGTTCGGGCAAGGCGCAGGATCTCCTCCCTTTTTGTTTCCAGATCCTTGTCCGCCCTCTCCACTTTAAGGGCGATGGCTTGTTGCAACTCCGGAACCTTTTCCGGTTCGATGGTGATGACCTCTTCCCCTTGCCTTTTCCGGAGGAGCTTTTCCATTTCCTCGGCTCCTTCGATCAACGCCTCGATCTCCTTGGCTACGCAGGGTTCGTGTTTCTTCGTATCGGTATCCGTTTCCGGATCGATCTCGGTGTCGGGTACCGGGTCGATCGTTCCCGTATCAAGGTACCTCTTCAGGGTGGTCCGGATCTCGGATACCGTTTCGATCTCTTCTCGTAGGTCCGGGCAGGTAGCATACACCCCCGGTAACCCTTCGATGAGGGGGGGATGTCTCTCCTCTTCACCTACCGGGTTCCTCTTTGCGCGGGGGGATCCCTCCGGCCGTGCCGGGGGAAGGCTGAGGAAGGGGTCGGGCGAATAGATCGGGGGATGCAACCGTCTCCGGATCCGCCTCTTCGCGTTTTTTTTTTCGGGGGAGATTTGACTCCACATCTGCTTGAGCACATCGAACAACACATGTTCATCCTCTGCCGCTTTCGCGAGGACTGCTGCCGTGACAAAACGGTCCGGATTGGCCGAAACGGCCTCCAAAATGGTTGTGGCTACCCGGACCTGCGGGACGGTTTCATATACGGACCCCTCGAGTAGCAGGGCAAGTTCTTTGCGCATCGGAGATCCTTTCGGAAAGTGGCGGGCAACCCTATAATAGTCGATAAACCTAGTGGCCAAGGGGGTCGGGCGGAAGATGTGAGGCATGGGAAAAGGCTCATTCGACGGCGTCATTGCGAGGCCGCCCCAATGGCGAGACAGGTCCGGAGGTTTCCTCCGGATCGTCTCCGTTACCTCCGTCACACTCTTTCGTCCCGAGAGTTTCCTGAGTATGCTATCCCGTTCCTCACCCGTTAAAGCAAAGGGGAAGACATTGTTGGACTGCATAAGGTAGTCGTCCATCTCGTTTTGCAAAACTTCGGTCAATTTCTCCTTTTCCCAACAGGAGAGGTGTTCGAGATCTCTTAAAGCAAAGAGGATCATCCGGATCTTCAACGCAACGCTTTTCGGATGTCTGTCGCGTGCCGATACCCGCACTTCCACGGCGTCGCAGAGAAACTTTACCGATCGCTTATTCAGAGGATACGCATTCCGTTTCAGGAGAGCTATAGTGTGGGCCATTCCCGTGAAATTTCTCGCTCTAAGGGCTAAGTGAAAGGCGTAGATGAGCTCTTCGGGTCGCACGTCGGTCGGATCGATCTCTCCCTCGTCGGTCAAACGGTAGACCAAGAGAGAAGACCCCCCCTCCTCACACTCTATGGCGGGAGTACCGAATAACTCGGGGGGATTCTCGGGCTTTTTGAGCTCTCTATCCGGCATGTAGACGATGCGACGCCCCTCTTCATTGCGTAAAACCAAGTAATGGGTGGCGGGTTCGAATAGGGGACACCTCCTATCCGGATCCACGAAAAAGCCGGGATGCTTACTGCTCATCCATTTGTTTCCGACCCGGCGAAAGTGAAGATCCGAACTTCGGTATTCGGCCAGTACGACCTCTCCCGTTGCATCTTTCCACAAGAAAAGGTCGTTGTGCATTGCGATCTTCGCAAACCGGCACGCCCCCGTACTCGCATAGTCTCGGGCGAGAAAGAGCCCTGTCGGTTTGCCGTTTTCCAATTTTTCGACTCCCCGTTCTCCGCAATAGAAGTAGGCGGGTTCTTTTTCCCCTTCGTAAAAGAAAAGGCACCTATCATACGGCGGAGACCGGAAGGTGGGTCCCATACCCTTCGGACTTTCCACGCCGGAATTGCACGACTCTTCCGGAGAGGTGAGGTGAAGGTGTCCGTGGAAGACGTAATATGTGAGATCGCTTGCACGGGCAATAGGGGAGCTCGGATCGCTCCACAGCCACAGGTTCCGGTCGCTTTCGAGGTAAACGCCTGCAAAAGGGGGAGATTCGACAACGTATAGGCCTGTTGTTGCGAAGGATTGCGGTTCGTGCATGACGGTCAGTTCCCCGTATCGCACACGCAGGTGTTCTTGCGGGTCATCGGGTTGCGCGAAGGTCTCGACCCTTTCCGTGAGCGTGCCGAATGTTGCCCTTTTCGGGGTATTGCGGAAATAGGGGGCTAACGCGAGAAGACGGCTACCCGTAGCGTCACGATAGGTAGCATTGCCCAAAAGGTGTAGAGCCCTTTTTCTAAAACTTTTGTACGGGTGGTCGGCATCTTTCCCATCTCCCTGCCCTCTGAGAAAATATGCCAAGCTAAGGCCCTCTATGAAGAAGAAGAAGAGAACCTGATCGGGAACACCCCGGCCCTCGGTTCTTTCCCCCGCTTCTCTCGCAAATTCGATGAGACGGAGCAGTTGTCCGGGGTCATCGCGTGCGGCCCGTAGGAGAAGGTGGCACGTTTTGGTGCGGGGCCCCCCCTTTCCCTCTTGCTTACGACTGTGATGCGTTTGTGTAAGGAGGGCCAAGAGCATTTCTCGGAATGCGGGATTGCACAGGCAATCGGGGAAACGGTTGAAGTGGGAGATGATCGTGTCAATGGCGAGCTCTTTGTTTGCCGTGCAGTCAAAAAGGCCCTTGACCTCCCGGGAGGGGAGTGACCTGTTGCCAACCGTAATCCCTTGTTCGTGGAGGAGGTGTCCGTTTTCTCCCGCTCTCTCATGTTGGCTTGCGAACTTAGCCCGGAGGGGTTCCGGGATCTCCGGCTGAAGGGATGCGGGTTGTCTTCTGCTAAGCAACCACTTCAGGGAACCGACCCCCTCTCCCCGTCGGTTCAATGCCGGATAGGTTGCCAGGAAAGGGTGTCGATAGTCGGATTCCGATTCTTCACTCACATGGCATTCCACGAACCTGACCCCTTCGCCCATTGGTAGGGCCAGTCTGGATATCGATGCCGTATTTTTGTCTTTGCGATTCCCGTCGAATAGTGCATGATGGTCTCTCCATATGTTATCGAGTCGGACGAGGTCGGCGAGTTGCCGGACCTCTTTTAGCAGGTTCTCGGATCCGTACGGGTTGCCGAATTCGGACCAGGCCCGGATGATCTTGGCTTCGTCGCCCGTACTTGTCCGGCCGGATGTGTTCTCGCACTCTTCGTACCACCGTGTAAATGCCTCTCCGGCCTTGACGTTATAAGACATGATATCTCGAACGTAGGCGAAGTGGGGCATATGGAGATCGAGAACCGGGTCGTAAATGGAGGCGAAAAACAAACCGGCACGGAGGTCGGCTTCGGAGGGGAGCTTTCCCGCATACCTCTCCAGGGAACGTAGGTATGCGACCGCTTGTGTAAACTTGACGGTAATGTCGGGATCGACGGGTTGGAGTAAATTGGCTTGCGGAGAGTCGAACACGTCCTGCATGCGTGTTGCGTAAAAATCGCAAAGAGTCGCGCTATTGTCATATTTTTTCTGAAGAGATAACGCGTATCGTAAACGAATCATATCGAAGGTAAAGAGCAACGCCGCCTCATCGGCATCGATCGAATCTCGTCGTAGTCGGCACAGAGATTCCCTTACCTCTTGTAAGAGTTCGATAGCTCTGCCTCCTTCCAAGGTCATCCAAACGGGGTCATCAATGGGCGGTATTGTCGTAAGAATATGTCTGAGTGCGCACACTTTATCCACATCCGCAGGAGCGCAGCATGCGAAGATCGTATGCATTAAGGAGAGTTGCATCTTAAGGTGATGTTCAAGTTCGTTAGCTCTCCGTGCAAGGAGGGACTTCTCTTCGACACGGATTGCGTTGACGGCAAGGAGTAGTTGTTCGTCATCGTGAAGGGCTTCGGCTAACTTTCTCCCCTCGAGGCTTGCCCATAGGGGGTCATCGGATGGAATCTTCGTAAATATTTCCCTACACATCAGGGCTTTGTCTGCAGGAGTGAGGTCGTCGGCCGTTTCCGGTATCTCGGAAAGAGCATTCCGCAGAGTGACCCGCGAAGGAGGGGAAGATGTGGAGTGATCCTTCTCATGCTCATCCGAGAATCGGAAGAGATTCCGTAAATATTGATCCGTCTTGTCCGAGCTCGATACCATATTCGGCATGAGGGTTAAAGGTGTTGTCGCGTTCTCATCCCGGATCGGCTCCGAAGCGAAGGGGAGCGGTTCCGTACGTTGAGGTCGTATCGCTCGGTTCGATTCCGGAATGAGTTCCCTCTCTTTGCGCAATGCATGGCGATGTTCCGGATCCGTCTCCTCCCGTTTCAGTATCCGTCTCGATAGATGGCCGTCTGCCGTTGTCGCAAGGCAACCGTCAACTTCGAGATCCGTCGCATACTCCTGCAGAACGTGTGCCGAAAGGGCCGATAGGAACCGTTCGGCCTCCCTTTCCGGAATCCATTCCCGAATGATCGTTTTGATGCCGGCAAAAATGCAGGTGCCGCCATATTGCGGCTTGTAACTCTTTCCGTGGAAGTCGCCCGTGCCTCCCGGCCATGCGGGAAGGAGGACGTCGTACACATCGCGCACCGAAATCTCGGCGGAACTCCCGTCCTCTCCGGTCTGTTTAAGCACATCGAGAAAAAACCTCCAAAAGGGATGTCGGTCGAGTGTGTCTGCCGGATAGGGCAAGAGGGGTTTTTTGGCAAAGACGCGTTTCCTGCCGTGTACGTCCGTATGGATGGACTCCTCGCTTCCCGTTCCCCGGTTGATCACCTCGGCCGATACCTTCCCCTCCTCCATCCGGAATAAGATAAAGATCAAATGTCCTCGCCCCCTACACAAATACCCTGAGGGTATGGCAATGTGTTTCTTTTCTCTCAAAAGTTGCATAAACTCGCCACCAAATCCTTCGTAGTCATCACCGTATTTATCGTACAAGTTGTCTGCTATTAAGATATCGGATAGACGGTTTTCCAACTCGGTAAGGCTTTCATCGGAAACCCCGGACTCTTTTCCTCTCCGCCGCATTTCCCCGACAAACAGGTGCACGTAGGTAATCGCCTCCTGCCGAGTGGGTGGGGTGAACGTATCTCCCGTGAAATCCCCGTGCACCAGAGCAAACATCGATCGTATATCCGGGAGAGGATAAGAATCACAAGCCTTTTCGGCGCTTGCCCGTTGTTGCACATCATCCTCCGGATTGATCGTCCGAACACGATGCGGATAAAGAGCAAACATCTCGTCGGTGGTCGGAAGAGTGTCGTCTTCCTCTCCTTTCTCCCCCTCCGTATCCGGATGCAATGTCTCCTCATCTCCCTCTACGGGGTCGGTAGGTGTGTGGGATGATTCGGGGAGAGCCGGCCCGTGGGGAGCCGTATTCCTCTCACTCCGTTCTTCCTCCTCTTCCGTCTCCGGTTGATGTCCCTCTTCGAAAGAAGGGAGGGGGGCCTCATCCGTCTCTGTTTCCGTAAGGGCATTACGTGCTTTAATTCTTTCATTATGTGTGTGATAATGGGATGATTCGGGGAGAGCCGGCCTGTGGGGAGCCGTATTCCTCTCACTCCGTTCTTCCTCTTCTTCCGTCTCCGGCCGATGTCCCTCTTTGAAGGAAGGGGATGAGACCCCCTCCGTTTCCGTTTCCGTAGGGGCGTTCCATACTCTAATTCGTTCACTCCGTATGTGATAGTGTTCACGAGTCCTGCCCGTGATGTAGGTAAACAGGCGAAACAACGAATCGAACCACCGAGCCTGAGTGCGGTATTCCCGAGGAAGGGCCACCCTCCTGCAGGAAGACGAGTCTACGTCGGAAGAGGTGAAACGGTTACCGGTACACATGATTAATTTAAAAACTACTGATATGACATTATTTTACAGATTACATTCATATTATTCAACTTTAAAAAGGTAATCGAACATTTCGAACAATTCATCAAATATTTGTTTTCATTTCTATCGGAGCGCGATCCGTTTTTTCATACGGTCATCATTCCCCGGCCACACCTTTTTTCGGAACCCGTCTATCGTCGTAGATGAGGCTGTCCGTGTAGATAAAGGCGACCATCGATCATGAGCCGTCCGATACCATCCACGGACAGCGACCCCTCTTCGAGGGATTCACCGTTCCGGGCGATGATCTTCATGTCGTCGACCGTGCAGAGGGAAAAACCTCTCTCCCCCGTTGCGTGGTGTCCGTTTTTCGCGCATATCTTTCCGGATATGACCGGCATCATGTAAACCGAGAAGGAACATCTCGTATTTGTTGTTTGTCCCTGCTCCGACCAAGAGGACGAACCATGCTTCTTTCGGTATGTCTTTTTTGCGTATTCTTGCAAAACGTGTGCGGAGAGGGCCGATGGGAACGGTCCCACCTCTCATTCCGGGATCCGTTCCCGAATGATCGTTTTGATGCCGGCAAACATGCAGGTGCCGGCATATTGCTGAAAAGAGAAGAAGAGGAAGGGTTTCCCGATCGGGGGGGGGTCGGTAGTGTTTTAATAGCCACGGAGTCGTGGTGCATCCGTCATGGAGCCGTTCGGATCATCCGTGACTTCGTTCGTGGGACAGGCCCGTCCGGACCTCTGTATTTCGTAAGCGATGCGTCCCGTAACAGATCCTCCGAAAGCGGCACCCAACAGGATGCCGGCAACGATACCGGGGAGGCCGCCGAACATCCCGCATACACCGCCCACAACCCCTCCGATAACGGCTCCCATTATGAAGTATGCTACGAAATATACCTTGAAACCCGAACTCCAAGCGGCGTAATCTCGGTCTTCCTGTGTTGGCCGCCATCCCGTAGCGTAGTAGTACGTGTCCTTTGCCTCGTCCGTGATTGAGGAGGCTACCCACCCGTGATTCGGGGGATCGGATCGACTCTTTTTCTCTTGAACGGTATCCGTGTCGGAATGGGCTCCGATACACGTGCAGGTTGCCGTTGACACAATATACTCCCCCCAAGCTATTACTGAAAAAGTCAGTAAATTTCATTATAACATAATAATTTTTTTTAAATGAGATATGAATAGTTCCAATAATCAACGATTCGAACAATGAAAAAATCGGCTATATTGAAAAATGCGGACCGCGATCCGGACGCATCGCCCGAATCGGAGGAAGGTTGTCACGAAAATGTGTTTCACCACATATGCGAAACGGGCGAAGCTCCCGTGTAACCACAACTGCAACACAAAGAATTTCCCACGCGATAACGGATCCCGGACGGGGGCAACACGGCCATGGCAATCCCGAAAACCGGCGTTCCCCCGTTCGTAGGGGGGTCGGCCGACTCGCCAAAGAGGTGTACGACACCGTTTAGCAATCAATCATGGGTCCGTGATCCGGCCGTGCAATTGAAATCATCGTTTTTCGCCGGGGAGGTAGATGTGCACGCTAGTTTGTAAGCGATGCATGCTCCGACGGCTGCGCCGATGATGGCACCGAAGACGGCTCCCATTACGAAGCCCGGAGGACCGAGACCGGCAAGAATCGCACAGCCCGTAACTCCCCCGATAACGGCCCCCATCACGGCAAACATTACGATGTTCGCGGTGGTCAGGGGGGTCCAAAGGCGCCCCCTCTTTTCGGACCGTGTGTCTCTTCTTTCCGCTTCCGGCGACCTCTCCTCACCGTTAAACAGTTCGTCTATCCTGAGTACCCACCTAGTCAGACGCGATTCCTCATCGTTCTCCATGTCAACGTGGGCCCCGTTCTCCGTGGTGGGGGGCACGGGTCCCATTTCATGTACCGTTGCCATAATGTGTCTCCTAAATCTATTACTAAAAAAAAGATCAGATAACCATATTCTATCATAAATATTTTTTTAAATAAAATATTTATATGCTTTTAATTATCAACAATTTAAAGAAAAGATCATCTCGAAGAGAGGGCACGCACCTCCGTCCTCTGCAGAGAACGGAGGGGTGGCCGAAGCGGTATCACGTGCGGATACGCCTTTTTGCACACGTCGGAGCTATAGGCCGGGAGGGCGGGTTATATGTCTCGTCGCACGGTTATACCCGGTCCGCCGTACGGCATCGCAAAGCCGAGCTGAGGGGGGGATAGGAAATCGCGTTGCGCTTTGTAGGCAACGATCCCTCCGCCGATTGCGCCGACAATGACACCACAGATTGTTCCGACTACGATACCGGCTGGGATGCCGACGGGCCCTCCCGTCAGGCCGATGGCAAAGCCGATGGCAAAGCCGATGGCCCCCCCCAAGAGTGCCCCCGCGATGACCGGTACTATCATGCAGCTTACGAAAGGCTTGGAAGGCCTCTTCATACTACAACGGTCGGAGCAAGGCTCTCCCGATTCGTGATCGCAGTAGTCTTCTTGCATTGTGTCGGCACCGTAGTGGCGTGGTACTGCTCTGTCGTACGGAGAGGGATTCTCCTGCTTCATCGTACGGTCGTATACGTCCTGCACCTGACCGGCACCGGATGTGACCACCTCCGGTATAACCGGGGATGGCGGGGCGGACGTACCTGCTCCTTCATGAGTCGAGTCATCGCATGTGTGTGTCCTTGTTGCTGACATGGTATACCTCCCGTATTTGTGTTAGAGATACATAAAACCGGCTCCTCGGCACGGGATCATTTCCTCGTGCAGACGGAACCGAAAAAAAGTCAACTAGATTCATTATAATATAACAAATATTTTTATTACCGTATCTTTAAAAAAGAAGTGAAAATGAATTGTGTAGTATCTAGTATCACCGTGTAGTAAATCGGGGGAGAGGGGAAAAGATGAGACGGACCGGGTGGCTCGTCTATGGTGGTATTGCAACCACCTTCGCTCTTTTCGCCCGGCTTTCGGATGAAGGGGCGCGAAGCGATTCCTGCCCGCGGAAGGGGGAAAGCCCTAGTGGTGAAGAAGGGGGAGACGGAATCGGAAAAGAAGATCGGCGATCGCGTAAGCGACGATTTCGGGAGTATTCCGTGAAGTGCATCTACGGGATAGTAACGGTGGCGACGATTGCGACGTTACGAAGATAGGGGACACCTCTTTACCGGTGTTTTCCGGATGTGTCATAGATCTCACCGTACGGGTATCCCCGAACCCCCCATCCGAGAGGCGAAATCACAGGTGGGGCGATGCACGACGTCGCGATGCATTTTTGTAAGCGAGGGCTCCTCCGGTGATGCCTCCGACAATGATCCCTGCGACGATTGTGATCGGAGCAAAGATCCAACTCACCGCTCCTACGATACAACCCGTAGCTCCTCCCAAGAGGGCTCCCGCTACGACCGATGCCACGAAACCTTTGGTAAAACCGGAAGTCCGGATATGATACTCTCGCATTCTTCCCTTCCCGGACACCGGATCGGATCCGGTCGCATCCGTGAACATACCACGCGTTTCGTCGGCGATCGTTACCGCCTTCATCGGAACGGATGATTCTTCCGTCGTTTTCGGTGGCGATACGCCACGGACATCTCCCCTGCCGAATAGGTGCCCTTGGCTCGTAGCTGCTGTCGGCATGGTATACCTCCCCGTAGTTACATTGGAAACACTATGCGATCGGCTCCCGAGTACGAGGTCATTTCCTTGCGCAAAAGAAGCCAAAGCAAGCGAATCAAGTTTATTATAACATAAATGTATTTTTTTGAATAAAAGTCCATATATCTTTAATAATTAGTGTAATGGATGTTATTTTTTTATCGTTTTCTCTTTACCACGGAAATGAAGCTGTGTGGTATCATCGTGGAGTAACGTCAGGGGAGGAGAGAAAAGATGAGTTGGATCGAATGGCTCATTTACGGCGGTATCGTGATCGCTTTCGGCCTCTTCATCCGGTTTGCGGGTGAAGAGGAGTGGGGGGGCGATTCCTGCTTGCGGAAAGGAGAGAGCCCTAACGAAGAGGAAGAAACGGAAGAGTTGGAAAGGAAGATAGGTGATCTCGTAAGCGGTGACTCCGGATAGTATCCCGTGTGGCATGCTCCGACGGGGTACTAACGGCGGTGGCGGTTACTCGGATCGTCCTCGTTGTAATCGCTTCAGACGGGTCGGTTCGATGGTCCGGTAAAAAAAGGCCTTTTCTTCGTCGGGCGCTTTTCCTTCACATGTGATGGCAATCCTTCTTTTATTCGTCCTGGCAAGGGTCCGGAGGGCGCCCTTTTTGAAGGTTTCGTAGTCGAGCTTTTCCAAAGCATCGATCCGTTTTCGTAGTCCGGAAAAACCCTCTTTACGGGTAAAGGCGCG
>JAPOVA010000034.1:22188-40261 GCA_026708385.1 Simkaniaceae bacterium | reverse complement strand
ACTTCTTCCGGAGCGTGCACTGTTGCTCTTTGCGAACGGGGAGTAGTCTTACGATGTTCCTTTTTGGTACGGGCAGCATATGTAGCACCCCCCCCCACCGATCATCAAAGGCGCAGGATAGGGTCCGGACCACCCCCCACCAACATCCCACTCACACCCCCGAAGAATGCCCCTAAACACATTGCCGTGACAAAGACGGAAGCTCCCACGACAGTGCCGCCGGCTGCAACGGGCCCGATCATACAATCATCCCTCCTCGAGACCGGAAGACGATGGCAAGTACAACATCTCGCTCTGTCAACCTTCCGAGCAACTTCAGCCTCCTTTGGGGGAAACGACACGGGAGCATCCACATCGGACTTTTTCGGAACCGGCTCCGATAGAACCATAGTATCGAGCCTCAGTTGTCATAAAACGCTCTCTTCCTCCCGTACGTACAAAATGGTACGAGTAGTCCGGCATGGCACCCGTTCGTAGACAATACGAAAGAGAGTTTTGGTCGCAATCGGTGTCGGTCTTCCATCTCATTGATTTTTTCGAGAACGGATCGGATGGAGTTTGCGGTCTCTGCGAACGTGCCTAATGCCCCCATTACGTCGTGGATACCAACCCGCGATTTTCCGTCGAAAGACTTACCCATAAAAGACATTAGAGCGTCAGCTTCCATAAAAGCTTTTTCGCAATCAAAGCGGGTTGTGGGCAGTTGGTCTAATAAACGAGAAAAATCTTCACGCGCTGTGGTCAGTTTGTCTAAATAAATAGAGGAGGTCCATTCTCTTGATCCTATCGTCTAATTGTGGGAATAAAAAAAGGGCCGTCCCGAGAGACGACCCGTCCTTGCCATGCCTCACCCCGCCTAAGCCGGGCCATGCCGAGCCAAGCCAAGTTTCTCGCCTTGTTCCATGTAAGTTGCTTACCAACGATCTTCAAGGTATTCTTGGTTGCTTAGCCTCCCATCTTTGAGAGCCTTTTCTTGCATCGTGTGTGATTTCCCTTTCGGAGAGAATGGCACCGCGCGCACGGAATGCGGAGATTTTTGTAGGAATTGTTGCCTCCCCCCACGAGAGGTCGAATATGGTCCGAATGCACCTCGTTGAGTTGAAGTGCCCATGGTTTAGCCCCCATCTCTTTTGAGAGAGGACATGAGGGGTTGCCACAGGTTCCTCCTTGAGCGGAGTACATCGACACCCTTTTATTTAATACACTTGACGCCCGAAGACAGTAGACCGTAGACCATCTCAATCACTGACGAAGTATCGATTAAGTACGACCGACGAGATGGACAGCGGAACGAGTACCGCGGGGTGCATCAGCCAATCGAAACAATGCACGCCGAAACCAAATCTCAGCAAAGCGCCGATGCACAGGGCGACGATCATCGCAAAACTGCAGACGGTCCATATGGCGAAAAGCCATTCTTTTACTCCTATCGTCGGTTCCGTTCGGGAGGCGAGAAGTTCTCGCATCTCGTCGTCCGTTTTGCGGACCGTTTGCATGTCGTCGGACTCTACCCGTTCGTAAAGGGGATAAGGGCTCCGTTCAATGACTTTCGTACTCATCTCTTTCTCCTTTTTTTATGGTCATGTTGTCATCAGCTACACTCCGGGCTCGTCTCATGATCCCATCAGACCGATGATTCATCCACGGACTCGGTATCTATCTTCTCACTCGGCTTAGCAAACCATTCGCTAAGACTCAACCATCCTCCCTTGGCAGGCTCGGGCTTGGGTGAAGGAGATTCGGCTTTCGGTTGTTCGACCACAACTTCTTCAAGTTCGGGGGATGCTTCCCTTCTCGATCGTTTGACCTGACAACGTTCTATGCATCCGCAGTTGTCCGCAAGGTCTTCCTTGCAGTATTCACGACCCCCTTTAGTAGCGCAAAACGCACAGAAGCAACCTCCGCACCCCCATTCCCGTACCTAAAACAGTCGGAAGAGAGCCTCCCAATGCCAATCCCGTAATTCCGCCATACACCTGTCCGACAGGTAATGCCGTTGCCGTACCCACAATTATCAAGACAACGCCACCGACGACACAGGCCAAACCGATATTATCGACTCTCCTTTCAAGCACCGGATATGCACATCTTCCTCTGTCGAGAACTTCTCGGGACACCTTGTCAGCCTTCCGAACAACTTCAGTTTCCTTTGGGGGAAGCGACACGGGAGCGTCTACATCGGACTCTTTCGGAACCGGCCCCGAGATAATGGTAGTATCAAGTTTAGTTGTCATAGCTTGTTTCTCCCCATTTTTCGTGACTCATCGGGCAACAGCATACCGCGGAACGGCATGGCGGAGCAAGCATAAAGAGACGGCCCTCAGAGACAAATCAAAAGAAAAATGTCGAAAACCCAAGGTTCGACAAGAGACTATGCCGGAAACAGCCTCTTCACCTCCTCCCACGATATATCGGACAAAGAGTCCTCGTCCGAATCGGAAGTAGTCGTCCCGGGAGAACTCCCGGGCGATCCCGTCGTGTGCAACGGACGCCGTCTTCGGCCATGCCCATACGTATCTACCCAATCACTCAAAGTTTGCACGTGAAGGTTGATTTCCTTGGCACAATTCGAGATCGCGCCGGTCAAGACACCATCCTTCTACGTCATCCGTATGCAAGTCTCCCAAAACGTCCTCTACATTCGGCGAAATCTCCGGAGACAACATACACTCCGCCGAGCTACACCCACTTACCTCGTCTATCCACTCGTACAAAATTGACTTGGCTACGTTGCAATTCCGAGCACACTCCTTGACAGTCTTCCCCCCAAATCCGGAATGCCAATAGGCCACCGTTCTTCTCTTTTGATCCTCGGTAAAGGACCTCCGCTTCCCCTTCTTCGTCGACACGAAATAAGGATGCCCTGCCCGAGTCAACTCCGTCGCCGGTTCAACCTCTCTATTAAAACCCCACCCTCCGGCGGATTTTGAAAAGTAATCGGAAAGCCGAACGCGCCCTGTTCCCGACCAATCACGGAGGTCCGCCAAAAGCTTTCTGTAGTCTGCTATCTTCCCGGAGTAAACTTTGGGGTCTACGTCGGCCACTTCAGGATAGGCTTTACACTCCTCCCTGACCCATCTCGACAAAGTGGCTCCGGGAAGGCCGTAGTCTTCGGCGCAATCTTTGACGCTCCTCATCTCCCTCATCCCCACAGAGTAGTCTACAACCTCACTCCGTAGCCACTTGAAGTGTCTCTTCTTCCTTTTTTTTCTCGGTGCTTCGACCTGAAGGGGTGTCACCCTCAAACTCCGATCCATCCGTGTAACGACTTCTTGTTCTTCGACCGCGGGCCATAAAGGTTCCCACTCTCCACCTATTGCCGACGCCACTCCGCCTCCCACCCAAAATTTAATCGCTTAATCGGGAAAGCCATATCACACCATCTTCTTTTAAGGTACCTAAAATTACACAGGCAAAGGGTCGGGCCACCCATTGAACACATCCCGAGAGGAGGCGGTGACCCGACAGAAAATACATCGGGTCGCCCGTACCATCCACCGCGCCGAAAAGAAACAGAGATCGAGTAACCCGCATCAGGACAGTATCGCCGGAGCAAACCAAAGAAAGGAAACCCGGCTCAACAATCCCGAAAGAAAAACCGTCCACACCGGTCACAGGCACGGGGAATGTGAAGCCTGCCCCACGCGGACGGCTCTCAACTCACCTAGGGCCATTCGGGACGGTTGCCGAAGAACCGTGATATAACAAACAAAAGTATCGCAGGCGAAAGGAGGAACCCAAGCTCAACGCTACTGCGCAGGTGACGCCCCGGCCGGATCCCCGTCAATACATGCAACACCGACAGTGCAACCAACGTGATTTTGCCGGCCGGAGTTGCCTTACCGAGAAGACTATGAACTCGAGACATTGACGGCATCCTCGAGCTTAAGAAAGCAACAGACATCAACACCCCCTGTTTCAAGAAGAGGAGTCGGTATCACGGAGGGAGGCCTTTGATTCAAGAAAAGGTTTGTCACCCGCAGGGCTTCTCTACGCGTTCCCCGTGGTGCTCTCGGACACTCCTTCGCTATCAAGCGCCCCGACTATCGCTGCCGGTGCGACGGCAAGGTCCTTCTCAAATGCCACCCCGGCCTCTTTTGCCGCGTTGTCAACTCCTTCACCGATCAGTTCTCGGCCTTCGGGGCTCTCGTCACGTAGGCTGTCCTCGGGAACGCCTTCGTATTCCGGTGACGGCCGAACCATAAGCTGTCCGGTTTCGGCAACGGTCGGGTCTGCTTCGACGACCCCGTTGGTTCCCTCTTCCTTGGTGCTCGGCTCGGTAGGTGGTATGACCGGAACGGGAGGCCGAACTATGTCCGGTCTCTCGACCCCCGTACCCAAACTTGTCACCCCTTCGGCTAAGCGCTGCTCCCGCTCCCATTCAGCAAGGAACTTGTCAAAGTCCGTTACGAGATCACACTCTTCCTGCGTCTCCTCCGGCAGACTGATTATCCGAGAGGGCAGGCCCGACTCATCTGCTTGAGAAAACAGCGCCGTCGCAGAACCTCTCACGGGGACCTGCACGGAAACAAGCTCTTTATCGGAACCGAGTGCCTCTTGGACCACAGCCACAACTCTCTTTGCGACTCCCACCTCCGGAGCGACGCATTTCGTGGGGGCCTCTACGGGCTCGGGGACGGGTGTGCTCCGTGAATTCTTACAACATGAAAGACAGGTCATCATTCCTCCTTAGTTTCAAAATTTAAGCCTTGGCGTCGTGACCCCGAAAGCAGTTCCGCACTGCATAGCCATACGCCACGCCCCCTTCCGGAGCATTGCGTCTTACTCGGTCCGGTGCCAAAATATTCCTACGAGTCGGGTCCGGGTCTACACCGGGTGTGGAAACAAAAAAAGCGTCTACGTTCTTCGAGCAAAGAAGCGACAGCTCCGGTTCGGTAATCACGGGTTTCGGATACGGTTGCGGCTCGGGCACCGGCAAGGGCAAACAGCTACGAGACGGGCAGACGCTATCTTTAAAGCCACCGTCATCGCAACGCCCTTTCTCGCGCTCTTGAGGGCCTCTCTTTTGCGAGACACCGTTGCTAAGATATTTCACGTCTTCATAGAGCGTTCCGTCCGCAACAAGGTCGCCTTCACCCGTTTTCGTCTCCGGCGCGGGAGCAGTCACACGACGACCCGACTTTTCAAGAACGCGTCTTGACTCCTCCGGCGACGGAAACCCCACAAGGGGGCGTGCAGTCAACCTAAAATCGCAACAGAAACGAGACATACCCCTCCGGGGATTTGGCTACGAAAGAAGTATTCCGGCATTTTTGCATCTGCAAATCGACCTTCGGCTCTTCCTCCGTCCGAGTTTGAGACGCCTCTTCCGATTGCTCGTGGTGTGCCTCTACTTCCTCGTAACATATCCGTCGCATCTCTCCGACCCCCTCTCCCGCTATTTCGGGGAGTTGTGCGTCCGAGACAGAGACACCGGAAGAAGATTGTCTTCCCGCTACCTGCGACACCATCGCCGACGATACAAGCACCTGAGATTCTCCCGGTCTTATCTTGAGAGAAACATCGACCTCTCATGACGACGGAGCAACAGTGACGGGAGCTTCCTCGAGTGTATCCTCGAGGAGGATAGGCTCTCGGCGGGTCGGGCAACAACAGATACAAGACATTATCTCTCCCAAGTCGAGTTCAGTCGGAAAGGATAGCACGCGGGGGCTTCGGGGTCAAGGAACATCGCTTGAAAGGGTCGGATCATCTATCAAAAAACGTACGAGAAGTCACCTAGTCGTTCTCGATGTTTTCAAGAAGCTTCCGCATTTGCTCAACTGAGGGCTGTTCATCCTTCAGATGTTCCGGTAGCTTACGTCTTCAAACGATACGAAGCGACATTGATCGGTTTGTTCGCATCTCCCAACGCATATTCGACAACGGTTTTGTTTTTGCTCTTACAAAGCTATTCTGTTGACCGCACGAGGAACGGGGACCCATTGATTGTGCGGTTCGGGAACGACCTGATCTATCGCAACCGGGGGGGCATTCGTGTTATAGCGTTGATGTTTGACGACTCCGTTAAACAGTCGACTCACCGGTGAACTCGGTCTCTTCCTCTTGCCTGTTAAATGGCCCACCGAAAGGCATAGACCATCCCGATACGGTAGGTGCGGGTTCGGGTGAGGGGGAAGGAGATTCCGGTTGTATGATGATTACTTCTTCAGGTTTGGTCGTCTTCTCTTTCGGTCGTTCGGAGCCGCAACAGACTGCATGCAATCGGGGCCCTACGAGCCCGCACACACAGCCACCCAAACCGACCCCGATCAATGGAACCCCGATTAGCATGGTTGCTAAGAGGCCCGCCCCCGAGAAACCCACCGCAATAGAGATAGGAGCCCCTACGAGAGCGTTGGCAGTATTGACAACACACCCTGCCGTCAAACACTTATGCGTGGTCACGAAAGCTCTACAACCAACCTTATCAGCTTTACGAACCGTCTCAGCCCCCTTCTCGGGAAACCGTACGGGAGCACCTACATCGGTACAGTCGGACCTCTTCGGGGCCGAGCCCGAGATAATGGTAGCATCGAGATTAGTTGCCATGGATCGCTTGCCTCCAAAAATTTATGTCTCTTCGGGAGGGAGTATACCATGGAATGGCGTGGCGTGGCAACTTTAAAGAGGCGTCCCTCAGTGACACATCACGGCATGGCGTACGTATCTAACACGCTTTCCATAGTTGCAACAAATGCACTGTCAGATCTAGGAGGAATAACCCAATATTGAATCTTGAGTTTTGTTAGATCGGTTTTTTTAAAGTATCTTCTTACATACATTCCCGGTTACATTCTTCGATCGATTTTTCCCGGGACTCAAGAGCCGGTAACCTACCACTCCTTGTCTCCGGCGCATAATCTACGAGAATATCCCGTTCCACCTCGGTGTATCGTGCCTTCTGCAATGTGGCGTTCGTGCCCGACCCGGGCGATGATTTTTGCGATGGCATGCTTCCACGGAAATAGGGATAAGAGACGATAAGCGCTTAAAAAGCTACGGCATCCGTGAGAGGCGTAAGCGGTAGTTTTCCGATTAACCTGAGTGAATCTTTCCATTTAACTGAGGGCCCCCCCCCGGATCTCCGACAACCGGTTTAGTCCGTCATGTTCCTCCTCAATGTCTGCCCGGAGGGTTGAAGATCGTGTCGGACGATTTGTCGGAACGGGGGAGAGGGGACGTTAATCGAGGCACATGACTGCGCGCACCTCTCGGAGGGTCGCGCTTGCCCTTTCGTTGGCAATTACATTGCCCTTCGCCAAGATCTCCGAGAGGGTGGCGGGGTCGTGGAGGGTGCGTCTTTGCCGGATCGGTTCCAGAAAGGCCGAGAGTACTTCGAGTAGATATTTCTTCACGGTGGCATCTCCGAGACCGCCCCGTTCGTAGCGGGCTTTGAGATCGGAGACGGCCTCGGTGTCGGTGCCGAATGCGTCCAAGTAGGAGAAGACGGGATTTCCCTCCACCTTGCCCGGATCTTCGACACGTAGGTGCCCGGGATCGGTGTACATCCCCTTCACCTTTTCCGCGACCGTGTCGATGGAGTCGGAGAGACAGATGGCATTGCCCAGCGACTTACCCATCTTCGCCTTGCCGTCCGTCCCCGGAAGGCGGGCGACGGGAGGGAGTAGCGCCTTTGCCTTGACCAAAACGTCGGCCTTGTAGGTTTTATTGAAGGCTCGGACGATTTCGTTCGTCTGTTCGATCATCGGCACCTGATCGGAGCCGACGGGAACCAAATCGGCCTTGAAGGCGGTGATGTCGGCTGCCTGAGATACGGGGTAGATCATAAAGCCCGCGGGGATTCGTTCACCGAATCCTTTCTGTACGATCTCCTGTTTGACGGTCGGGTTGTGTTTGAGCCGGTTCCACGTCACGAGATTGAGGTAGTACATGGTCAACTCGGAGATGGCCGGAATGGCGGACTGTCGGAAGATCACACTTTTCTCGGGGTCGATGCCGACCGCAAGGTAGTCGGAGACGACTTGAGAGATGTGGTCCCGTATGTTGCCGGGGGTTGCGGCATGATCGGTCAATGCCTGCATATCGGCAATCATGATGAACTGCTCGTGTCGTTCCTGCAGTTCGACACGGGAGCGGAGGGATCCCACGTAGTGGCCGAGGTGGAGGGGACCCGTGGGGCGGTCTCCCGTCAGGACGACTGAGCGAGGGTTGCTACCCATAAGGGAGCTATCCTATAGGATCGGAAAAATGATTGCCGGTTTTTATCTCATTGGGATAACTTTTTTCTCGATGGGTTCGGAAGAAAGTGTAGATAAAATCGGTCGTTACGACGTCATCCGGAAGATCGGCAAGGGGGGCATGGGAGAGATTTATCTTGTCAGAGATCCCGTTTGCGGACGCGATGTGGCACTGAAGAAAATCTTACCCAAATTGATCCGGTACCCCGTGATCAAGGAACGATTTTTAAACGAGGCGAAGATCGCCGCAAGGCTTTCTCACCCCTCCATCATTCCCATTCACTCCCTTCAGGACGATGATGAGACGATCTACTATACCATGCCCCACATCGAGGGGGAGACGTTACAGGAGATCATCAAAAAGACGCGTGCCTTGGAAAAGGAGGGGGGTAAACCCCATCCGATCGGCTCTTCCATTCCCGCTTTGATCCGGCTGTTTTTCAACGTCTGTCAGGCAATGCACTACGCACATACGAGGGGGGTGTTGCACAGGGATCTTAAACCGGAAAATATGATTGTGGGACGATTTGGCGAGGTGATTATTTTGGATTGGGGAATTGCGGCAACACCTACGTCAACTGCGGATCGGGAGGAGGATGTTACCGTATCCGACCCCGGGCCTCCCGAAAGCGGTGCCGGAGGGTCCGTCCCTTCGAGTGAATTGACGAGACCCGGGAAGGTCGTCGGCACCGTCGGATATATGGCCCCCGAAAGAGCGCTCGGAGCCGATGCGGACGTAAAGACCGACATCTATGCTCTCGGCGTGATTCTCTACCGGCTCCTTACGTTGAAATTTCCCTTTGTTCGTCCCTCTCTCAGGGAGTTTCGGAAAAAGATGAAATTCGAGAGGTGGATGGATCCCGAAGAGGCGGCACCTCATCGGGATATTCCCGCACAACTCTCCGAGATTGCAAGAAAATGTCTGACCCCCTCTCCGGAAGATCGGTACGATTCGGTGAAGGAAATCGTCACTAGATTGGAGGGATACATCGAGGGGTGCCCCGAGTGGGCGTTTGCGGTAGCCCTCGATATGCATCGACCGGAGGATTGGGAGTTTCAGGAAAATGTGTTGTTTACCAAGCAAGAGGCTATTGCGGGACCCGTGAATCTCTCCGAGTGGGTGATGTTGATGATCTCCAAGGGTTCCTATTCCGGGAATATGCGGATCGAAACCACCCTCTCTCTCCGAAGCGATTGTAAAGGGGTCGGTTTTTTACTCTGCGTACCCGAGGCAACCGAAAGGAAGAGCGTTGAGGAGGGGTACTGCATCCGGCTCGATATCGGGGCCGTTGCCTCCTGTACCCTTTTCCGTTCGAATGTGGCCGTAATGCACATTCCCGATGTCTCGATCGGGTCGGAGGCGGACCATGCGATCGTGATCGAAAAGGTGGACAATCATCTCAGATTCTTTATCGATAAAGTGCCGGTTCTCGACTATCTCAGTTCCTTTCCCCTTGTCGGGGGACATATCGGTCTCCTTTTGCCCGACGCCCGGTTTGTCGTCGGTGTGGTCAGGATATTTTTCGGAAGTCGCAACGTCATGGTCAACTGTCTGTCGATCCCGGATGCGTTCTTCACGGCAAGAGATTACGATAAAGCTCTCCACGAATACAGGGGCATTGCCTATTCCTTCAGAGGGCGGGCAGAGGGGAGGGAGGCTCTTTTTCGCGGGGGAATCACCCTTTTGGAGCAGGCGAAGGGGGCCGAAAGTAAGGAGGGGCGCGAAAGGCTGTTATCCCTTGCGCGGGAGGAGTTCGAAAAGTTGCACGGTACGCCCGGAGGTCCGTTGGAATACCTCGGCAAATCGCTCGTTTACGGGTGCGAAGGAGAAGTGGATGAGGAGGTAAAGTGTCTTGAGCTGGCCATCCGTAAATACCCCAAACACCCCCTCCTTTCGGCGGTTGAGGAGCATGTCCACTTCCGCCTTCACGAGACGGCCGGAACGGAGAGGAGGGGGGTCTACGCCTTTTTACTCTTACTTCTCGGTTACATGCCCCATACGTTGGAATCGGCGGAAACGGTAAAGCTTATCGAAAACATCGAGGGAAGCTGGGAGCCGCTCTACTTTATGGAGAGGTTGAAGGAATTTTCCGGAGATCGATCGTATGGGATCTACTTGGCCTCGGAGCTTGCTTTCAGACTTTCCAAGCCCGCTACGCTCTATGAAATCGTCCGGAAGATTTTCTCTCCCGCGAACGGAAGGGATGCTCGGCATGAAGAGGACGTATTGATGCGCAATGCCTTTTTTGCAGCTCTCGAAATGGGCTATCCCGATATGGCCCGGATGATCCTGAAGAAGATCAAAGAGTACGGTGTGCGCGGGGGTGACCGGTCGGATGCCCTGTCGGATAGGTTGATTAGGGAGGCGGAAAAACCGATTACCGCTCCTTTTGTGCGACCGCCTTACGGTGCAACGGTAGATCTTTCGTTCCGTGAGGTGCGGAGTGCCTCTTTCTCGGTGAGGCGTGGGCTGACCATCCGAGGGGCCAAAGAGCGACTCCCCTTTTTCGGTGAGCTGACGAGGGAACAAATGCATCCCGGTTTGCGATTGCTCGCCATCCGCTCCTTTCTTCTATCCGGGTACGGATCGCGGGCGGAAGGGCTCTTTCCGGATGAGACCGATTTCCCTCCCGATTCGCCCTACTACTCCCCGTACGGCTGTTTTCTTGCGAAAAAGAGGGGGCACAAGAGGGCGCTCCGCTACTTTGAATCCTCCTTGGATGCGGGAATTCCCTCCGGAAGGTACGACCTCGGCCTGTTCCTACACGGCAACATGACGTGGCAATCCTCGCGAATGGAGGGAATCCTTCCGTTTGAGAGATTGGCACTCTTGGAGATGCTCACCCTCTACTATGTGTGCGCCGGCAAAAAGCGGAGAGCTTCCCATTTTGAGCAGATGGCCGTTAAGGAACGAGAACAAGCTCGGATTCCCCTCCGCCTCCCGGAGGATGGCGTGCGGGACTAGCGCTACCCGTTATGTGCGGGATGTGTCATGAAGGTCTCGGGATACGAGGTCTTCGGGTAACAAGTGGAGAATTTCGCAACGTAGGCGCGGGATCTCGGAAGACGAATGAGGTACCTTCGACAACGGAGGAGGGGTCTCGAGAGACGGAAAAACGGATAAGGCGAATGGAAGAGTGGGTAGAGCGAAGGAGTTTTGAGGCGAGCAAAGAAGAGGTTGTGGTCGGCCGAATAGGAGATCTCGGACAGCAAGCAAGTGGGGGGTGGATATCGGGCAACGGGAGAGTGCATCACTCGCTCTTTCTCATGTGTCGGAAGACGACTGTCGAACCCGTATGTTTCGTTGATCGGGAGGGATACCGTACCGCGGAAGTTCCCGACTACGCGGGACAACCGGTGAAGGAGGGAGACTCTCTGCGTTCCGAAGGGGGGGGGGACGGTTCTTTTCTTAAAGGAAGTATGTAACACGGATATTCTTATAAGGTGTTACTACCGCATAAGTAAATCATAGTATAGTGTGGACGCATATTAAAACGTTTCTACCTCTTTTTGCTTGACCTCACGGTGCGTCGTCGCGTACAATCCCCTCCGCGTGCCGGCGCTCGGGAGGCCGGAATCGGAAAACCGGGAGGAATGGTTGTGGTTACGGATAGTGTCATTTCGTTGGATTGGAGATTCGTGTTGTGCCCTTACTTGCAAGGCGATCGTTGTGCACGGGTAAACGATCTCAGTAGGCACAGGAACGAGTGCGTGAGACAAGTAAGGAGTTTGAAGGAACAAGTGCGTGATCTCAGCCCGGACGAAGATCTCGGGCAACAACTGAACGATTCCGTAGCACAATTGGCGGCTCTCCGAAAACAAATAGCGGGTCTTTGGAAACGGAGGGGGGATCTCAGAGAGCAAGTGCAAGAGGAAGGCTTCCCCACGCGCCCTGAGGAGATAGACAACTTCACGAAGTTAGAGGAGAACCTCAGGGGGCAAACGGAAAACCTCGTAAGGCAGAAGGGAGACCTCCGGAGAGAGTTTGTTGATGTCGAGAAGCGGAGAGACGATTTTGTGAAGCAAAAGGACGATTTTGAGTGGCAAATACGTCGTTGGGAGGAGCAAACGGGCGAATTCGATAGGGAAATAGGTCGTTACGTGGGGGAAGCGGTGAGGGATTGTATGGGGCCGGAGCCGGGAGATGTCGCGGAGGAGATGGTCGCCCACATGGAGGAGGTGAGGGATTTGGAGAAGCGAGCACGCGACTGCATGGAGCGGGTGGAAGAGTATCAGCGACAGGAAGCTGTTCATGTGAGGCGACTAAGGGGTCTCGAAGAGCAAAGAGGCGAGGGAGGGGATCTCGATGATCTTGCAAGGCAGATAAGAGATGTCGCAGAGCAAAGGAGAGATCTTGAGAGGTTGGTCAGGGCCTGCATGACGCGGGTGGTGGATCTCGAGAGCCGGAGAAACGACTGCATGAAGCGAGTGAGAGATTTCGAGGAGCTGTTGGGTGACCGTATGAAGCAAATGAAAGATTGTGGTGCGTCGATAAGAGGCCTTGCGGAGCAAATACGCGTGATGGACGACATGAAGCGGATAAGGGATCTCGAGAAGCAGAGGGGCGATTGCATGGAGCAAGTGAGGGATCTCGGGGAACAAGTAAGAGGCCGGGTGGAGCAGGTGGGAGATCTTGAGACGCAAAGAAGTGCGAGAAGATGTGAAGATCTCGAGGGGAAAATAAGCAATTGTTGGGAGCCCGTACGGGTTTTCATGAGGCAAAGAAGCGCACTCTTGGATCAAGTGGGAGATCTCGATAAGCAGATAGAAGAACGGGCAGAGCGAATGGAACGGTGGGTGGAGCGAACGGGTTCCGAGGCAAGCGGAGGGGCGGATGTCGAGACAACGGGAGAGTGCATGACCCGCTCTTTCGTGAAGGCGAGCGAAGGAACCGGCGCGTCGTGCACGTCGCACCCGCTTTCGGAGAGGTCGCTTTCTCGTGTGCCGGAAGACGACTATCATCGAACCCGTATGTTCCGTTGATCGGGAAGGATACCGTACCGTGTAGCGGTTCCCGACTACGCGGGACGGGACGGCCGATAGGGAGGTTCTCTGCGTTCCGAAGGGGGCGGGAACGGTTCTTTTCTTAAGGAGGTATGTGGCACGGATATCCTTCGATTAGGATGTGGCTACCGTATAAACATTATGGTACGGTGTGAAAACATATAGAGCGTCTCCATCTCTTTCGGCTTGACTTCGCGGTGCATCGTCGCGTACAATCCTCCTCCCGAACGTCGGTGCTTGGGAGGCCGGAGTCGGAAAGTCGGAGGAGTGATTGTGTCCGTATCTACGTATGGTGTTGTTTCGTTAGATTGGGGGTGCGTGTTGCGCCCTTACTTGCAAGGCGATCTTTATGAACGAGTAAGTGATCTCAGTGGGCGCAGGGACGAGTGCGTGAGGCAGATGAGGAGTTTGGGGAAACGAATACGAGATCTCGGGGTACGACGTCTCGAGCAGCAATTAGAGGATGTCTCAGCACAAGCGGCGGACCTCGGACGACAAATAGCGGACCTTCGGAAACGGGGGGCGGATCTCGGAGATCAAATGCCGGAGGGAGGTGGTCCCGCGTATCCTGAGGAGGTAGACAACCTCGCGCGGTTCGAGGAGAACCTCGAGAAGCAAGTGAGAGAGGGCTTGGTAGGGCAGAGGGAAGACCTCCGGAAACGTCTCAATGATGTCGAGAGGCGGAGAGACGATCTTGCGAAGCAAGCGGCAGGTTTTGAAAGACAAATGCATGGTTGGGAGGAACAAGCGGATGAACTCGATAGGGAAATAGGTCGTTACGTGAAGGAGACGGTGGGGCATTGCATGAGGTCGGATCCGGGATACGTCGCGGGGCAGGTGATCGTTGCCATGGAGGGGGTGAGGGAGTTGGAGAAGCAAGCACGCGATTACGTAAGGCGAGCGAGGGAGTACGACCAACAGGAAGATGTTTGTGTGAGGCGACTAAGGGATCTCGAAAGACAAAGAGACGAGGGGGGGTGTTGCGATGCTCTTACGGAGCAGATAAGAGATGGCACGCGACAAATGGGAGATTTTGAGAAGCAGGCCGGGGCTTGCCGGGGGCAAGTGGCGGATCTCGAGAGCCGGAGGAACGCTTGTATGGGGCGGGTGAGGGATCTCGAGCGACTATTGTACGAACGCATGCAACAAATGAGAGATCATCATGAGCCGATAGCAGGTCTCGCGGAGTCAATACGAGTGATGGGCAACATGGCGCAGATAAGAGATCTCGAGAGCCGGAGAAACGCTTGCATGGAGCAGGTGAGGGATCGCGGGCAAAAAGCAAGAGGTCTGATGGAGCGGGTGAGAGCTCTCGAGACGCAAAGAGGTGGGAGGCGGTGTGAAGAACTCGAGGAGCAAATAAGCAGTTGCTTGAGACCCGTACGGGATTTCATGAGGCAAGGAAGAGCGCTCTTGGAGCAAGTAGAAGATCTCAGCAAGCAGGTGGAAGACCGGGCGGAGCGAACGGGTTCCGAGGCAGGCGAGGAAGAGAGTGTGGTCGGCCGAATGGGGGATCTCGAGCAACAAGCAGGTGAGGGGCGGATGTCGGGACAACGGGAGAGTGCATAGTCCGTAGTGGCCGAGATTCGGCCCGAGTAGTCCCCTCTGTGGAAGGGTCGGGGTCACCGACGGATGTGTTTGCGTGGCCTGTGGCGCTGTTTGATCTATCTCGAAAAAAGAGAGGCCGGTACACTGCGTGTTCGGCATGTTTGAAAGAGAGCAAGAGACCTTCCCCGAGGGGGAGGAACGCATTTTACGTAAGTGGCGCGAGGGGCGAGTGTTCGAAGCTTCCGTGGATGCTCGGAAGGGGTGTTGCCCCTTCGTCTTTTACGACGGTCCCCCTTTTGCAACCGGTCTGCCCCACTACGGTCATCTACTGACGGGGACGGTCAAAGATGTCGTTGCCCGTTACAAGACGATGCGGGGGTATTACGTGCCTCGTCGCTTCGGCTGGGATTGTCACGGTTTGCCGATTGAGAGCGAGACGGAGAAGAGGCTGAACCTTTCGGGGGGCGCCTCCATCGAGACGTTCGGTATCGGTCGTTTTAACGAAGAGTGTCGGAAGATCGTGTTGCGGTATGCGAAGGAGTGGGAGAAAACCGTCGAGAGGATGGCACGTTGGGTCGACTTCCGCCGACCGTACGAAACGATGGACCGCTCCTTCATGCAGTCGGTTTGGTGGGTGTTCGGCAGATTGTGGGAGGGAGATCTCATCTATGAGGGGTTCAAGGTCATGCCCTTTTCGACCCGGCTCGGCACCCCCCTTTCGAATTTTGAGGCCGGTCTCCACTATAAAGAGGTCGATGACCCTTCCGTCGTGATCACCCTCCCTTTGGTCGATCGTCCGGATGAGAGTTTGTTGGTCTGGACGACGACCCCCTGGACACTTCCTGCGAATCTCGCCGCCGTCGTGAATGCATCGATCGTCTACGTGCGGGTTGAAGATAGGGAGAGTTCTCTTCGCTACGTGGTGGCCCGGAGTCGGTATGATGCCTATTTTCACGATAGGGAGCGGTACGTGGTGATCGGTTCTTTCCTCGGCGAAGAACTCGTGGGACTCGGGTACCTTCCTCCGTTCGACTACTTTGCCCGATCCGCCTCGGGGAAGACCTTTACCGTTCTCGGCGCCTCCTTCGTGGAGGAGAGCGACGGAACCGGTATCGTGCATGCCGCACCCGCTTTCGGAGAGGCCGACTTTCTCGTGTGTCGGAAGGCGGCTATCGCACCCGTATGTCCCGTTGATCAAGAGGGGTGCTTTACCGAGGAAGTTCCCGACTACGCGGGACGGCCGGTGAAGGAGGCCGACAGGGAGATTCTTCGCGCCCTGAAGGGGAGGGGACGACTCTTTTCTCAAGGACGCATACGGCACAGATACCCCTTTTGTTGGCGTTCCGACACCCCCCTCATCTACAAGGCGGTCAACACTTGGTTCGTGCGTGTGGAGGCGATTCGAGATCGGTTGATCGCGGCCAATCGCACGATTCATTGGGTGCCGGATCACATCAAGTCGGGAAGGTTCGGAAAATGGCTGGAAAGTGCGCGGGACTGGGCAATTAGCCGGAATAGGTATTGGGGCACTCCGATTCCCGTGTGGAAAAGTGAGGAGGGGGAGTGCATCTGTGTCGATCGGGTAGAGGATCTCGAGAGGTATACGGGGAGAAAGGTTGATGACTTGCACAGAGATAAGATCGATGACTTACCCTTTGAAAAGGGGGGGAAGAGGTATGAGAGAATTCCGGAGGTTTTCGACTGTTGGTTCGAGTCGGGGTCGATGCCTTACGGACAAGAGGGATTTCCCTTTGCGAAAGGGCCGGAAAAGGAGGGAGCACCCCCCGATACGCTGCCTGCCGATTTTATTGCGGAGGGTTTGGATCAGACGCGGGGTTGGTTTTACACGTTGAACGTTTTGTCGGTTGCTCTGTTCGACGTACCGGCCTTCAGGAATGTCATCGTCAACGGCATCGTTTTGGCTGAAAACGGTCTCAAGATGTCCAAAAGACTCAAGAATTACCCCGAACCGGCTACGGTAATCGACAGGTACGGTGCCGATGCCGTCCGGCTCTACCTGCTCGGCGGTGCGGCGGTGCAGGGCGACGATATGCGCTTTTCCGAAGCGGGGACGGAGTCGGTCGTGCGCCGTTTTCTCATCCCTCTCCGGAATGCCTACCTCTTTCTCTCCCTTTACGCCCGTATCTACGATTGGCGTCCCGAAAAGTCCCTTTTTCGGGAGCCTAAAACGGCTCTTGACCTGTGGATCCTCTCCCTCTTGCAGAAACTGATTCGGGATGTGACCGAGGGGATGGACGGGTATCTCTTAAATCGAGCCGTCACCCCTTTCATGACATTCGTAGATCGGTTAACCGATTGGTATATCCGACGCTCCCGCACCCGGTTTTGGGCCGATGAAGATACGGAAGACAGACGGGAGGCCTTTTCGACCCTCTATACGGTACTCAAGACCCTATCTCGGGTGGCGGCCCCTTTCGTCCCTTTTATCAGTGAGGTGATTTTTCAAGGCCTTGCCGACCGGGGAGATCCGAAGTCGGTCCATCTTACCGATTTTCCCTCCTACGATCCCTCCCTCCGTTCGGAGGAGGAAGAGAGGGTGATGGCTATCGTGCAGGCGATCGTGGGTATGGGCCACGGATTGAGAAAAACGCACCGCTTGAGGGTGCGTCAGCCCCTCTCGTCGGCCCATATCGCCCTTTCCGATCCGGAGGATATACGGCATGTAGAAGGACGGAGTACGCTGATTAAAGAGGAGTTGAATGTGAAGGAGCTGACCTTTCATACGGATGATACCCGCTTCGTCACGCATACGATCCGGCCGAACTTCAGGGTGCTCGGAAAGCGGGTCGGTCCTCTCATGCAACAGGTGCAAAGTGCGCTACGTGACGCGGATGAGGAGCGGATCGTCGCTCTTGCGGAGGGGGGGGAGACGGTGTTGACGTTGCCCGATGGTGATGTGACAATCACTCCGGATGATGTCTTTATCGAAAGGGATGTCAAACCCGGATTGATTGCCTCGACGAAGGAGGGGGTAACGATTGCCCTGGACGTTACGTTGACCGAAGGGTTGATACGGGAGGGGTTGGCGCGCGAATTGATCAACAGGCTGAATAAACAGAGAAAAAACGAAGGGTTGGAGGTGACCGACAGGATCCGGATCCGGATCGACGGTTCTTCCGAGGTGAAGAACTGCTTTATGACCTTTCGTGAGCTGATCATGCACGAGGTGTTGGCGGTTGAGGCGGTGTTTGAAAAAACCGAGGGAACCTCCTGGGATCTCGGAGAAGAGCACGTATCGATCCGGATCGAGAAGGTTGCCCTTTAGGAGGACGCGTGAGTAGGAAACGTACCTCCGGTGA
>JAPOVA010000034.1:0-22178 GCA_026708385.1 Simkaniaceae bacterium | reverse complement strand
CATGACGGCACTTTCCATGCGGACGAGGTGGTGGCGTGTGCCCTCCTCATCCTCTTTGATTTGGTCGATGAGGGGGGGGTGATCCGGAGTCGCAGTGAGGAGAAGTGGTACGGATGCGATTTCGTCTGTGACGTGGGGGGGGTATATGATCCGAAGAAGCATCGATTCGATCATCATCAGCCGGAATATTCCGGTTCCCTCAGCAGTGCGGGGATGGTGCTCCTTCACCTTAAAGAGGAGGGGGTGATTGCCCCCGGACTTGTCGATTATCTCAATCGCTCTTTGGTGATCGGTGTCGATGCAATCGATACGGGAAAGTTGACCCTTCCGATAGGGTATTGTACCTTTTCCGAGGTTGTGGCAAACTTCATGCCTGCCGATTACGGGGCTCCGAAAGAGGAGGTGGAGAGGGCGTTTTACCGGGCTCTCGATTTTGCTCTGGACCATTTGCGTCGCCTCGTGAAGAAATTTGCCTATATCGAGCGGTGTCGGGAAACGATCAAAAGGGAGATGGACAAGGGAAGGAAGGTACTTAGGTTCGAAAGAGCGATGCCTTGGATGGAGTCCTTTTTTGACCTGGGAGGTCGGACACATCCGGCCCTGTTTTTGCTGATGCCCTCCGGCATTCATTGGAAGTTGCGTGGTATTCCTCCCTCCTATGAAGAGAGGATGGGGGTGCGCGTCCCCCTTCCCGAGCGGTGGGCCGGTCTCGGCGAAGAGAAGCTGAGGGAGGTTTCGGGCATTGAGGGTGCGATCTTTTGTCACAAGGGGCGTTTCATATCTATCTGGAAGACGGAAGGGGATGCCTTACGGGCGCTCGATGTCGTATGGAAGGAATGTGTGGAAAGAGATGAGTGAGACGATATTCGGTAAGATTATAAGGGGAGAGGTTCCCTCGGAGAAGCTCTACGAGAGCGCACACCTCATCGCCATCCGGGACATCAATCCCAAGGCTCCCGTCCATCTCCTCATCATTCCGAAAAAGGCCTACCCCTCTTTGCAGGCGATTCCGAAGGAAGAAGTGTCGATTGTAGAGGAGGTGGTCCTCGTGGCTCAGGAGCTGGCCCGCAGTACGGGGATAGAGGACAATTACCGGTTCATCACGAATAACGGTCCGGGAGCCGGACAGACGGTATTTCACCTGCACTTTCATCTGATCGGGGGTGCTCCGCTCGGGGAGATGGCGTAAAGGATGGCCCTACTCGTCCGGCTCGTGATCTTTTTATACATGAGTGTCTGTTTCGGATCCGATCCGGGGAGCCGGATCCGTTCCCACCTCTCGGTGCGAGACTATCCTGCAGCCATTGCCGAGTGGGAGAGGGTACGGGATGGGGATGCGCATCCGTCACCGGAAGGGAGATCCCTCCGGGAAGCCTATATCAGGGCCCTGATCGAAAGCGGGAGAGATGATGAGGCGATACGCTACTTTCTTGCCCGGCGGGAAGAGGGAGAGGAGACCGACCATACGCTCGCGGAAACCCTGGCGTGGGGCATCTTGCGTCGATCGGCCCTTTTTGATGATAGGATCCCCGTCACCTTGGCCTCACTTGCGGGTGTGTCCGAGGCGCGGGACGTACGGAGCGTATCGATCTTACGGGAGAGGATGAGTGCGTCGAACGCTCTTGTCCGTCTTATGGCGGTCCGTCTTGCAACCCGGTACGGGGATGATCCTCTTATCCGGGAGATGTGCTCGCTATTGGAAAGAGAAAAGGTGCCCTACGTACGGATGGCCGTGATCGAAGCATTGGGTCGCATAGAGAGTAGGGAGATCCGGGAGAAGTTGCGGGCGATTATAGCCTCTCGGGAGAGCCCCCTGTGTGAGAAAGTGCAGGCTCTCGCAGCTCTCGTCTCACTGTCGGAATGTTGCGATGACGCCGAATCGGAATTTTTGCGGAGAAGCGATAAGCCGGGCCTTAGGATGATGGTGTGTGAGATGATCGGGTTTTTCCGGCTTACGGAGAAAAAGGGGGTTCTGCTGTCACTCTTGCACGACCCCGTACCGGATGTGAGGACAACCGCACTCAACGCATTACACCACGTAAGTGTCGGGGTGGGTATCGGCGCCCTTCTCTCTGCCGACGAGAGGGAGGTTGTCCGACATATGACGGAAGATCGTGATCCCGTGACGGCGATTACTGCGGCATGGCTTACGGTCCGTTTTGATCCGGATGTCGGTTTTGCTACGTTGCGTGCCCGGCTCGGTGATCGGGATCCCAAGACCCGTTACTTGGCGGCCTATGTCCTGGGGCATACCGATGGCCGTGAAAGGAGGCGGGTACGCGATCTCATCGACACCGTTGAGGATCCGTTTGTCCGGGTAAATCTTGCTTTGGGGTTGATCCGCGGGGGGGAGAGTAGTTCGGGTGCGGATCTCCTCTTTTCCTCACTCGGAAAGATATCGGGTAAGGTCATGTGGGAAAACGTACACCCCTTTTTTCCCCTCTTGGTTCGCTCCGAACTCACGCATATTGCCGGTGTGGCCGGTTATCCCGATGTCATGGATACGTTGACGAGACTCAACGTGTCGGACATATTGGCGAAGTGTAAACATCCGGGAGTGGGGGAAGGGATGAGGGCCTTGTTGGAGCACGAGGTGATCGAGGTGAATCTACGGGCGTTGGGGATTTTGATGGAGGTCAAAGAGGAGGAGGCGATTGTCGCATTACGCCGGCTCATGCGGGAGGGTAAGCCGAAAGTACGGATACGAGCCGCCATTTTGCTGGCCCTCTCCCGGAGGGATCCGGAGAGTCTGAGCACGTTATATGCCGGCTACGGGGGAGCCGGTAGGGAGAGCAAGCAGGAAATCCTGGAGGCGATCGGGGAGGTGGGTGACCGACGCTCCGTCCCCTTTCTGCTCGATAGGTTGAGCGATCCCCACCGCCTTCTGCAGGTGGCCGTTGCCACGGCGCTCGTCAAATGTATCAGGAGATAATTCGTCCGGGGCCATCACGCACGATCCCCGCTACGACCTACAACAACCGGGACATGTGTAGGCCCTTCGAGTGTTTTCGGTTCCGGCCTCTCTCCGACTGCGTTAGCCAAGTTGACGAGAGCGCCCGTGCCGTTGTCCGTTACATTCGGGGCATGCGTGATATTCCGGAAATTCTCGCCTTGCCGTCCCGATTGTGATGATGATTTCTCTGACCGCCGGGTTAGTCTTGCGAACAGACGCCACGATTGCGTGCAGTTGTTCATTCCTGCGATCGGTACCCCTGATCACTCTAATGCAAAATCGAAGGGGGGATTACCGGAAGTTGCCGGCAGGAATACGTCGTCCGCTACGACCTCCTCCGAAGGTTGCCTCTCGAGCATACGGATCCGGAAGGCTACGAAGCGCACATAGTTGCGATCGGTACCCCTGATCACTCTAATGCAAAATCGAAGGGGGGATTACCGGAAGTTGCCGGCAGGAATACGTCGTCCGCTACGACCTCCTCCGAAGGTTGCCTCTCGAGCATACGGATCCGGAAGGCTACGAAGCGCACATAGTTGCGATCGGTACCCCTGATCACTCTAATTCAAGATCGAAGGGGGGATTACCGGAAGTTGCCAGAAGGAATACGTCGTCCGCTACGACTCCCTCCGAACGTTCCCTCTCGAGCATACGGATCCGGCAGGCTACGAAGCTCACATGCCTGCGATCGGTACTCCTGATCACTCTAAATTCGTTCCGTCTGTCAGCCGAACGCAGGATGGCGGTCCGGGGTAATGAAATCTCCGAAGGTAATGAAACCTCCGAAGGTCGTCTCGCGAACACGCAACGGATCCGATCAACCACGAAACGCACACGCCTGCAACCGGCATTCCGGCCGGTGATTTCATCAAGAGCTGGGTTACGCGGGCCCCCGCTAAGGCCGACACAGCATAGAAGACAAGACACCCCTCTCCTCCTCATTCTATTCTTTCAAAACAATGCGCCCCGTATGGTACTCCTTTCCGGGATTCGTGTCCACTCATGATCAGGAACCGGGGGGAACCACACGGGTTGCCGTTGTTCGGGAGAGGTTGGTATAATATACCCTTCCGCTTTAGGTAATTGAATTCTTGAGGGAGACGCTATGGCGTTGGCAATGGGTAAAAGACAGGGTACCGTGTGGCCTAAAAGCAGGGGAAAGGGGGAGGGTCGTACGGTCGTGGAGAAGGGGAAGGTATGCCAAGGCGGGTCGGGGGTGGCCACAGGCTCGATCAGGGCATGGGCGCACTACCCCGTTTCGGACCCCTTCCGGAAGGAAAAAAGCGGAGGAGGTTCGGTGAGAGGGAACGTCGTGCGATCGTAGACCATACTTTGATGGGTAAACACGGCTCGAGGCGGACTTGTCCGGATACGGCGGCACTGCCCGGGAGTTCTCGTAAAGGAACCGCTTCCGACCCTGTCGAAGACCCTTTATCCGGTGTAAAGTGAGGTGACCGGTCTCGCAGATGCATCGTCTGTTTAAACGTAAAATTTTGTAAGAGAGTATCTTATGACATCTCAACTTGATCTCGCAATGATACCGGAGTCGGTTCCGAAGAGATCCGGTGTAGATTCTCACGTGTCGTTTTCCGAGCAGGGGGAGGTCGCTCGCAAGGCCGACAAGGTCGGCCGGTGAAACGATCGTGGCCGAAAATAGGTGTTTGACGGTCGGTTCTGTTGTTGTACGGGTCGACATTCCCGTAGGGATTGCCATGACTGCCGTAGCAGGGGTCGTGGATTGCTTCCCCATTCTGCAAGAACGCACGGAGAGCCGGGGGAGATCGAGGGGGAGGGGAGAGTAAGGGGGCAATCCGCACTCCCCGGATATTCTCGGGGAAACGGCAATGCGATCGTCGGGGAGTACTTCCCCCTGTCTTAGCTGTTGAGGACGGCCCGAATATGTTCGCAGTCCTTACTACCGCAAGTACATCCGACGGGATCGCCCAGAAAGACTCGATAGTGTTCGCTTCGATCGATCGGGTTGGTCACCTCGTACAGCCGGTCATCCTTCTGCTCGATATCCCATTCTCGAAAGGTGAGGTCGGCGTCGGAGACAATCTCCTCTTCCTCCGTGGCGACGGGGTGTGCCTCCTTCTTATCGATCCCGTGAACGGCTCGGGCAATCTGACAGTAGATGCAGTTGCAATGGGGTTCCGGTTTCGGCATGTTCATCGCCGTTGCATCGGTTCCCATGATGCGCGATACGGAAGCCACCTTTTCGAGTAACTCCTTGGGCAGATCCGGCGCATCCTTTTGTTCCGGGTTGTGCTGAAGCATCGCTTCGAAGTAATCAACGGGACTGTTCCCCGTTGAGAAGGAAAAGAGAGACTCCTTTGTTTTACCGGCGCCCTTGTCGGCTCCGGGACTTTTAAAAGGATCGCTCCCTGTTTTCGTCCCCTCTTCCGAGGTAGCGAGAAATTGGCCGTGCGCCTTGAAAATATCGCGAATCGTCTCTTCTTTGAGGTCGGATGCGGGCACCTCTATGACGGAGCCGCTACGAAGTAGGACGGCAAGGATTTTTTTTCCGTCCGTTTCCTTCATGTGGAGGGTGCTCACGTTTCTCCAAGAGGTTGAGACATAAGGAGGAAGGTTCAACACCTTTTGGCTGATGTTTTTCATACACACTCACCTTTAATCTTGCGGTACGGCCGACTTTCGTAAACCATCCTCATTGTAACTCGTCCTTGACGCGGAAGTCAACCGATAATTAGCACTCCGTGCTCGGGATTGCTTATGCGGGATTGGTGCGTGCACGACAAGGTCTGAGAGTGCATGACGGGCAGACCCCCGTGTTCAAATTCCAATGGCGTATGACGATCGAGGTAGTCGCACCAAGTGCCACGCTGATGGCACAACCGGCAGGCCCCAAGACGGATGCCGAGATGGTTCCGACGGTTCCGGTGCCACAGGTAAAGCCTATGGTGACACCCGCTATCGCTCCGCACAGCCCTGTTATCAGGCCCGTTCCCGCCATATCGCGTAGGAAATGAGCATTCCAAAATCGTACAACCTTAGTATTTTGTGCCTGCTCTTCTTCTGCAGTATTTTGTGCCTGCTCTTCTTCTTCTGCGGGGTGTGTCGATCCCGTGGATCCGTAACCGGATGCCTCGGATTGTAGGGGCGCTGTGTTCTGAGATATCGTGGCCGTGACACCGATACCGAATACCCTATTGACCTTTGTGCACACGGTTTCGGCAGCCGTTTCCATTTGCGATTCGGTGCCGTTTTCGGTGCAATGACCCGAAGATGGAACGGGCGGTTTCTTTGACATGCTTGTTAGGGGTACTTGTTCTGACATGATTGTCTCCTAAAGTGATGCGACATTATCCGAAAAGGCCATCATACCACAAATAAATATTTTATTTATACATGGAGTGTTATTTTTCATACCCTTTATTCCACAATCTTTTCGATGATTCTGCTATTCTATGGATTTACGGAATACTTCTCTTGCCTAATCCGAGGAGGGTTGTTGCGTCTCACTTCGGTGCAAACGGGTCTTTTGCCCTTGCCGGCGATGGCTCGACCGAAGTGTAAGGAACATCTTGTCAACGTAATATATTCTCTTACAGATATTTAATCATTTTCCTACACGTTCCGGTGCGGAATGAGAAGAGGGTCAACGTCTCGATCGGTGTCACGACCGTCATTGCGACGATGTTTACGATCACTCCGGAGGAGAGCCGAGAGGTCGAGGCGAAGAGGGAAAGCCTTCGGTTGAACGCGACTCACGAAGTTCTTCCTCTTCTTCCTCTTGCGATGGGTATGTATCCGTGTGATATTGCGGAATGTGGAGGACGGATTGCCCGTGGGTTGTGTGACCTTTTACGACTCCGTCCTTGCCACTGCCGTATGCGATGGAGAGGGTTCGTAGCCGGTTACGGGGTGTCCCGACCAACTCCAGGTGACGCCTTACGATGCCGACGGCCAAGCTGAGTGTCGCACCGATGGTCGCACCGACAACGACACCGACAACACAACCTACGGGTACGCCGATGCCACCGGAGAGGATGCCTATAACGGCGCCCACGATGAGGCCTACCGCCCCTCCGAACACCCCCGTTGCAAAGGCCTTTCTCATCTCGCCGCGCAGGATGGACGAGGTCCAAAATCTTACGGGTTCGGTACTTTCCCCGTTACGCACCTCGACACCGATTCCGAGCGCGTTGAGGAAGAGGTTTTTGGCTCGTGAACACACCTTACCGGAGATGTATAGCGAGCGTGACCTCTTATCCGACGCATTGTGAGTAAGATATGATGATCTCGCACTACTTGGAGCAGAGGTCTCCCATGAGGACGCCATGAGTACTTCCCATAGTGGTTATTTAATTTATTCAATATATTCTAACACAATTAGTTTTTTTTTCGCTATATAATAAAATATATAAAATATAGGTGTCAGAAATACGCTACACGTACATTTGTATGCGTAGGAAAAGGTCATGATAGGGAGGATTTCGGCAAGTTCCAACCCGACCCCGCATTGCAAATAGATGGTGTCCACGATCACCGTATCGACAATCTGTGCGATCAGGGTAGATCCGTTATTCCTTAACCACAGTAGGCGGTCGCGACCTGTCCGGTTCTTGATCAAGGCGTAGAGGCGTACGTCGAGTATTTGGGAGCAGAGGTAGGCTGTCAGAGAAGCGAACAGCAGGATGCCGTTCAACCCCAAAACCTCTTCAAACCGACGTTGATCGTATCCGTTTGCGCTCGGAAGGATGATGACGACCTCTATGATAAGGTAGGCAAAAATACTCATACCGAATGCATGGTAGATCATCTTTTTAGCGTTCTTCACTCCGTACACCTCCGTGACCAGGTCGCTGATAAAGAAGGTGATCGGGTAGATGATGAGACCGGCGGGAACGGTGAGATCCCGGAAAAGGGCGATCCGAACCATTTTTGCGGAGACGATGTTGCTCAAAACAACCGACACGCAGAAGAGCGAGCTTATGATACGGTACGCGTCGGTACCCCTCGATGACTGCCGGAGATCGTTCCGCATGTGTCAGATGAAGGCACCTAAAAACGCATTCAGGGCACTCGTCGTTCTCCGCGCACTCTCCAAGACGGCACCTTCCTCAGCGGGTCGCACGAGCTTCGCCAACATCTTCCTCGTGTCGGCGGAGTGTTGCACATCCACACTTTCGTGTACGGAGAAGTAGCGATAGCTCTCGGGATCCGTAAGGCCGTAGTACTGCCTCAAACCGTCGATCTTTGTCGTGCAGATCTCGGGGATTTGCCTTTCGTAGGTGTAGAGGGCGGTGAGGCCGACGGTGAACGGTTCCGTACGACAACTTGTCCGGAAATGATCGATCAACGCCTCGGTGGTTGCGCTCGATTCCCGGGAGTGCAAATCCGACCGAGTGACCCCGAGGGATAGGGCGAATGAGGACCAAAGGTCGATATGACTCGGGGTGTCGGCCTCTTCATCGATCAGGTTGCGGAGGAGCTCCCTTCTGATTGCCGGATCTTCGCACCGGCTATGCAGGGAGGAGATGTAGGTGGGAAATGCCTTGACGTGCCGGTAGTATTCCCGGGCGTACTTCCGCAACGTATGCTTTTCGAGCGTACCCTTCGACCACGCCCGGTAGAACGGGGTGAAGAGCATGTGGTCGTCTCGAATGAGACACTCCAACTCGTCGAGCCAAGAGGTACTTTTGCTATGCATGAAGACGATTCTCCTCCAACAAGGCTGAGGCGGTGAACGACCGCCTGTGCGCTTCGACATTGTGGACCCTCAGGTAGTCCACGCTCCTTCTCAACAGACAATGCGAAACCCCGACCGTTTCTACATCACGGTCGGTTTTATCCGCAAGAATTTTTAAAAAGGACTTCCGGGAGTGTCCCACCAAGATTTCACATCCCACCCCTTTCAAGCGATCGATGTTGCGTAGCAGGTGTAGGGATTGTAACGCCGTTTTTCCGAAGCCGATTCCGGGATCTACGATTACCTTGTCCCGTTCAATGCCGTAGGTACCGAGCTCTTCGATCTTCCGGATAGCCCAGTCACGGAGATAACTCACGGGATCGACCTGAAAGGATAGGACGACCTCCTTGGAGGGAGGGACCGTCAGAGAATGGTTGACGACGATCGTACGGCCCGTTTCCGCGACGACCTTGAGAAGGGTTTCGTCCCGACCCCCTTTTACGTCGTTGATCCAATCGATCGGGTACCTGTGAAGGGCTTTTCTCACCACTTCGGGACAAAAACTGTCCAAGCTGATCTTCGGTTTTGCCTTGAGGGGGAGGAGGTCTTGTCTCAACAGATCCAACACCGGTCGTAACCTATCCCACTCCTCCTCGGAAGAAAGATCGGTTGCCCCCGGACGTGTTGACTGCGCCCCTATATCGATGACCGATGCACCTTGAGAGGCCAATTCGTGAATGCGCCGGATAGCCCTCTCCGGATCGAGGCATTGCCCTCCGTCCGAAAAGGAATCCGGTGTGATGTTGACCACACCGACCAGTTGGGGGGAGGGAACGAAATAGCGCATCTCTTCTCCGTCGAAGGGGATATGACTGTGTACGATTTCGGCGAGGGTGAGGTGGCCGTACGGCGCACCGGGGATCGGGTAACGCCAATCGCTCCGGAGAAGGGCCATCTGCCTGACCAAAAAGGGGCGGTTCATGAGTTCCGGATGGGGGATTCGGAGCCCGTTTTCCGAAATGATCCGTTCGTCCCAGGCCAAGATATCGAGATCGATAATGCGGGGAGACCAACGGGGCGCGTCGAGATCTCTTCCCAGCTTCTTTTCGATCTCTTTCAAGCCGTGGAGTAGGGTAGGGGGAGATACCGAGGTCACCGCCGAAGCGACGAGATTGAGGAAAGGTACGTCCCATTCTTCGGGAGCTCCGGGAGGCAAGACGGCGTCCGTTTCCACGATGATCGATGTGCGAAGGTTCTCCACCGGCAAACCGGCGATCAGGCGAAGGGCCCGTTGAATGTTGTCGAACCGGTGCCCCAGGTTGGAGCCTATTCCTATGAATGTTTCTGCGATAACCTCCTCCGGTATGTAAAGGCGATACCTCCGTGAACGAGGGGAACCGGGTGTTTGGGTTTCGTAACGGTAATTTCGACGACGCCGTTGTGCAGAGGAATGTGCGGAACGATCTCCTTGAACATGCACGCCGCCATCGATTCGATCAGCCGAAAGGAGCGGTTTTTGATCGCCTCGGCCACACGCTCCACAACGATCTCGTAGCAAACGACATCGGCTAATTGATCGGAAAGACACCCGGGGGGTTCTTCGGGAGAGCTGATGCGGATATCGACGTTTACCGGTTGCAATCGCGCCCGTTCCTCTCGGCTACACCCCAACGAGGCCAGGAGCCGGAGCTCCGGGATGAAAAGTTCATAAGAGTCTGTGAAGGTTTTTTCTCCGGCCTGACGAAAAAAGATAGACGAAATCGTAGCGTCGGATCGTATAATCGGTCAAGCAAAATGCCGGAGCATCCCGAATGTCGGAGCCTCCGGTTCAAAAACGGTCCGTATGGTCCGTATGGTCCGTATTGCCCGGACGGCTCTTTTGCGGTAGGGTCGCCCCGCCCCTTTCGGGTCGGAAAAAGGTGGTTGCAAATTACGTGACCGCCTACAATGCGCGCGACTACCGAAAAGCGATCGGGCGTACGAATGTTGGTTCCGCTATCTTGGTTAAGAGAGTATGTGCCCGTGGACATGCCTCCCGAAGAAATCGCTACCGGCCTTACCCTGTACGGTGTCGAAGTAGATAGGATTCTTCGGAGTCCTTCACCCTTCACGGGTGTCGTGGTCGGGCGGGTCATCGGCGTCTCTGCGCACCCCGCTGCCGATAGACTGAAGCTGTTGGAGGTCTCCGATGGTCGGGAGATCTTTCCGGTCGTTTGTGGCGATCTCACCGTCACGGAGGGGTTACACGTGGCATTTGCCAAGCCGGGGGCCGTGTTGACGGACGAAGGGGGGAAGGCCCGTAAGGTCGGGAAGGCAAAACTGCGAGGGGTCGAATCGTGTGGTATGCTCTGCTCCGAAAAGGAGCTGCGTATTTCGGATGAGCACGATACGATCATTAGGTTGCCCGGTGCGCCGGTTTCGGGGACCGATCTTGCCGATCTGCTCGGTGACCCCCTCTTCGAGATCTCTCTGACCCCCGACCTGGGGCATTGCATGAGCATATTCGGTGTGGCCCGTACCTTGGCCATGGTCACGCAGACGAAGGCGACGTACCCTTTTTCCGAACCGGAAGAGAGTGAGGGCGATCCGATCCGCGCCGTCATGAAGGTCTCCGTTGCGGACCGGGAGGGGTGCTCGCGCTACGCGTGCCGGTTGATCCGGGGCACGGCCCCCGTTGCCTCCCCCCCCCGGTTGCGAGAGCGTCTCGAGTCCGTAGGCTTGCGTTCCGTCAATTGCGTCGTCGATGCCGTCAATTACGTCATGCTCGCCTTGGGTCAACCCATGCACGCCTTCGACTACGATCGTATCGAAGGGGGGCAGTTGATCGTCGATACGGCACGAGAGACCTTCCCCTTCCTCTGTCTCGACGGTGAAACGCGCACCGTTCCGGAAGGAACGGTGATGATCTTCGACGGCAAAAAACACCCCCTTGCCATCGCGGGGGTGATGGGGGGGGCGGCTTCCTCCGTTACCGCATCGACTTCCTCCGTCCTCTTGGAGTCGGCGTGCTTTTCCCCTAAGCGGGTGCGCCGGGCAAGCAGGGCTCTTTCCCTTTCGACCGATTCCTCTCGCCGGTTCGAGAGGGGAGTCGATCCGGGGATGACCCTCAAGGCACTCGATGAGGTGGCTCATCTGATCCAAACCTGCCCGGGAGGGCGGACGGCAACGGGCATGATCGATGTCGGGGGGGGAGATCCTTCCGCAAGAAAGATTACCCTTCGCCTCCCCCGCGTGAACGCTCTTCTGGGAACGGTACTGAAAAAAAGTACTCTTAAAACCCTTCTTCTCAGAATGGAGATGGGGGTACGTCCCTTGGCTGACGATCTTGCGGAAATTTCCGTCCCCTCTTATCGCAACGATGTGCGGGAAGAGGTCGATCTGATTGCGGAGATTGCCAAGGTGTACGGATATAACGACATCCCGGCGCGTAAAGCGAAGATCTCCTACTCGACTCTTTCCCACTCGCCTCTCTATCTCATGGAAGAGAAGGTCAGGGAGAGATGTATTGCGGAGGGGTTGCAAGAGTTCCTCCTATGCGACTTGATCAGCCCTCGGATGGCTGAAATGACCTCCGATTGTAAGTCGGATCCGGGGGAGGCAATCCGGGTACTTAAAGCGGCCTCCGTCGAACAATCGGTTCTCCGTACCTCCCTCTTGCCGGGCCTTTTGCAAGTCGTAAAACACAACTTCGACCGGAATATTCGGGATCTTTCCGGATTCGAGATCGGTCGGATCCGGTTTAAAAAGGGGGGGCGCTTTCACGAAAGGGCGGGAGTTGCCATCTTACTGACCGGTAGAAGGATTGTCCGTAGGTTCAAAGGTGAAGAGAGGGAGGTGGATTTTTTTGACCTCAAAGGGGTCATGGAAAATCTTGCGACCGGTTTGAAGATTCCCGTTCCCGTATTTTCTTCTTCCGACTTTGCCCTTTTTCATCCGGGAAGGCAGGCAACGGTGAAGAGCGGATCGTTGCGGATCGGTGTTGCGGGAGAGGTACATCCGGGTCGGCTACGTATGTTTGCCGTGAAAAGGCGGGTCTACTTCGGATATATCGACCTACAAGATCTTCTCTCCCTGCAGGGGGGGGTGGCCCGGATGACTCCGCTACCGAAATTTCCCGAATCGGAGAGGGATTGGACGGTGATGTTGCCCCGGGAGGTGGCGATCGGTTGCCTCATGCAAGGTATCCGAAAACGACAACCGAAGCTTCTCAAGGAGATTGCCCTGATCGACCTCTATGAAGGAGAGGAGGGAGAATCGGAGATCCGGCATGCGACCCTCCGGCTTACTTACCGAGACGAGAACAAGACGATAGAGCATGCCGAGGTGGAAAAAGTCCACCTTAAATTGACGGAGGAAGTTCTTTCCGATCTCGGGCTCCGTGTGTCGTAGTTCGGTACGGCAGTGGCGCAACTTCGGTCGGGATGTCGATGTCTCCCCGGATCGGAAGTGACGGGGGAGAAGTGCGCATTGCGATGCTTTTGCCCCGAACAGGGTGCCGACGTACGCCTTATCGCCGGTGCCGGGTGGACTCCTCTTGCGGTCGCGGTTGTGCAAAAATGATTGGAGGCGGTGACATTGCTACCCGATCGGGGCGTTGGCGGTGCCGGTCGAAGTTCGATGCGTGTTGCTCCTAACCGATTGTATATGAAGGACGATGCCGATATGGAGGGTGCGTTCCTTGATGACGGTCGGCTTCGAATATGTCAAAGAAGTAATACGGGTTGAAGGTATATGTGCACGTTGTGTATGGTGGCGACGCGTGCGCTTGCTTACGAGAGGAGGTGGGAGGATGTGTGCGATGTCCGTTACGGAGGGGTCGGGGCCTCTTCAGTCGGTCCGGTGTGATGGCGAAAAGGAAGGGAGAACTCTCTCGGATGCGGTGCGTGGAAGAGCTGTGGAGGAGATCGGGAAATGTTCCGGTCGAGGTCTCGATGCGGGTCGTTGCGATGCGGGGCGGCCAATGCTTCTCACCGGGTTTGATGTGAGAAAGGTGGACGCCGTGGCCCTTATGCTTAGGAGGAATGCCTATCCGGATTGCGTTGTCGGTGATCGACGGACTCCCTTTGCGACTGCCATTTCTCAAAGACAATCGGAACAGTTGGAGATGGTGGGCCGTTTGCTTAAGGAATACCGGGATACCGAGTACTTTCGGGATGTTCCCGTTACGATCCGCGTGGTGCCGAAAACGATACCGAACACGTAGATTGACGGCCGTTGGGCGTGCTTTTCGAAATCTCGTGGAGCCGATACGGCTTCTCGCCGGTCGGACGTTCCGGGGCCGTCCCTGCTTTTGCCGTTTTTTCCCTTCCCCCTCTCAGGTGTTTTACGGATACGTTGAGGAGAAGCCTTCCCTTCCTTCTTTACATTCTCGATTGTCTCCCTCGAAACCGTCTCATCCGTACGTTGCGGGTGGCACGGTATCCGGATGAGTGTCCGGGAGTAAGGGGGGGCGGATTTCGCCCGTCCGGTTCCGCCGGCCATGCCTTATTCGCTTGGTAGAAATAAGTTCCCGTAGTAGAATCGCGGAAAACGGTCATGGTAGAGGATATGAAGAATGTATGAGATCGCTCCACGCTCCTTTTTGTCGGGTCTTTTCGTGTTGGTCGTTTTATTTCTTTCGGGATGTAACGGATCCGATCGCGACAGGCATGAGGATGTGGTCTCTACCAGATACATCCACAAGTACGGATATGATGTTTCCGAAAAGGAGTGGAAACATGCGGAATATCCGGGGCGGGTGGTGACGAAACTACGGGACGGGATCACCGTGACCGCTTCTTACGAAGAAGGAGTGTTGCACGGTACCGTGACACGCACTTATCCTCACTCACATACCCTCGAATCGTCGATCGTCTACGAAAGGGGGGTGCCGGTTAGAAAAACCCTCTATACTCCCCGTGGTATTCCCGATCGAGAAGAGATTTTCTACTCTTCCGATCATAAGAAGGTTACTCGCTGGTACGGCTCCGGTACGCCACTCAGCACGGAGGAGTGGCGGGGTGATCGATTGGTCTCCGGAGAGTACTACGATACGTGCAATGAGTCGGAGGCACACGTTGCACAGGGGTTCGGCGTGCGTATCGTGAGAAATGCACACGAACAACGGGAGATGCGGGAGACGATTGAAGAGGGGAGACCCGTTCTCCGGGAGATCTACTATCCGCACGGCGTACCCCGTGCGGTGATCCCTCTGCAGGGGGGGGTCGTGCACGGGGAGAAGAAGGTGTTTGCCCCCTCCGGAGAGCCCGTTGCCTACGAAACATACCGGTGCGATGTGTTGCACGGCCCTGCCACCTATTTCCGAAACGGTTGCAAATATCTCGAAATTTCCTACGAAGAGGGGCGCAAACACGGCACGGAGAGACATTTCGTAGATGGCGTTACCCTTGTCGAAGAGACCGAATGGCGGGACGGACACAAACATGGCCCCTCCGTCCTCTACTTTGATGATATGTCCAGGGTGCGTTACTACTACAACAACCTTGCCGTTTCCAAGGAGAAGTATCGGGAGCTCCTCAGACAAGAAGAAACCATTGCTACTATGAATAATCGGGCAAAGGGTGTCGATGGGTAAGGGATGTTCAATAGAGCAGGAGAGGGTGTGTCGTATCGGAGAGTTGTTGACCGGGGCGGTACCCCATGTGCTTGTAGACGTAGGGATAGGGGTCGCTCCTGCGTAGCCTGTAGAGGGTGTGCTTGCTCGTATAGACGACCAGTATGTAGAGTCCGTTGCGTGGGCGACAGGGAATGAGGGGTAGACCGGGAGAGAGGAAAAGGGCGTTGCCCGGCTCTTGCGGAAGAGCCAAACCCGGAGGAGATTCTCCTTCGTTGAGCGGGGCGGGATCGAGCCGAACGATCATGGCGCAGACGACTCTTTCGAGGGAGGAGGTCTCGGCAAGCGAGCCCGTTCTCCCGGGGATGAGGGTGTTCGGGTCGTTCGTACCGTAAAAAGGCTGGTCGAAGCCGATCCGGAGGGAGGAGGTTTCCACGAGTTCTCCCGCTATGCGGGCGGGGCGTATGGAGAAGAGGAGGTTTTTCACCTTTTCCGAAGAGCGCCAAAGATCGAAGCCGGAGCGTGCGGCGAGCCTCTCCGAAGAGATCTTCTTGAGGAGAGTGATTTGGGTTTCGGAAAAAAGACCTTCGAATTCAATATACCCGGTACTGCGGAAAAAACCCGTGTGGAGCTTGGAAAGGGCACATTTCATAAAGTATTTGCCTTTTTAGTGAGACATGTCCGACTATACACTCGGGTCGTGTTGGAAGTCGAGAGTTCGGAAAATTTTCATGGATTCCGGTATGTCCGTGCAGGTCGTTGCGATTGAAAAACGGATCGGTTACTCGTTTACCGATCCGACTCTCCTCGAGCAGGCGTTCGTACACCGCTCTTTCATCAACGAGTGCGCGGGTCTGCAGAGTCGCCATAACGAACGTTTGGAATTTCTCGGAGATGCGGTGCTCGGCTTGGTAGTGAGCCACTACCTCTTCGAGACCTTTCCCGATATGCCCGAAGGAGAGCTCTCCTACCTGCGCTCCTGTTTGGTGGAGGGGATGGCATGTGCTACCTACGCGGAAAAAATCGGCCTTAGCGACTACCTTTTGCTCGGTAAGGGAGAAGTGATGAGCGGAGGAAAGAAGCGCAAGAGCATTCTGGCCGACCTCTTCGAAGCGCTCGCGGGTGCGATCTACTTGGACGGGGGGTTATCCGTGTTCAGAAATTTTTTTTTGACGACATTTCGGGAGGAGATCGAGAAAACCCTCGCGCGACCTGCCCGTAATTGGAAGGCCGACCTGCAGGATTATTGCCAGAAACACTACCGTACCCCCCCCGTCTACGAGGTGATGGCCGCAAGGGGTCCCGACCACGCCAAGGAGTTCGAAGTTGTCGTAACGTTGGAAGGGCGTATTTTGGGCAGGGGGACCGGCCCTTCCAAGAAGGTGGCGGAGCAAAGGGGAGCGGAGGAGGCGATGAAAAAGGAGGGGGGGTCGTGACGAGGCAAAAGGTGGTATGGGTCTGTAAGGAATGCGGGCATACGCAGACGAAGTGGTCCGGTCACTGCCACATGTGCAAAGAGTGGAATTCCTTTTCCGAAGAGCGTTCGGTAGACGATACGAAAAAACGGTTTGCTTCTCAGAGTATGCGCAAGGCCGAACCCGTTTTGATCAAAGATGTCTCGACGGAACATTTTGCCAGATACACCACCTCTTACGGGGAGTGGAACCGAATCACGGGTGGGGGGATCGTAAAAGGTTCTCTGAACCTTCTCGGAGGAGAACCCGGTATCGGTAAGTCGACCCTTCTCTTGCAACTTGCAGAAGATCTTGGTAAACAAGGACTTATCATTCTCTACGTGTGTGGTGAAGAGTCGGTCGAACAGACCTCTCTACGTGCCGGTCGTCTCGGCATCCGCAACGACCGGTTGTACCTTCTGAGCGAAACCGCCTTTTCCTCCATCCGAATCCACGTTGAAACACTCAAACCCGACGTACTCATCGTCGATTCGGTACAGATCGTATACAAAGATGACATCCAAAGTGCCCCCGGGTCGGTAACGCAGGTACGCGATGTGGCCATGGAATGTATGCACATTGCCAAGGGATCGGGGATTACCGTCTTCCTCGTCGGTCATGTTACGAAGACCGGAGAACTGGCGGGACCCCGCGTTTTGGAACATATCGTGGATACCGTCTTCGAATTCGAAGGAGACCGCCGGTACGGATACCGGCTCGTGCGTTCCATCAAAAATCGGTTCGGCCCGACCGACGAAGTAGCGATTTTTCAGATGCTTGAAGAGGGCTTGCAAGAGATCCTCAACCCCTCGCTCGTCTTCATGGAAGAGAGGGTAAAAGAGGCCCCCGGGTCGATGATGATTCCCACCTTGAAAGGAACCCGACCTCTGCTGGTTGAGGTGCAAGCTCTTGTCTCTCCTTCACCCTTTCCCACGCCCTCGAGAAGATGTACGGGCGCGGATCCCAAGAGGTTGACCCTACTCCTCGCCGTTTTGGAAAAGCAGATGGGATACCGGTTGCACTCTTTCGATGTCTTTGTGTCGGTTGCGGGGGGTATGCGTCTCGTAGAGCCTGCGGCCGATTTGGGGATTCTCTTGGCCATTGCCTCTTCCCATTCCGGTCGTGCAATCGTTTCGGATGAGGTGGCGGTGGGTGAGGTAGGTCTCGCGGGGGAGATCCGTTCGGTTCCGCGTATCGAATCGCGCCTGAAAGAGTCGATTCATATGGGGTGTACGCGATGCATTATGGCAAAAAAACACGTGGGGGGATTGCGCAAGGGATTGCGAGAAAAGATCAACGTATGCGGTGTCGACTCCGTGGCGGATGCGGTCAACCATGTGATCGGGGAGGCGCGGGTATGAGGGAGCATATCACGGTCGGTGTGAGGGATTCTCCCCTTTCTCGTAAGCAGATGGAAGAGGTATTGGCTCTTTTGCCTCGCGGGCTCCGGTTCGAACCCGTTTTCGTGAAGACGACGGGAGATCGCGCCTTGAACCGTTCTCTGAAGGAGATGGAGAGGACTGATTTTTTTACCCGAGAGATCGACACCATGCAGGTGGCGGGGGAGATCCGGGTTGCGATTCATGCCGCAAAGGATCTGCCGGACCCCCTACGCGAGGAATTGGAGTGCATTGCCTTGAGCGAAGGGCAAGACCCTTCCGACTCTTTGGTTTTTGCGGAATACGAGAGGGTGTTACATCCTTGCCCCGTGATCGGATCTTCGTCGCATAGGAGGGATCTGGCCGTGCGCAGGATATGGGCGACACCCCGCCTCGTGGAGGTGAGGGGAACGATCGAACGGAGGTTGGCTTTCCTCTTCGACCGTCATGTGGACGGACTCGTCGTTGCCGAAGCCGCTCTGATTCGACTCGGACTTACCGACCTCCTCCGGGTATCCCTCCCCGGAGAGACGGCCCCTCTGCAAGGTCGTCTGGCCGTCGTGGCCAGGAAAGGAGATGAAGAGATGAAAAGGCTGTTTTCCCGGATAGACAGGCGCCGTGAGTACGCTCTATTTGGGTCTTGATCCCTCTCGCTTCGTTACCCGGAACCGGCTGGTACACGTTCCCCTGATTCGAACGGTCAAGAGAGATTTCTCGCACGGAGAGATCGGCGCGGTGTTTCACGATCTCCCCTCTTACACGCACATTGTGTTTTTGAGTCGCAGAGGGGTGCGCTATTTCTTTGCCTGTGCGGCTCTTTATGGAGGCATGGAGAAGGTAGGGGCCGAGATCATTGCGATCGGTGAGGGGACGGCAGCCCTTTTGCGTACCTACGTAAATCGGCCTTTTGAGGTGGCCGCGTCGGCTACGCAGGAGGGGGTGATTGCTACATTGGCAAAAAAGCGGTTGCGTTACGTTTTGGTTCCCTGTTCGGCCCGCTCGAGGCCCGACCTCACCGCTTTTTTGGTGCGAACCGGAGTGCGTCATCAGGTATGCTTTCTGTACGACACCTACCCTCTAAAGCCCAAAGAAGAGATCAATATCTCCGCATTTGACGAAATCGTCTTTACCGGCCCTTCGGTGGTCGATGCCTTTTGTCGCTTTTTCGGCCCCCTTCCTCCGGAGGATAGGTCCGTTCCGATCGGACCCGTCACGAAAAACGTTATGGACCTCTACCGAAAAGGGGGTGTACTTCCCGCATAAAATACCGTTGAGGTGGTACGATGTCGCGCAGTGGGAACAGGCGAAGTGTAGAGAGTGGCCGTACACACCCCCTCCTCTTTCGAGCGTCTACGACAACCGGAGCGACCGTGTGTGCTCGGGGGAGCGGACGGGACGGCGGACTTTACCCTCAAGAGAGAGCTGAAGGATATACCCGGTAAGGCCGGGGATGCACGAACATATCGTGCATTGCTCGTCGATTTTGTGGAGAAGGCGGTGGCGGAGCGGACCTCTGCGTTGACCGAGACGGCCGGCAGGACATTGAAGACATTTCTGACGGACCGGAGTACGTGTTCCGCATTGCCCGGTACGGAGGCGGAGAGGGTGCGTTCCGCGAGTGAGCAAGTGTGGGCTATGTTGGACGTGCTCATGCACAAAAGACGCCGTTTGACTATCCGCAACGCGTATGCTCTTTGCTCGTTCGTAGGGGAACTTCGCTCTCTCCGGAGATTGACTTTGGAAGGTCATCCGGAGGTTTCGGTACGATTACCCTCGGACCCGGGGGATCTGAGTGCCCTCTCCGATGTAGATTTAAGCAATAGTCGGTTAGAGGATGTCTCCTCGATGATAAGGGCTTTGGGTGCCGTGTCGTACTTGAACCTGAGCCGTAATCGGTTGATCAGGCTACCCGAGGAGGTGGGAAATCTGACATGGCTGTGGGATTTGGATGTGAGCCGCAACTTGTTGGTCGTGTTCCCCGAGTGGGTGGGGAAACTGACGTTGCTGTGGGATTTGAATATGAGCCGCAACCGGTTGAACAGCTCACTTGCCGGAGTGGAAAACTTGCGGTGCCTACGGTGCTTGAATTTGAGTCACAACAGGTTACGTGTGTTGTCCGAGAAAATGGGAGAGCTAAGATGTCTGCAGAGTTTGGACGTAAGTTATAACCGGTTGGAGGCATTACCTTCGACAATGGGGAGCTTAAGACATTTGGAGTATGTGAACGCGGGCCATAACCGGCTGGATGCGTTACCTGCGACAATGGGAGATTTGCAACCCCTGCGGGAGGTGTGTTTGCGCAGCAATTTGTTCGATACTTTTCCTCAGCAGTTGGCATACTTAAACGATCCCCTGGATATTAACATAGGCGATTTCCTCTGCGTCACGTTATTTTCGAAGAGAACACTCTCGGACAATCCGATCTATGTCGATCTGGGCGATAATCCTTTACTACCTCCCGACTGTCCGGTATTTGATGTGCATTCCGAGGATATCGTCCGGGAACCTTTTGCGATTTTGGAAAGACTGAGTTCCCACTTGGATAGGCGGAGACGATGCCCCGTGGTCCGTTATACCGATGCTCCCCATACCGATGCTCCCCATACCGATGTTCTCGATATCGATACGGGGGGTCTGATGAGAGATCTGATCACGCGCCTCTTCCTTGCCATATCCCCCGGGAAAGGGGGGGATGTACCCCTTCCCCGATGCGGTCGAGGCGGTAGTCCGAATACGCAACTCAACCGCGGGCGCTGTTTGCTCATCGGCAAACTCTTCGGGGCGACCTTTTTAAAACAGTCGGGGATCTTGACGGGAAACCGGTTTCACCCCCTCTTATTCCGGATGATCGGGTTACTCGGCAAGGAACATATGGAGACGATACGAGAGGTGGGTGAGCCGATCGATGAGTCGGTTATCGACCTACTTCTTTCCGTGTATATGGAGGGGACGGTGTGGGACGCAAACCCGACGACAATTGTCGCACGCAAAGAACTCACCTCATGGTTACTCGGGGGAGATGTGAACAGGTGTCTCGACATCTCTCCGACATTGCAAGCACTGTATGCATACGCACCCGACGATTCGGTAACCAAAAAAGCGTTCTTGGATGAGTTGGACAATGGGCAATTTAACGAGTCGGTACTTGCGGTCCGTTACATAGCCAAGGGTATGTATGACTATGTGGGAGAAGAACATTGGAACTGCGTCCGGGAGCAATCGGAAGAAGGAGAGTTGCAGGCGACGGTCGAAGGTTGCATGTCTAAGGAACGGATCAAAGCGGAGATGGAGACGAACGCTCCGGGTGCGAGATCGTACCGGTATCTCATCCGGTGGATAGAAGAGAGAGATGACGAAACACTGCGTGATTTTTTACGGTGCGTTACGGGATCGAGAACGTTACCGCCCGGCACGTCGCCTTTGCATATCGAGATTTACGATGAGGGCAAACGACTACCCTTTTTTTGGACCTGTTTCCGCCAAATGGTTCTTCCTACCTACGGAAAGAGGGGAGAGGAGGATGAGGAAACGTACCGATCCTTCGTTCACAAGATGAGCTTGAGCATGGAGTATGCGTTAGCCGGACCCGGATTTACGTCTGTCCGGGATGTGTATTAAACCGGCATATGTGTGGCAAAGAGCCGTACCGCCGAACCCGGCGTATGATAGGTCCGCCCTTCTTTTGTCCGGGTCTCGGGGAGGGTGCATCGAACCGAGCGATCCCTTTATCTGCTTGAGGGGTGAAAGGGGGGGGTGAGGGAAAAAATATTTTTTAAGGAGCGAAATAGGAACGCATGGGTTGACATAAGGTTACTCTCCCCCTCCCCGAAGGCCTTAATTGTGTGGTTGTATTATTATTAGCCTCTTTGTTATCCTCGCGACGAGGGAGTTTTAGGTGGGATCCGGTGATCTAAGGGGGGTCATGAAATTTTTAGGGTTGTTCAGTCGGCATGCACCCAAGATACGATTCCGTCCCGATAAGTCGGACGGTTTTAACGGGTGGGTTAAGTGCTCCGGTTGCGATAAAATGGTGCACGCCGATGCGTTGAAAAAAAATAGTTGTTGTTGTCCCGAGTGTGATTACCACTACCCCCTTTCCGCTCCCGAGAGAATCCGGTTGTTGACCGATAAGGGAGATTTTACGAGGATGTTCGCGGAGATCGGCTCCTCCCACCCCTTCCGACGG
>JAPOVA010000046.1 GCA_026708385.1 Simkaniaceae bacterium | reverse complement strand
ACACGAAATACCCGTCGTACTCCTTTCCCGACGCAATATGATTTTTTTTAAATGCAGGCAACCGGGTTTCCACGTCTGCCGAAATTGCGTTGACGACGGCCGCTACAACCATATTTATATCCCGGCGACTTGCTACAACTGTCCCGTCGGTCATATTCCCGTTGTGTTTTCCGATGAGCAGACGATCAAGAACCTGACAACCCGTTTCAAGGACGAAGAATCGGAGTTACGGAATAAGTTTCACGTATGTCGACTTTGCATAACGCGTCACCGTCCCATGCGTTACCTACCTATAACCAATCCGGGAACGGTGGACGTGGGAGTAGGTTATTCCGGAATACCGGGACATGACTTTACCCCTTGCACCGACGACGCCGATTTGGCTTTCGCCTTTTTGTTACTGGAAGATCTTGAGAGGGTCGATGCTTCCCTATTGTCCGTAGACGTGTTGCGTAATCAACCCCACCATCACCAACGTATCGTGAAGGGGCGGGGGGATGCGGTGAGTTTCCGGAGCTATCCGTGCACCTCTTCTTTCGCCTATCGTGTTTGCCCTCTACGACGCATACCGGAAGCGAAAGGATCCGAGAGGAAAAAAGTGCATTTGTGTCCCGAACAATGTTCTCCGTGTAGCGGAGAACGTTTCTTGGATAGTCACGTTACCATTCTTTGGATGAAGGATGCGGAGGCGATGGAAAACATGACAAAAAGGGGTGGAATATCCGTCTGCAGAAACTGCATGTGCAATCTGTCACATGAACACGTGCAGCCCAATGTAAGTAAGAGTATATGTAGTGCACGTGCCGAGAGAGTGGGTAGCGCCCACGTAATACCCGTCGCATTGTTACTCGAAGGGGGGGACGATATGGATCAAGTGCTGAACGGAGACCATGTCGTCTGTCGACGTTGCGTGCATGAATGTAAGGACGCGCCCCGGAGAGGCCTTATCTACATAGAAGCCCCCAATACGTGTCCCTCGTACGATCCCGAAGCCATCACCATACTTTTCCTTGCGAATGAGAGGGTCAGGAGAGTTATGCGGGGCGGGTACAATTGTCACGTGTGTGGAGATTGTGCGGACGGTATCGGTGAACACCTACATTATAAACCGGAAGAAGAAGAGCGCAAGGCCTTGAGGAAGAGTAAGGTGTGCGATCTGTCGAGTGAGATTGTGGTCGCTTTTTTTCATGAATCGCAAATAGGTGTGGTGACTGGGCGGGGCCTCTCCCCGGCATGGATTGAGGAGGAACCCCACCTCCACGCGGATCCCGTTCTCGGACGTAAAAAGTTGATTCCCTGTTCCGGGTCACGGGAAGAGCCTCATATCATACCCGATATCGTACCGCCGAAGGCCATTCTCCCCGCCCCCTCGGTCGCTACCGTCCCCTCTACCGCATCTACCGAATCTACCGCCTCGGCCGGAGGATCCGGGAAGAAAACGTCGAAGGTTGCAAAGGGTGAGAAACGGAAATGAGAGAAGGAGAGACGGGGGGGTGACATGCGAACGGCGGGGTGCCGAAGAAGAACCCGTTTCTCGAACGTCCGACAGGTCCGGAATGGCATGCTCTTCGAACAATCGGTTTGTGTCGGACCCGGTTCCCTCTCGGAACGGTGCGGATATTCTTGCCAAACCGATTCCGATTGGAGTACAACATAGCAAAGGTCTTTGATGGAAAAGGCAACGGATGGAACGGCGATCCTTACCGGACGTACATCTCGTAAACGTGAATCACAAGGCATCGTTGCAAGCGACTGTTTCTGCCCGGTTTTGTGAGCTTTTTGTCAAGAGACGCACGAGAAATATTTTACTATCGCTCATCACTTTCGGGTCTTACCCTTACAAACAGTATAAGAAAGTGCGTTATGCGGTCATTCAGGCTTTGGCCGTTCGCAAGCTACGTTATTTTCGCGATCTTTCCGAACGGATCGAAGCGATTCGGAAGGAACAAAAACCTTTCGATGCGCGACAATCTTTAAAGGGGATTTTCATGCAGGTACAGTCGGAGAAAATCAGTCGAGAAGAGGGTGCCTTCGAGTTTAAAGCGGTCTTCACCCTTCCCGAAATCCTTCTCTTCATTACCAATCCGATTCGGGATAGAAATAGCATCTCCTTCCATCATCTGCAATCGTCTCGGTTGAAGTGCGATTATCTCGCCATATGGCGTGCCATCAAAAAGAAATCGCGGGCAAATCAATATCGACAGGTACAGAACATCAACCTCTGTAACAAAACCTTAAAGACTGAGTATCACCTTACATCGGATGGTATTCACGATCGCTTAACCCGTACGCAGGTCTATCGGGATCGCCCCTATCTTCTGACCCGTTTCAAGGAGCTGGGCAAGGCATTTCAGGAGGTCGTATTCGCCTATCAAACCCTTGATGAACTTGAGTCGGAATATGTTGAGTTATTTAAATTTTTGCAGGATCTTGCTAAGACATCGAAAAAGGATATAGAGATCTTGCAGAGTTACCTGGTCAGCCGTTATCTCCCCGAAGATCTCTCGCTACAACAACGAAGACAGCTCATCCAATTAGGCAATAGACAGGATATTCTTGCCAAGATCGCGCAAGAGGAGTACTTGGCCATTTGTCCCTTAATCCTCAACGGGTATCAGTGGGAGTTTTTGCTTTCCCTACAGGAAGTCTCCCACATGACCCTCAATTTGCTCGATTGGGCCTTTGAAGAATCACCTAAGGCGATGAAGAAACCGACACCGCCCTTTGAAGAAACCGTCAAGGCAGCGGAAGAGCGGGTCAAGGATTGCCCCGAACTCTTCCCCTCCTTAACGGAGGCGATGCGGGAAGATCCGATATTCGGTCTGATGACGTGCGATTTTGCGCAAGAGTTAATGCGGGAATGGCCTTCTTTTCGCCTCTTGGAGGGGGATGATGCGGTATACAGATCCGGGCGGTGCGATGCGCTGACACAAGATGCCTTGATCGAATGTTATAAGAAGCTTTTCTTTTTTACGGAAGGGGATACCGAACTCTTTATCTTTTTGCAGGAGGCGGTTTCGCGTAAGGGGCAGAGTGAGTTCAAGGAGGCTGTCGAAGAGGGGGTTTTGCAACTTCTCGGGAAGAAGTCGGAATACTTTATTCCCATCCTATCCAACACCGACATTACGATTATCCGGATGAATAAGGAATCCTTTGAGGTGCGCTACAGGTTCGAACAAATCGTTACGAAGCAGGGGAAGGTGCACGACATGCACGGCCGGGAAAAGTATATGATTGTTCATCGCCCCCTGAAAAAGGAGGAGGGGAAGTGGATCTCCTGTGAACCGGAAGTGACGATTCACGCAGAAAAAAGGGGATTATGAGTCGGTTGGGACGTACCGTTTTTTTGCCGCTGTTCAGCCTCATTATTTCGATGTTGGGCAATGGATTTTTTACGACCTATGCGAGCCTGCGCATCGCGGAAGATAACCATGCAGGATGGCTTGTCGGGGTGATGAATGCCGGGTATTACACAGGGCTTATGTTCGGTTCGATCTATATGGAGAGGGTCATCTTTCGGATCGGCCATATCCGAACTTTTGCGATTTTCGCCTCACTCAATTCGACCCTCGTGCTGATACAGGCGTGGCTTTTACACCCCGTGACCTGGGTGCTATGTCGCGCCGGTATGGGCTTTTGTACCGCGGGTTTTTTCCTCGTCGTTGAAAGCTGGCTTCTCTGCTCTACGAATATCAAAAAAAGGGGCAAGATACTGGGACTATATATGTTAGGTTTGTATTTAGCGCAGGGTTGCGGGCAGTTTTTTCTCTTCGTAGCACCGATACGCAGTTTCGTCCCTTTCGCGATTACGATGGTATTGAGTAGTTGGTCCATCATTCCCGTTTGTATAGTGAAGAGTAGCGGACCCGTCGTGATGGAATCATCGGTCACCAATATCCTCCGGATTGTAAAAAAAGCACCTCTCGGTCCTATCGGTTGTTTCATTGCGGGCATTATTGTGAGCACGTTTTACGGGCTGGCCCCCCTTTTCGGTAGGGAGACGGGGCTAACCGTTCGAGAGATTTCTCTGCTGATGAGTTGCACGATTATCGGGGGGTTATTGTTGCAGTGGCCGATCGGTCATCTTTCCGATATTTTTGATCGGCGCAAGGTGATCATCGGTGTCTTCGTGGCCCTTGCGGCGGTAACCTTTACCTTATTTCACAGTGAGGGGTTCCGCTACCTTGCCTGTTTGGGTTTGATGATCGTATTCGGGGGGATCTCCTTTACCTCCTACCCTCTCTCGATTACCTATACTTGTGATTACTTTTCCGAAAAGAGCGTGGTCGGGATTACCTGCACGTTACTGGTCATATACGGCATCGGTTGTATTTTGGGACCGCTCATCGCTCCCCTGTTCATGCGATTCATCGGTCCCAGAGGTATGTTCCTCTTTATCGCTCTCCTTTCGGTTCTCTACATTCTCTTTGCTACGTGGCGTGTTTTTCAAGGCAATGCGGCCCTCGAAGAGGATCAGAGCGACTACCTTCCCTTACCCGGGGCCACTTCCCTGGCCTTTCTTCCGGGTGTGGGTAGCGATGTTTCGGATGAGAGCGATCTCGATGAGGAAGAGGACGATTTCGTCAATCTCTTGATGGAAGAGGATGAGGACGAAGATGAAGAGTAGTCGAGGCGGACTCCGCAACGATCCGGTCGGATAGCGGTGCCTGCGTATATGCATTGTTCCGGCTTACCCATGGGCGTCCCCGGAGTGAGTAGGGGGTCGGACTTTGCCTGTGCGATTCTGCCCGGTTTTGATAAAATGTCTACCCCTTAAAAAGATCGATCTACTAATCTCGCGACGCGGATGGTTCGGTAGGGAGAAGAACGCGGGGTGTTGGTCGTAGCGATCGGGGGGCAGATCGGAGAGGCGGAGAAGGAGATCGTCGCCGTGAACGACATGGAGTGGGTCGATGCAATCGAGTTGCGTTGCGATCTCTTGGAGTGCGACCCTTCGGATAGGTCGGACCGTGTCCGCCACCTTCGATCGCTTACCGGAAAGAAGGTGATTCTGACATTGCGCAGTAGGGAGGAGGGGGGTAAATGGGGAGGAAGGGAAGAGGAGCGTATCGCCGTGCTGTGTGATCTGCTCTCTTTTTCCCCGGATTACGTCGATGTCGAGTCCCATGTTGACGCAGAAGTTCTCGTTCACATACGAAAGCGGGCGCCGGGGGTGAAGATCATCCGTTCTTTTCACGATCCGGAGAAAACGCCCGAGGACCTGGAGGCGGTTTTGTGCAATCTCGAGAAGGTGGTTGCCGACATCTACAAGATCTCCACCCTTAGCCGTTCGACTATCGATAGCCTTCGGATGCTACTTTTTATCGAAAAGGCGTGTACCGCAGGGAAGAAGGTCGCCGGGATGTGCATGGGGCAACACGGACAGGTGACTCGGATCTTGGCCCCCGTTGTCGGAAGTGCGATGACTTACGCCTCTTTTTCGAAAGAGCGGGAGACGGCTCCCTTTCAGGTAACGGTAGACGAGTTGGAGGGTATCTACCGCTTTTCACGACTTACCCGGTCTACGGTCGTCTGCGCGTTGATCGGCGATCCCGTGGACAAGAGCTTCGGCCATTTGGCGCACAACGCCCTTTTCGAGCGGTTCGGTACGGATGCCGTTTATGTCCGGATGCGGGTCTTACCGGACGAAGTCTCCGATTTCTTCCGTCTGATCGGTGCTCTCCCCTTTCGAGGATGTAGCGTGACGATGCCGTTAAAGGAACATGTGCGACCCTATCTCAATGAGGTGGAAAGAGATGCGTCGGAAATAGGGGCGATCAATACGATTGCGATCAGGGATCGCAACGGAACCTGTGTGAGAGTCGGGAGTAATACCGATGGCATGGGGGCCCTCGATGCCGTCGAAGCCGTGGAGAAAGTGCGGGGCAAGAAGGTAATCGTAGCGGGTGCGGGGGGTACTGCTCGCGCCGTCGTTTTTGAAACGGTCAAGAGGGGAGGGGAGGTGCTCATCATCAACAGAACGTACGAGAAGGGCAAACTCCTGGCCGACCGGTTCGGGTGTAAAGCGATCTCACTCGCGACGTGGCATAAAGAGAAGGTTCCCTTTGACATCTTCATGAATACCACATCGGTCGGGATGTCTTCCCTCTCTTCGGGGGCGCCGGTCGAAGAAGAAGAATTGATCGAAGGGATGGTTGTCTTCGACGCAGTTATGAATCCGAAAGAGACGGAGCTTCTCAAGAGGGCCGAAAGGAGGGGATGCGGGATTGTCTACGGTTATGAGATGTTTGCGAGACAGGCGTTAAAACAGTTTGAGGCATGGTTCGGAGGTATCACCGATTTTGAAGTAGCTTCCGCAATCGAGGTCCTCTACCGCTCCATAAGCCGGATGATCGGCCGGAAAACGTAGGGCGTTCACGATCCGTCACCGGCGTTGGGAAAGACGATCTCGTGTGCGCCGGACGTATTTGCTCATCATAGGGTCCTCCGGACAAAATTTCCGGATTCCGGTAGGCTCCGCCCCATGAACGCACCCGAAACGGCCCCTTACGGAACGTGGGCCTCTCCGATCACTTCCGCGTTCGTTGCGCGGGTAGATAGGAAGCTCGGTTTTGTCGAACCGGATGGAGATGCTCTGTACGTGAGCGAATCTCGCCCCGAGGAGAAGGGGCGGGTCGCCATTGTCTCTCTTAACGAGGGTCGCTCTTTCGATATCGTAGGAGAACCCTATAACGTTCGAACCTCCGTACATGAATATGGAGGAAAACCCTATACGGTCCGAAAAGGGACGATCTATTTTTCTCACTTTGCCGATCACTCCCTCTACGTGCGAAAGCGGGAGGGGACATTCTTCCGGTTGACCCGTGCGGATGACAGGCGATATGCCGATCTGCACGTCGACCTCGGTAAAGATTTGCTCTATGCCGTTGAGGAGAGACATTTTGCCGAAAGAGAACCTGTCAACGCACTCGTTGCGATCCGGATCGGAGAGTCGCATGAGGAACGGGTGATCACCCTTTCGTCTTGTCATGACTTTTACTCTTCTCCCATCGTAAACCGGGAGGGAACCGAGATGGCCTTCCTGGCATGGGACCATCCTCGGATGCCGTGGGACGGAACCGAGCTGTACGTGGGCGATCCGTCCCCCTCGGGCGAGGAATTGAGAACGATCCGGAAGGTGGCGGGTGGTGCGAAAGAGTCGATTTTTCAGCCCCGATTCGCCCCGGACGGAACGCTCTTTTTCGTATCGGATCGGACGGGATTTTGGAATCTCTATAAGATCCCTCGCGGAGAGTCGGGGGGAGAAGTCTTCCCCTGTCTTCCGAAAGAGGCGGAGTTCGGCGTGCCGCAATGGGTGTTCGGTATTTCCCGTTACGACTTTCTGCTCGAAGAGGGCGGTTATCGCATCGTCTGTGCTTACACGGTCCGGGGAGTGGACGGATTGGGCATCTACTGTCCGAAAAGGGGTACGTTCGACGCACTCGCCCTCCCCTTTACGGCTTACGACGACATACGTACTTCGAAGCGGGGGATCTACTTTCAAGCAGCCTCCGGTACTCGTCCCAAAGCACTCTACCTCTACGCTCCGGAAACGAGAGAGCTCCTCCTCGTACGGTCGGCGAGGAAGTGCGACGTCGATTCCGGCCATATTTCCGTTCCCGAGACAATCGCCTTTCCGACCGAAAACGACCGAACTGCCTTCGGTTTCTACTATCCTCCGAAGAACGGGTGCTTTCAGCCTCCTACCGGAGAAAGACCCCCCTTGATTGTGGAGGGGCATGGCGGGCCGTCATCGCAGGCGCGGGCCGTTTTGCGGGCGGAAGTTCTCTTTTGGACGAGTAGGGGGTTTGCCTTTCTTAGCGTAAACTACGGAGGTAGCACGGGGTACGGAAGAACTTACAGGGAAAGATTGAACGGCATGTGGGGTATTGTCGATGTAGAAGATTGCATAAACGGTGCGAAGTACCTCTTCGAACAGGGCCTTGCCGACCCCGAAAGGACGATCATACGAGGAAGTAGTGCGGGGGGGTACACCGTATTGGTCGCTCTGACGTTGCACGATTTTTTTCGCGCGGGCGCAAGTTATTACGGGGTGAGTGATCTCGTTGCTTTGCTTCCCGACACCCACAAATTCGAGTCCCGCTATGCCGATACGCTCATCGGTCCTTATCCGGCAAAGAAAGAACGGTATGAGCGCTATTCACCGATCCTACATGTTGATCGGTTATCCGTTCCCGTCATTTTCTTTCAGGGTGACCGGGATAAAATCGTTCCCCCCGACCAATCCTCCGAGATGTTCGCATCTCTGAAAAAGAGAGGCATTCCGACGGAATATCTTCTCTTCGAAGGAGAAGGGCACGGCTTCCGACAGGCGGAGCACACCGAACGGGCACTTGAAGCCGAGCTACGCTTCTACGCCAAAGTCTTCGCCCTCCGGCTTCGACATACGTCGAAGCATTGAGGTCGGCATCACGAAAATACGACATATCGAACCGATACGGCCTATCATAGGGAACCTTGGGTCTCTTCCCGGAGTTCGAGGGGAGTGATGTTGATGAGTCGTTCCGTCTGTTCTTCGATTAAGAGGGATTGCATCTCTTCATCCGGCATTGCCCGCCCGGTTCCGGTCGGCCCGAGAGAAGGCATGTATGAGAAACTCAGCCGGCAGGGTTACCCGCACGTGGGATTCTAATCACCCGTGCCGGATGCGAGCAAACAACGCAGGGAGGGGTGGAATAACGGTGCCGATGACGGTAACGGACATATCCCACTCGTAAGTAAACGGATCGCGTCCGCCAAGACGGACCGGTCACGCCTTGGCCGTTATGGCTAACGTATTGGGATCTCTACGTGGAGACCCGTTCGTCCGGAGACAAACCGCGTTGCCTTGGTTCTCCGGCTAATGTTTAGCCCAGTGATATGCGGTCAATACAAGTGTCCCTAAGCTCAAACATACCGGCACCGATGCTCCCAGTGTAGCCCCTCCCATTACGGCCGCCTCGGTTCCCGCTATCACTTCCCCTACCTTCGCTCCAACGGTTCCCACGCCTAATCCGCAGATAACTCCCGCAGTCAGTTCACCCGCGATAATGCCGATGCAAACTTTATCTCTCGTAGTAGGGTGAAATCTCCCCCTCCTTATGGCCGATTGAGCTACACTATCGACTTCAAATTCAAAAGATAAGGGCTGACCTGTAACGACTTGTTCGTCAATCCTTTCCCGTACATCTACAACATTTTGTACTCTCGCAACATTGCGTGCTTCCGCAACATTGCGTGCTTCCGCAACATTGCGTGCTTCCGCAACATTTTGTACTTCCGCAACATTTCGTGCTTCCGCAGCATTTCGTGCTTCCGCAGCATTTTGTACTCTCGCAACATTGCGTGCTTCCGCAACATTTCGTGCATCAATACGTCTATATAATCCCATGTATTTTACCACATTTCATTAATTACTATTAGTAAAATTTATTATACATAAAATATTTTATATTAACAAGCATCCCGACCTACCCTACAACTATGCCTCAAGTGTCCCTATAAAGAGCAAGACGTCAGCACCATGTTGATACACCTAGAGGGCGTGATTCAAGCAAGAAAGAGCATGCACACCCACAACGCGACGTCGTGTTTCCTATTTCCGATTTCCTACTTTATCGAGGGAACGGACGAAAAAGGAGCAGGCGAAATCAGCGGTGTGTCATGACACACTGAGCCGGATGACACACATTTTGACACATTTTTTTCTATTCAAACCTCTAATTATTAATTGGTTTCGAGCAGTCAACCGAAAATATGTCAGGTGTGTCGGTTAAAACACCCGGGTCCACAGACAACGAAATCCGCACCGACCCGGCAAATCAAAGAACACTTGAACGGGGGAACACATATTGAGGTTCACGCGTGTGCGCATGATGTTTTAGCCGACACATCCGACACATATGCACGCACTCCTCCTCATTTCTCTATATCTATCTTATTATTAATAGTATATATAGAAGTGTGTCGAGGCTGTCAGATGTGCCGACACACCACAGAACAAGAATAGATTAAGTTCAAAGAATCAACAGTTTACGGAATTTTCGGATCACACACCACTGTCAACAAATCAAGAAAAAGTGAAGTATGGCCGGAAAAGGATTATTGAGTGGTTTTGTTTAGTCAAAAAATACATCTTAAATTACAAAGATGCAAGTGTATAGACGATACTGTCTGCCTCAGATGCAACTTGGCCATGTGCTAAAATGTTTTCCCTGAAAATCTTTCGAGATCCGGTTTATCGAGCTTGCCCATATAATCCCGAATGCCTTCAAAGAGGGTGTTGTGGTATGCCTTTCCCGATTCGGCAACTAGATTTTTCGCGAGGC
>JAPOVA010000006.1 GCA_026708385.1 Simkaniaceae bacterium | reverse complement strand
CTTGCGCTCTCAAGATGAGGGGGTAGGTTCCTGAGAAGCGTTGCCGTTGCGTCACGCGTACGAAACTCTTGCATGAAAGGAGACGCGGGTCACCCCTTCCCGGGTGTATGCGCGTACCGGAGGCTATACGATCCGGAAGGGCTCGGCAACACCCCGTAAAGAGGGGGGGATCTCCACATCGACGAGAATGTCATTGTCCTCGAATGCTTTATAGAGGATATGTCCCTCTTCGGCCAATTTACCGAAGACGACATACTCTTTCTGCGGAATCCGGAGGCGGACCCTCTCTCTCTGTTCGGCGAGGGTCTCGATCATCACGTCGGCAAGTTCGTCGAGTCCCGTCCCCTCGGTTGCCGAAACGGCCACGACGCGTGGGTAGGTGAGCTTGAACCGACCCGAGATCGACCGATCTTCGAGCAGGTCGATTTTATTCAGAACGGTGATCGTTCGTTTGTCCTGCGCTCCGAGTTCCCGTAATACCCCGTCCGTTGCGGCTACGTGTTCGTGTACGGCCGGATGACTCACATCGACCAGTCGAATCAATACGTCGGTGTGTAGCGCCTCTTCCAGCGTACTGCGAAATGCCGCTACGATCGTGTGGGGGATTTTCCGGATAAATCCGACCGTATCGACCAAGAGTGCTTCCCGGCCGTTCGGTAGGGTAAATCTGCAGGTCTTCGTATCGAGTGTGGCAAATAGTTTGTCTTCCACCAAGACGTCCGCGTGAGTTAATGCACGCAGTAACGTCGATTTTCCGCTATTGGTATAGCCGACGATGGCGAATGTGGGCACACGAGAGCGAAGGCGAGCCTTTCGACGTACACTCCGCCTCCGTTCGATAAGGTGCAGTTCCCGCTTCAACCGGGTGATCTTTGCACGTACGAGACGCCGATCCAACTCGATCTGCCTTTCCCCTTCGCCCTTCAAAAATCCCTTGCCGCTTGCCACCTGCCTCGATAGATGGGTCCAAAGTCGTTTCAAACGGGGTAGCCGGTAAGAGCTTTGCGCAAGTTCCACCTGCAACTTTGCCTCTTTCGTGCGTGCATGCCGGTGGAAGATCTCCAAGATCAGTTCCGTTCTGTCGATTACGGGGGCGTTGAACGCTTTTTCCAGATTGCGCTCCTGGCCGGGGGAGAGTTCGTCATCAAAGAGCACGAGATCGGCTTCGACCTCCTTAAAACGGGCTATGAGCTCTTCCGATTTCCCCTTGCCGATATATGTGGAGATGTCGATTTTTCTAAGAGGGATCGACTCTTTAGCGACCACTTCAAAGCCGTAGGTCTCCGCAAGCATCTCGAGTTCGTCGAGATGTTCCTTGGAGAGGGCTCGGGTTTCCGTTGTCGTATGGGTACCGATCAACAAAACACGATCGTGCTTTCCGATGTCATACCGGACATCTTCGTAGAGCCTCTCCTCCATCACACTTCCACCTCGAGGCCGTCGTACGCAAAGACCATTCCCTCCGGAAGACGTTCGGTGCATGAGATCGGGTCGACTTCGTGCGAGATGTGTGTGAGAAAAGTTCTCTCTATACCACACGTTTTTACGAGCGGGATGATTTCCGAGATGCCCAGATGGCCATCCTTTCTTTCCCACGCCATGCCATCTATGATCAGGGTCGTTACCCCTTTGAGGTGGGTGAAGAGATGTTCTTCGTAGGTTAGGATGTCGACGACGTAGGCTAAATGGCCAACCCGGATTCCCGTCACCTTCATCTTCTTTTGTCGGTAGCTGAAGTAGTGAACCGGTATGCCACCGAAGAATTCTTTTCCTCTCTCTTCCGGAAGCACTCGGAACGCGAATCGGGCTATGCCGGACGACGTTTCGTTTGTCAAGTAGCCGTATTTACGAGATATGTCGTCAAACGTCTCCCGGGAAAGGAGGCAGGGCAAGGGCTTTCTATTATGAAAGGAAAAGATGCGTAAGTCGTCGATCCCCCCTACGTGGTCGTAGTGACTGTGGGTAAGGATCACTCCGTCAAGGAATTCTACACCGTACCGGAGCGCCTGTATGCGAAACTCGGGTCCCGCGTCGATGAGAAAACGCCGCCCTTCCACCGTAAGTAGAAGGGAAGGACGCATCCTCCCCGAATCTTCCTTCCGTGCTTGTTGACAAACGGTGCACCCACACCCTACCACGGGTACCCCCGCGGAAGCTCCCGTTCCCAGAAATCGCGCTCTTATCGGCATAGTCTCAGTGCTTCGGGTATCTCTTTCTCTCGCTCTTCCTTAATGGCGACGGCGAGCGTTTCTCCGGTCAAGGGATGACAAGGCAGTCCGAACAAACTCATTGCCGTAATGATCCACACGTTTTTCCGCAACCGGCCTACCTGAGGTAGTCGCACCTTCCTCCTATGTACCCGAGTTTCCGCGAGACAGTCAAGGACGGAAAAGAGGGTACGATCGGGAAAAAACCCGGCCGACCCCGTTGAAGAGGATCCTTTCCTTTGAAGGATGTTGCCCTTCCCCGTGTTGTCCCACGATACCCTTTTGTGATCGGCGAGGAGCACAGCCATATCGAAGCGCCCCGTCACTATTGCACAAACCAAAGGAGCGAGCACGCTACCGCCACATTCCGAATTGAGGTCGACTCACAGCTGATCGATGAACATTTCACTACATCGACATGTCCTTCCGTTGACGCGTAACGTAGAGGCATGCAACCTACATCATCCCCGGCATCATCCTTGGCGTTTTCTGCTCACGGTGCCAAGAAAAAGCCCACCGTGACGTCCCATCCCGGCACACGACGGATATGATGACAATCGAAATCGCACGGGTACCGGATCCACTGCGCAAACAAAGCTTTCTTTGCCCCCGCAACCACGAATACCTGCTCGAATATGTAGCCGGGCTCGTTGATCAAGGTACGAAGAACTATCAGCGCCAAGCTACCTATCGGCATAACCTCAATGCTTCGGGTATCTCTTCCTCTCGCCCTTCCTTAATGGCGATGGCGAGCGTTTTGCCGGTAAAGGCATGATACAGCAGTCCGAACGAACCCATTGCCGTAATGATCCACACGTTTTTTCGCAATCGGCCTATCAGAGGTAAGCGCACCCTCCTCCTGTGTACCCGAATTCCCGCGAGACAGTCAAGGACGGAAAAGAGGGTGCAACCGGGAAAAAACCGGCCGACCTTGCTGAAGATGACCTCTTTTGCCTTGCGTATGCAAGGGGATCGATCGGGGAAAGTCTTCTCATAGGTCGCCCCGAAAATAAAGCGATCCGGGTCCGATGTTACGGCGACATACCCCTTGCCGATGACACTTTCCGGTAACCTGAAGGGTGAAGGGGAAGCGCAGAGGAGGACCTGCCCCTTGTTTTCGCTCAAGGTATTTCGGAGAAGCGGACGAGTACGTTCCGATCGCAACACATCACCTCCCGTTGCCATCACTACCTGATCGAAATCGGGAGATAGGGAAAGGGGACATACCCGCCTGTTCGTAAAACGAAGACCCGATCCGAGAGAAGAGAGGAACAGCCCTTGCAAATAGAGGGGAACATCGATCGTGAGGCCGCTCCCGATACGGGCTCCCGAAAAACCCGGAAAGCACCCCCCCCCTTCCACGGGACGGCAATCGGCTCGCTGCAAGATTGTTCGCAGTAGAGTCTGCTCCCTTTTCCCTTCCATGGCAAGACGTACGATTCCCCCGGAGATGACGGGAGATCTACCCAAAGCGGATGCGGCCTCTTGCAGGAGCACCTTCGTCTCCCTCATGCCTGCGTCGGCGAAGGGCATCCCCCTACACGGATGAACAAGCCCCGTTGCCACGGCCGATGTTCCCTTGCCCACCCCTTCTTGTTCAAAGAGGGTCACTTCACACCCCACGCGCAAGAGGTGGTGGGTAGCACCCAATCCGGAGAGTCCGGCTCCGATAACGGCTACTCTCGGACCTCTCATTGCACTAAGCGGGTCTCATCAGCGACGTAGTGGGGGGCACGAGAGCTACCGAAGTAACCTCGAATGCACCGCCATGTTCGCGTAGACGGAAAGAGGTATCGCCCCGTAGTTCTCCGGCGACCGCTTCACGAAGCGGAACGGCGGTGCGATGTCCGTTTACGCCGGCCGTGAACATGAGAGACCCCGTGCACGGACTGAGGCACGCACCTTTTGAGAAGGGACATTCCGCACCCCATTTCTGCGGAGAATCCGGTAGCGGATAACGGGCATACTCACCATCTTCTCTTACCTCTCAGAGGAGTAGCTCTACCATACCGGCTCAACTGCCCGTTACCGGGTAACGTAGAGGGGCGCGCCCTTCGTTATTCTCGGGATCGGGGTCGGTCCCCCCCTGCGCGGTGAGCAACGCCACCACAACACCGGTCCCCCGTATCGAATAAACACCGTACGAAAAAGGGCCCGTTGTGCCCCTCTCTATTGCGCTCCTATGTCAATATTAACCACAACTTGTGAGCGAATCCGGGACCCCCATGGTACGATTGATGGCATTTGCGAGTCAAGAGACGCTTGCACTACGCAAAACCACGGTGTCGGAAGCTTCCGAGCACGGTATCCGGCTGACGGTCGGCCGATTCCGTGTGTCAAAGATCACGGAGAAGTTATGGTTGAGACGGCTTCAGGAGGGGGGGGTAACCGAGAATGCTCCGGAGATGGAGACGGAAGGCAAGACCCCCCCTCGCGCCAGGAGGAACATCGCTATCTCGGTGTGTCCTGCCATATATGCACACATCAAAGGAGTGAACAGGCCGTCGCACGTGGCATTGATGTCGATTCCTTGCTGATCGACGAGTAACCTCACCACACCGATGTGTCCTCCCATTGCCGCGCGGTGTAAGGGGGTACACCTCCTGTTATCCTCGGCATTGATGTCAGCGCGTCCTTGCTCGATAAGCACCCTTACTACATCGATGTGCCCCCCCCTTGCCGCACAATGCAGGGGAGTGACCTTGGATTCGGTTTCGGCATTCGTCTCCACTTTCTCTTGGTTAACGAACAGTTTCACCGCGTCGACTTGACCTTTCCGCGCCATAAGGTGCAGGGGGGTTACCCCACCACGACTCTTGATATTGAGGTCGGCGTCTCCCCTGACAATGAACAATCGTATCACGTCGACCGCACCGGTTCTTGCCGTGAAATGTAAAGGAGAAAGCCTTTTCGTATGTTCCCAAACGTTAGGTTTCACTCTTTCAATATCGAGGAATAGCTTCACCATATCGGCCTGATTTCCCATTACCGCATAGTGCAAAGGGGTGTATCCTTCATTCTCTTCGGGATTGAGGTTGATCTCCGTCCGCTCGGTGAACACTCTCACCACATCGGTCCGACCCGACAGCACTGCAAGATGTAAAGGAGTCATTCCGTCACCATCCTTGGCGTCGAGACGAACATCTCTCCGATCGACGAACATCCTCACCATATCGACTTGACCCGACCTCGCTGCAAGATGCAAAGGGGTTTGCCCCTTATCATTTCCGATATCGGGGTCCGTGCCTCTCCGCCCTAGGAGTGATCTCACCATATCGACTCGACCCTCCCGTACCGCATGGTGCAAAGGAGTGTTCCCTCCGTTATCTCGGGGATTGGGGTCGATACCCTCCCGCGCAAAGAGTACCTCCACCATACCGGCCAGACCTTGGTCCACCGCGTAGTGTAAAGGGGCGTATCCCCCGTCATCTCCGGCATTGGGATCGGTGTCCGTCTCCACGGCGAGTAGTCGTTCCGCCACATCGGTCATCCCCGCAATCACCACGCAATGCAGAGGAGTGCGACCCCCAATCTCTTTGGCACCTAGGTTGATCCGACTTCGTACCACACCGCGAAGGCAGAGAGCGTTGCACGGCCCTCGGGAACGGGTTTGCCTCGACATGGTGATCGCAGAGGTAAGTGGCGTATCGCCCCGACCGGCTCGATCTGCTTCGGCGATTGCACGATCCTTGGCAATCTTGCAATGCATAAGCGTCGCTAAGCGGATCTCGAGCGCATCGTCCTTTCCTCTTAGGAGAGAGAGGATGCTGTCGGGTTTCTTAGAGGGTGCTCCCGTAGGATTCGGCTCCACCGGAGTCGTCCCGCGTATCATCGCGCGCACGGAAGCCATGCGCACGGAAACGGAAGAAGACTTCGCATCCTCTCCCGCGGTGTTCGCGACGTAACCGACCGGTTCTTCCGCGAGAAACGTTGTGGCGGGTGAGGCGCTCACCATCTCCTCCTTTTTTGCACCCTTAGAGGTAAAGTTGCCGGCCACTTTAGCACACGATTCGATCGGATGGCAACCGAAATCGTACGGGTATCCGGAACCGCTTGTAAAAACATACTTGAGAAGTGCTTTTCGATCGAGTACTCTGGCCCGAGAGCGTGTACGGATTGCTCCGGCATTCGGGAAAGAGGAAGAAAACATCATGAGGCAGTTCTGCCGTATGCTTTGTCTTTTGGTTTGTTGTCACTTTTGTCCGGGCGTCGCGGTTGAGAATAAGATGGACTATTGGAACGTGCAACGTAAAGGGGCAAATTATTTTAACCGAGTCCCCTCCGAGGAATGGTTTGTAGCGGCAAAAAAAACGGGCATACGCTTTGCCCGGTTGGCTCCGGATAAATGGAACTGTGAACAAAGAGATTTTTTAATCGGTAATGCCGATTCGTTTACGGAAATTCCTCGATCCGACCTAAAAATATTGAAAAACACCCTAGACCAAGCTCAACGCAATGACATTAAAGTTGTTATTACACTTTTGTCTTTGCCCGGTTCAAGGTGGAAACAGAATAATGATGGCAAAAGAGATTTAAGAATTTGGCAACAAAGAGACTATCAGAACCAAGCTGCTTCTTTTTGGAAGGCCTTGGCAAAGGAGTTACAAGGCCACCCCGCTGTTGTCGGGTATAATATTTTAAATGAACCACATCCCGAGTGCTTATTCGGTATTCATGATTACATGGAAGTAGATTTTAGGAAATGGTACGATACGATCAAGGATTCACCGGCTGATCTCAATGTTTTTTATAGAGAGATAGTAAGCGCCATTCGTGAAGTGGATCCTTCCATGCCCATCGTTATCGATGTCGGGTTGTATGCAACACCGGGAGCTATCAGTTATCTCACGCCCATAGATGATGATAACATTCTTTATTCCTTTCATATGTATGAACCCTATGTGTATACCTCGGACAGGGTGATCAAGGGTAAGAGGTTCTCCTATCCGGGGCCTATCCCTCCATCCGAGTGTGATCCGGATCGGCCCGATTCTCGGGGTGCGACCTATTGGGACGGGAAAGCTTTGGAGCAATTTTTCCGACCGGTCCTGCTATGGCAAAAGCAGTTTGCCATTCCGTCGTCTCGCATCTTGGTAGGTGAATTCGGATGCCGTCGAACAGCTGTCGGAGCCGATAAATATCTCTCGCATTTAATTCGTATCTTTAATGACAATAAGTGGCACTGGGCATTTTACGCATTTAGAGAAGATAGTTGGGATGGCATGGACTATGAGTTGGGAGCCGGACAACTTCTCCACCGGCGATATCGGGATGCGGTTGAGAATTATGCCGATCTCGACGCACTCCGAAGAGATAACCCGATTTTCAATATCCTCAAAAAGGAACTGGAAAAGCCGACAAGTTCACGGACGACTTCTCCGAGTGTCCGTGTGCGCCGAGTCAACACTTCTCGGGTGCCGGACCCGCGACCGGGTCCGCTTGCAAATACCCGGGCAGAACGACAACGCGATTCCGTTTTGCAACACACGACCGATTCGGTAGCCGAAAGGCACCGCAACGGGCCGTCATCTTCCGTCGGTGCTACGGCCGGCCCGGTAATCGACGAGCAATGTTCTTCTCATGCCCTTGGTCGTGCCTACCCCTTAAAACCAACCGGACTGCCCCATGCGCATTCGCAGTAGTCGCCCCACATCAACGGATTCATCGACCTCTCCTCCTCGGGCGGAGAGGAACGTCGCTACATCGGAGTGCCCTTTCATGTGTGCACAGGCCCGGGGAGTCAACATGCCGTCACACTTGGGATTGAGTCGGACGTGCCGATCGATGAGAACCTTCACCGCATCCATGTATCCTCTCATTGCCGCAAAGTGCAAAGCGGTACGCCCCATAACATCCTCGGCATCCGGGTTAGCGCCCCCCCGATCGATGAGCATCTTCATCACACCGATATGATTGCATGCCGTCGCAACATGCAGGGCGGTGTTACCGTATGCATCTCCGGCATCAACCTCAACCCGTTTTTGGGTAATCAAGAATTCCACTACATCGGCCCTACCCCCCGCCGCCGCGAGGTGTAAAGGGTTCGCCCCATTACGATTCCCGACATTGGGGTCGACCTCTTTTCGGTCGATGAGCCATCTCACCACGTCGATCCGACCACCCGTTGCCGCCAAATGTAAAGGGGTAAACCTTTCCTTATTCTCCCAAGCACACGGGTTAACCCCCGTATGGAAAATGAGTGTCTTCGCTATATGGGTGTGTATCCGCGGCATCACCGCGTAATGCAAAGGGGTACGCCCCTCATTGTTTTTGGCGTTGAGTTCGACTTTTTGATGCATACTGAGCAATGTCACCGTACCGGCTTGATTCAACAGTACCGCAAGATGAAAGGGGGTGTTTCCTCTATGATCTTTGAGATTGAGTTCGACTCCTTCCTTCTCAACGAGTGACGCCACCATATCGATCCGACCCGACAACACCGCGAGGTGGAACAGGGTCCGCCCCTCATGATCCCTGAGATCGAATTTGCTCTCTTTCCGTCCGATGAGCAACATCACCGCACCGATTCGACCCAACAGTGTTGCAAGATATAGAGGGGTGAGCCCTTCATGGTCCTTGAGGTTGAGTTTGATTTCTTTCTCCTTAACGAGTAGCGCGACCATATCGGTTTCCTCTCGATCCGCCGCATAATGCAAGGGGGTGTATCCCTCATCATCTTGGGCATTGAGGTCGGCCCTTCCGCTCAGGACGAGCCGTTTCACCACATCGGTCATACCTGCAATCACCAAGCAGTGCAGAGGGGTGCGACCCGTAATCCGTTCGGTGCCGGGTCGGGGCCACTCTTGTTTCACGGTTTGGCGCACGAGAGATAGTTGACCGGGCCCTTCCGGCGTAACGCGTGTCAAGACAGCTATCTCTTCCGTGGGGGTTTGATGTGTTCCCGTACCCGATCGGGTAGCCTCAACTCTCATCTCAGAGATCTTGCAATGCATGAGGGTCGCAAAGCGGATCTTGTACTCGTCATCCTCCGCATCGAGGAGGGGGCGAAACATCTCGGAGAGATGAGACACCATCGATTTCTCCGGAGGGGTTACCGCGACGCGCGCACGGGAGCGGGGGAGGGCTCCGAACCTCCCTCTCGAAAACCCGCCGATCGGTTCCTCCGTGAGGAGAAGCTTCGCAGTAGACGGTACGCTCACAACACCCCCCTTGTTTTCACCCGTGCCGTCCCTTCCGGCACATAACGGATTTGCCGGCAACCGAAACCGTACGGATGTCCGGTAACCGGACGGGCAAAGTCCGACCCCCCGGAAAATACGAAGGGAAGGAGCGCATTCGGCCCCCTCCGTAGGGAAGGGGGGGACAAAAAAGATTGACCTCCATAATCGTCAACATCCGTACGGTGACCACATCGTCCGACAAAGAAGCCTTCATGCGATCCGTTGCGTCGGGGAAGGGGGGCTATCTTGTCGTGACGGGTCGTACGGTCAACCGAGTGGCCGATACGATCCGTGTGACTCCGGGTGTGGCCGGATGACCTCAATGGTTTTTGTGGAAAGGTAATATGTGTCACCCGAGAAGTAGATTCTTCGAGCTCGTCCTTGAGCAGACATCTTCGTACCTTGGCCATGTCTACCTCCTATTGGCAAACCGTCCCATTCGTACTTGCAGAAGCCGCATCACATCAGAGAGTGCGTCCGTTCCCCCTTGACCGACGAGGAAATCCGCCACATCGGGGTGTCCTCCCATACGTGCACAATCCACGGGAGTCTTCATACCGTCACATACGGGGTTGAGCTCGACTCCCCGATCGACGAGTACCCTTACCACATCCATGTGTCCTCTCCGCGCCGCAAGGTGTAGAGGGGTATGTCCACATACGGCCTCGGCATTGGGGTCAACGCCCGGCTGATTAATGAGCCATCGTACCACATCGACGCGACCGTGGTCCGCTGCAGTATGTAAAGGGGTACACCTATCCCCATCTTCGGAGTTAATCTCAGCCCCCTGTTTAATTAACAATTGCACCACATCGGTTCGACCCCCCGCTGCCGCGAGATGCAGGGGGGTCACCTCATGGGGACTTTTGAGATTGGGATCGACCTCCTTCCGAGCCACGAGCCATCTCACCACATCGATCGGACCGCCCGCTGCTGCGAGATGTAAAGGGGTAAACTTTGTTTTGTGTTCCCGAACACACGGGTTCACTTCGGGATTGGCAATGAGCGCCTTCGCTATATCGATTCGGCTTTCCGTTGCTATCGCAAAATGCAAAGGGGTGCTTCCCTCATTATCTCCGAGATTGAGTTCGACTCCTTTACATGCGCTGAGTAACGCCACCATACCGATTTGATTCGACAGTACCGCAAGGTGGAGGGCCGTGTTCCCTTCATGATCTCTCTGATTGAGTTTGATGCGTTCCTGTCCGATGAGCACCATGACCACATCGATTCGACCCGACAGTACCGCAAGGTGGAGGGGAGCGCGCCCTTCATGATCCCTGCGATTGAGTTTGATGCGTTCCTGCCCGATGAGCAACACGACAATATCGATCCGACCCGACCGAACTGCAAGGTGTAAAGGGGTCTGTTTTTCATGATTCTTGAGATTGAGCTTGATCCCTTGCTCCTTAACAAGTAGCGCCACCATACCGGTTCCATCTTGATCCGCCGCATAGTGTAAAGGGGTGTATCCCTTATCATCTTTGGCATTGAGGTCGGCCCTTCTCTTCAGGATGAGTGGTTTTACCATATCGGTCATACCTGCAATGACCACGCAGTGCAGGGGGGTGCGACCCGTAATCTGTTCGGCTCCGGGGCCTACCCACTTTTGTCTCGGAGTTCGGTGTAGAAAAAACAGCTCGTGAGGCCCTTCCGACGCAACGTTTAGCACTCCTGTGAGCTCCATGAGGTCTTGATTTGCTCCGGCATCTTCCCGGGCCTCAGCTTTCATTTCGGGGATTTTGCAATGCATGAGGATCGCGAAACGGACTTTGTATCCGGCATCTTCCGCATTGAGGAGAGACGAGACGGCACCGGTTTCTCCGGAGGGGTTAGGGTCCGGCTGCGTACCCTCCCGGGTTATTCCGGGAAGCGGACCCACCGCGCGTGACGGCGAATCGTCGGGACCGTGAGCAACAAGACCGGAGATTCTCTCGGCTACGGGGCACCTGCCGGTACCCGGGCCGAACGGACGGTACACCGTCGCACGACCTCCGCGATCGCCACTGCCGTGCGCACACGGGAAGACCCCGAACGTCCCTTCCCAAAACCCGCTGACCGGTTCCTCCGTCGGAAGCTTCGTAGCAGACGGTACGCTCATATACACCCCCCCGTTTCATTTCACACACCAAAGACCCCCATTCTGGCACATAACGGATTTGATGGCAATCGAAATCGTGCGGAATCCCGGAACCCATCCCTCCGAGACATGGTCAAAAACATCTCGTTTGCGAGGTCTTGCCTCGCACGGTACCGGATCAATCAGGAGAGCGTTCCTCCGCGATCCACGAGGAACATTGCTATATCGTAATGTTCTGCCAAGTGGGCACATACCACGGGAGTGGGCACACCTTCACCCCGGGGATTGAGCTCGATTCCCGCCTGCTCGACGAGGTATCTCACCATCTCGATGTGTCCTTTTGCCGCCGCGTGATGTAAAGGGGTATACCCCGCACCATCCTTGGCGTTGAGATCGACGTTTGCCTCGATAAGTACCCGTGCCACGTCGACATGACCTTCCTGCGCTGCGCAGTGCAAAGGGGTGAGCCCGTCGTTATCGGTGACATCAAGTCGAATCCCCTGTCGGGACACGAGCAATCGCACTATACCGGTTCGACCCGATGTTGCTGCAAAATGTAAAGCGGTCGCCCCGCTAAGACTTTCGGCATTCAGGGCGATCCCTTGTCGGGAAACGAGTAGTTGCACCGTACTGATCGGACCTTTCGTCGCCGCGATATGTAGGGGGGTGAGCCGGTCTTTACGTGTCGGAACATTCGGGTCGGACCTACCGCTGCGGATGAGAACTTTCGCTATGTCGGTCGAATGTTGTGCCACCGCATAGTGCAGAGGAGCCAGCCCACGGGCATCTCCGAGATCGGGGTTGGTTTTTTGCTGCATGACGACGAGGGCGAACACCGTGTGGACTGGACCGGATAGCACTGCACGGTGCAGGGGAGTATACCCCATTCTATCTCGGGCATTGGGGTCCACCTCTTCTCTCCCGGCGAGCAATACCACCATATCGGGTTGGTGCGACAGTACCGCAAGATGCAGAGGAGTGTCCCCGTTATGGTTCCTAAGATCGGGGTGTGGTCTTTTGTGTTTGATGAGCAACGCCACCATCTCGATTTGACCTGACAGGACTGCAAGGTGTAGGAGGGTACACCCTTCATGATCCGTGGCGTCGAAGTGAACATCTTCTTCTCCATTGATGAATGGCTTGACCATACCGGTTTGCCCCCGCAATACTGCAAGCTGTAGAGGAGTGAACCCTTTGCTATTCTTGATGTCGAGTTTAACTTTTTGTTGCGCAATGAGTAACGTTACTATACCGGCTAGATTCTGATCCACGGCATAGTGTAGGGGGGTGTATCCTTCATCGTCTCGGGCATTGAGGTCGACATCCTCCCTCAGAGCGAGTCGTTCCAATACATCGGTCATACCTGCAATCACCACGTAGTGCGGAGGAGTGCGACCTCCAACCTTCTCGGCACCGAGATTGACCCGAGCGCATTGCACATACCGGCGTAGGAAACCGAACCGTTCCCGGTCCCCGGTACCGGGGTGAGGATCTTTCGACGCAAGGTTCGCAATGACACTCGATCTCCGGGAAATCCGACTTCCTTCGACCTGCGAACGGACTTGAGCGACTCCGCGGTGTGTGAACATCGCGGAGCGGATTTTGTATTCATCGTCCTCCCCATGCAGGAGGGACGAGACATCCCGGAGGGACGAGACGGCACCCGGGAGGAGTGAGGCACCGCCGACCGCTCCGGGGGACTCGGAACCCGACCACTCACTCTCCGAGATGATTCCGCGAGGCGAGCTCGCCGTGTGAAGGCCACTTGTCACGACCGGAAGCGCAAGAGCCGAGGTTTTGCCGGCTACGGGGCGCTCACCGGCATCCCGATGATGGTCGCCACGTGCACACGGAAGCGAGGGAACACTCCCGAATGTTCCCTTCAAAAACCCACCGACCGACTCCTCCGTGAGAAGCTCCGTAGCGGATGACACGCTCATAACACCCCCCCGTTCGTTATATTAGGAAAAAGACCACCAAAACGGCTCCACTCTAACATACGACGGATTCGATGGCAACCGAAAAAAAGGATGAGAGACCCGAGATCGTGCGAATGATTCTCACCGGTGCCGATGCTACGGAAGCAAGCAGGCACCCCCGGAGGACAAGTACGATACTACGACGATACAACCCCCACGCCCGTACGGCGAACACCTACCCCGGGGGGCCCGGGCTCGGGGTTCGAATAGGAAGAAAAAACCGGTGAGCGAAGGGGGTGGCCCCGCTCAGACCTCAGGCTCATCCGTGTCGCTTTCCGGACGGTCATCTCCGACCGACCTCCACCAACCACTCAACCTACACCACCCCGGCGTACGGGCCGGGGCAGATTCCGACGAGGAAGATCCGGAAACGGCCTTCCCGCCACGTTCCGACAGTCCGACAGCGGGTTGCTCACATGCACGAGTCGGTTCCGGATCCGAAGCAGATCGCCCGGTAAGAGACCGTAGACAAGACGACCGAGACACTGCGGGGACCGGACCGGATCCCGGAGAAGGAGATTCGTTGAGGATCCCTACATCACATTCCGGTTTCCATTCTTCTTTCACACCGGTTCGTTCGGCCGAAGCCGAACCCGACCCCTCGGGAACGGATCGTAACAACACCGAATATCCTGCGGAAGCCGGATCCCGGGTGTCTCGGGTGCCGGAGAGGGAGAACCGGCCGAGAACCACTGCATCGCATTCCGGATTCGCCCCTTCCTCCCTACCTTTTTGTCCGAACAAAACCACATCCAATCCCCCGGGAACGGACCACAGCACCCAAGGTCTTACGGGAGTCGGGCCGGATTCCGGCAATCCTTCTTCCACGTCTTTTCGTTGAACCGAAATCACATCCGAACGTCCGTGAACGGAAGGCAACCGAGGGGGAATCCGACCGGGTTTCGGAGAGTGCGATGCTTCTGCGCCCTCTTCCGTGAGAGTGGATTTGTCAAATCTCCCGACTTCGTACAGCACGTAGAGAAAACTCCCGAAACCCACTCCTATCGCCAAAGCTGCGGGGACACAAACCCCCGCTAAGACTCCCGTTACTCCTCCGTATACCCATCCCGTAGCCGACGTCACAGCCGTGACGGGAGGCCACACGAGGCAATTGGTTGTCAGAACGGCAAGAGCAACGTTGCCCCTCCTCCGCAACCTCATAGAAGCCCTTGCCTCGGCACGATCCGAGTCCGTTTTGTCGAAAACATCGCGGACGACACCTGCGGTTTTGAGGGCAACACCGGCACCCCCTTCATCCGAGGGACAACGCGCGGACTCCGTCTCGCGGGGCAATCGTGCCGCCGACGCACCATCAAATCGAGCATACACAGACATAGTTCCTTTCTCTCACTGCTATCTATACGGGGGCAGTGTACCGGAGACGGCTTTTCGGGACAACCGGAAAGATGTATTTATTAAAGGCAAATCAAAGAAAAAAAATTCGTAATCATGCAGGGTGCCGACTCTCCGAAGCGGTGGTCGGAGCCCTCCTTGCGTCCCGACTCCTGCAGAGGATCTTCCACCGCGATCGTCCGCCTCCTCAAGTCTCTCTGCCGATGCGGTTGTTCTTTCAGCGAAAAACACCCGATGACGACAAAAACGCAAAAACCCACACGGGCCGGTCGCCACTCGGTAGCGGACATACCCTCCCCCGGACCCCGGATTTTTGATGGCCGGGACACCGATTTGAAGGAGCGATGGGGAACACCCGGGAGGACTGCGGAGATCTCCTTCCGGATGGGAGAAAGCCATCCGTTTGCCGGTCGGACTCCCCTAGGATACCGAAGACACACTTTACGAAAAGGCTCTCTCTATCCTCCGGATGGTGCACGGGGACAACGAAAAGGGAGACAAAAATAGAACCGGAGGAGATAATGAGCTCTCTATGAAGACCTATAAGATCAGTACGTTGGGATGTCGCACGAACCGGTATGAATCGAAGGCGTACGAGAGCCAATTGCTACGAACGGGTTACCGGGAGGCGAAGGAGGGGGAGAAGGTTGATCTCCATATCGTCAACACCTGTACGGTGACCGCATCGTCCGATAAAAAAAGCCTCTATGCGATCCGTCGCGCCGGGAAAGAGGGAGGAGGGCGCCTCGTCGTGACGGGTTGTATGGTCAACCGGGCAGCGGATACGATCCGTGCCATTCCGGGTGTCACCGATGTCGTTGCCAATGAGAGGAAGGCCGATCTCCTTGCCTCCCTTCTGCCGGAAACGGAGTGGCCCGAGTTTCGGGTGGAGAGGTTTGAGGGGAAAACGCGTGCTTTTCTCAAGATCCAAGACGGTTGTAACTCTTACTGCAGTTATTGCGTCATCCCTTTTGTGCGGGGGAGATCTCGTTCCAGACGGTTACCCGATATCCTATCCGAGGCGGAACAGCTCGTGGATAACGGTTACCGCGAGATCGTTTTGACGGGGATCAATATCGGCGATTTCGACGGGGGAGAGACGAAGCGTCCCGTCCGTTTAAGCCACCTTGTGGAGAAACTCGACCGGATCGAAGGGTTGGAGAGAATCCGGATCTCTTCGATCGATCCCGATGAGGTGGATCCCTCCCTCTTGCGGGCGGTTCTCTCCTGCAAAAAGGCGTGCGGATCGATGCATATCGTGTTGCAGTCGGGTTCTAATCTGATTCTCAAGAGGATGCGGCGTAAGTATACGAGGCAGGAATTTGTCCGTGCGACGGAGGCACTGCGTAAGGGAGACCCGGACTTCACCTTTACGACTGATGTGATTGTCGGATTTCCGGGGGAGTCGGAAGGAGATTTTGCGGAGACTCTCCGTCTCGTGCGAGAGATCCGTTTTGCCAAGGTGCACATTTTTCCTTACAGCGACAGGCCGAAGACTCGTGCTTCTCGGATGGCAAATAAGGTATCACGAGAGGTGATAGGGGAACGGAAGAAGAGACTTTTGCGGGTGGTCGATGAGGCGGCCTATGCGTTGAGGGAACGATACGTCGGACGGACTTTTGATATTCTCTTGGAGGGAGAAAATATGGGGCGAACGACGCACTTCATTCCGGTCGTACTCGAAAAGAGCCCGACCGGGAGGAGACGGAGGCCGAACGAGATCGTTCGCGCGTACTGCAAGGCGAACGACGAAGAGGGGCTCGTTGGAGAAGAGGTATCCCGGGGGTAAACGGCGACATCGACACGATCTTCCCTCTTCCGGTTTCCCGTGTAGCTTACTTGGGGGTCTCTGCGTAACGTATCCTCTCCGCAAGCATTCTTCCCCCCGAGTTTGTCCTATCTTCCTCCTCTCGTGCTATTCGTGCGTATCGTTCCAACTCCCTCAGATGTGCCCTGTTCATTGCTTCTCTCTTTATGTTGCGCGCCGCACAGAAGCGAGAACATGCAAAAACGAGGGTGCACCCCACTATGGCCCCCACTATGGTCCCGGCTATCACCCCCGCTATGGTCCCGGGAAGTCCTACCCCGAGTAGCACGCCCGTGACGCCGGCAGTGGCGAGGATCGTTTCTTTGCGGTGTCCGTTTATCCAAAGTGCGATGCGGGTCTTGACCCCGTCCGTTCTCCCTGCATTCCAGGTCATCGGGGAGTCGGGAACCGGGTCAAGGTGGTCGTCCACGTAGGCACGCGCGCAGCCCGGTTCCACGTTGCTCGGCCGGTCGCCGGTAACGGGGAAACTTTTGCGGTCGGTATCGAAATCACACATCGCTGCCATGACAAACTCCCGGATACATTCCTGATTGTGAAGGAAGGTTTATTGCAAATCTCGCCCACGATCGTATCATATCGGGCTATTTCCGTCTCTCTGAAAGAAAATGTTTGTGGTTACCTCGGAGTGTGTGAGACAAGTTCATTTTTCAGACACCGTCCGTACCATCTCCTCCACCCCGTGTGGTGAGTGTTCGTCGTTCGGTGGTACGGGGGGGATAAACGGCTTTGGGGGCGGGAATCTTGGGGACTCTTTGCACGGTTGGAACTATAATTACAACATCCGTATGTTATCTAAAAACAAAATGACCAATTCAATTACGGAACTTGTTCAAAAGTGTAAAGAGTGGTAACCCGATTTTTACAACCTCACACTCAACTTCGTCATCATCCGAGAGCTTCGAAAAAGGGTGCAATAAGACCCTGTTAGCGGGGGGCTCCGTTCGTGGAGCGAAATCCTGTCAACGCAAAACAATAGAGATGTCCCGATCTCCGCAAAGTAGAGACATCCCGTTTCGGGATGAGCCGGAACCCGATCGTGGAGGAAGATCCTTGCGCTGATCCGTCATGCGTGTTATGGTGGGCCCCCATCGAAGGAGGTGGGTAGTGTCGTCGTTGTCCGATGCTTTTGGTAGTATGTCTTTGCATCCTTCTCAGCCTCAGGAGGTTTCCGAGACTGTTTGGTCGCCTTCGAGGTTGTTTGTTGCGATTCTCGCCGGTCGAATCGACGAGGTGAGAGAGCAGATCCGAGCAGGGGGAGAGAAGGGGATCAACGAGGAGCGTAACATGTTCGGACGGCCGGCGATCGTGGAAGCGGGCAGGGTCGGATGTGTGGATAGCATCGCCCTTCTTGTCGCAGGCAATGCTCGTATTGATCTTCCCGATACGAAGGGTCGAACGGCGCTCATGCACGCGGGTTTCTTCGGGCACGGGCCGGCCGTGAGGCTTTTGTTGGAGAAGGGAGCCTCTACGAATATCTTCGACAAAAATGGCGATACGGTGCTCATATCGGCGATCGTTACGAGACGGGAGGAGGTCGTAAGGGATTTGCTGTTTTCCGGCCATGCCGATCCCGAGCTCGTCACGAAGAGAGGTGATACCCCCCTTGTGATGGCCGCACTTTCCGGGTGTACCGGTATCGTAGTCGCCTTAGCGCACGCCCGGGCCGATCTCAACCGTACCGGTGCGGATGATTTGACCGCCCTTATGTCGGCAAGTGTGAAAGGGGGGCGCGATGCCGTAAGGGCTTTACTCTTGGAGGGGGCCGATCCGCACGTTGTCAACCGATACGGGTACACGGCCCTTACCTATGCGAGTCTTTGGGGATGGGAGGAGATCGTACGTGATCTTCTCATGTACGCCCCCTCTCCGGATGAGGTCCACAGGGCCCATTTGAAGGCACGGGACCACCCGAAGATCCGGCAATTGCTTTGGCAGTACGTGGGACGGGATCATACCTCCCCCGGCCCCGGCGACTCTATCGATCCGGGATCGGCATCCTCCGGCGAGTGCTCCGAAGGAGAGATGGAAACGGGTTGATCGGGGTATCGCGGGGAGTCATACCCCCCTTTTGCGGACGGGGGACGGACCGGACCGTGCGATTCCGGGAACATCCGGGGGAGGCGCAGGAACATGAGGCAGGTTTTTCGTACGGGGACCGGTGGTCGGTTCATCACCCCCGCCTCGGGTGAGGTTCGTGTTGTTCCCGTAACGCGGGTCGTACCCGCTTCGTAGGGTTGTATGGAGAGGAAGTATCCCAAGCGGGAGGTGTTGTTCAAACGGAGGATCCGATCGGCACACCCCTTGCGCCCCTTTTCTCACATACCGGGTGATCGCTGTATGATTCCCGGATCGATCTTCCGGCTCACGGCCCACCCCGTCCGCTTCGAAATAGCCGACATACGGGGGAGGGGCACTCCGATCCTTTTCCTGCTCCGGATGACGGGTCCGGTTGGGGGCTATACCTTGATGCAGGAGATAGAGGAGGAAAGCGTCCTCGTGTACGGTTCGGCCAAGGAGGGATACTTCGCATTCCGGATAGCCGTACGGGGGGGGGCGCTCCTCTTGATTGTCGACAGATGTCCCGAAGAGGGACTTCCCTTCTCTTTTCCCGATGCGGAGGTACGTTTACGGAGAAAGGAGCGATATGCTTTGAAGGAACTCCCCCCCTCCGTCAAAGAGGGGGCCTTTACGGAACGGGAGAAGCTCGATTTCGGGTGCTACAAGAAGCAGGATTGGTCGTTTGTCAGAAGGCGCCTTTTGCTTCGGGAGATCCTCCCCTTTTGGTTCGCACTCGGCGTGCGATCTCCTCCCGTTTCCCCCCATTACTCGGGAACGGCCTCCCTTTTGGCGGAGCTGAGAGAAGAGGTAGGGAATAGGGAACGGGAGCGGATAGCCGGCACCTTCCTGCGTCTCTTCTCGGCGGGCTTCGGTGGCATGTTGGTGCCCAGGTTGCACGATGACACGTACCAAGGGATCGTATCGACTACCGAGATGTTGCCCGATCCCTCTCCGGAGGTGTTGCTGACGACGGGGGCGGAACTGATGCGTTCCCTCTTTATCTCATCGCATGATCGAATCCTATCTCTCCTCCCTTCCCTACCCGTTGCGCTGCATGCGGGGAGTTTGGTCAATGTCCGGATTGCCGACGAGTTGGTCGTCGATATGAGATGGTCGAAAAAACGGCTCCGTCTCCTCGTCATTCGGGCATTGAAAAGCGGATCTTGGCAGTTCGATTTACCGAGGCCGTGCAGTCGTTTTCGGATGAACGGTGTCGACAGAAAGGGGGGGGAGCCGTTGCTGCTTGAGGCGGGAGTCCGGTATTTTTCGGATAGATTTTTTCCTTGATGTGCTAATTATGAGTAAATCATATACTTACATATATATTTGAATTTTAGTATATTGAATAGTATAATTACTAGCACATTATTTTTTGTATTTACCTTCGTATTATGTCCCATATTTGTAGTGATCCCTCCTCCGGAGGGGCCCGTCTTCCCGAAAGGGGGCGGAGGGCGACTCACCGGCCTCCCTCTTCGGGCAATCCGACCGATGCCCCTTCCCGGGTCGTCTCCGCGGTGGGGCGCGTTCGGGAGAGTGTCGGGATACGAAGAAGGGTATACCGGGTATGGCGTGCGATGACGGGGCGGGGGAGCACCCGCGCATCCGCCTCTCCCGTGCCGGAAAGTGTTCGTCGTAACTCACGAGGAATCATTGTTTTAGACAATCCTACGGAAGAGATAGAGGAAGAGGTAGGGGTAGACCTCTATATCCGGCAAAGGATCGGTCCTGCGGTAAGGGAGTCGGTTGATGAAGAGAGATCGGCCATCCTCCTTCCCCTATCCGTCAAGGACGTGGAAGGAGGCGAGGAGAGGACGGTACTCCCGGTCCTAAACCGTATGGCCGGCGCGATCGCCTACTACGATCCGACGGGAAAGGTTTTGCATGAGTCGGAAAGAGACCGGGTGCTCGGTTTGGAAGAGATTTCGATCGCGCAGTTTGTGCGGGAGGTGAGGGATCGATACTTCCCCTCATGTGACATAGACGAAGTCTTTTCGAAGATCTCCCCATCCTCTCCCCGTTCGGGAAGGGAAAGCGGCCCCGTCATTGTCGAAATGATCGCCTGTTGTCGCGATCTCGTTAAGGTCTCTTCCGAATCGGACGATATTTGGGAAGAGGCGATCACCGATAAGGCTTTCCTTTCCCGCCCCCCTCCGGCCCCGGAACCCCTACTTGCCCTGGTACACGGAGACTTTACGGGGCGCAGGTTTTCCCCTCCGTCCCGAGAACGGGTTACTGCCTACATGCGCACCTTTGCGAAGGAGATGCGACGGGAAGAGGGGGGACCGAAGATTTCCGAAGAGAGTTTGCTCAAATTGGAAAAGGCCCTTTCGAATACACTGAAGGTGGATCATCTACGCGCACTATACAAGGATAATTACAAATTATTTAGCAGGCAGTTTATTCAACTTTTGCAAAAAGAAGAGCAAATTGCCGTAGCTGCGGGATATTTCGGTTACGCCGGAGGCCATTGTGTCTTCATCATCTTCCGTTTGCGAGGGGGAGTCATAGAGGCTCGCGTCATGAACCGAGGAGAGGGATCCGAAGGGGCTCGGTACGTGGGCGAATACGGAAAGATCCGGGTTCTCCCCGAACAGCCCCTCTTCCGGTGTCCCGTAAACGATTTGATCGACCATCGCTTCTGGAGACTACTCATCGATGTGTACAAACCACGTAAGGAAGACGGTACCCCTGCCCATCTTTCCATCACCGATTTCTATGATATCGTCCTTGCTGCGTGGCCGGGAGGAAGGGGTGATTTCTCCGGGAAGGATCGCAAACCGCAATACGGGGGTACCTGCATCTTTTCCGGTCTCAAGATGGTCGTTCACGACCTTCTCCCGGAAGAGGAGGCAAGACTCTTCCTGTCCGCCTTTTCCGCTCATGTGATGCACTACGGATGGCGCGAGTGCTCCGGGAGATTCTTCGGGGAGGCCGCCTCTCATCTATCCCGGCGCATGTTACCGGACGGAGGGCACGACGATGCGCTGACCGAAGAGGTACTGCGCGTGGGATCTCGCGTTGACACGCTATCCCCGCCCTCCGTAAGTGCACCTCCTTTTCCCGTAGAGAACGCTTTTTACGATACGAGCAGCGATCCGATAGTCATCACGTTGCCGGATACGTCACCCGACGATGAGACGATCGATATGCCCGAAGATCTCCCGGAAAGGCTTCGCTTTTGCAGAGATCGGGTAGCGCAACATGATCTCTCCGTTGCCGAGCGGGTGGCGTTGTTCAGAGAGACCTTTTTGACATTGCCCCCGGTCGAAGACCCCTGTTGGGTCGGTGCTCGAGGAGAGGAGTTATGCACACTTCTCGGCGCATTGAGGCATGGTTTGATCGAGACACGGGAACACATCGGTTCCGATGATGCGGCACTCATTTTCGTCGTCGATAGCATTCTTCTGAGGTATGCCCTATCCCTTCAGGAAAAATATGCCGACACTTCTACTCTCTGCGGTTTTTACGTGCGGCGCATACGGGACGTATTCAACGCTTCCGGTTTGGACTTACTGCGACCGATCCACCCCGCTATTGCCGTTAAGTTTACGGAAGCGGTCACATACCTGAAATCGTTGAAGGAGTACGGGGGGGGTCGGGAAACCGTGCCTTGGCAATCCGAGATTACGATCTCTTCGATCCATGACGATGATTTACGGGTCGAAATGCCACACGTAGCGTACGTCAGGGATGTCATGCAGGAGAGTGACGAAGCACGAAAGCTCTTTACCGAAAGTGTGGATGGCACTGATTTGGCGGCGCAAACCATGTGGGCGTGGAGAAGATTGCATACGGCCCAAGGAGAGGTGTTACGGGAGAGGGAGAGGCGGTTTGCGGATCTTGAAAGACTCGACGCCGTATGGAGGAATTTCTTCCTGATGTTTCGTTGTAATCCGGGACATGGGATTTCTCCGGTCAGGAGTGCGCGCCGATGTGGGTGTATGTTCTCCTTCAGAGACGGATGGGACAAGGGGAGGGAGAACGACGGTAAGGATCTGTTTATCGAGAGCTACCCGGGGTTGGGTACCGCCGTCAACGTGAGTCCCCTGAGGTGGTTGCTCAGCAAAAGACAATCGGTAAGGCGTCGGGAAGAGATTCCGGAAGGGTTGTACCCCAAATTCCTTCCGGAACACGAGAGGGCGGGGGAAAACGCCCATCCCCTTTCCGAACAGCCCATCGTCATTGACGGCAGATCCCTTCCCCCCGAAGAGGTAGAAGGTCTTTTGACCTGCACGGAAGACAAGGAACTGGCCATCGACACGATCATCAGCCATTTTAACCGGTTTCCTCACTCCTTACGAGCACCCGCGATGAGAACCGCACTACTCGCTCTCCTTACGCAAACCCTACACAGGAAGAAGCAGAATGTGCTCGGTTTCTGCGATGCGGAAAGTAGGGTGTGCCATCTCCTCTTACGGGCGGCGGAAGAGGATCCGGAACAACTACTCCGCCTCATTGCATTTGCCGGAGAGGGGGGGGCACGAGCCGAGAAATATCTCCTTTCCGAACAGGTTTTTTTCTTCTATTTTTTGGAGGGATTGGCGCTATCGTACTTCTGCAGAAGCAAGGGGTATGATGAAGAAAAAAAACGGGCCTATTCGGCCTTTGAGGAAAAAACGGAACGCCTTTTGCGAGATAGCAGGTATCTTGATGAAACGGGTAGTCTCCTTTTCGCCTTGGCTCCCTACTTCCGGGGAGGGCTTGCGGAACTGACGGGAAAGGTGCGCATCTTTTTGCGTTCCGATGACCCGGAAATGCGTATACGCGTTGCGCACGGATATCTCTTCCATCCGGGGCGCAGGCCCGAACCGGTTGACAAGTCCGAGTTACGAACCGTGGAAACACCCCCCTTTGCGGGGACCTACCGGAAGAGGCAGTTGGATAAAACGATGTGGAGCGACCGCGAGCTCCCCATAGCTTACGCGGGTGATCTCGAGTGTTATCTCTTGCAGTCCGAAAAAAGGAGACAATACCTCTTCTTTTGCAAGGGAGAGGAAAAGCCGGTCTACTCCTACGACGGGTGCGTAGTGGAACGGTTGGAAGAGGGACAACCGACCGGGCTCTTTCTTGTCCGGGATTACGCAAGTAAGGAGGCCCGTTTTTTCGGAAAGATTGCCGACCCGCACGACCTCTTCTTGTGGAGGGATGATTCGGGTCGGGTCGTATCTGCCGAATACCGGAACCGGAATCTCCGTTTCACTTTGGTAGGAGAGAAGTGGGTGAGTAGTCAACATCCCGGCTACTACTTGGATGATGATCCGGTCTCTCCCTTTTTCGAACCGGCCCGGCACTACTTGGTTCTACGGAATGAAGAGGGGCGACGCATCGTCTACGTGCCGGCCAAGCCTCTGCAAAAGCTCGAACGCCCCCCGGAGTTATTCTCTCCGCCCGATATGCGTTGTGAGGAGGGCAGATCCCCTTTGTTCGTCTACCGTTTCGATGAAAAGGGGGAGTTTGATGCGTTCGATGCACGTCCCGCGGAGCTCGCCTATGCTTTGCATCTTACCCTTAGAGCCGGACAGTTCACGAAGGCTGCCCGTTTGATCGCTCTTCTCAAGGAGAATGCGCGACCCTTGGATCGGGAATCGTTGCTCTTTCTCCTCGATACCGTCGAGGAAAACCGGGAGATACGTGACAGACATCCGCACGGCGTTGCGCTGAGGATTCGAGTGGCTCTCTTGGCTTTGGACGAGCCGAGGGTGACCTCCGTCCATAGGCACTTCGTAGAATACGATCGATTGAAGCGGGTTCTTAAGCGAGACCTGCGGGACTACCGTATGCAGGCAAACAACGTCTTCCCCTTCGCCTTAACGGACGAAGAAGAGGAGATGATCGCGAAATCGGGAGTCGGCGTATGCGTAACACCTCCGACAAGAGAACACCGGAGTGACTCTCATTCGGCCCGACTGTCCGGTTCTTGGAAACGGTTCGAAATGACCCTTTCGGATCCGAAAAAACCGCTCCCCACGGCCCATGCTCTCCGTCCGATCTCTTTGGTTTCTCGGTTTCTCGACTACTACGGTGCGGCACGTGAGGCACCGGCCGGAGATCCGAGACGGGAAGAGGTTGCCCTTCTCGTCCTGACCTCTTGGAATGATTCCGTTCCGGAAGTGCAGTTGGCCGCCATCATCTTGGAAGCCGCCCTACACCACCCGGCTCCCCTTCCCTCTGCAGAATTCCTTTCACAACTTCCGGATAAACGGAAGGAATACGAGCTCCGCATGATGTGGAATCTGATCTGTTCGGATCCCGCTTATGCGGGGGTGTGGGAAAGGAGAGAGAGGGCTATCCGGTCGAGAGGCAGAACGGGGCGATCGATCTTGCCCCGTACGACGAAAAGCCGGCCCCCTCTTCGCCCTCCCCCCGCGCACGCACGTTTGCTACGTTGCGAAGAGCCGAAGATCGATTCCTCCCCTTTCGACAACGCCGGTACGGACATGACGACCGCCCCTCCCGATGTATCGGAAGATATTGAGGTCGTATGTGATATCCGGAATACTCTGGAGGGATACTCGAAGAAGGGTTCGCATGAGCCCTGTGTGAACAAAGAGTTACGGATGTTGATCGAAGGGGCGGAAGAGGTGGAACGGCGACTTCGAAAAAGGGGGGAAGGGAAAGAGCCCGTTATCCGGAAAGAGCAGGTGTCGGAACTTACGGAGGTGCTCGAAAAGAGGATTGCGACCCTCCGGGCCGACGCGGACCGGCGGGAACGAGAGATCATGCAACTAGGTGCGTCGTTTTCGCAAAAGCAGATGGAGTACGTGCGGGGCAATATCATTACGCCCCTTTCCCTGAACGACTTGCTCATTGCTTTCGGCAGGAAGGATGACGAACGCATACTGAAGGGGAACCCCTTTCTCAAGCCGGAGGAGCTCCGCATGCTCAAAGAGAAGATCGGGGAGTATCTCCTCGCACATGTCGCTATGAGGCGTCTTTCTCAAACAGTGAGAACACTTGCGGAAGGGGATAGGGAACGGGCGGCACAACTGTTACGGGCAAAACGGGCGTACGTAGTGGAGGAAAACCCCCACCTTCTCGTATTCGAATATTTTACGGGGTTGATGCTGAGGGAAGAACAGGTTGCTTTTCTGCGTAGCCTCTCTCCCGGTTCCGATCTCTCTCCCTCTCTTTTGAAAGAGGCACGCACGGGTTTCGGGAAATCGAAAGTGGCCATTCCCCTTTGGTTGTACCTGACGGCCGGTTCGGGCAAGCTCACCCTGCTCACCGTTCCGAGAGCCCTCCTGGAGGAGACGCGGAAGCAAATGGGTCGCATCTTAGGCAAGGCCTTCGACCAATCGATTACGTTGCTCGATGTGTCACGTAGGGACATGGGTGATCCGGTCGAATTAGACTCAATCGTACGCCGGCTTGAAAGGGCACGGAAGGAGGGAAGGGTCGTACTCCTTTCGGTGGGGGTCTTGCACGGACTCTCCGTCTTATGCCATAAAGAGTTGTTGATGAAGGCCGGTGACGGTTGCGGGCCGGCTCACGTAGAGACGGTCTCCGGCTACGCGGAGAGGATCCGCCGGTTGCTGTCCGAAGCGTCCGATTTCATCGACGAGTCATCGGAAGCACTCCATATCGGCTTTTCTTACGACTACTCATTCGGAAGAAAGCGCCCCCTTCCCGCCGCATATATCGAGACAATAGCGGAGACCTACGAACTACTGCTATCCGATAGGGACATTGCGCAGTGGGATGAGCAAGTCTACAGGGAAGAGATCCTTCCCCTGCTCATCACAAAGAGCCTCGATCTCCTACAAGTGCCCGATGCGTACCGGGGAATAGCGAAGAGGATCTTGGGGGGGGAGTATGAAGAAGCTCTTTGCCGACCCTACTTCGATACGTTATCCGAAGAAGAGCTTGACCGTTTTGCCGTGGTGCGTGAGCAGTTGATCCATACCCTTCCCGCAAGTCTGTCTCTCGTATGGAACGAGCGTTATGTGCTCGGAGAAGAGCGCATCGCCTTTCCCGCTCGGTACGGTACGAGGATCGGAGGGGCGCAATTTTCTTCGATCGGCCTCGTTCTCAACTGCGTCTTCCAAGCCAACCTCCATACCCCTTTTACCCGAGAAGATGCGGAACGCTTTTTGGAAGAATTACACGCCCTCTCTTTGCAGGAGTCCCGGGAGATGTTCATCCGGTCTCCCGGTTATGAGGCACTGCAACAATTTACGGGAGAGGAACACCCCTCGCTCAATCTGAGTCGAGAGGAAAAAGAAGAGTTACTACGTAAGATCAATGCCGATCCGAAGCATCGTCTGCGTTTTACGGCGATCGTCGTCTTATCGAAGTTCCGGTATGCACCTCAGACCCTTACGAGTTATCCGCAACTCATCGTTGCAAGGACGAAGTGTTGTCAAGGGGCCTCCGGGACGTTGACGGAGAATATGCCGCACATGTTGCGACTTGAGCGGGATGTGACGGCCCCTTTCGACAACCTCATTCCGCTTTGGAGAGATTCGCAAGAGCGCATCCGGACCGTTTCCGACATAGGTGAACTCCTCTTGCAACACGGAGAAGGACACAACGTCATTATCGATACGGCAGGCTATTTCCGAGAGTTCCGTTCGGAAGTGGAGATTGCGAAGGGGATCTTGGAAAGTACGAAGGAGCGTAGGGAGCCTCCCATTGACGGTGTGGAGTACGTGGAAAGAGATACGGGGCGTCGTTGTCTCTTGCTCAGGGGTGAGACGGAACCCGTCGCCCGCGAACTCTGTTCGATAGGGCGAGAGAGACTCTTTACCTTTTATGGTCAGGATGCGACCGTGGGGGTCGATATCGATCTTGCCGAAGGATCACAAGCACTCGTCACGGTGGGACGGCATACGTGCAAGAATTTTTTCTTGCAGGGTGTAGGCAGGTTGAGAAAATTGCGATCGGGCATGGGTGCCTCGTTTGTTCTGTCGGAAGAGGATGCGCGGGCGATCAAAGAGGTGCTTCATGTTGAAGACCTCAAGTTCAAAGACCTCTTTATCTATCTTACGATCAAAGAGGGAGAGAGACAGGGAGAAGATGCTCTCGACCTCCTCGAGAAGGAGTGGCGTGCCGAAATCGAACACCTCTTTCGGGAGGGTACGAAAGAGTATCCTCCGGGAAAGAGGGGAGAGTTATTCCGGGCGTTGGGTCCGATCTTTTGCGAAGAGGTTTTCGTACACCCCCTACACAGGCTGCGATCGCACCGCGAGGAGTGTGATGTTCGGGAGATCATCGACCGCAAAATCCGGGCTTTACTCGACACACTTGAGTCATGCATCCGGAAATGCCCCGAATTGAGGGAGATCATGGATACGGATACGTTGGAAACGCGCATGCGGGGCAAGGTCAGGGAGGGAAATATGCGCTCCCGGTATGTGGGTAACGGCGGGTGTTCCCGGCGCATGGCCTACGCCGAGGAGGAAGCCGACGCCGATAGCAAGGCATCGGACGACCGAGCGAACGATCGGACCGACCATACATCGGGAGATAGGGTGACATTTACCCCTGTCGTTCCCGTGAAATTTCCGACGGATGAGCTTCCCTATACCGACATGAGTAGCTATACGGCTCTCGAAACCCACATTGCGGAAGGGGGACTTTTTGCTTCGCCGAACTTTTTGCGCGTTGCGCAGGAAAAGGTTCCCGTGCTCAAGGGGGCTCGGTTTGTCTTGCTTATCAGAACGCGTACGACCGATAAGTATGAGGTTGTTCTTCTCGACCTCCATGATGCCAATCATATCAAAAAGAAGATGGATAAAGAGAAAAAAGCAGAGGAGGAAACGGAGAAAGAGGAACGACTCAATAGGGGTTGTCGTTCCTGTCCGAATCGGTTCGGTATCGAGTACGTCCTCGCGAAGTTGGAAGAAGAACGGGAAAGGGAGAGGAAGGAACGATCCGGTAGGGACTACTACCTGTGCGCGGCCGATACCATGCACATCCTCGCCCGGAGAGGGAAACCCCTTAAACAAGACCCGATGTCCATACCCTCCGTCAGACGTCTTATGATCGATGCGCGATTCCGGACGCGCAGACCGAACTTGGACAAGGAGGATCTCGAAATCATCGGGGAGAGTGCCTCGGCAGATGCGTTCTTTGCCTTTTTGTCGGAACGGTTCGTTCCGGTACTCCCCTACTTCGCTCCCTATGTCGATAGGTATCGCAAACGCATCACCTCTTCCCGACGCGGAGATACGGGAGTAGGTGTTCCGGAGAAGGATGGCCCGAATCCGACACCTCCGTGCATCGTACGGTAGGGGCCGTATTTTGGTTGCGGAACCGCACGGTTCGGCCCTTCCCCCTCTCCTATTAACATTTTAATTTACCGGCCCTTTCGGAAGGAAAATTTTCCGCCACACCCATTTTAAGTGGCCACAATTGCACGGATCACATGTATTAATCCACTAATAACCAATGTATTATAAATACACCACTCACCCGTACCTATGTTCCTCCCGTTTGTGCCGGTTGGGCACGGTGTTTACTTTTGTCCTGGATTGGGATAGGATCGGGGAAATTTTTCGGATGTGGAGAGGTTCAGGATGAGACGTTCCGCGGTGTTCCTAATGATCGGTTGCCTATTATTGGCTGAGTTCTGCGTATGCAAGGCCCCGTGCGATGGCTCGTACGGATCTGCTATCTCGTCGCATAGATGCACAATGCCAAATAGATCCACGATACCAAGGGATGGAAGGAAACTGCTGTTCGGGATTCGCAACACAGCCTCCGTTCTTCAGGAAGTTCCTCGCGTCACATCCGGCAAATACGTGTGATCGGGGAGATCGGATCCCGACCGTGTCGTTTACTCGTTATACTCTGTTGCGATATCCTGTCCGTGAAACACCTATCTCACGATTCCACCTACTCTGATGATCGATGGTATGAATATACCTTGGGTTAGGCAGGCATACGATCGGTGTGTTGAAGAGGGGAGGATTACACCGGGAGAGCTGATAGACGGTGGAGACGGGGAGTGGGTTGTTTATCGCTATCTCCTCTAGGTTTTCGGGTATGGTAAAAGCAATACTTGCTTCGGTTTTGGCTCCGGCCATAGCGATGCTCTCCGGAGCACAAGCAGAAGGGAGATCCCGCCACAAGAAGTCGAAATCCCACAGGAAGGCGAGACCCCATCGCTCGGTAGCACGAACCGAAGTCGGGCCTCGTTTTGTAATACTTCCTCGACAAGTCTCTGAATCCGTCATCTCTGAGATTTTCCCCGTCTCCGAAGCAGAGATGCACATGTACGGAGAGTCGGAACAAGACAGGAAGAACACGGACATGGAGCCGATGGTTGCGTCTATGGTGTCGCAAATGCGTGCTGACAGAGAGGTTCACCAAAACTTATCGATAAGGTGTTCTACCGGAACCAAGCGCACGACAATGATCGATGAGGAACGCGATCTTTATCCCGAAAGAGGATTTGTCAGGATCGGTAGGGGGGGTGACCGATGTGTCGTTACATATGCGTCTTTCGAGACGAGATGGTGCGGATGCGTTCCCCGTTCTACTCGTGCTTTCCCGAAGAGTTCGTTCTCTCTCATCATGGGTGTCGAAAGGGATGTTGTTGATATTAAACAAACTACGCATGTTTTCCGGAAGAATAACGGGGGGACGGATCGTACCTATTCTTCCCGGTATGTGCACCTCACAACACAACAAGGTGCGTTTGCGAAATGTAGCTCATAACAAATTTTATTTTTTTTCATTGAAAATAAAATTCATAACCTGTACAGTACTTGCAAATAAAATCAATAACTTATAAAATACATATGTATTATGTAAGTTATTTTTCATTTTAAAAATAGGGGATGATGATGACGATTGCACGTGCCGGAGGTCTGTTTGAACGGATCGTGAATCATGTCGGGGGAAGGGAGACATCTTCCGTCGATCCGGATCGTTGCGATGAGTTCGGGTGGTCGCCTCTCACATGGGCAAGTGCCGAAGGAGAAACGGAGAGTGTGAACTCCTTGATCGGACAAGGTTGCGATGTGAACCGTGCCGATGCAGGAAAGCGAATCGCTTTACTACAGGCGGCATACAAGGGACACACGAAGGTTGTGGCACTTCTGTATAGCCACGGTGCCGACATACATGCCGTCAGCCGGGGTGGATGGACGGCTCTTATGTGGGCAAGCGGTGAGGGTCGGCCGGGCATGATCGCATTGTTGATCGGATGCGGTGCCGATCCGGGGCGTTGCGACAAGTCCGGATGGTCACCTCTTACGTGGGCGAGTGCCGGGGGACGGGCGGAGAGCGTGACTGTTCTACTTGCTCACCGCATCAATGCGAACGATCCCGATGACAAAGGGAGAATAGCTCTCATGGAGGCGGCCATCGGAGGCCACACGGAGGTTATGGCCGTTCTGCTTGACCACGGTGCCCGGATCGATCTTGTCGACGGGCTCGGGTGGACGGCTCTTACGAGGGCAAGTGCCGAGGGCAGGACGGAGAGTGTGGTCTTTCTACTTAACCATCGCGATATCGATGTGAACGATCCCGACGGCGAAGGGCGAATCGCTATCGTAGAGGCAGCACGTTGGGGGCACACGGAGGTTGTGAAGCTTCTGTGTGACCGCGGTGCCCGGCCGGATCGTATCGACAGGTTCGGGTGGACGGCTCTTACGGTGGCAAGTGCCGGGGGACGGAGGGAGAGTGTAGCGTTTCTACTTTCTCGGGGCTGCGATGTGCATCTTGCCCATGGCCCGGGAAAAGTAGCTATCGTAGGGGCGGCATACGGAGCACACGAGGAGGTGATGATCCTTCTGTGTGAACATGGTGCCGACCCGGGTCGTGTCGGTGTGTGTGGATGGACGGCCCTTACACGGGCAAGCAATCTCGGATGGACTGACGGTGTGGCTCGCCTACTTGCTCGGGGTTGCAATGTGGATCAGCCCGATGGCGAGGGGCGAATAGCCGTTGTGGAGGCGGCATACGGGGGGCACACGGAGGTTGTGAAGCTTCTGTGTGATCACGGTGCCGACCCGGGTCGTGCCGGTAAGGGTGGGTGGACGGCCCTTACACTGGCGAGTTTTAAGGGGCACAAGGAGAGCGTGGCCTTTCTACTTAACCATCACGATATCGATGTGAACGGTTCCGATGGCGTGGGGCGAAAGGCGATCACAGGGGCGGCGTTGGGAGGCCGTGTGGAGGTTATGAAGCTTCTACGCGAACACGGTGCTCACATGGATCTTGCCGACGGGTTCGGTTGGACGGCCCTTACACGGGCAAGTGCCGCAGGGGAAAGAGAGAGTGTGGCCTTTCTACTTAATCATCCCGATATCGATGTGAACGATCCCGATGCCCGGGGGCGCATAGCCGTCGTAGTGGCGGCAACCGGAGGTCACACGGAGGTTATGCAATTTCTGCACGAACATGGTGCTCACACGGATCTTGTCGACGGATACGGGTGGACGGCTCTTACGGCGGCAAGTGCCATGGGGCAAAGAGAGAGTGTGGCCTTTCTACTTAACCATCCCGATATCGATGTGAACGATCCCGATGCCCGGGGGCAAACAGCTTTTTTGGTGGCGATGGACGGGGACCACGTGGAGGTGATGCGGCTTTTGGTCGAACATGGTGCCGATGCGGGGTTCGTGTCGGCGATACTGGCCAAACGGCTCTTGTACGGGCAAATGTTGAGGGAAAGACGGCGGAACTGCGCAGTTAAGCAGACCCTACCCGTAATGTTCGAAGAATAGCCGAGATCGGACCCGTGCACATATTCCGTGAACGGTACGGTAGTCGTTCAATCTTGATCGGGATGATCCTGCTTGTGTGATCGACCAAGGGCTTTGCCTTTCTCGGAAAATCGGGTCTCCGCAACGAGGGCCGGAGGGCTCCCGGTGATCGGTTCGGTATAGTGAGTACCAAGATACCTGCCGTTCACCCCTTTCTCGATGAGAAGAATCTCAATGAGGAGCTCGACGGATACGATTCCTTTCCGGAGGAGGAGAACAAACCGGCAGAGAGGGAAGCAAAGTGCAAGGAAAGGATACTCTCCCTCTGCCAAAAGGGACGCGATACTCCCCGTTTCGGAATCCGGAAGAGCCCACCCCGAAAGCAGTATGACTACTCCGCCCTAAAGGCCGCCGTGAAAGATTCCGACGATTTCGTAGTGGGGGAAACGGAGCCCGTACGGAGCATCAGTCGCCACTCAAATTCTCCGACGTTTCGGACCGGGAAGGGGGGAGGGGAGTCCTGCTCGTTCTACACCGGATCGGGTTTTCCCGGAACCCGCCTCTCAGTCGGTAGCCGTCCCCCATGCAATCAACAATATCGCTCAGCCTGCTATCAGACAGTCGCGCCGGCCGGATGGGGACGATAACTGCACAAATGGGGACAACAGTTGCCGTCACAGTGGGGACCGTTACGGGAGCGGGAGCCTTAGTTGGGACTTTGCACGTTGGGAGTCACGGGAGCAACAGTCGGACATTACATAGCGACCCTACCCAAGTAAACCAAATGGTGTTGTCCGGAGAATCACAAAAAAATGAAGAGAAACAAACTATGGCAACTAAACTTGATACTATCATTACTTCAGAAAAGGAGGACGAAGGGGTGCCCGAGAGAGAAAGGCGGTAGGGGTGGCAAGGATCGATTCACGATAACCATCTCAAATGCGACCCTCGAACGGGCGAGAGATGCGATCTTTCGGGTAAGAGGAGCTACGTTGGCCGGGCTCGTAGAAAAAGGGGTCGCACCGGCGATCGAAGAGTTGGCGAAAGGCAGAATCCTAAGGGACGAGGAGACCGGAAAGGTGATTAAACATAAGAATGGCCCGTTTCCCGATAGGCTCTTGGAGCTACGGTCCGGTCGTTCGGTCTTATGGAAAAACTTTCCGATTGACCCGAAGGGTCGCTTGCTATAACCTTTCGGCATCGCAAAAAGGGAGAAGAAAATTATGGTGAAGGAGTGCTACATAAGGACGGAACCCGTCATCGCACCCATGGAACCCCCGTCTCCCGTCGTCACAAATCAACCCGTCATTCCCCCTGCGGGAGCTAATCACCCTGCGGGAGCTAATCAACAGAACGGAAATGCATTCTTGGCGCCCGCCGTTGCGGTCGATAATGTGGCTCAAAGACAGTGGGGAACTTGTAAAAAGGCGGGCATTACCTTGGGGGCTATTGTCGGAGAGACCTTGGTAGGTGGTAGTTGTGGGGCGGGCGTTGTGTTCTGCACGGGGGAGATAGCCGGGAAAACGGGAGCAACGGTTGCTGTCACGGAGGGGGTCGCTGCGACGACGGGAACCTTGGTGGGTCTTTGCGCAATCGGAGCCATGGTAGCAACAGCCGGATACTATATAGTGAATGAATGCAAACAAACAAAAGAAACTGTTGCAAAACGGGAATGAACCGTAGCCCGATCGTCCGATTTCATACTTTTACGCAGTAAAAATGAACGATTTGTCACTCGATTTAAACTGAAACATCTAAAAGACAGACGGGTCTATAATTGAATGAGGTTGTGTTACAGCGGTAAACGATTTTGAAAGCGACGCAACTCTACCGGTCAGCGAGGCAACCAAGTTGTAACAAGATCGTGGAACAACGAAACAAGAGTTGAAGACTGCAATTCCTAACCACTGACTGTCAACAACTTAACCCATTCCATCGAAAACGGATGTCCGGAAATCCCAAACGCGAATAGAGTATGGCGACCGGTTCGGGGTGGTTGTTCCGCGTACGTGTGTTTTTTGTCGGTTGCGCCCCCTTCCGGACCGGGTTTCTTTATCTCCTCTCATGGAACGGCATCCCCGTTATTTCGGAGACGATGAGGGAACGCGGGGTTACCCTTAACAAAGCCTTTCGAAGCAGATAGAGAGCCGAGACCTCTCCGGTATACCCGTCCTTTTCCATCCCCTTCACCTTTGCAGGATCAATCCATGCGAATGGGCTACCATTACACGACCTCCTGAAAGACCTTCAAACAGAAGCCTCACCCGCGAGTTTGATCGTTTCCTTTTGTCCGGCAAACCATCAGCTGATAGGTTGTCACCACCCGGGGACGGTAGGGACGCGTTCCGTCGAAGGAGCTGTTGGTTGCGCGGTTGGTTGCGCGGTGATCACCTCTTCGCGCTTGGGGGTTGTCCTTCCTCCGACCGTTCGGTCTTACGGCATCTTATCTCGCCACGGATATCATACGACACTACCCCTTAGGGAGCTACGCCTAAAACCGAAGTGCGGGTAAGACACCCACCCACAATGGCTTCCGTTGTCCTCTCGAGTACCGTCCCTAGGGGTAGGTGCCACAAGCATGGAAGGAAATCCCGTGCAAAGATCGGCTCCGGAAATGACGACGACACACTTATCATTTCCGGATAAGACTTGAAAACGACCGGAGGGAGTCTCACAGGACATCCCACCGGTCTTGTGGGCGATTTCACTCTCCTTATCGGGAAACGGTACGGGAATGTCCATAGGGAACCGTGTCGACAGGTTCCGTGAGGAGACTTCTCTACGAGGTTGCATTATTATGCCGTTTTCCCGTAGAATTTCCGGGGGAAGATCGAAAAATTTTTAGGAAGATACGATATGGCAACACCACTCCGTAGCGACGGAGCGTCGCGCACCATACCCGAAGGGGCTTTGTTTGAAGGCACCTCCGCAGATTCGCCGGGAACTGCGCGGGGGCAAAGTCCGCCCCCCCTCCGGGAAGAGGTTTGTGATCTCGTTTTCAAACTCGAAAACATTGCCCGTGCAGCTATCGTTGAGCGAGTGGCAACGGATTACAAGGGGAGAACCGGTAGTTTTTTTTCCTGCGTGCACAGCATCAACCGGGGCGGGTGGACGGCTCTTACACGGGCAAGTGCCGAGGGCCGGACGGAGGATGTGTCCTTTCTACTTACTCTCCCCATTGATGTGAACGAGCCCGACGGCGAGGGGCGGGTAGCCGTCATAGTGGCGGCGGAAGGGGGATATACGGAGGTTATGAAACTCCTGCACGGATACGGTGCCGACTTGCATCTTGTCGACCGGGGTGGGTGGATGGCCCTCACACGGGCAAGTTTTAAGGACCGGAGGGAGAGCGTACGCTTTCTACTCACTTCTCGTGTCGGCGTGGATGCGCACGATCGCGATGGTGCGGGGCGAATAGCTGTCGTAGTGGCGGCGGAAGAGGGGTACCCGGAGGTTATGGGCGTTCTGTGTGAATGCGGTGCCGACCCGAATCATACCGACAGAGACGGATGGACGGCCCTCACACGGGCAAGTTTTAAGGGCCGGGGGGAGAGTGTACGCTTTCTACTCACTTCTCGTGTCGGCGTGGACGCGGACGATCGCGATGGTGCGGGGCGGGTACCCATCGTAGAGGCTGCAGGTGAGGGGCACGTGAAGGTTATGGAGTGTCTGCATGAGTATGGTGCCATGTTGGACCGTGTTGACGGGGACGGGTGGACGGCTCTTACGCGGGCGAGTGTTGAGGGGCAAAAAGAGAGTGTGCGCTTCTTGCTCAATCGCCGGATCGGTGCGAACGATCGCGATGGCGGGGGGCGAGTGGCTGTCGTGGTGGCCGCAAGCCGGGGGCACGTGGAGGTTGTGCAACTTCTGTGTGACCGGGGTGCCGACATGTATCTTGCGGACCGACGGATCGGGTGGACGGCTTTTACACGGGCAAGTGGCGGTGGGTTTGTGGAGGTCGTGGCCCATCTACTTGACCGGGGCTACAATGTGAATCGGCCCGATCAAGGAGGGGGAGTGGCCGTTGTGCAGGCGGCAACTTGGGAATACACACAGGTTGTAGAACTTCTGTGCGACCGGGGTGCCGACATGTACCTTGCCGACCGGGGCGGGTGGACGGCTTTTACACGGGCAAGCTCTTGGGGACGTTCGAGAGTCGTGGCTTCTCTACTTGCCCGGGGTTGCGATCCGGATCGACCCGACGGAAAGGGACGGGTGGCCATTGTGGAAGCGAGTGATCACGGATGTACGGATGTCGTAGCTCTTCTGCTCTCGCAGGGTGTGGATACGGATCAAGCCGATAAAAAGGGGCGGACAGCTCTTGAATTGGCAAGCTTCCATAGCCGTACGGTTTCCTTCCGGAGACGATGTCAGGAATATGATACGATTGTCCGTCTCATCAACTTCCGATCCCGTAGTGCGGTCGTGAGGTATTGTGAGCTGATGGGCCGATATTCGTATTTGACGGAGGAGGAGGAGAACAAACGGACTCGACCCGGAGAGGGCACGGTAGCCGTGGGGTGTCTCCGTTCCGAGTCCGCCGAGCCGATATCTCATAACTTGCCCGCCCGGCAAGTTGCCGATGCAAAAGAGGGGAGAGGGGATGAGTCCTGAGAGCGTATCTCCTGCTTCTCTTTCCGTATCCGTCCTAACGGCGTGGAAGAGGACGGGTGGATTTTCCGGTTACGGCACACGAGGCGGATACGTCACCGTGGCTGTGAGGGGGGGAGTCGGAGAGTTCGTCGTCGCGTCGGGCGGGCAGATCGGGCCTGCGTTCGCCGAGTGCCTACGCGGGGATGGGTAGGAAAGTGTACGCGGATACCCCCCCCTCCCGGGGGAGTCGTGGTTGTGATGTCTAAGTCGCTTTGTTCTGCCTACTATAGAGCCGACGGAGATCGGAAAGCGTGCTCTCCGAGTGATCCGAACTTGTGCAAGCCCACCGGATATCTCCCGACGCCCGCTCCTCGTAGAAACGGGATTGATCTCGCATATCGCCTCGTTTGACGGGGTGGCATGTGTCATATCGAAATTGTAGCGCCCTTGCCGCTTCTTCGGCCAACAGCCGGAATCGGGTTTTGAAAGCGTTGATCAAGGTTCGTACCTCTTCCTCCGACCGAGTATGTCCGTTGCGCAACATGACGTCGATCTTTTCTATGATTTCACGTATCTCGTACGTACACGGAATTGCGGTTTCCGGGGAATCTTGAAGCTTGCGTTTCCGCTCGACCTGTTCGTCCGGCAAGTCGTCAATCTCACAGATAGTCAATCCCGTGCCGTTGGCGGAGTGCACCGGGGAGCAACAACGGCCGTAGCCTCCGGTATCGAAAGGGTAAAAATCCGTTTTTCGGAACCGCACAGGTAAAGTCCGATCCCCCCCTATTCTCGGGCACTCGTCCGAATACCGTGCTATCCGTGACGTGATGTTCGCATTTTTGACAGGAAGGTCCGGCTTCTCGGTACCGAATAAATACTTTACACAAAGGGCCCCCTTACGATTCTATGTAAACAATCGCAATAACTTAGGATCGAACATAGGGTCCGGGGTCTTCCGTAGTACGATGATCACATCTGCAAAGCAAGACAAGTTTACACTGTGTAAGACCGTGGTGTCGGAGTCTTTCGAGTACGGTATCAAGGCAACCGCCGACAGTATTCGCACGGGAGGTGCCTCCTACATATTTTCCTATTGTCTGTGCGGCCCGAATTTATTCATTGAAGACAAATGATATACGTAGTAAAATACTCGTTGATTATATAGATTGCTTGTTCAGTGTACAAATAGGAAGTGATTGTGACGATTTCACCTATCGAAAGGGGCTCGAGTTATTGCGGGGAAGGTGGGACATCTTTCGCTAATCTTACCGATACGGTGTATGAGAGCTGTTGGGAACGGGTAACGCTTCTCACAAGGGCGGCGGATGAGGGAGAGGTGGAGGTTGTGGAATTTCTGCGTACACGCAACGTCGACATGAATCGTACCGATCCGGATGGATGGACGGTGCTTACACGGGCAAGTTTTGAGGGTTGCGTGGAGGTTGTACGCTTTCTACTCGACCGGAATATCGATGCGAATGATTTCGATGGTGAGGGGCGACTACCGGTCGTAGAGGCGGCGGGCGGGGGATACACGGAGGTTATGGAACTTCTACGTAAACACAATGCCGACATAGGCCTTGCCGATTCGGACGGGTGGACGGCCCTTACCCGAGCGAGTGCCGAGGGTCGGACGGAGGTTGTGCGTTTTCTACTCGATCACAGGATCGGTGCGAACGATCCCGACGACAAGGGGCGAATAGCTATCGTAGAGGCGGTCCGTCGGGGATATGTGGGGGTTGTGGAACTTCTCCGTAAACACAATGCCGACCCGGACCTTGCCGACCGGGAGGGATGGACGGCCCTTACACGGGCACATTTTGAGGGTTGTGCGGAGGTTGTGGAACTTCTGTGTGAGGGAGAGACGGGGGTTATGGAATTTCTGCTTACATATCGTGTCGATATGCATCGCACCGATCAAGACGGCCGGACGACACTTACTCGAGCAAGTGCCGAGGGTCGTGTGGAGGTTGTGCGTTTTCTACTCGATCACGGGACCGGTGTGAACGATCCCGACGGCGAGGGGCGAATAGCCGTCGTAGAGGCGGCCCGTCGGGGACACGTGGAGGTTGTGGAACTTCTGCGTACATACAATGCCGATGTGCATCTTGCCGACTCGGACGGGTGGACGGCGCTCATCCGAGCAAGTGCTGGGGGGCATACGGAGGTCGTACGTTCTCTACTCTCACGCGATCGCAGGGTCGGTATGAATGCTTTCTTCTACGAGGTGATAAGGGCTGTCATAGAGTCGGCGGTCGGGGAGCACACGGAGGTTATGGAATTTCTACTATGTGAATACCACGCCGAGCCGGATTTGGTTGACCGGTACGGGTGGACGGCCTTTACCCGAGCAAGTGCCGAGGGCCGGACGAGGAGTGTGCGGTTTCTGCTCGATCACGGGATCGCCGTGCACGACGATTCCGACGGGGCAGGGCGGGTAACTGTCGTAGAGGCTGCGAGAGGGGGGCACACGGAGGTTGTGGAATTTCTGTATGCACGTGGTGCCGACATATATCGTGCCGACTCGGACGGGTGGACGGCTCTTACCCGAGCAAGTGCCGAGGGCCGGACGGAGGTTGTGCGTTTTCTACTCGATCACAGGGTCGATGCGAACGACTCCGACGGCGAGGGGCGAATAGCCCTCTTGGAGGCGGCGGGCGGGGGGTACCCGGAGGTTATGGAACTGCTGTGTGCATATGGTGCCGATCCGGGTCGTGTCGGTAAAGGTGGGTGGACGGCCCTTACGAGGGCAAGTGCCGGGGGACGGAAGGAGAGTGTGGCCTTTCTACTTGATCGCGGTATCGGTGTGAACGATCCCGACGGCGAGGGGCGAACAGCTGTCGTAGAGGCGGCAGGTGGGGGACACATGGAGGTTGTGAAATTTCTGTGTGAGCGTGATGCCGACGTGAATCTTGCAGCCCGGACCGGGTGGGTGGCCCGTATGCGGATGGTGGCTGCCGGGATATCGGTGCGACCTGCTCACCATATCGATGTCGGGGGACACATAGCCGTCGTAAGGGCGGCAGAGGGGGGGCATGTGGAAGTCATGACACTTCTATATGAGTACAATGCCGACATATATCGTGCCGACTCGGACGGGTGGACGGCTCTTACCCGAGCAAGTGCCGAGGGCCGGACGGAGGTTGTGCGTTTTCTACTCGATCACAGGGTCGGTGCGAACGATCCCGACGACAAGGGGCGAATAGCTATCGTAGAGGCGGCGTTTCGGGGATGCACGGAGGTTGTCGCACTTCTGTGTGAGCGTGGTGCCGACCCGGAGCTTCTCGATCCGGACGGGTGGACGGCCCTTACACGGGCCTGTCGTTCGGGAAGGGCGGGGGTCACGGCCTGCCTACTTGCCCGGGGTTACAATGCGAATCTACCCGATGGAAAGGGGCGGGTGCCCATTGTGGAAGCGAGTTGCTTCGGGCATCCGGATGTCGTAGCCCTGTTGCTCAGTCGGAATGTCGACGCCGATCAACCCGATAAAGGGGGACGGAGAGCTCTTATGTCGGCAGACTTCCGCAGACATAGGCACCCCTCGCTCGAACGATCTCAAAAATACGATACGATCGTCTATCTCATCACCTGTCAGAGTAGTGGCGCGGTCGAGAGATACTGTGAGCTGATGGGTAAATGTCGGACGGAACGGGAGGAAGAACAGGTTCGGCGTAGTGGCGGTATGGCTATGGAATATCTCTGTGAGACGCGGGGGTATGAGGAGCGGATAGAGAGATTTGAAGCGGACCTTAGAGAACGGGTGTACTATTCGTACATTCCCCCTCTCTTCCGTGGCTTGCGAGAGAATGTTCCCGACAAGAGATCTCCGCACTTTCCGGTACGTGCTCAATGAAGGAAAGTGTGTCAAGAATCCGGATTCAAATCTTTTTATTTGTTGTACATAAATGACATATAAATTAACATGATCATTGATTACGAAGATTACTTGTTCGATTCATAAAACATAAGGTGGTTATGACGATTTCTCCTACGGGCAGGGACTCGAATTGTTGC
>JAPOVA010000044.1:4437-10398 GCA_026708385.1 Simkaniaceae bacterium | reverse complement strand
CAGCCACCACAAACAAAAAAGCGGCAACAACCTAACCAACAAAGTAGAACGACGAATAGCTCAACAAAACAAAGGAGCAGCCAAGAAGAATTCTCCTTAGGGGGGTAGTGTTCCGAAAACCAAAGGGGGGGGTATCGAAATCGGAAACCGGTTTTTTCGATTTTTGCTCCCGGAGTTCTCGCGTTTTTACGTTTGGAATAAAACATGCAAAATATTTAATTACATTTATAAAAGTGTAGATTTTACTTGTAATTAAAGTAAACATTTTACTTACCATTACATCAAAAAAAGAGTAGATAAGATAATGCTTGCGAAAAATACACGTATCGTGTATCTTCCGTAGACGGAAGATTCGCTAAGGATCAGTAGAGGAGGAAAACCATGAACACAAATCAACGACACATTGCCGATTGGGCGATAGCAGCAAAATTATACCTCGACGCAGCGGTGGACTGCCAGGACCTCGCGCTGTGCCGAAAGGCAGCCGATCGAATGGAAGAGCTACTCAGATCAATGGACGTGCTCTTCGACGCTGATGGGGAGATTACGGGAAGGTACGAGACGGCCTCTCAGCAAATCGGGATGGAAAAAACGACGACCGTTTGACGGAAAAGATCACAACCGACTATAGTGGGGGTTGTGATCTGAGGCGACGAACTGTCGTCGGTTTGTCGTCTTTGATCTTCCTTTATCTACTTACGAAGGAACGAAGGTGTGTAAGCAGGCTGCTCCTCCCCACTCAGAAAGCGGGGTTCGAAGGGGCGGTCGAGTGTGATCCTTACTCTGGATATTCTCGTATATATTCCCGGGAACAGATTGTCGAAGACCAGTCGCAGTATCGTGATGTGGTTGGGAATGGAATTTACGCTGTTTCTTTTTAAAAACCGGGAAACCATCTGCTCGATCACATGCGGTCCGTGTGATAAGCTTATTTGTCTGACCTCCTCCATTTTCCTCAAATCCCGAAGAATCGATTTATAATATTTCCAAGGCTTGAATGATGCTTGTTTATGTATCTCGACATTGTCGAGTGCCTCGCCCACCGTTTCGGGTCGAAAGAGACGGTTTTTAGGGAACGGATCGGTGGGTTTATATTCCACATGTTCCGTGACGTTTGACTCTGAGGTATCGCCCCGCCCGTGCAGAGCGACCATCGCCTTGCGGACAGCTCGTTCGACGGTCGAGTCGGACGCTTGCTCGGTAATGAGGATAAGGCCTACTGTCGCTATCTTGGTTTTTTCCATGATGCAATCTCCTTTATTGGTAATGTTTTGATAAATAAAAGCTAATTCTTCTTTTCGGACTCCGTGTCGGAATCTTCCCCCTCTCGGGGTTGTGGTCTGCCCAAGTCTTCGAGTGCACTTTGAGCAAAGCGCAGTTGCTCATAAGCGTCGACAGCCTGAGATCGGGCCCACGAGTAGACCGAGTCGTCCCTGGCGAACTCGTTCTGCTCACCCAGTGTCGCCAGCTCTCCGTACATCGCTTCGCTCGTCACCACCATCTGATAGGAACGAGCCACACGCATGAGTAGCTCAAATTGGTCTATATCGGGATTATCCAGCAGTTGAAGAGCTTCGCACGCCCCGCGACAGGCAAGGAGCGCCTTCCGCACATGAGTACAATCAGAGGTGTAGCTGTGGCGAGCCAAATGCTTTCGTAGCGCAATCTTTGCCTCGGCAACGGCATCGGCAATCTCGGTCAATCGGGCGGACGTCTCATCTTGATCCATTCATCGTTCCTACGTAAAAGTTTCTAAAAAAAGGAAGAGGATGTCGGACGAATCCTACACCCCCTTCCGTATGGACGGCTCTTTAGTCATGTCCCGAACAAGAGCCGCCCATAATATACCTCACGCCGTCTTTTTGACCTTCGGCTTATCTTCCTTATCGGGCTTGGGCCTGCCCAAAGACTCAAGGGCACCTTGCCCGAAAGTCACCTGTTGTTCCGCACTCTCGACTATGGTGCGAGCCCACACGTAGAGCGATTCGTCCTTGGCGAAATCGTCTCCCCCACTGAGCTTCTCCAAATCCTCAAACAACCATTCTGATGTTTCGAGACGGTCGTGTGCTTGGATCAGGTGCTTCAACAGATCAAATCTTGCACCGGGTGTGATCTTTATCTCCCTAAGAAGTGCGCAAGCATTGCCACATAGGACAACTGCCCGCCTCAGCACATCAGCGTTCCAACCGTCTTCATCGGTCAAATACTCTCGCACCATCACCTTCACGCCGACTAGCGTATCGGCTACCTGCGACAACTTGGTTCGGGTTTTCGTATCCATCTTCATCTCCTTAATGTTCAATATATTAAGCCGTCTTCGCGACCTTCTCCTTATCGGGCTTGGGACTCCCCAAAGACTCAAGGAAACGTTGCCCGATAGACACCGCTTCTTCCGAAATCTCGATCATGGTACGAGCCCACACGTAGAGCGGTTCGAGCTTGGCGAAATCGCCTTCGCGATTATTTGTGGACAAATCCCAAAGCATCCAATCTGCTAGGTCGAGACGTTCATATGCTTGGATCAGGTACTTCACCATCTCAAAGCTATCGCCGGGTGTGATCTTTATCTCCGCAATAAGGTCGCAAGCATCTCTGCATCGGATGGTTGCCACACTCAGCAAATCAGAATCCACACCGCATCCGACGTCCTCGATCAAATACTCTCTCAAGGCCAGCTTCACGTCGACGAGCTTATCAGCTAGCTTGGACAAATTGGTTCTAGTTGAATCATCCATCTTCACCTCCCATTACTCCGTCTTTTCTGCCGTCTTATTACCGTCCTTATCCTCTTTGGGAATCCCCAAAGACTTAAGGGCATCCTGCGCGCAGGTCACCTCCTGTTGCGCACTCTCGACAAGGGTGCGGGCCCACGAGTAGAGCGATTCGTTCCTCGCGAACTCGTTTCCGCGACAAAGCTCCTCGAGCTCGTCGTACATATCCTGTGCTACTGTGAGCCGATCGGATGTCAGGAGCACGTGTCTCGCCAGATGAAATGTTTCGCCGGGTGTGATCTCGATCTCCCCGAGAAGGTTGCAGGCACGGATGCATAGTCCGAGTGCCTCCTTCATCTCAACATAGCTCCCCGTGTATCCGTCATCGGCCAAGTGCTCTTTCAAGGCCAGCTGCGCAGCGATGAGCTTATCGGATACTTCCGACAGCTTGGTTCTCGTTGAATCATTCATTTCCAACTCCATATACTGTTCAAAAAAATGGCTCCGCATCTTCATCAACGCGAAGAGTAGGAGCCATGGAAAGCCACAACGGGCAAGATGATAAGCCGAAGGTAAATGAGGTATACCTACGGCTCGTATATCGATCGCTCTGACTTTCCGACGAAGAGTCTACACCAAGCCGTCATTTTTCGTCGAGTACAGACTTTTCTTTTCTCATCTACTAGGAAGTCAGCTAGGAAGTAGACGGAAGGCCGAAAGCTTCCGTGTTGGGGAAGGCACGCTCATTTTGCCTTCGTAAATGTCTGCAAGTAAGTGCATTAATAGGCACTCGTAACTTCGCACTTCTTGGTCGCTCTACGGCGGAAGGGGTGATCGGGGGCGGAAATTATCAGACGCATTTTGTGTGGAGTTTCGAAAGGGACACTTCTTATTTTTGCCCCGGAGTTCTCGGAAATCTGTGGATGGCAGAACTCGGATGGTATCGGATGCGGGGGCAAGTGGCTGAGGTACCCCGGATTAAGTCCACTAATCCCACCTTAGTGGACACAGGCTCGGGGGCGAAAAGTGTGAAGTAAAATCTTTGTTCCCCGGTATGCATATATTGAATCGAGAGGGGGGGCCTTTTATTTTTTCGGTTTTTGTTTGGGACCCGGACGCATGGCGTATATCTCGCAGTAGGATTTTGGGAGGGGTACTTCCAAGCAGTCTCCGAGGTAGAGTGCTAATATTGCAGACGGTGACTGCAATAATTAATGGATGTAAAAAATGTGGAGGATGTGGAGGATGTGAAACAGGTGAAATGCTTTCCCGACATGAGGTAATCGATCAAAAGAGCGCGCCGGTTCTCATGACGCGCCCCCGGTTTTCGGTTCCGTAGGTTCGCAGCACCGAAAACCGTCCTTGCCACGGTAGCAAGAATGAGGACAGTCTACACAGAATGAGCAATAAGGACAACCGTAGGGAGAATAGATGTTCATAAACTACAGGAAAATTGCCGAAGAGCTAAAAGACGAGGTGGAAGACATTGTCGAGGAACACGAGGTAGACCCTCTCGTTGTTTCGGCGATCTTCGTCCTTTGCATGGGGGATAGGATGATGGAATACCCTCTCTCCGTAGCGGAACCGGCCCTTACCTATTTCTACGACATGATGATGGGGGAGTATCCCTGCTTCATTACGGATAGCAAGGAGATTCACAAAACGGATAGGCTCCTCACGTGGTACGGCGGGGTGATGTGGAGGCACATTCACTCCGTGGACCTTCCGGTTCGACAGGCGGTGACGGCCGATTGCACCCGGATGGTATCGAAGAAGTTGGCGAGAGAGCCGGAACCACCCCCTCGCCTTTGACGGAAGTTCAATCCGGGTCCGGTTCTACATCGTTCCTCCATGCCTCTTGTCCTGCCTTGACCTTTTCGTAAAGGTACTTTATCTCCTCTTCGGAAAAATGCTTACGCGTTTCACGGCCGAGCACGGTAGCAAGCTCTTTCTCCTCCTCCTCGTCCAACGTCTCTTCCTCAATGTCGAGCATTCCCTCCTCGAAAGCCGTCTCGTAGGGCTCTACGAGCTTCTTGAGGGCAGAGGAGCCGTCGATGTGACGATCTTCCCACGTCTTGGCGACACCGCACCGAAACCGAATGGCTTGCGGGTACTTTTCCGCGAGGTAGGCGGCAGCATCCGTTCCGGCAGGGTCGGAATCCATGGCGATGAAAATGAGGTCAATCTTTCTGAGGAGATTGTGAGTGTACTCGTCGATGGGCTTTGTAGCCCCTCCGAGGCCTACACAAAGCACTGCAGGAACTTCTTGGTACCATAGCATGGCTCCGAACTCGGACTCGCTTATAATGGCGATTCTCGCGTTCGTAGGGCCAATTACGTATGGGGGTACCTTCGTCGGACAGGGGAGGTAGCGATATCTCCCGTAGGTCTCGTCAAACATCCTCATCTTGATCGCCACTACCTCGCCCCCCTTCTCGGGGTCGAAGATCGGTATCGTATAGCCGGGGTATATGGTGATCTCCTTGAGATGGGGCATACCGCAATCGCTCCCCTTCAAGGAGATCACCTTCTGCACCAAACCTATCCGCAACATTTGCAAAGTCTCGACGTTCAGCCCCCGCATCCCCCGGAGAAGGCCGACATGGGGCGAATTCACCGTCTGCTTCGTCTCGCCGCCGGGTCCCGTCACCCCTTTTGCAAGGAGGTTGTCTTTGAAGTCGAAGCTAAGCTCCCTCATCTTACTGCGGTACAAACGGATAAGGGACTCCTCCCTTACGCGCGCGCGCGCCCCCGCGTCCTTTTCTTTATTTACCTTACCGTTTTCTGAGGGTGTATCCACCCCTTCGCGGCCGGGGCCCTTAAGGCCCCCCCCGCAAGCGGGGTGGGTGGATACGACTACCTCAGAAGACCTACTGTCTACAGACTCACTAGCCGTGTCCAAGGTTGCACCGGGTTTATGTCCTTTGTCAGCAAAGATGTGCGTACTTCTTCCTGCGTCCCCCTTGCCCTGGACCTTGCGGGGCCTCGGGGAGGCCCCTCCCTCCGTAGGCCTTGTCCCGGCGGGTCGTTCCCCTGTCCTTAGGCTACGGTCCTCTGCCTGAGAGGGGCCCGTAGCGCTGTGGGAGAGGTGGGTGGGGACTCCGTATTCCAACGACTCTCCCTCCTCCGGCCGACCGCTTTGGGTATGGGGGGTGTACCCACCCCTATCCCCCCCTTCCTCCACCCATGATTGCATCTTCCTTATTGTGCGCCCACTCTGTTAGACGTCCCGGGGAGCAGGGGGGAGGAG
>JAPOVA010000044.1:3332-4427 GCA_026708385.1 Simkaniaceae bacterium | reverse complement strand
TGTTGAGATTCACCGGAAAAACGGCTTATACCCCCCCTTACCCCCCCCTTCACCAACTAGGTTGTGTACGCGCTTATGCGCGCGCGAACCTTGATCCGCGCGCGCGGGAGCGCGAGGATCAAGTCCGAGACGTTTGAGGGCCTGACCGAACGAATCACCGAGTTGATCCCGACAGAAGTTGATCCCGTCCCCTTTGTAGTAGCAACGCCTGCACCAAAATCGCCCGCAACGCCCCTTAAACGGCCATAGCACGAATCTATCGTCTCCCCCGCACTTAGGACATGCCGAGGCATACTCGGCGCGTTCCGAGGGCGGTTTAGCGGTTCCTCGCTTATGTTCCGGAACCAACTTCGCGGCGGCCACAGCCTTCAAGAACTCTCTACCTCCCACGACCTACCCCCACCACTACGTTGTGAAATGTTGCCCGAGTATCGTTCGTACACGAGGCGCTAATCACCCCTTGGTCGGCAAGCGTCCGAAGCCTCGCCTCGATGTAGTGGAGCTCATCCTTCTCTTGGATGTTGTGTTCGCCGAAGTGTCCGGTGAGGCAGTTGGAGAAGGAGATGTCCGCCACCGTAAAGCTCTTGTTCTTTTTCATCGTCTTGAGCTCCTCGTAGATCAAGATTTCGGCCTCTTCTTCCTTGGACCGGTGAGCGATATCCACCGCTATCATTTGTTCGCCGAGGTAGTACTCGGCCAAGTGGCACCCTGCTATGACAAAGTCCTTCGGCACTTCAAGTCCGGGAGTGTCGAAGGGGACCTCCCGTTTCGCACAAGTGTATGCGAGATCGACGATGTAGCAGATACAAGCCAACTTGGTTGCCAGAGAGACCTCCTTGGCCATGAACTCTTTGGCCGAGTTGAGGTAGCCGCGTTCCATACTTCTCTCGTAGATACTCTGTGCGAATCTCTTAAGGAAATCCTTTCCCTCTTCGGCAAGGGGGACTCGGCGGAACATTCCCTCCTGCATAAGCAACATCGTCATCGCCCTCCTGTATGTATCCACGATATTCGACGTGTCGGCATTGCCGAAGGGGGAAAGGAGCATTCCCTCCGTCCTTGCCGGGGTGGTGATGAGAAAGCGTGCCAAAAGAC
>JAPOVA010000044.1:0-3322 GCA_026708385.1 Simkaniaceae bacterium | reverse complement strand
GAATCCCTGACCACTTTGGTCTTAAGGAAGGGAAAGGTGGCCGCGGGTTGTCCCATGAGGTGAATGGAGAAGCGATATCCGGAGGGGATACTTTCCCCGCCGGATGCCCGTATGACATCCGACGACTCCACCTCGTAAAGGGAGTTGTAGACCCCCAACGCATAAGCCATCCTCTCGTTGAGGCTGTACCCCTCGAGAACACGAATTGCTTCGGGGCTGCAAAGGGAAAAGTACTTGTCGTCTCCCGCACACTTCTTGACGATCGCTTCAACGGTGGCGTCCGACACCAACAAATGCCGTTCGGGCTTCTCCTCCGTGTCGTCTCTGTTTGCGTTCAACGTATCTTGGTATTCCCGGATGTGGTGAAAGGCCAACTTGTGGACCCGGCTCTTCCTCCTCCCGGGACTGGAAATGGTGAGGAAGTAAAGGGAGAGGCTCATCCTCTCTCCGAAGGCACTCACCACATCAAATCCCGCCTGCGCCGACATGCCGGAAGCGGCCAAAAAGCCGGAAGCGACGGCTTGGGGGTATAATCCTTCGAGCTTTACCACCTCCTCGATCGTATCCCGCAACCCTTCCGGAAGAAATTTTGTCGGAAACTCCGGCCTTTCCATCAGCCTTCTTTCGTACCACTTTTTCACCTTGCGTACCTCTAAATGTTTTAGTTCTTTTCGTGCATCGTCTTCCGCTCTATCTTTTTTGTTGAGAGTTTGGAGATGTACGGGTACATTTTCGTCGAAATCCTGCTTTTTGTCAACAGGAACTTCTTTTGGTTCAGTTGGTTTAGTACTTTTTTCTTCAAGAACTGACACAGCTTTTCTCCGGGTGGGGGGTTTTCCTTAAACCCCTTGCGCGAAAAGAATCTTGTGTGATAATCTTCAGACGCCTTTGTAGGGGCACAGTGCACTATATGTGCGAGCCGGACCTCTTGTCAAGGAGGGGTTCGGCTTTTTTTTTACGCTATGAGATGCCATTCCTACGAGTAGTTTACACGTGTACTTCAAGGATGCTTTCTCGAAGAGCTACCACATTTTCGTGTCCTCCCGAACCTCTTGCAGGGACTTTGGGTCGTTCCGGCCAAGGGGTTCGGGTTTTTTTCACGGCACCGAAAGCTGTGGTTGATCTCCATCCCTCCCGAAGAGCAACGAGAACCGGCGATCGCCGATTGGGGCAAGAGTCAGTGAGCCCCTGCTCTGACCCCTATCCTTACCACAACCCCTTTTTCCTGGCCCTTGAGCGAGTCCCCCGCCAACCGGACCGTATCATTTCGGTTCCGGCTAATCGGCATTCGTGATAGGGTATTCGCAAGCTCTATACTACTGTCGTGCTTTTTGGGGTAGACGCTCCCCCTTCAAGGGGGGGGTTGCGGGAAAACAGCGGTCATGGTAGCCTTCTCGCATATCCGAGAGATGCCCGTTCATTTCTCGGTATTCGGGTCCCTTCCGTCTTCCCTTCTTTACGAGTTGGCGGTAAGGGGCCGCCTTGTAAGAGGTAGGAGTCGGAGATGTTGGTAGTAGATACGGAGAGAGGGATCGGCAAAAGAATTCCCCTCCGGGAGAGGGTAGAAGAGCTGGCAAAGCTGGCCGATGCCGACAAGACGAAAGAACTGAAAAAGACGGTGTGTAGGAAGTTCATCGACTTCTGCAACTCGGAGGTAGGCTCCGAAATAGTTGGAAGGGACGAGCTACACTCCGGCGATCTGGTCTGTCTCTTCATTGCCTATTGCGAAAGGGAAGGTGGTCGAGAGGGGAAGGGATGTCTCCCTTCCACGATCAAGACCTACACCTCGATTCTCCGGGGGCTCCTTGAAGAAGAGGGGTATCCCGTCAAGAGGGGGCACAAGGGGATCAGAGATCTCCTCCGCGCCGTATCGAAAACGGGGGCCGCTCCGCAAGGGAAGACCCCCCTTACGACTCCGAGCATTCGGGCCCTTTGCCGTGCTACGGAAGAGAGTGCCCACGGCCTTCAAGAGAGGGCTATTATCCTCCTCGCTTACGGATCGGCCTGTAGGACGTCGGAGATTGTCTCCCTCAACGTAGAAGACCTCTCCTTTGTCGAAGAGGGGGTGACCCTCTTTCTCCGACGGAGCAAGACCGACCAAGAGGGAGAGGGGTGTCGCAGGGATGTGGTGAGGGGAGACAATCCCCGGTTCTGCCCGGTGATCACCCTGAAGAGACATCTCGAAGAAACGGGAAGGAAAACGGGTCCTCTCTTCAAGAGTCCGTGCAAGGGGGATCTCTTCAAGGAATCGAGAATTTCCAACAGGTACTACCCCCGGGTTTTGCAGAGGCTTGCCGAGAAGGCCAAGGTGGAGGGAGACATTGCGGGACACAGCACCCGGTCGGGACATGTGACGCAGGCGATAAAGGCCGGGGTCGATCACATGGTCATTGCCGTGCAGACGGCACATAAAGACTTCAATTCCCTTAAGAGATACGTGAGGATGCAGTCCGAATTCAAAAGGAATTCTTCCGCATCGCTGGGATTATGAACACTCAGCCATTGCCGGGGACGTCGACTCATCTTCCGAGGTCCCCGTCATTTTTTTATGTCTGATAATTTCGTTTTCTTCTACGTAGGCGTAGCTATTACGGTGTTTGTCTTCTGCTTTGTTTCCTTGATAAGGGTAGAGCATAAAAAAGATAAGAAATTTAAGCAGATGGAGCAAAGGCTGGAGCGGATTGAGCGTACCTATGTCCGAAAGCCGGAAGGGCAAGATGAGCAAAGGGGGTTGTAAGGCAACTCTTTTGCATTCTGAAAGGCTTCTTCTTTAAAAATGCTTGATTTACTATCCTGAGGTAATGGATAGGAATCTACACACAATAAACGTGTGTCCGATAAGCCAAAAGAGAGCGCGATTCAATCGATGCGGAAAAGTGTACGACCCCTCGAGGGAAGAGAAAAAGAAGCTCCGAGAATCCATCCGAGAACTCAATATCCCTCCGGTGAGAGGGGTGTGTGAGGTCTATGTCGTGTTTCGACGACGGAGGGCAATCGCGGCCGTTCCGGACTTGGACAACTACATCAAGGCCTTTTTGGATGCGGCCAATGAGTTGCTTTTCGAAGATGATCGTATGATCGTGAAGCTGGAAGCGCGCAAAGAAGAAGGTATGCCCGAGGGCATCGATTTCGAGGTGAGAGCAATATGAAGATTATGGGTGAGGAGATAGAGTATCGAGAGGTGGAGGAATATGCGCAGGCTCTCCGAAAGTGGTCGAAGAGGGAAGGGTCGATGCTCATAGGTTCTTTCTGCATCGAGCAGGATAGAGGGACCACCTTCTTCAAGAAACTTCGGGAGAGATATCCCTCCTTCAATACGGCA
>JAPOVA010000036.1 GCA_026708385.1 Simkaniaceae bacterium | reverse complement strand
TAAAGGCGCGTGTAAAGGCCTCTTCCGTCGCTTTCTGCAGGTTGTCGTGAGGTGCCCGTAGCCGTGTGATCAAGCCACGTCGGATGAGGTCGAACTGCTCCTCATCTATTTTTCGGGCGAACTCCTTGACATACCCTTCCAAAAAGAGCTCGAAACGGGAAATCAGTTCGGCGGGTTCGTGCGTCGTGGATTGGGTACCGAAAAGGTGTAACAGTAGGTTGCCGTCATCGAGATATTCGGAGTAGACGGCATAACCCGTCTGTTGTCGGGTCCGCAACGTGTTGAAAAAGTCCTCGGAAAATTTGGTCGCTAAAATGCGGCCGATGGCCTCTTGCTCGAAAGAAAAGGGGCCTTCATAGAGCGCCAAAAGAGCGGTGTGCCCCGGTATGTCGAGGGGTTTGTGTATTCTGTAGGGGCCTTTTTTTTCCGGGGGGGCGAAGAGTTGCGCCGACTTCCGGAGATGCTTGGCATAAGGGAGCGACCCCGTGCTTCTTCGGACGAGATCGTGCACTTGCCGAGCATCCTCCTCCGTCAGGTTGCCGGAGAGGATCATGTTGGTGTAGCACATGGCAAACAGCGCTTTCCGGAACACGAGGAACTCCTCGTACGTGATCGTCCCGAGCACTGCGGCACACTCTTCGGGCATCGGTTTACCGAAGAGGATGTTGCGCCCGAGAACGTGTGCCTGCTCCTGCACGGAGCGGTTCGCGACATTCTTATATTGCGCGATCAGGTGCCTCTTTTCCCCTTCGAAGAGCTCCTTGGAAAAATAGCCCTTTCCCATCTCCGCGAGTACTTCCCGTAAAAGGGGAAGGGCCATTTCGCTAAATCCGTTGATGCGGAGGGTGCATGCATACTCTTCCGCCTTCATCGATACGGATAGGCGGGCTTGTCCTGCGTAGTACGCTTGTTTCCGGAGTCGGTCTCGCAGACAACGGATGAAGAGGTCGTGCAACGCCCATTGCTTCGGCGTATTATCGATCAGAGGAGATTTGAAGGAGATAATGAGGGCAACCTCGGGAACGCGGAAGAGTAGGTCGGGGTAGTAATAGGTCTTGCCGAGCTTATCGTCAACGAGCAGTCGGGGCGTCGTTGCCCTTTCCGGGTCGACCCGAGGCTCCGGCAGGACGAGGCGCAGATTGCGGGGGATAAAGGGATTCTTTTCCGGGTACGGCGTCTCTCCCGGACCCGGTAACACCCCCTTTCTCGCTACGAGGAGTTCCTCGTTCCGCGGCGTACGACCATACTCGGCACCCGACCACTTCTCCGGGATCCGGGAGGCATCGTCAATAGACCCCGGGGGCCTCCTCCACAGGTAGAGTGCTTTTTCCGGGGTAAGTTGATCGAGAAGGTCGGCATATGCATCTTTGTCGAGGAGAGCCCGTACGGTCAATTTTTGCGGAAAGGTGTCCAAGGACTCTTCTGCCATGTGGTATGCCGTATTCTCCACAAAGTGAAAGGGGTTTTCCCTACTTTGGTATTCGTATTCGATCCGGTCGATGGTCTTGATCTCATCGAATAGGTAATCGGGCAGAGAGGTGTGTCGCAGACCGTTGATCGTGCGAAAAAAGGCGGTCACGATCTCTTCCCTACGTGCTGCTCCCTCCTCGGTCATATCGAAAGTGACACCATACCCTCCGGATTCCTTTGCAAGGGGTATCGGGGCCGCATCGATCGTGTGGATGAGATGCTTCTTCCTCAATATGTCGTATAGGCTCCCCTCGTGTCGGCTATTGAGCAGGTAGGAGAGCGTTTGCATCGACCCCTCTTCGATGTTGAGAAAAAACCGGGAGGGAAGTTCCCAAGAGAGGGTGAGTATGTTTTCGTTGACTAAAGAGTTCATCACGATCGAACACCCTTCTTCGGACGAGTTGAAAAAGGGTTCGGAGGGGATTTTTCTCGGTACGCGACTTTGCGCAATCGGTGAAAATAGGGAAACGGTCAGCTCCTTCAATGTTGCGAGAGGTAGCGGGGAGTAGAGAACGAGGTGTCCTTTTTCCGCACCGTAGTGTGTTTCGTACCAGTCGATGACCGTATCCCGCGAGATGTTCCGTAGGGTTTCGCGATTCCCTATGGAGAAGCGCGTTCCCGGATGCTTCTCATTACCGATCGCCTTGAGAACCATCCGAGAGCGTGTCGCATCGCAGCGCATGGCCCTATCACACTCCTGATCGACGGCGTGCATCTCCCGATCGATGCCTTCCGGGTTGAAGAGAGGATCGATAAACATCCGAGAAAATCTGTTGAGCACCCCCGTAAACGCATCGTGGTTGACTGCGAAGGTGTAGACCGTGCGATCCGAAGCCGTGAATGCATTGGCCTTCCCCTTTCCCTGACTGATTGCTTTGAAGTACCCCTTTTCCTCGGGATAGGTCTTACTGCCCATGAAAAGGAGATGTTCGGTAAAGTGGGCAATGCCCGGATGTGCGGGGAGATCGTCCCAAGAACCGACTTCCATGGCGAGGGAAGCGGCCGACTGCGACGCTCCGCCGTCGGAAATGAGCAGTACCTCCAATCCGTTGTCGAGTCGGAGTTTGGCCGTTTTGCGGGAGGCTAGGGAGGGGGTCAGGATCGTGAGCCGGTTCCGGTCGACCACCTCTTCGACGGCGTACGAGACGAAGGTAAAGGTGAGGAGGACCGAGGTTATTGCGGTTCGTAGCCGGGACATCCGCTACCTCCTCTCGCCGAAAAGGTCGTACGCATCTTTTACCTGACGCCATAGCGACAGGGCCCACGCCCGACGTTTTGCGAAACGGTCGGTATACCGGGCAAAGCGACTTCCGTTCATATCGACTTCGGGGCCGAAGGCAAGGTGGATCGCCCCCCCCAAGGTCACCCTTTTCTCGCCGATATCCGTACGCACATCACGGGGGGGGGGGAAGAGGGAATAGGTCGAAAGGGCGAGAGTATGGAACCGGGTAGGGCGGGCCGCTTGTTCTGCCATCAGTTGTAACATGCCGATACTTTGCGGATCGAAGGGTGAGATCTCGATTTCTCCTTCCGTGTTCATACGGTCTCTTCCACCGCTCGGGGCGATGTAAATGGCATGCCCCCCTTCGCTGAGGAGCCGGCGCATAATCTGCATGGTACGCCGGTTTTCAAATTGTTTGCGCCTTTTTTGTTCCGGGGGGATATCGATATATTTTTTGGAATGGATGCAGAGGAGGTTGCGTCCCATGCTGAAGGGGACTGCAAAGGGGTCGGTCGTAACACGCGTTCCCGCCACGAAGATGAGATCTTCCGCAAACCGAGGAGCATGCTTTTCCAAAAGCAGGCTGATCGCTTGCGGATCGGCCTCCGTCTGATGGTTTGCGCATAGGATCACGTTCTCTCTCCCTCGTAACCGGTTACCGATGGTATGCAAGACTTCCAGCCCCGATACGGTGGACCGGGGCAGATCGACGAGGGGGCGGATGCATTCGATACCGAGCCGGTAGTAGTCGACCGGTTTGCGGATTTTTTTGTGGTAGGGGGCAAACCGGTAGGGGGTGGTTTCTTGTCCGGCTATCTCCCGTACGACGGTTTTCAGGAGGGGGAGGTAATCCGAGATAGGGAAATTCCGTTTTCCCAAGATGATCCGGTAACTGAGGATGAATTCCGTAAGCGTTTGATGCAACCCGGAGGAAAGCCTTCCCTTATCTCTGAGAATTTGCAGATAGTCCGAAAGCGATCGTAATCTATCTTCATGCTTCAAGTTCGGACCCGTCTATAAGGGAATGAAAGGTAAACGTATTGATGTGGAGTTCATCGTTGACGGCAAACTCGATCGTCCCTTGCGCCCTCTTGGTTAACTTCGTAAAGAGGGGCTTGTACGACCCTTTCAAAAATGCATCCAATTCGGGATGCGTCGTCAACCGAAGATCGGTTTCCCGATTTTTCCTGATGAGCCTTTTGAGTGCCCTTTCTATTTCGATCGCAACGCTTTCATGCCTTTTGACCATTCCGTTCCCCCCACAGTAGGGGCAATCGGTGAAGAGGGTGTGGATGAGGGATTCTCGTGTTCTCTGCCTCGTCATCTCCACGAGACCGAACTCGCTCATCCCCAGAATCGTACACTTGGCACCGTCCTGTTGCATGGCGTCGCGGAGTTTTTCGAGAACACGCCTCCGATTTTTTGCGGTGCGCATATCGATAAAATCACAGATGATCAGCCCGCCAGTATTCCGGATGCGTAATTGGCGTGCGATCTCGTCCGCAGCTTCCAGATTGATCCGTACGAGCGTCTCTTCGACACCGATATTTTCGGGAGCGGAAGCCCCCTTACCCGAATTGACATCGATCGTACACATAGCCTCCGTTTTGTCGAAGAAGAGATAGCCTCCTCCGGGTAGCCATACCTTTCTTCGCAAACACCTTTCGATCTCCGACTCAACCATGAATCTGTCGAACATGGGGGTTGTGTCCCGGTACTGCTCAACCTTGACCGGTTCCTCGCCCTTGTAGGTATCGTAGAGGGTCTTGGCGTATTGGAAGGTTTTGTGGTCATCGATCAGAATGCGAGAGTATTTTTTGTCCACCGCTTTGATAATGGCTTTCTTGATCAGATCCGACTCCTTGTACAGGCAGACGGGATTTTCGTGTTTGTGGAATTTTTCTCGGATGTCGTTCCAAGTACCGATGAGCTTGTCGGCCTCTACGGTCAGCTCTTCCTGAGATACGTCCGTGGCGGCGGTCCGGCAGATCAGCCCCATGTCCCGGGGCATCTCAAAGGCGTGAACGATCTTTTTCAACCGCTCTCTTTCCCGGCTGTTGGCGACTTTCCGGGAAACGCCTCGACGGGAAATGTTGGGAAGGAGGACGAGGTAGCGACCGGAGATGGTGATGTTTGAAGTCAAGCGAGCCCCCTTTGACCCGATCGGTTCTTTGACGACCTGTACGAGAACCGGGTGTCCGATCTCCAAGAATTTGGAGATGTCGGCATCTTTGACCTGCTTCGGTTTGACGGCGCTGATATCACAATCCCAATCGAATTCCATCTCGAACATTTCCTGAAACTTCTTGGTGTTCTCCACGATATCGCTGATGTGGATAAAGCCGTTTTCTCCCTCGTTGATGTCGATGAAGGCGGATTGGATGTTGTGTAGGATATTGGTCACACGCCCCAGGTAGATATTTCGAGAGAGTTGCCGACTTGATTTTCTCTCCACGACCAGATCGTGTAGCTTGCCGTGTTTGAGCACGGCACACCGCTTTTCCCGGGATGTAACGTTGATCAGAATCTCTTTCATCGAGCTCAGGTAACCCAGCTTAAAGGCCGTACGCCGGTTGCTTCCGCTACGCTATCGGTACGCAAGATTCCCGGAGGGGTTGAGGTGCGCATGCAACCGCGTGGCCCGAATCGCCCATCGTAGCACGAGACACGGATTTTTTTCCGGTCAAAAAGGAGGGAGCGGAAGGGGGGTTACCAAGAGGTTTTGACCACCCCGGGGATGTTCCCGGAGTTGGCCAACTCGCGGAAACAGAGCCGAGATATCCGGAACTTTCGCAAGTAACCCCGACACCTTCCCGTAAGAAGACACCGGTTGCGCCCCCTGGTCGGTGAGGAGTTTTTCGGCAACCGATTGAGCCTTTCGATGGCAATGCCCTTTTCCTCTTCGCTCGTGTGCGGATCACGGATGGTCGCTTTGAGCTGTTGTCGTTGCTCCCAACGCATCTTTGCCATACGGCTACGCTTGCGCTCTTTCTCCACCATCGCCTTTCTTGCCATAACGTACCTCACTTCCTCCTTGCAGGCCCTTTCTGCCTTTGCTTGCGGGTAGGGTTGCGCTTGTTGATCACGTACAGACGTCCCCGACGACGTACGACTCTATCTCCCTTTCCGGGATCGGCCTTCACGGAGGCTCTTACTCTCATTCCCGCACGTACCCCCCCGGCTTTCCTCTACCGGTTTCGCCGTAGGCTATCCTTTTCCGATGTTGTTGTCAATCGTCCTTTTCGGGACTTCTCCCCGGCTCGGTCTCCGGCGTCCTCGAGCGACTTTTGCGTAATCAGACGGCAATCCCATCCGGCTGTTCCGACAAGTCCCGGCGCCCCCTTGTCGTACTCTCCTTGATAGACGGTTCGGAAAAAAGGGATCCCGCACACAACGCAGAGAGAGGAGTGCACGTCTCGTTGCTTCATCGAGACCACATGAACCGTCCGTATATTCCTTCAAACATGCGGTACAGCACTGCGGAGACGGTAGCCAAGGCGAGGGTTGCGATCGACATAAAGGCCGTCCCGATCCCTTCCGTTTCGGCGTGCAACATATAGTGAGAGATGACATTGCCGACGAAAAATAATTTGTCTCCCCCCATCAGTTCGGGGATAATGAATTCTCCGAAAGCCGGAATAAAGACAAGGAAAAAGCTCGTTCGGATTGCGGGAGCGGTTAGGGGGACGATCACCTTCAGGAGAGTTTGCCTATCCGATGCACCCAGATCTTCCGATGCCTCCAGGAGATTTTTGTCGAGCCTCTCCAGCGAAGAGAGAAGGGGAAGGACAACAAAGGGAAGATAGCAGTAGACCATCATCAGCAGGACGGCAAAGGGGGAATTCAGAAACCGGATCGGTTCGGAAATGAGCCGAAGCGCCGACAGAGCGTTATTCAGGAGTCCCTCTTTTTCCAAAACAAAGAACCAAGCGTAGACGTGAAGAAGAAAATTGGTCCAAAAAGGGACGATTAAAAAAAAGACCCAAACGGTCCTATATCTATCCCTGGAAGCGATAAAACGGGCCATAGGAAAGGCGAGGCCCAAACAGAGCACGGCAGAGAAAAAAGCAAGCAAGAGCGAATCGGCGATGATGATGAAGTGGACCTTCGAGAGGGCGATGAAGCGGAAGTGATCCCCGGTCAGTCCCACGACCTTCCGAACGGGAGACATTTTCAGCACACTACTTGCAAACATGAAGAGGAGTGGAAGGTAGAAAAAAAGCACCTGCCAGATCAGCGCCGGAACGCCCAAGGCGAACGGCATTCCCCTCTTCACCGTACCCCAACCACCCATTTTCCCGCCCTCCGATTCGTAAAGCGCCCTCTTTCTTCCCGTAGACAAACACGACCGCCGCAACCGATGCACGAACCCCGGAGGCAGGCGGGGAGACGGGAACCGTCTCCAACCTCCCCCTACGGTTATAGGCCGATCGTATCGACGAAAAAGGGGGACTTCGGCCCGCGAGCGGGAAGCGGGTGCATTTTTTCACGATCGCCATTTTCCACTCAAGGCAAACGGGTCCGGCGCAACGTGTATCGGGAATACCGACATGGCCGGAGAAGTGCGGTTGCCTTCCCTCAAGCATTCCGGTAGGTCCGGCAAACCGTGGTAAGAGAACTTGCCCTTTTGTCGGGAGTCGAGGCGGCGGCCGTTTTCGAACCCGCTCCCCGGGAATCTTCTTCCCGCAACACTCCCGTAGCACCGTTGTGATCCTTCCGGTAGCCGGTCGTTTGTGGTGGTGATTGTCTTCGGGTGCGGCGACGAGAGCCGGGTCGGGTACCCGTTCGATGATGGTTGCGTAGGGACGGGGGGGAACGGGATTGTCCGGACTCCGGCAGTGTTGCCGAAGGCTGACTCCGACCGCAGGGAGGCGTACTCCGCAGATGCCGTGGTGAAAGGGGTTGTCTTAAAAGTCATCCGACGGGAAAATGCCCTATGGGCTTTTTCGGGTTTGTAAAAATATGCCGGGTGTACGATTAAAAGGAGTTACTAAACTGCGTCGTGGCGAGTTTATTCTCGACCGGATTGACCTCACGGTTCCCGCAGGGGAATTTTTTGTCTTACTCGGCCCCAGCGGTTGCGGTAAGACGACCCTTCTTCGTCTGATTGCGGGATTCGAACCTCCGGATTCGGGGGCCATCTACTTGGGCGATACCGATATCACACACCTTCCCGTACACAAACGGAACATCAATATCGTCTTCCAAAATTATGCCCTTTTCCCCCATCTGAATGTGTTCGATAACGTCGCATACGGCCCCTCGGTCAAGAAGATGGCAAAGGGGCTGATCGAAGAGAAGGTGATGACTTTGTTGCATGCGTTTCACCTGGATAGTCAGGTCCGTAAGTATCCGCATAGGCTTTCGGGAGGACAACAACAACGGGTTGCTTTAGCTCGTGCCATCATCAACGAACCGGATGTTCTCTTACTCGACGAGCCTTTGGCGGCGCTCGACTTTGCGTTGCGGGAGAAGATGCTTGTCGAACTCATCGACTTGCAGGATAAGTTGCGCACGACATTCATCTACGTCACCCATGATCGGTTCGAGGCCCTCACGGTTGCCGATCACATGGCGATTATGAATCACGGGGGGCACATCGAACAGATCGGCACACCGAAGGAGATCTATGAGTTTCCTCGTTCGGGCTTCGTGGCCAAATTCGTCGGTACGACCAACCTATTTGAAGGGATATTGCAATCGGAGGGAGGCGACATGCACGTTGTGGTAGAGGGGTTGGGGAAGATGGCCCTTTGCGCAACGCAAAAAAGGGGATGGACCTCCTCCCGTAGACGGGTTTTTGTCGGCATGAGACCCGAAAAGATTTTCGTCTCTAAAAAAAAACCCTCTTCCCCCTCCGACTGTCTCCGGGGAACGGTGGAGCAGATCGTATATTACGGCCGTTCGACACAATATAACGTTATTGTGAATGGTACCCATAAGATTGCCGTTTTTGAACAAAACGAAAAGCATTTTCCCGAAGAGGTAATCGATTATGACGATCATGTCTACCTCTATTGGGAAAAAGAAAGCGTTTTACTATTGGAGCGTTGAAAAATGGGCTGTCGGGATGCGGGAAAAAGGGGAGAGCCGTTCCCCTTCGTGCTTGCAAGTAGCCTGTCGGGCATCTCCTCCCGCCATGTGTCGTATGGCGAAACGGAAGGGGCCGAGAAGGTCCTTGTGTTGACCGTCTCCTTTCCGGCTATCGCCTCCGCGATGTCGTACTGCGTGCGTAACGGGACATACGAACGGTGTATGCGACTCCTATGATGCAAAAACACCCGTATTCTTTTTTTCGGTTTTTGCGTGTTTTGATTCCTTATCTCTTTCTGTATATTCCCATACTCGTTCTCATTCTCTTTTCCTTCAACTCGAAGCCCTTTCCGGCCAATTGGGAGCACTTTACTTTGGATTGGTATTATCGCCTTTTCCGGAACGGGGAGGTGTGGTCCGCTTTTTTTACATCGCTACTCGTCGCTACTTTTGCCACCTTTTTCAGCCTGATGATGGGCATTTTGCTGATTTTTTTCCGTTCGGCCGGAGGGAAGGTGGGGAAGGCCGCCACCCTCTTTTACGGCAATCTTCTCGTTCCCGAAACGGTGTTGGCCTTGAGTTTGCTCGGCTATTTTACCTTTTTCCGGATCCGACTCGGTCTGACAACGCTCGTCGTCGCTCATACGGGGCTCGGTCTCGGTGTGGTCATTCCGATTCTGTATGCGCGCTACGCCGCGATCGACAGCCGTTTACTCGAGGTATCGCAGGTATCGGGGGCCAATACTTACCGGACTTTCCGTAGGGTACTCTTGCCTCTTCTCCTTCCTACTCTTTCGGCAACGGGTTTTTTAATCTTTATCCTCTCCTTCGACGACTTCATCCTCGCCTATTTCTGTTCCGGGCCCTCTTGTCAAACCCTTTCCCTCTACCTCCTTTCCATGTTAAAGACGGGTATCTCTCCCATGATCAATGCACTTTCGACGGTACTTTTTTTGGTAAGCGGGCTCTTCATCGTGCTGTTTTGCGTGTCGAAAGCGCGGCATAGGGTCTTTTGATATGCGTCTGCCCTCTCTATTCTTCAAATCCGCCATCGTCCTGCTCTGGGTTCTCCTCCTCTACACGGCCATCCGGGGGACAATACATACCGGCACTTCGGTGCGGGCAGCCGGGAGCCGGAGGGGCGAGATCCACATCTACGCGTGGCCGGAGACCTTCCCGGAAACGATCGTAGAGGCCTTTACGAAGGAGACGGGGATCCGGGTACGGATGCACTACTACGAGACGAATGAAGAGCTCTTGTTGACCTTGCAGAGGGGGGAGAACGACCATTGTGACCTGATTGTGCCCTCCGACTATATGGTCGAGATCCTTGCGGAAGAGGGGCTGATTAAGCCACTCGATCGGAGTCGTCTCCGGTTTTTTTCACGATTGCACCCCTTTTTGCTCAACCGTTCTTACGACCCCGGGAACCTCTATTCCATTCCCTATGAGTGGGACGTATTCGGTATCGGGTTTGATAAGGATTATTTTTCCGATCTGAAGGCGGAACCCGATATCGACCTCTTTTTTGCGGGAGAGTTGCCCGGCCTCCGTCTCTGTATGCGAAACTGCCCCGTGGAGATGAGCAACTTCGTAGCTCACCATCTCTACGGGTCCCTTCCCGAACGATTGGACGGCAAGGGGATGGCGTTGATTGTCGATCAACTCCGGAAGAGGAGACGGTTGACGGAGGCGTATACCGATATGCGTGCCGATTATCTCT
>JAPOVA010000033.1:10178-41527 GCA_026708385.1 Simkaniaceae bacterium | reverse complement strand
GAAAACGGTTTCGCAGACTTTTTTTCGAGTTGTTGGCGCTTATTCATTCTAAGATTTCCCACATTGAAAATACCTTACTATCAAATAGTATTTGAGTCATGATTATATTTGCGGTTTTCAGCGCATTCACCATAGATATTTTATTATGACCTATAATATATTATAACTCATTTTATCTCATATATTTATGATTAATATTTGTTGTTATGTCTCGTCCGTATCTATTAGTTTCAGCGGAAATTGGTGTCGAATAGTGATATAGCTTGTCTTTATGCTTCGAACCGGATATAATTCGGGGCGAATTTAATGAAATGGTGATCAACGATGGCATTGCCACGTTTGAGTTCGTCCGAATCCGACTACCGGATCGGGGAAGTGTGTGCGGGAAGTGGCGGTGTCCTTACCAAAAGGGCGCGTCTCACTCACGCCGGTGCCCTACGAACCTTCCGGTATATGGGCGTAGGTTGTGTGACGGGGGCGGTTGCTTGCGGGGCCCTGAGCTTGTGTTTGATGCCTCGCCCGGTGGTCCCTTTGACGGCGACCTTGAGCATAGCGGTCTGTGCACTATGCGGGGTCGTGTCGGGATTTGCCGTCCATGCGTTGAAGAGCGCACTACGGGAAGGGCCGGCATTGCGCCGGGCAGTGCGGGACGGGAACCTGCAAGAGGTGGAACGGCTGTGTGAAAGCGGTGTGTGGATTGACGTCCCCGACGAGCTCGGTCGGACGGCACTGATGCATGCCGTTCTCGGGGGACATAAGAAGATTGCCGGGGCGTTGCTCGACCGGGGTGCCGATGTCAATCATGTCGATCTCGACGGTGCAACCCCCCTCTTTTTGGCAAGCAGGTGTGCGGGCAAGCAGGGGTTCTCGGAGATGGTGCGGATGTTGATTGAACGGGGTGCCGATTGCAATCAGGCCCTCGTCCACGCCGTTCGTACGAGGTATTTTTCGGTCGTAGAAGATTTGATCGGTTGTGGTGGCGACCCCGACTATGTCGATTGTGATGGTTGGCCACTCCTTGCGGTTGCGGCCAAAAGTCGCGGAGGACATGTCGCGCAGTTGTTAATCAAGGGTGGTGCCGACCTCGGTAGGGCGATCGGGCATGTCCTGTTGAGGGATGGGAAGGTCGCGGACGAGTTGGTCGAGTGCAAGCAAGCGGAGTACGCGCGGGATCCCGTACTTGCCGCTCTCAGGACGGCCATCCGTGACGGGCGTGCGGATATCGTAAAGGTGTTGATGGATCGGTATAATGCCGATGTCGGTCAATCCTGGCCGGACGGCCGGACGCTCCTCTCTTATACGATTGAACTTCCGGGGGTTGAATCTCGACCCGGTAGATTGGAGATTGTGGAGATGTTGCTCGCTCGGGGTGTCGATCCCGATCCTGTAGGCGGGGAAGGGTTTACCCCCCTTTTCACCGCTGCTTCAAGGGGTTATTCGAGAATTGTGAAAGTATTGATCGCACATGGAGCCGTTGTCGATCGTGCCTGCGGAAAGGAGGATATCACACCTTTTATGATTGCGGTCGGTAATCACCACCTCGAAGTCGTGAGAGAGTTGGCCGGCGATCCTCGGCGTGGTTTTGCCATCCTCGATCGTACCGACTGTGAAGGTGATACGGCCCTTATGAGGTATGTTAAACAGGATGACACCGATGTAGGTATCGTGCGGGAGTTGTGCAAATGCGGTGTCGGGGTTTTTCGCGTTGGTAGCATGGGTTGTACGCCCCTCATCGTGGCCGTTAAAAGGCAGAAAGGTTTGGCGTTGGTTCGGGAGTTGCTTTACAAGTCGCGTCACATGGTGAACCGGCGTGATTCCTCGGGTAATACGTCCCTTTCCATTGCGGCTTGTAACGGTGACTTGGAGGTCGTGAAGGAGTTGATCAAATGTGATGCCGATCTTGAGGTTCGGAACCGATTCGGTGAGACACCCCTTATGCGTGCGGCCTCTCGCAATCGTCTTGAGGTTGTGCGGGAACTTCTCAAACATCGCCCGTCCCTCGATGTGGTTGATTGCTTAGGCCGGGCGGCTATCCACTTCGCATCAGCGTCTTGGGAAGGTGCTGACTTGCACATTGTGCAGGCGTTGCTTAAGTCGGGCGCCGACCCCAACCTTCCCGATAACGAGGGGTGCACTCCTCTTATGCGTGTGTGTCGACACTACTCTCCGGGTAGCGATTGTTTGGATATCGTAAAGGAGTTAATTGCGCATGGAGCCAACACGGATCTTCCCGACCGGGAAGGTAAGACTGTCTTTGATTTATGTGTCGAGGATGCTCATTCACAGATATTGCCGGTGTTGGAACGGGCCCGTGAAACAAAGAAAGGGGGATGTAATGTATCGTCTTCGCAGTAGGTTGCACGTACGTGTCGGGACGGACATGACGTCAGGGAAACACCTTAACCGATGAGGCTTTAACAGATGGCAGGCGTATCGATACCGGGTGATCGTGTTACTCTTCGGGATTATGGAGTGAGAGGCGACGACGTTCTCAACGAAGGGGTGTGCCGTATTCATTGTAGTACTTTGCGAACCTTTCGGTATGTAGGTATTGGTTTTGCGGTGGGGGCGATGGCCGGTGGAGCTTTGAGCTTTTCCATACTATCCCGTGTGATCATTCCCATGACAGCCTTACACATAGTCGAAGTTGTGTTGTGTAGTGCCGTGTGTAGTGCCACATTGGGATTTGCCGTTCATGCGTTGAAGGGTGCGTTGTGGGAAGGGTCCGCATTGCGACAGGCAGTTCTGGAAGGGGCTCCGGAGGAGGTGAGGCGGCTGTGTAAAAGCGGTGTGCAGGTTGATCTTCCCGACGAAGAGGGTGAGAGAGCGCTTACGTATGCCATCCGTAAGGGTAATGTGGAGATCGTGAGGGAATTACTCAAACACGGTGCCGATACTGCCTGTGTCGATGAGGATAATCGAACGCCTCTTATGCTTGCGGCAAAACGGGGCCGTCCGGAGATCGCAAAAGTGCTGATTGCACGGGGTGCCGATGTCAATGCCTACAATGACGACTACGAGACGCCTCTTTGGCTCGCGATGAAGCACGGTCGCACGGAGACTGTAAGGGAGTTGCTTGCATTGGATGCCCGTCTACCGGTTGTGCCGACCACCGAGAGGACATATGGTTTGGATCTCGCTCACCCCCTCCTGGACATGGTAATAAAAGGTTACACGGAGATCGTGGAAGAATGGCTTGAGAAAGGCGCCGATGTCGGTATCGATCGTACCGGTGGCATGTGGGGTCATACGCCCCTTACGGTCGTAGCGGGCAAATCGAGCCGAGAGAAGATCGTAGAAAAGTTGCTGGAGTCGGGTGCCGATGTCAATTGTGTTGACGATCAGGGTGATACGCCCCTCACGCGGGCGTGTCAAGCCGGTTGCACGGAGATTGTGAGGAAGTTCCTGGAGGTGGGTGCCCGTGTCGACTACGTCCATCCCTTCTCCCGGTGGACGGCTCTCATGTATGCGACGGAACAGGGTCATACGGAGATTGTGGCAATATTGATCGAAGCGAGAGCCGATCTGCGCCATATCGATCGTGACGGCCGGAATGTCCTTGTGTATGCGGTCAAGAAAGGCCGTCTCGAGATTGTGAAGCAGTTATGTCGAGCCAACCATGAGTATAATTTCATCAATAGTACCGATTGTGACGGTTTTACCCCCCTTATGTACGCGGTTGATACGGATGACGCGGAGATCGCGATCGTGGAAAAGCTACTTAAGTATGATGCCGATGTCAACCAACCCGATTGTGTAGGTCGCACCCCTCTCATAGCTACGACGAAACGTGGCCGTTCGGATATCGTGAAGCGGTTACTCAAAGTGAAGGCTCTCGTTGTCGACCGTGCCGATCGTGACGGTTGGACGCCCCTTATGTTTGCGGTCGAACAGGGCGATATCGACATAGTGCGGGCATTGCTCCAACGCAGGGCCGATCCCAATCGGCATGATCACAAAGGTGTGACGCCCCTCATCATAGCGGCTAAGCTCGGTCGTAAAGACATTGCGGAGGAGTTGGTCGGGTGTGGTGCCGATCCTCTTCATGCCGATGACACGAATAATACGGCTCTTGATTGGGCGCGGAAGGAGTCGCATGGGGAAACGATCGCACTGTTGGAACAAGCTCGAGCAACGTGGGAGCAGAAGGGGAAGAAATAGTGCGATGCGATACCGGTCTACCGGTTTCCATAGACCGGATGCCGATATCAACGTACCCGATCGACATGGTGCGGGAACTGCTTACGCGCGGAGCCGGTTCCGATCGGTACGATCACAAAGGTGTGGTGTTCCTCATCGTAGCGAACCGGCTCGGTCGTAAGGAGATGGCGGGGGAGTTGATCGGGTATGGTGTCGACCCTCCTCATGTCGGTGACACGGATGGGACGGCTCTTGGTCGGGTATTCGAGAAAGGGCGTGGGCAAACGGGAAAATGGCCGGCGCCGGCTTGAGAGACGTTGAGGAAGAGGTGGAAGAGGGAATCATGCAACGTGATGCCGGAGTGACATCGATTGCTGATTCGGTTGTAAATCGTACATTCATAATAACTTGCCCTTATATATCAAAACCGGGCATAATGCGGGGCGAATTTTAACAAGGTGGTAATCAATGGCGACACCGTCGATATCGGGTCCGGGTGCCTTTGCCCGCTCCGGTTGCTCGGAAGGGGGAGGTACGGGCGATCATATCGGGGAGGCGCGTCGTACTTACGTCAGCGCCGTGCGAACCTTCCGACATATGGGCGTAGGTTGTGTGACGGGGATGGTTGCCTGTGGGGTCTTGAGTGTGTACGTAATGCCTCGCCCGGTGGTTCCTTCGATGGTGACCTTGGGCGTGGTGGCCGGTGCGCTTTGCGGGATCGTGTCGGGGTTTGCCGTCCGTGCGTTGAGGAACGCATTATGGGAGGGGCATGCATTGAGGAGGATGAGTGCGCATGGGTTTTTGACGGAGGTGAAGCAATTATGCGATGACGGTGTGTGGATCGATGTGCCCGACGGAAGGGGTCGGACGGCCCTCATGTATGCTGTCGACGAGGGAAATGAGGCGATTGTCGAGGAGTTGCTCAACCGGGGCGCCCGTGTCGACCACGTCGATCTCGACGGTGCGACCTCCCTCGTGTCGGCGTGCAAAAAGGATCACACGGAGATTGCGAAAATGCTGGTGAAACGGGGTGCCGATTGCAATAGGGCCCTTGTTCATGCCGTTCGTACGGGGGATGTGGGAACCGTAGAGGCGTTGATTGTGCGTGGTGGCAATCCCGACCATGTCGATGGTGACGGTTGGCCACTCCTTGCGATTGCCCTCAAACACGACCGGCCGCAAGTTGTGGAGAAGTTGATCGAAAAGTTCAAACATCCCTTTAGGGGGAAGAGGAGCTTTCTCAGCGGGGCACTCGAACGTGTCTTGTTGAGGGACAAGAACGTTGCGAAGGAGCTGATTGCATACGGAGCCGACGTGGATATGGTTCTCCGATGTGCCGTTTGCGATGGGCGTGTCGATGTCGTGAAGGGAGTGATCGATCAATATGGCGCCGATGTCAACCGGAAGGACTATGAAGGAAGCACGCCCCTTTTCATTGCGGTTAAGCCCGAATGCGGTTGTTTGGAGGTCGTGGAAGCTTTGCTCGACCGAGGTGCTGATTTTCGTTGCGTCGATATGAGGGATCGTACGCCTCTCGCGCGTGCGGCCGAAAGCGGCCATTTGAGCATCGTGAAGGTGTTGATCGCACGTGGAGCCGATGTCGACTCTATCGATAGCGAAGGGAATACGCCCCTTATTCTCGCAGTCAAATCCGGTTGTCTCGCGACCGTTAGGGAGTTGGCCACACATAGCACCGCTCTCAATCATGTCAATGGTTGCGGTGATACGGCCCTTATCGAGGCTGCCGGAAGGTGTGTGAACAATGCGGGTATCATGCGGGTATTGCTCGGATGTAACGTCCGTGTCGATTGCCTTGACAAGAGGGGCCGTACCCTCCTTATCAGAGCAATCAATGCAGTCGAACGTTGTGCCGTTCCGACGGACATCGTGTCGGATGTCATCCGGTGGTTGCTCCGATCGGGCGTCGATGTGCATCATCGCGATCACGAGAATAAGACGGTCCTTTTCACTGCGGCTTGCCACGGTGATCCGAAAATCGTGGAGGAATTGCTTGAGTACGGAGCCGGTGCCGAGATCAACGTTTGTAGTAGCAAAGGGGAGACGCCTCTCATACAGGCGTGTGCATATGGTCACACGGAGGTTGTGAAGGAGCTTCTCAAATGTTGCCCTGTTCCCGATGCATGTGACCATATTGGCCGGACGGCCATCAATATGGCAGCTCAACGATCTGATGGCTTGGCTATTGTGAGAGAGTTGCTCGAATACGGAGCCGACCTCGATCTTGCCGATAATGAGGGTGTCACGCCTCTCATGGAAGCATGTAGCGGGGGCCATGCGGATATCGTAGAGGAATTGCTCGAACATGGCGCTCGTCTCGATCTTCCCGATTGGGAAGGTAATACGGTCTTTGAACGACCGATTGCGTCGAGCGTCCGTTCGGAAATATCGGCGATGTTGGAGCAAGCTCGTAAAAAAAGGGAAATGAGAAGTGTACCGTGTTTGAGATAGGTCGTATATGCGTGTCAAAAACGGACGTAATGTTGGAGAAACATCCTAAGCAGGTGAGGCCTTAAGAAATGGCGATCGTGCCGTTGTCGAGTGATTTTGTCCCTACTCCCCCTTCGGATCGATCGGGGGAGAGGGTCGCATACGGAGCAAAAGAGAAGCGTTGCCTTAACGAAAAGGCGCGTCGCATTCACCGTAGTACCGTGCGCACCTTGCGATATATGGGTGTCGGTTTCGGGGTGGGGATGGGGATGGTTGTCGGCGGGGCATTCGGCCTTTCCATGATGTCTCGTGTGATAGTTCTCGCAACAACCTCATACATGGTCGGTTTCGTGCTGTGTAGTATTGTGTGTAGCACCGTATCGGGGTTTGCCGTCCGCGCGTTAAGGGATGCGTTGTGGGAGGGGCCCGCATTGCGAAGGGCGAGTAAGACCGGAGATCTGCAAGAGGTGAAACGACTGTGTAAGAGCGGTGTATGGGTTGACATTCCCGATGAAAAGGGCGAGAGGGCGCTCGTGCATGCCATCCGTAATGGGCATGTGGCGATCGTGAGGAAATTGCTCAAATACGGAGCCGATGTTGCCGGTGTTGATAAGAATGGTTGGGTCCCCCTCGTGCTCGCGACGGTATACGGCGAACCGGAGATCGTGAGGGAGTTGATCGCACATGGGGCCGATGTCGAAGCTATCCATACCAACGGTGATACGCCCCTCATGATCGCACCGTCACACCCGACAAGATACACGGAGGTCGTGAAGGAGTTGCTCGAAGCAGGTGCCCGTACCGATGCTGTCGATCATTCCGGTAATACCCCCCTTGCGGCTGCGATGCTAAGAGGTCGCACGGAGGTTGTGGAGGCATTGATCGGATGTGGAGCGGTGGTTGATTGCGCCAACCATGACGGTCTGTCGCCTCTCATGTTTGCGGCGGAAAGGGGCCACACGGAAATCGTGAAGATATTCATAGAGGCGACAAACATGTGCATCCATCAGGCCGATCGGCGGGGTAAGACCGTTTTGATGTACGCAGTCGCGAGCGGTCGTGTCGAGATTGTGGAGGAGGTGTGCAAAAACGCACTTGCGTTTTGCCGTATCGCCCGCGAGACCGATTGTTACGGCCGTAGCTCCCTCATGTACGCGGTCGATACACCCTATGCAAAGATGGAGATGATAGAGGTACTACTTCGGTCGGATGCTGATGTCAACCGTGCCGATTGCCGGGGTCGTACCCCTCTTATGGTCACAACGCGATACGGTCGTTGGGGTATCACGCGGAGGTTATGCGAGGCGGGAGCTCGTGTTGACGCTTTCGACCGTGCCGGGTGGACGGCGCTTATGTTTGCGGTCGAACGGGGCGACCCGGATACGACGCGGTACTTGCTCGTGCACCATGCCGATCCTAACCGTCGCAATCACGCAGGTATTACCCCCCTTATGATAGCGGCCATGCACGATCACGCGGAGATTGCGAAGGAGTTGATTAAACGGGGTGCCGATCCCGATCTTACCGATGCGGAGGGAATGACGGCTCTTGATTGGGCGAAGGGACATGCGGATACGGAGGCGTTTCTACAATCTCGGAAGAGGGAGGGATGGTGTCGGATGATACCTGTGCGACGCGGATGTCCGATGCCCGGCTCCGGATAAAATACTTGTTCTCTCTCCTCCCTTTCCGGTAAAGTCCCCGTAGTGCGGGTATCGGAGCCAACCAATTGCGAATTATGCTCAGTCCTCTATCGGACGAGGGAACATCTCTTCTTGCGTCGGGGAGCGTCGGTGAAGAAGGGGATCCGGGTGTTGTGTGCGACGTCGCCGGTATGTTGCTCTTACGTAGATCCGCCCTCCGGACGATCCTCCCGTTATCCGGTGTTCGGATCAGGACATCCCGGTTTGAGGCATCGCCGTGACCACCCCTTCCGGCCGTTCTCCCTTTTGCCTGTTTATCGCCCTCGGCCTCGTTCTCATAGCGGGAGCGGGACTCTCTTGCACCTACGTCATCAAGGATCGGTTTAAGCAGCTAAGGGCCCTGTACAGAGGGGGATTTCCCGCAGTGCGTCCTTCCGATTCGATGATGCTCCCCCTCAAGTTATGGAACGTTCCCTTCGGGGAGGAGACGGGGACGGTGTTGGATGTAAAAACGGTGCGGTTAAGGGGAGTACCGGCCCCTTATAACAGCTCCCTTATCGATGACGGAGAGAACTTTTTGCTCTTTTTTCGCCACGATGAGCTCCTTGGTAATTCCGCGCATTCTCTGAGGAGCCGGATAGGTGTTGCGGAACTCGATGCAAACTTCGATCAAACGGAGAAGCCGGTAGAGTGGGTCGATTTATCTTCCGACCGGAACGAAGATCCCCGGATCTTTCGTGCGGGTCGAGCGCTCCACCTTCTCTATAATTCGAGCGAATCTCCGGATGAGAAGACCGGATTGAGACACATGCGTATTGCGAGGTTGGATGAAGGATATGTCCGTGTCGACGGGGAGGCCCCTTGCCGGTTTGACGGGCAAAAAACCGAAAAGAACTGGACCCCCTTCGTGGTTACACGCCCTTCGGGAGAGGAGATCCATATCAAGTACTACCTTTTCCCCAACCAAAATCTCAAGATCACCGACCCCCTTACGGGAAGTATGGAGAAAACTTCGTTCGAGAGGGGCTCCCCCCGTCCCTTCTCTCCGGGCTGGGGGTGGGGCATTTTACGGGGGGGGACACCTGCCCTTAAAGTGGACGATAAGAGGTATTTGGCCTTTTTTCATAGTCGTTTCAGGTGTGCCGATGATTCCGTATGGTACGTAATGGGAGCCTATACTTTTGAGGTAGATCCTCCCTACAGGATCACCGGCATATCCCACTATCCCATCCTCTTTAAGGGCATCTACTCTTCCCCTCCCCTGAATACCGCACCCACCCATCTGCGAAACATGTTCCCCGCCGGGTTCGTGCTCGGAAAAAAGGGGGGAAGGGAGGTGATTTGGCTCTCCGTCGGCGAAAACGATGCCGCTACGAAAATCCTCACACTGGATAAAGAGAAAGTGTTGGCCGGACTCAAAGAGGTGCGCCATGTTGATTGAGATGGCGAAAAGGCCTCGTCGCAACCGGGCAACCGCCTCCATACGGAGCCTCGTAAGGGAGACACGGTTGACCGTGCATGATTTTGTCGTTCCCCTTTTTTTGCTCCCGGGGGCAAACCGGAAGAAGGGGGTTGAGGGGATGCCGTACATATGCGGGATGACCCTCGATCTACTCCTCAAAGAGGCCGAGGCCTTACACAAGTCGGGTGTTGCGGGTATCGGTATTTTTCCGTACATCCCCCCCTCTCTCAAAACTCCCGAAGGTGAAGAGGCCGGCAATCCGAAGGGGCCGGTTCCGACCGCTATTGCAACGATAAAAAGGGAACTTCCCGCCCTCTGCGTGATTGCCGATATCGCTCTCGACCCCTACACATCGCACGGACACGACGGCATTCTATCCGATACCTGCTACGTGGATAATGACAAGACGTTGGAGGCGTTGGCCATCCAATCGATTGTCTGTGCAAGGGCGGGGGCCGATCTTCTGGCACCCAGTGACATGATGGACGGTCGCGTGGGATACATTCGAAAAACTCTTGATAGGGAGGGGTTTACACAGACGGGTATCCTCTCCTACTGTGTGAAGTACGCCTCTTCTCTCTACGCCCCTTTTCGAGGAGCGATCGGGGCATCACCGCTCACTCGCGACGGTGATAAGATGACCTATCAGATGGATCCCGCCAACGTGAGAGAGGCCGTCAAAGAGGCCCTTTCGGATGAAGAGGAGGGTGCCGACATGCTCATGATCAAACCGGCTCTTCCCTACTTGGATATCATTTCCGAAGTGAAGAAAAGAACCTCCTTACCTATTGGTGCTTACCACGTTAGTGGTGAGTACGGAATGGTGATGGCCGCACATGAGAGGGGGTGGCTGGATGCACAAAAAGTTTTCTACGAACTACTTACAGGAATAAAAAGAGCAGGAGCCGGTTTTATTTTTACTTACTCCCTAAATCAAGTATTAGACCTGATAAATTAAGCTATACGATATTATGAAGAAAGAGTCCTCAACTGTTCGGGACTTGCCACTTCAAGGGGGTATCATGGCTGAGGGGGACGGACAACTTTCCGTACGGGAGGGGAAGCAGGTTGCGATCGAGTATAGCATTTGTCTGCCCGACAAGACGACGGTTGACACCAACGTAGGTAAGGAGCCGTTGGTGTTCAATGTCGGCAAACGGCAGATCCTTCCCGCTTTGGAGGAAAGGCTGACCGGCTTGGAAGTCGGAGATGAGGCGCAGGTGGCATTGAAGCCGGAGCAGGCATACGGCCATATCAATCCGGACGCATTCAGGGAGGTGGATATTGAGTTGATCCCCCAAGGCTTCCGTTTTGAGGGGGCGCTCCTAACATTGGCCGACGAAAAATTCGGCAACGTGTTGATCCGAGTCGACAGTTTGGGGGAGGAGAAGGCGGTTCTCGACTTCAATCATCCGTTAGCCGGGAAGGAGCTTCTCTTCAATATCAGAGTACTCGACATCTCCTGATTGTCAACGAAAGATGCCCCCGGAGGGTGTTGTCATAAGATGTGGTTTCGGATCATGATGCGTCGGATCCGTACCACGGCTAAAAAATGCTCCGCACCTATTCCTCTACCGGAGGTGCAACCTTTGTCGGAGAGCCCTATCCGGTTGGATGAAGCAAGCGAGGAAGAGCGACTCGGAACGGTCTTGTTCGGCTTGTTTGGGTAGAGCGGAGTTGTCCGGGGGTTTTCGTGAAGGAATGGCTTTCGGTAGCCGGTCACGGACCATTGCGGAGTTGAGCTTTGCTCTCCCCGAGACCCCGAGAGTGGGTCGTTACCGGATATATCGGTGTAGGTGCGAATCCGGGCAGGCCGGGCTCGAAAGTAGGTGAGACGGTTAACCCTTTAGTCCGCCGATCCGTCAAGTCTCGGAAAGCCGGAAAAGCACTTGTACGGGTTTACCGGACTCCGGTAAGCTGTCCGCCATGAACGATACGCAGACGGATTTCGTCAGGTATGACCGGACGACCGAGGAGCTGTCGGCTCTTTACGACACCCCCCTCCTCGAACTGATCGGAAGGGCTCTCCGGGTGCATACCCGGTTCCATCCTCCGGGAGAGGTGCAGATGTGTCGGCTCATCTCCATCAAGACGGGCGGGTGTTCGGAGGACTGCAAGTACTGTTCGCAATCTTCTCGCTATAAGACAGCCGTCAAAGCGCAACCGATGATGAAGTACGAGGAGGTGATCCGGATCGCCAAGGAGGCGGTTCGGCAGGGTGCTACTCGGGTCTGTTTGGGGGCTGCATGGCGCGGGGCGCGCGATAGCCGGCAATTCGATGAAACCCTGCGCATGGTGAAAGGGATTGCCGAACTGGGTGTGGAGGTGTGCTGTACGTTGGGCCTTCTCACCGACGAACAGGCACGTAAACTCAAAGAGGCCGACTTATACGCGTACAACCACAATCTCGACTCCTCGGAGCGGTTCTACAAGACGATCATTACGACCAGGTCGTACCGAGATCGGTTGAACACCCTCGACGCAGTGCGCAAGGTGGGAATCAGCGTGTGTTGCGGCGGTATCATCGGGATGGGAGAGACGAAGGAGGACCGGATGGAACTCTTACGGACCCTTGCCTCACGAAATCCTCATCCCGAATCGGTCCCTATCAATCTTCTCGTTCCCATTCCGGGCACCCCTCTGGGCGACCGCCCCCCCCTCCCCTTTTGGGAGCTGGTCCGGATGGTGGCCGTAGCCCGGATCGCCATGCCGGCGTCGATGGTCCGGTTATCGGCAGGAAGGATCACCCTCTCCTACCAAGAACAAGCTCTCTGCTTTCTGGCAGGTGCCAACTCCATATTCGTAGGTGACAAATTACTTACGGCGGAAAATGCTCCGGTCGATCGGGACGAAGAGATGTTTTCCCTCCTCGGATTGAGGGGACGTCCCCCTTACGCCGAGCAACATGTCGGTCGGAATGTTACGCCGGACGGGTGTGAACGGGGCCGGTCCCTCCTGCCGGTGAAGCTGAGCGAGAGGGAACGGTCCGACACGATACGCTCCCTGACGCAAGATAAGGACCTCATCGACTTTGCTTCCAACGACTATTTGGGACTGGCTCGATCTCCCCTTTTCAAGGAAAAAAGCCTTGATGCATGGCGCTCCTTAAACCGTTTCGTCGGTTCGGGAGGATCCCGCCTTTTAACGGGGAACGACTCCTACACGGAAGAGCTCGAGGAGTGCATAGCCTCCTTTCACGGTTTTGAAAGTGCGACGCTCTTTAACTCCGGATATATGGCCAACATAGGCCTTGTGCAGGCACTCAGTGCGGGCAAAGGTCTCCTTCTCTACGACGAACATATCCATGCATCGATCCGGGCGGGTATCCGAATCGGAAGGGCCTCCTCTCTCCCCTTTCGGCATAACGGCCTCGATCATTTGGAAAAGCGGCTCAAAAAGGGAAAGGGGAGGGGGGACACCTACGTCTTTGTCGAGTCGATCTACTCTACCGACGGATCGAGAGCCCCCCTTCTTCCCCTCTTCCGACTCACGGAGCGGTACGGAGCGAAGTTGATCGTCGATGAAGCGCATGCCGTCGGGGTGTTCGGTAGAGAGGGTCGCGGTCTCGTGGACGAAGAGGGATTGGCCGGTAAGGTGTTCGCGCAAACGGTTACTTTCGGTAAGGCGCTCGGTGCTTTGGGTGCCGCCATTACGGGAAACGCCTTGCTGAAAAAGGTACTCATCAATTTTGCCCACTCCTTTATCTACACGACCGCTCCCCCTTTCCCCCTGTTGGCCACCATTCGTTGTGCTTACGAACTGTTCCCCCGGATGGATCGGGAACGGGAGCACGTAAAACGGTTGGGGCGCATTGCGGGGGCACCCTTTGCACTCATCCGTGCCGTTCCCGTAAGCGGTAACAGGGCCGCCCGCGCCTTGGTCGAGAGGGCAACGCGGTGCGGATTTAACGTCAAGGCCCTCCTGAGTCCGACGGTGCGCCGAGGAAAGGAGATTCTCCGCCTCACCTTTCACGCATTCAACAAAGAGGAGGATGTGGTTCGTCTTTTAGAGGTTATGGAAAATCGTGGATAGAATTATCGTTGCGGGGATCGGAACCGACGTGGGAAAAACGGTTTTTTCCGCCATTCTTACGGAAGCTCTGGAAGGGGAATATTGGAAACCCGTGCAGACCGGGGCCGGTGCTTTCGATACCGATACCGTCTCTTTGTTACTGAGTCCGGAAAGAACCATACACCCTCCCGCTTACTCTTTAAAGGAGCCCGCTTCCCCCCACAGCGCTGCCGAATCGGAAGGGATCCTCATTGACCCCGATCGCATTATTCCCCCCGCAAGTGACCGCCCCCTGATCATCGAATCGGCGGGTGGGGTGTGCGTTCCGCTCCGATCGGACCTATTGACCATTGACCTTTTCAAAAAGTGGGAAGCAAGATGGATCGTGGTTTCCAAGCAGTACTTGGGAAGTATCAACCACACCCTGCTGACCGTACATGCCCTGAAGGCGGCGGGTATCGATCTCGCCGGTATCATCTTTAACGGGGAGGCGAACTCGTGTAGCGAGGAGGCTATCCTTGCCGTGTCGCAGGTTCCCTGCTTGGGACATGTGGCTCATGAACAACGGATCGACGCATCAACGATTAGGAGGTACGCGAAACAATGGACACACTTTGGCACCCTTTTACACAAATGCAAACGGCACCTTCCCCCATTCACATCGTCAGGGGGAAAGGGGTCTATCTGACGGCTGTCGACGGTACGGAGTATATCGATACCGGCTCTTCGTGGTGGACCAATCTGCACGGTCACGCTCACCCGTATGTTGCGAGCCGGATTGCGGCTCAAGCCGAGGAGTTGGAGCATGTCCTTCTGGCGGGCTTTACCCATCCGAATGCGTTACGTCTCGCTTCCCGGTTGCTCGCCATTTTACCGGACAATATGGGGAAGGTCTTTTACTCCGACAACGGGGCCTGTGCGGTGGAGGTAGCCATGAAGATGGCCGTTCAGTACATGCACAATACCGGTCGCCCCGAGAAGAGGCGCTTCATTTCCTTCAAGGGGGGACATCACGGAGAGACCTTCGGTGCCATGGCGGTGGCCGGTGACACCCACTTCAACCGACCTTTTCGGAACTATCTCTTCGAGATCACGAGCATTACGCCGCCCGTTCCGGGATCCGAAGAGAAGAGCATGGAGGAGTTTAAGGCGGCTCTCGGCCGAGGCGATGACGTTGCCTGCTTCCTTTTTGAGCCGACCATCCTCGGAGCGGGAGGGTTTATCACCTACTCGGCGGAGCCGTTGAGTGAAATGATCGAGGCATGCCAAGCCAAGGGGGTCATCACCGTTGCGGATGAGGTGATGACGGGGTTCGGTAGAACGGGGCCCCTTTTCGTTTCGCTCACCATGAAGGCGAAACCGGATATCATCTGTCTTGCCAAAGGGCTTACGGGCGGTTTCCTCCCTCTCGGAGCGACCGTCTGCACCGATAAGATTTACGGGGGATTCCTATCCGACGATAAGGGAAAAGCGCTTTTACACGGACATTCGTACACCGGCAATCCGATCGCCTGTGCGAGTGCCCTTGCAAGCATCGATCTTTTGGAGAAGCCGGAGTGTGAGACGCACCGTCGCCGGATCGCGGCTTCTCACGAAGCCTTTGTCGACAAGTGGGGTTCGCACCCCGCGTTCAAGCGGTGCGAAGCATACGGAACGATCCTCATCATGGAGTACGAGGTGGAAAACGGATCCTACTTCTCCTCTTCGGGAGATGATCTATACCGGTTCTTCCTGGGGTGCGGGTTGATCATGAGACCTCTGGGCAATACCGTCTACGTCATGCCCCCCTACTGCATAACGAATGAGGAGCTTGCCCGGATTTACGATGTGATCCGGGTAACCTTAGAGAAGGATACATGGGGTCGCTCTCAACACTGCTCCTGAATATCGTGCAGGACGAGGTGTTGCACGCCAGATGGCTTAACACCCTCTCTTTCCTGGAAAATTGCGGAGCAAAAAAAATCGCCGCCTGTGAACATCCCACCCTGGTCAGGGAGGAGATGCTCAAACACGCCGCCGAAGAGTTCAGACATTCGCTCTATCTGAAAAGACAGATAGGGAGATGTTCCGGTTTCGTTTGTCCCGACTACTCACCTCCCTATATTCTCGGCGGGTTTGCCTCCCTTCGCTATTTGGATAGGCTCGATCTTCTCACCTCCCGGTTCCTCGTCGAGCAGATCTCCTCCGATAAGAGGAAGGTGAGGGAGATGGCCTACCTACTCGTAACGTATGCCATCGAAGTGCGGGCGCGCAAACTCTATCCCTCGTATGAGCAGGTGCTAAGGGGGTGCGGATCGAGGGTATTCGTAAAATCGATCATTCTGGAAGAGGAGGAGCATCTGCGAGAAATGGAAGGGGGCATTGCAAAGATGGTTTCGGGTGTGACCTACGCTCGGAGGATTCGACTCTTTGAAGAGGGGCTGTTCCGAAAGTGGATGCAAGCGCTTGAAAGGGCCGTTATTTCATGGCGAAATTCCACGTCAATACCTAAGGGTAAGTCTTTTGCATAGGTCCGCATCTCGAAATAGGTCGAAGGGCGGATGCCCTCTTCTCTTCCTCCTCGGCACCTCCGGGAAGAAATCATAAAATACTTATTTTTAGATTTTTATAATAAATAATTATTTTTAACATTGTAGAATACAGTTACATATGTTACAATTGTTGGTATATTTGCTCTGCTTATTGAGGCAATTATGACGCAGAACAGTCAACCGGTATCGTCACCTCCGGGATCGGATCCCAACCTCTGTTGTTCTCCTATAGAGGGTGTGGGACAAGATATTAATCCGTTGATTGTTAGGGTATTACCAAGATATATTGGCAAAGCTTTGGGTCGTCCGTTTGCCATCTTATCCGGTAGCGTGAGGTATGATGCGAAGACCCATATCGCCACGGCAACGATCTCTTATTATCCGGAGAAATCTACGGGAAAACTCGTGCAACGCGACGTATCGGTGAAGATCCGGGGAAGAGATGTAGAGAGGGGTGTGGATAAAGAAATCTTACTACTCCATCGGGAACTTCCCCTTCTTCCGGATAGGGAAGAAGACTTCGTGCAAGCGGTGAAAAGGGGGAATTTCGGCGATGGGTATACCTCCGTAGCTTCCCACTATTTTAAGGCGGTCCGACCGAAGGAAAAAGGTGTCGGGCAATTGCGGAGTTTCATCCTCACGACCCCTACCGTAGGGGGGGGAGGGGATACGAGATCGGTGCCGGGAAGGGTTTCTCTGAAAAGAGGGAACCCCTCTCGTGTTCGTCGAGCGGTTCTACATGTTTTCAAACCCGGTGCCCGTAGAAAGGAAGAGGACCGCAACCGAGCCACGATCGGTGACTATCAACGATTTTTGCGTGCCGAGTGCGGAGAGCGGAAGATGCGATTGATCGAAAAGACGTTCGGGTTCTCCCTCGATGAGATGAAGAACAAGGGAGAACCTCTCTTACCGAAGCATATCTACTACTTCAACATAGGTATGAATGACGTGGAGATGGAGGATGTCCGTGTGTTTGCGGATAAGATGTCCCGTTTTTTAGCCGAGAACGACTCCGAACGCGTTCCCACCGGTAGCTCGGCTCTTTCCGCCCTCCATAAGGGGCACTTTACCCTTCGAGAGGTTCGGGGGATATTGCGGGGATTTGATACACCTTGGGAAAAGATTACCGTAGGGGATATAGCCGCTCGATTCGGGGATGTGCGACGGTGCGAAGAGGGGACGAAAGAGCCGGAAGGGTCCGCGATGTGGAACCGGTGCATTGAGGCCGTCATGGTTACCGAAGAGGAGCGGGACAATGCCTATACGGGGAGAAAGTTTCGGGCACCCATTGCCGGTTCGTACAATGGGGAGGTGGGAGATTCCCGTACCTTCAGACCGTGGATCGATATGCACGAGCTTGCTCAGGCCAATCAAAGGGTACTGGATACGGAGTACGACCCGGAAGACCCGAAGAAGGCCGAAAGGGTATTTAACGAATACCTGGCTAAGGTTGCCGTAAAAAAGCACTTAATGCGTTGCACGGCGGACAGGAGTGCGTGGCGCATCGACAGTTTGATTCCCTCCCCCTTTATCGATAAGAACGGAGAACGGGTGTGGTACCGTGCCTTTCAGGGTACCGATTCGGGTCACGGCAAATTTTGGATCGCCCTGCAACCCGTGTCGCAGGTCCATTGTTCCGAATATCCCGTCTACAGAGTGACGAGAGATACCTGTCCCGTTCCCTACGCGCAGAGGGGGGGAGCTACGTTGAGTCGTTGCGTCGACAAAGATTCGGGATATAAATACAGCAATACGACCGATCCCGAGGATCGTGCTTTTTTCGACCGATTTACCATTCCCGTCTGGATGGGTTACCTGCTTAAAGCCAAGCGGGCACCCGACAGGGAAGTTGCATTGGACATGCTGACGAAAGCCACCTGTGAGCGGATCACCGAGATGCATGAGCGATTGGACAATCATTCCGTTGCGACCGGAGAGGACCGGGTGGCGAAAGCGGCCTGTCAATCGGCACTGGAGGGGTTGGTCGACAAGGTGGAGGCGTTCTTTGCCAAGGAGGGAGAGCTTACCGATGAAGATCTGCACGGCTTGTACCTCGCATTGAGGGCGGGGGGGGATCCGGAAGACATCGAACGTTTCGACAAGCTTCTCCGGGGCGAGAAACCGCCTGCCGTTTCCATAGTCGGAAATAGCTTGGGAGGATTTGATGCCCAATACGATGTGATCAAACATACGGCTCTTCGCCGTAGGATACCGATCGTTCCCATGGCCGTGTACACGCACAGTACGCTTAGGGTCAGAGAGGAAGACAACAAGGCTTTCATGCATTTCATAGATGAGTATCGCGATGTGATGCAAGAGGCAGGGGGTCGTTTCTCCATCGATCACATTACCGAAGAGACCGATCCCGTTTCTCTATTCGGGCAGGGACGCACCTTTTTGGGAGGTCGCGTGCACGTGCGACAAGGGGCTTGTTCTTCGAGGGGGGCACGTGTCGTCCGGGATGACTTTCTCAATCGGGATACCCACGCCCTTGATGCCACTCTACGGGTTGTGCGTCCTCTGGAAACGAGTATGGATCCCCATATCCTGAAGTTGCCCAAGCATTGCCGTTTGATGGAGGGGCTGAAGGAAGGTCACGATTTTACGGTACTCAAGGACTATGACGATCCCGCCGTCTATGCCGAGGAGATGCACACGCAGAAAGCCGACCGCTTCGGTAAGGTGTCGATTGACGGGTGGCATAGGGTAGCCGGTAAGTTCTCCCTTTCTTCGATCATCGATGTAACCCTGCGGGTGCACAGGTTCGTCAAACGTTCCGCCTTTCTCGATAAGGTAAACCGGAACCGGGTGCTCCGGGTACGTACGGGAGACTCTTCTTCCTTCCGGAGGGTAGATCACTGGGAAAAAAGAAGCGACGGCTACTTCCTATGTGAAAAAAGACGTCGTGAGACCTATGAGAAAATAGCCGAGAATGTGGGTAAGCTACGCAGTCGACACGGGGCCCGGGTAGCATCGGGGAGCCGTCGTCGTACACGTCGTCATCATACGGTACCCGCCTCCTCTTCGGCGTACTATTCACGGATGAGTCATCTCTACGGGATGGCAACCGAGGGGTGGGCAACTCCCGCACCCGCACCCGTATGTTGCCATTAAGGGTTGAGAGGAGCGAGGGATGCCGTAGCCTCCAAGAGGGTGTCGAGTCGTCTTCGGCATGTCGCAAGGGGGGTGTCGATATCCCCCTTCGGAGGATCGTCTCGGACCATACCGTAGATCTTTACTTTCGGTTCCGTACCGGAGGGGCGGATGATTACCCGACTTTGATCCTCGAGGAGGAAGAGGAGAACATCCGATGCGGGTAGGGTGAGGGCACTTTCCTCTCCCGTGGTCACGTTGCGTCGTATCCCTTCCCCATAATCTTCCATGGCCGTTACGCGAACACCTCCGATTGCTTTCGGGGGATGGCGACGTAACGTCTCCGTGACATTTTGCCTACTTGCCATCCCCTTCGGTCCGGGTTCGAACGGAACGGATCGTTGTTTTTCGGAGAAGAGGCCGAATGTGCGATAGATTTCCGCAAGGAGGTCGCAGAGCGTTTCCCCCCGGGTTTTGGCCTCCGCCGCAATTTCCGCCAAGAGGGCTGCCGTGCCGACCCCGTCTTTATCCCGTGCGTAGGTGCCGTAGAGGTAACCGAACGACTCTTCGGCTCCGAACACGAAGGAAAAAGGGGTTCCCGTCTCCTCCCGGATTCGGATTTGCTCGCCGATATATTTGAATCCCGTCAGTGTTTCGATATGCCGGATTCCGAAAAACCGGGCAATCTCCCGTAGGAGCCCCGTCGTTACGATCGTGGTGATGATCACCCCCTCTTTTAAGGAGTCTCCCCGAGCCTTTAGCGTTCTGCCCAGATAGAAGGCACATATGGCGGCAATTTGGTTGCCCGTGAGGGGTACCGGGGTGCCCCCCCTGTTGACGACAACACCTATGCGATCCGCATCGGGATCGGTGGCAAGAAGAAGGTCTTTGTCTTCCAGGATCAACTGTTCGGTTCCCTCCTTCATGGCTTCGGGATCTTCCGGGTTGGGAGAGGGTGCGTAGGGGAAATCGCCGTCGGGAACCGATTGTCGTTTTACCGAGGAGATCGTGTCGAAACCGCGGTCTCGAAGTGCTTTATGTATGAGGGTTCCCCCCGTTCCGTGCAGGCTCGAATAGACAATACTCAGAGGAGGGCTATCCGGTTCGTCGTGTGGTCGGGTGCGTAACCGGGAAAGGGCTCGTAGGTAGGCGGTGTCGAGTTCTTCCGAAACTTCTCGGATGAGGGGGTCTCGTAGAGAGCCTTTTTGCACACTGTTTTGGTCCGTAATCTCTTTGACTTCGCAGGTGATACCGACGTCGTGGGGGGGGACTACCTGCGCACCGTCGCTCCAATAGACTTTGTAGCCGTTGTAAAGGGAAGGGTTATGAGAGGCGGTGATCATAACGGCAGCCGTGCACCGCAAGTGGCGACACCCGAAGGATACGAGGGGGGTCGGGCGGAGCTCTTTCGTTATGTAAGAGGCGATGCCGTTGCCCGCTAAGACGGAGGCACACTCTTCGGCAAACTCTTTGGAGTGATGTCGTGAATCGTAGCTGATAAAGACCTTATGGGGGTGATCCGGTGCTCGGCGCGTGATATAGTTGGCGAGACCTTGCGTGGCCCTTCCGACCGTATAGCGATTCATCCGATTCGGTCCGGCTCCCATCAAACCCCGCATGCCGGCCGTTCCGAAGGGGATGGTCCGGTAAAAGGCATCGACCAATTCCTCCGGGTCGCTTTTGAGGAGGGTTTCGACCTCTTTGCGGGTCGTACTATCGAAGGGGGGGTGTAGCCACTTTTCTACTTCCCGGGTGATTTCTTTAGGTATCTCCATCTTCTCATGTTTCCCACGTAAACCGGTCCGGTTTTTCGGGGGCCCAGCCCCCTTTGCTCCATAGAAAAGAGGTTACGGTGCATCTGTTTTCCGGTAGGTCGATAAGGTACCACGAACCGTCCCTATAGGCGACCGATCCGCTGTCCAAAATTAAAGGGAGGCCGCTTGCCCTCAAGTCAATCTTGCGCAGGCGGTGGGTGTGACCGTGTAGGTATATCCGGATATTCGGTCGAGAAAGGAGGAGCCGGCAAAGGGCCTCTCCCCTCTTGAGCCGTCTTTTCGGTTTGTCGTGTTGAAGAAAGGGGAAGTGATTGACGAGAAGGATCGGTTCATCGGCCGGAATCGTATCCAAGAGGTGGGTGAGTCTTGTTTCGATAGCGGGGGAAAAGTATCCGGTAGCGGAAAAAGGCGGTGTGGCCAGTGCCGTATCCATGAGAACGAACCACCACCCGTTTTCCTGTTTTTGCGCCGTGACCCTATGTCGCATGTCGGTTCCGGGGGTGCTTTCGGGGGAAGGGGGGAAGTAGCGGTAAAAGCGGTGTGTTTTATCGGCTCGCCTCGTGTACCGATCGTGATTGCCGGGGATGATATGGGTCCGGAACCCTTCGGTCCGCAACGAGTCTACGAATGCCTTGGCGAGAGTCAATTCACGATGAGAGGAGGTAGTGCTGAGGTCCCCCGAAACGATCACATCGGTGACCTCCCTTTCCCGTAGCAGGGGTAGCAGGGCGTAAAGCCTTTCGGGAAAAAAATCGTACTTTCTGTTCAAGAGGAGGTTGAAGTTGCCTACAAGGGCTTTCGAGAAAATTTGCGAAAAGCCCCACGTGAGCTTGGAAAAATGTAGATCCGAGATATGTGCAATACGCAAAAGGTACAGCCTTAAATATTTATGTATGTATTTCGATATGATGTCCCTTGTGGGGCAGTTTGTGCGATTTGGACACGAGCCCTCGTCTGTGCGAGACGGGGAGAAGGGGTTGCGGGGATAGGTCCGGTTCGTCTTTCTTCGCCGTAACATTCTCACGGGAGGGTATGCTCCATGAATGACGTATCTCTTTTGTTATCAGTTTTTTCATTCTGTGGGGGGAGTGTCGCATCGTAAACACCTCCTTGTACGATTACGGTGTCGGTTTCCTTCTCCATGTTAACGGGTGCGGGGGTTTTGCATCAATCGGGGGAAATACGGACAACCCTTCCATGCGGGAGGAACGCGTGTGGCACGATGTCTCCCGGACATCTTAAACACGAGAATGTTAGAGATTAAGCGACGACGGACAAGCACCCGTCGTCACCCTCGATACGTAAAGAGGGAGCCGGAGACCGGAGGAGGGACTCCTTTTTACGCACGATTGTCAAGCGGACTGTTCACCCTCTTCTTCTTGTGCATCGGCAATCAGCACTTCGGAGAGGAGGATGACCCCTGCGGAGGAGGCTGCAAATGTGATGGCGTTTTTGACCACCTTGGCAGGATCGATGATTTGACTATCGATGAGGTTCTCCACCTCTTCCGTCAGAGCGTTGAAGCCGAACTCGGTTCCTCTGTTCAGGACTTCTGCCAGGTAGACGGAACTATCCTTACCGCAGTTTTCCACGATCTGTCGGAAAGGGGCCACACATGCATCGGCTACGATGCCGGCACCGATCTGCTCGTCACCGGTAAAGCTCATGGTTCTGAGCTTTTCTCCCGCGCGAAGGAGTGCAACGCCCCCCCCGGGGACAAACCCGCTCTCCTGGGCGGCACGTGTCGAGTTTAAGCTATCTTCGAGAACTTGTTTACGTCGCTTCATCTCGGGCTCGGTAGGTGCGCCGACCCGGATAACGGCAACACCGCCCCGGAGTTTTGCTTTCCGCTCCTCCAGTGTTTCCCGGTCATAGTCGGAGGAGGCGTGCTCTATGGCCGAGGTGATTTGATTGATGCGTGCCGAAACGGCGTCGGCTCCCCCCCCCCCTCCGACGATCGTCGTCGTGTCTTTCGTAACGGTAACCTTCTCCGCTTTCCCGAGCATTTCGGGGGAAGCACTTTTGAGCTCGATTCCCCCCTCTTCGGAGATGAGGGTACCGCCCGTCAGGATGGCGATATCTTCGAGTATGGCCTTACGTTTTTCTCCGAAGCTCGGAGCCTTGACGGCGACCACCTTGAGGGTACCGTGTAATCTGTTCAAAACGAGGGTGGAAAGGGCATCCCCCTCGATCTCTTCGGCAATGATGACGAGGGAACGTTCCGCAGCTGCTATGGCTTGCAAAAGGGGTAGGATCTCCTGAATGGAGGAGATCTTCTTGTCGGTAACGAGGACATCGGCCTGCTCCATGTCGACACGCATCGCTTCGGCCGATGCGCAAAACCGGGGACTTGCATAACCACGATCGAACTGCATGCCCTCGACCAAGTCAATGACCGTTTCGGTACCTTTGCCTTCTTCGATGGTGATCACCCCCTCTTTGCCCACCTTTTTGATGGCCTGAAAGATCGTAGCACCGATCTCCTTGTCGCCGGAAGCGGAGACGAAGGCGATATTCTCCAAAGCCGCATCACTTTCGACGGGAGTGGAAAGGGCATCGATTTCTTCGAGTATTACGTCGACAGCTCTCTCGATTCCTCTCTTAACGTTGATGGGGCTCGCACCCGAGGAGATATTTTTGATGCCGTTTCTTACGAGAGCGCGGAGCAAGATGATGCCCGTGGTAGTACCGTTACCGGATTTTTCCTTGATTTTTCGGGCCACTTCTTGGCCGAGGGCAACGCCCATGTTTGCATATACGTCCTTGAGTTCGATGTCTTTGACGATGCTGTTTCCGTCGTTGGTGATGGTCGGGGCGCCCCAGCTCACTTCAAGTCCGACATTCTTGCCTTTGGGACCGATCGTGATGCTAACGGTGTCGGCGAGTTTGTCAATACCTTCCTCGAGTTTCTCGCGCGCCTCGTCGTCGAAAAGCATCTCTTTAGGTGTTGCCATGTTGAATCTCCTGCAAAATATTCACACTTCGTTATCACATCCCCTCCGACCGAGAGGAGTGGCCCGCATCCTACCACACGCGGGTTTTTTCCGCCACCGAAACCCCGCCCGCCTCCTCCCGAAGCAGGAAGAAGGGCGGTAAAAGAGGGACAGCGGGGAGCGGGGAACTCACGGGAGGGGGGGGCGGACCATCCGACGAAACACACCCCGAACCCGGAGGGGCCGGAAGAACCGGTAACGGTTCGGTGCAATTACACCGAGTCGTCCGCATCAACGTCCGGGAGCACGTAGCGGGGGTTGACCGTTTGTGCCCCCCCCCAACCGGGCACGTTCCGCAGTAGCTCTCTCTTATTTCCGGACCAAACCCTTACGTCTCCGTGCGAACTACCGGTCCGGTGCTTGCCGGCCCACACACCCGCAACATCCGGGAACCGGGTAGATCGAAGGAAAACAACGGGGAGCAACCGCCTAGGTGGGCTCTACCGGCACTCCCTCGGGTTCGTTCGCACTGCTTTCCTCGATCAGTGTTTGCGGCCCGACCACCCAGCCGTACAAGTATTCCCACCCTTGTTGGAGATAAGACGGGACAGGCTTCTCCGTGAATGGGGGGAGGTCGAAAAACGCGGTTTCGGGATCCCGCTCCGAAGGCTTGGTAGTGGGTTCCGCAGCCACCTCCTCCCGTGCGGGGGCCCTTTCTTCGGGGAGTGTTCGCCGCGCCGGAGTGTGCGGGAGGGTAGCAGGGCGTACTACGGGTCTCCACTTGCCCCCTTTCACTCCTGCCGACGCCAGGTTGCGTTGCATGCGTTGGGGATCGGAAGTGGTGGTAGCTTCGAACGCTACCTTCCCGTTACGAATGTAAGCGAAGGTCGCGGTGGGTCCGGGGAACACGTAGGAAGAGAGGGGTGACTCGGGACGACGAAGACAGTCGAGCAGACCGGGACAAGAGGCTTGCTCAAGTGCTTTGGCGAGACGCTTACGGGCAATCCTCCCGGTAGTCTCGGAAGCAACCTCGATCCTCGTTTCGGGTTCGGGGAACAAACGACCCGCTTCGGGTGTTTTCGGGACGTCCGGTTGCGGACGGATGGTGCTGTCAAGTCGGGTAGCCATGGTTTTTCCTCCTTAAGGTTCATCACTCTTCTTGGAGGGGGTAGCATACCAAAGAACAACATGCCGGAGCAACCATAAAAAAAAGATGTGCCCCTCCGGAATCGTACGACCAAAGCCCGACCCTTCCTCGTACCGGTTGTTACCGATTCTCGTATCATGATTTCTTCAAAGTACTCTCGGTAGATCTCTCGATGATCTTTTGAAAAGCGGGGCTGTTAAAGGGGAGTGGGGGCCTATCTCCGACATCTGCGTAGTCGGACGATCGGTGACACAGGGCATTTTCCTCGGAACGGGACGACGAGTAGATCGGCGTGTTCCGTCGGATTCTCCACGGACCGAAGTTACTTCGGTTACCCGACTCCGATTAAGATCATCGGAGAACGGATCATGCAGTCGATGTGGCAGGGAATAGCGGTCGGACGTTTTTTCCTATTGTTACGACCATGATCACCGTTCTTCTCGTCGTACCCCCTCGAGCGAGAAACGAGAAGGCCCTCTCGTTTCGAGAGCCGATCTACGAACTCTCGCACCTCCGAGGCATACTTCCACATCTCCCTTTTGGATGTGGTGCGCCGTTTGGCGGAACGACCGGAGCCTCTCTCCTCTTGCCCTTGCGAGAGAATCGAACCCCGAGATGACGGATGTACCCCTCCATCGGACATTCCCGTTCTTCTTGCAAACGGGCTTCGGGACCGAGGCATGCCCCAACCCGGGAGAAAACGCAAGGGAACGCTTATGTTTCGTCGGAACCCGGGAGGCCGGACGGGTATCTAGCGGATACGTTTTTTGCCGGGAGGTCGGTTGGACTGTTGTCCGTAGATGACCTCGTGTAGGTTTTCGATGGTCATAAACGCGGTGGGATCTTCTCGCAAGACGAGTTCCTTCAGGTCGGCGAGGTCGAGTCTTTCTACGGTGACACAGAGCACCTCCTGTGCGTTGCCGGAATATCCCCCCCTGCCGTAGATAACGGTGAGGCCGAGCCCCATCTCATGGGCGATGATTTTTGCGAGAGGGCCGGATTTTTTGGAGATGATGGTTACCGATTTGATTTCGTCCAGACCGACGATAACGATATCCATCATCTTGAAGGCTACCACGTAGGTGAGGAGGGAACGGAAGGCGATATGCCAATCGGAGAAGATTTTTCCGTAAGCGAAGAAGATGAAGATATTGATGAACAGTACTACTTGGCCGACGGTAAAACCCCGTTGTCGGTTGATGATGATGGCGAGGATTTCGGTTCCGTCGAGACAACCCCCGTTCCGGATGATCAGTCCGGCTCCGATGCCCAAGATGGCACCGCCGATGAAGATGACCTCGAGGATATCCGCTTCGAAGGGAGAGAAGCGGTTGAGCAGGGCGAGAAAGAGGGCAAAGAGGATGACGGCGACGACCATTTGTATGAAGAACGTGCGTCTTATATGCTTGTAGGAGAGATAGGTGAAGGGAAGAGTGAGGACGATGAAGTAGAGGGGAAACAAGGATTTCGAGGTAAGTTGGGTGAAGATCATGGCGATTCCGATGATGCCGCCATCGATCAGCTCGTGCGGTAGCAGAAAGACCCGGATGGCGAACGCGGCCAAAAAGGCGCCGATGGCCGTCCAGAAATAGGAGATAACCATTTGCTTGTGTGTACGGGTGCTAAGGGGGGCGGAGACCACTTTTCCTTCCGGGTTCGATGTTCCTTATCGGTCGAGGGCTTTCTCGTGGAAAGCTCGCGAGAGACGGGACTCGAACCCGCAACTTCCGGCGTGACAGGCCGGTGCTCTAACCGGTTGAACTACTCTCGCATCCTTGGGCGCAACAGGACTCGAACCTATGACCGCCTGTGTGTAAAACAGGTGCTCTACCGACTGAGCTATGCGCCCCGAGATAGGGAAATCTATAGGGAGCCGAGATTTTTCGCAAGCCTCCCCGAGGATTTCGGAACCCCTCTCCGGGGAGGGGGCGAGGGGGTGATACCGAGGGGCAGGTGGGGTGCGCGTTGCGTGAAACATGTCGGGGTAGAGGGAGACTTGCAAGGAGGAACGGCACATTCTTCACCTCTGTCCGCATGCGGAATGCGATCGGTATTTTCCGACGACCCGCGTCGTCCGTCGCGGGTACTCGGTAAGGAGGTCCGTGTCGCAAGGCGGAGACCTCTTCATCCCTTGCGGGGAGTGGAGGAGGTCAGTCGAGAGAAGAGGAAGATGGCCAAGCTACTACACACAAAGCCGGGAAGGAGAGAGAAGATCGTTTTGTTGAATGCGGGCCATACCATGGCGATGATCCCTCCCGTCAGGATGCCTGCCCACGCCCCGTGTCCGTTCACTTTTTTTGCATAGAGGGCGAAAAGTGTGAGGGGGCCGAAGGCCGATCCGAGTCCGGACCAGGCGTAGAGGACGATGGAGTAGATCGTTTGGGTTTTGAGGGCGATCAGGTAGGAGACGGCGGCCGTAACAATGACGAAGAGGCGGGAGATCCGCAGGAGTTCTCCGGATGATGCGCCGGGGCGGAAGATCTTCTTGTAGAAATCCTCCGTAAGGCTTGATGCGAGGACGAGGATTTGTGAATCCATGGTGGAGAAGATGGCAGCCAAAACAGCGCACAAAATGAATGCGGCGAGCATCCGGGGAAATGTTTGGTTGACCATAGTGACGAAGGCGAGCTCGGGGTTGTGCAGGCTATTGTTGAAGTAGGCGATGGCGATGAGGCCGATCATCGTCGCGGCCGTCATGGTGATCGTCTGCCATCCGATGCCGACGAGTGTTGCTTTTCTGAGATCCCGTACCTTTCGGATGCCCATGAACTTCGTGATGATGTGAGGTTGTCCGAAATATCCGAGTCCCCATCCGCAGATGTTGAAGAAGATGTGTGTGAAAGTACGGAAGTGCAGATTCGGAAGAAGAGAGCTTGATTTTTCGAAGGTGTGCAATGCGTGTGCCACTCCCGCGAAGCCACCCACCTTCGTGATGATGATGCAGGGAACGATCGCGATGACGACCATGAGGAAGAGTCCCTGGAAGAGGTCGAGCCATGCGAGCGTCGTGTATCCGCCGATGCAGAGGTAGGGGATGATAATGCAGACGCCCAAGGAGATACCCACTACGTAAGGGATACCGAACAGCGTGTTGATGATCAGCCCCAGCCCCGTGATGCCGGCGGAGATGTAAATTGTGTAGAATATGAAAGAGATGACGGCGGTGAAGATGCGAATCCGGCCCGACAGGTCGTTAAAACGGCGTTCGAAAAAGGAGGAGAGGGTAAGGCTCTTGTAATGTTCGGTTCGGGTTCGGATCCGAGGGGCAACGATGAGCCAATTGAGTAACATACAGGCCGTAAGTCCGATGGCAAACCATGCACTGAAGAGGCCGCCTTGGTAGATGGCGGCCGGAAATCCCATGAAGAGCCAGCTACTCATATCGCTTGAATGGGCGGCGAGGGCCGTCAGGTAAAAGTTGAGCGAACGAGAGCCGATGATGAAATCGGAGGCGGTCTTATGTCGCCTGTAGGAGAAGAAACTGATGCCGGACAGGATGGACACGTAGATGGCGATGGCGCCGATCGTGGGAAGTTGAGACATATGGGTAACCTTCGGGGTTGCGACGTCTTTTGCGATCCGTGTCGCCTCGTTGCTTTCATTTGTGACGCGTTGTTTCGTCCTCGGCAGTATACACGGGGGGGCGGGTAGTTGTCACCCCAAAACGGTAAGCGACCCGGTTTTGCTTTCCCGAAAAGAAAGCGTTTTGTTATAGTGCCCCTCGTTTTTGATAATGCTTGATTTTGCGTAGATGTTATAAGAGGGGTATATTCCGGGGAGGATGGTGATGGTCGATCAGGGACGAAATGATCGGTGTGCGTGTGGTTCGGGCTTAAAATATAAGAAGTGTTGTGGCAAGAAGGGGCCGCCGAAGATGCGTACGTTTTCACACATTCCCGCAGATGCGGCGAAGCCCGGAAAGATGACGCGCGTTGCGACGGGACTCTTCGGTTCCCTTACCGGTACCGAAACCGGGGAGGTGAAGACGTTAGCGGGGCGTTTGACGAAGACCTTGCGACCGGGTAAGGGCAACAAAGAAGGTAAACGCCGGGACAAATAGAGGGAGAGGTCGGTACTTGAGCCGAAAGGGAGCGAATGGTACAATTGCCGTCGGCACGGGCGTGGCGCCGGGGTAGCTCAATTGGCAGAGCGTCCGACTTGTAATCGGATGGTTGAGGGTTCGATTCCTTTCCCCGGCACTTTCTTTGTTCCCGAAAGTGCGGGGTGCATTCGTGTCCTAAAGGGGGGTGTCGCATAGTGGCAATTGCAATGGACTGTAAATCCATCGACTTCGGTCTTCGCCGGTTCGAGTCCGGCCACCCCCACTTCTTTATCCCACCTCTCCCTAATCATCTACTCCGCAACACCTAATCGGAAAGGTTTTGCCCTGTCCGTACTTTGTGGAAGATTATGAAGGCAACGGGTCGGACGGACGGGCCTCTCTATTCGTACGCGCACGCAAGGGGGGATACCTCAGCAACGAGAGGCTATCGGGAAGAGCTGTTGCGCAGCTCTTTCGAAAGGTAGTCGCAAGCTGTAGTATTGAGGGTAACTTCGGGGCGCATTCGACCCGGTCGGGGCATATTACGGAGTCGGTTCGGTTCGGGGTTAGGGAGCTCACAATTGTCAAGCAGACCGGCCATGAGAGTCTAAACAGCTTAAAGTCCTACTTTAGAATGACTTCAGAGTTCAGGTAGAATTCCGGTAGGTCACCGGGGTTACAGGCACTACGATTTTTAATCTATTCTGTTGTCGCCGGGTCCAATAACAACGCTAACAAACCAAGCACGCAAAAGGACGGGGGATTAAGGAAACTATGATTATCGAAATCGCGCCGGCAAATCGGTGTAACGAAATACACCTTTGCCTCCTGTTCCTGCGACACGCGCGACCGCCACGCCTTTTCCTCAGACCGACGACCGACCGGCTCTTCTGCCGACGTACCTACGATGCTCGTTCCGTCCGTTCTCGGGGCATCTACGGAGATTCTCTGCCCGGCTTCCGTTTTAGCTCGCGCCTTTTTTCGACGACATACGTATACGATGTCTCCCGATAAGCTGAGTAAGGCCACCGCAAATACGCCTGTCATACCCAAAACAAGGCCCGCAATGCCTCCCGCACCTCCCCCGTCTTGCGGAGAGAGTCGGGTCCCACACGATTTGACAAACAAGCCCTTGTGGCTTGTTCGTCGGGCGTGTGGGTACGACCGAAGCAAGCAGGTGCGAAAACGGCCGGATCGGAGCGACGAGCTGAAAAAAATCGGATAAGAATTGTCAGGGTAAGGATCTCGGGAGGATTTTACGGAAAAGGTGTTGCTTAATCAGGCTGTTGAGACAAGTCGCCTCGTCCTCGAATGTTTGCGCCGTATCCTTTCGTCAAGCACGAACCGTACATGTACTACAAGGCGACAATCTCTCTGCTCGTAATGACCTCTCTTTTTTCCGGAATACACATGGGTATTTCGCACAATTCTCCGATGAACTCGTCGAATTTAGGACTTGTTGCAAGTATGACTTGATCAATTCCCGGAACTTTATGGTCGGATATTTTACGGTTCACAGAGTGTGCCGCACCTTCATCCAAGGTCATCAGGTAAGATTTAGACGATTTATACACCTGACGCATGCTCCTTCCCTCTAAATCCGCCTGCTTGTATCGCTCTCGCAAGCTCGTTTTTGCAGATAGAACTATGGGACCGTCTTTCTTGCCGTATGCGATGAAATCAAAGACTATATCAGGAACAAGGTCCAATTTTGCCTGCACATAAAATGGAAGAATATGCGCTCTATATAAACAACATGCGACTAAAACTTCAAAAACCTTCCCGTTTAGGTTTCTGTCCCCCTTACCACTTGATTGGTACGTATTCCAAAGAGTTTTCATGAATCCGTGGTAAGTGTCGATTGCCGGCGAGAAAACATTGCCAATATTCTTGGTGAAAATTGAATACAACTTACTGCTTGATACAATGCCTAGTCTTCGTAGAAATTCTATATCTTTTTGCAATGTAAAGCCTTCATTATGCATTTTGCATAGTCTTTAATTGCCGGGACGGCAACAGAGTTGCCAAGCTGTTTCATTGCCTCTTTTTGCGACTTTTATGCGGGAAAGTGAAAATCATCCGTAAACCCCTGCCTTTTCATGGCTTGTGCCACCTCTTGGCGTT
>JAPOVA010000033.1:0-10168 GCA_026708385.1 Simkaniaceae bacterium | reverse complement strand
TTCAGGGCTTTTACCACCGTTAGGCGCTCCACTTTACCGTCGACAACATAAGAGTCCCAATTGTGCCGATTGCGGATCCCCGAACCGACGCCACCGACACGCAGAGTATACCCGACATCGCGAGTACACGTTCCTCCCATAACATCACTCATCGTCAATCGAAGTGCTTTTTTTGCAGGAGGAGAAAATGTCCGCATATCTGCAAGACCGATCATGAATAACCGAGGGCGTAACTGAGGAACTCCATGATCTTTTGCATACACCACATAACTGAAAAAACTATATCCCAAGTCTTCAATTTCACGTTGTATTGTGGAAAAAGTTTTCCCTTCATCGTGTTTCTTAAGATGCCTGACGTTTTCCAGAAAAAATGCCTTTGGCTTTTTAGCTTTCATAATATCAATAATATTTGCGAATAGCGCACCTCTCGCGTCTTGAAATCCTTTTTTAAATCCCGCCTGACTGAATGGTTGACAAGGGAAGCCGGCGCACAACAGATCGTGATCCGGAATATCTTGAGGGTTGATTGCGGTTATATCTCCGGCAAAATGTTCCGCTCTGTGATTAGCTCTGTATGTCTGCATCGCTTTCTCATTGTTATCGCTTGCAAAAACACAACGCGCACCCAGCTGAGAAAGGGCAATATGAAAGCCACCTATTCCGCAGAATAAGTCGATAAACGTTCTCGGTGACCGCGACGACATGTCTGCTTCGAGGACGGAGCCTCTCGTTGTTTTGCGACGACCCGAAAGCGCATCAACACACACCGTACCCAAGACTACCTCACACACCGCACCCAATGACCATCTCATACCGGTCAGGGAACAACGGCACATATATACCGTCGACTCCGGCTAGTCAAGCGGTGTTTTTCTCGGAGATACCAACCTCAGGACGTCCGGCCTTTGTTGTTATCTTACGAGCAAGCTCAATTTTCTCTATCACGACTGCCCTGTTGAGAACCATGGCTTTGATATTGCTCATTCAGGCCAAGTATGTGTTGGATGCCCGTCATCTTTACCGATCGATGACGGTTGTTTTTGCTGATTAGCTCGATGCCCCCGCGATAAGGGCGACACCCGACGGAGATTTGAATCCGTCTTATTTCCCCGTATGGGGTATGGGACATTCATGGGACGGTAGGAGGCAGGCATGGCCAACAGATTTTTTCTCCTATGCAATGTTTGCAACACGTAACATGTTTAGCTTGTGAGGTTCTGCGACTTCGGTCTTCGCCGGTTCGAGTCCGGCCACCCCCACTTCTTTTTCTCCGTCTCCTCGTAGTTATTCCGTCGATGGCGTGTAACCGGTTGACATCGATCCGTTGCATCGAGCCGTTTCTCTCCTCTTGGAAAAAAAGTATGTGTCGCGTACCGGAAGCCCGGACCGGCAGGTTGAGTCAAACGGTGTTGACGCGGGTGATGTGTACGACGGAGACACGCTGATTTCTACGGGAGTGTTTTTTTCGTCGCGACTCTTGCCGAATAATCCGTAAGCCTCTACCATTGTGGCCGATCGTCGAGAAAAACCAAATATCCAAGGAGGGAGAGATGTCGTGTTTTTGTTGCCCCGTTAGGGAGGATGGGGGGGAATCGCCCGCACGGCTCGTTGCCGGTGAGCAGCCGGGGGAGCAAGTGCCGTCGTTGCCGTTGAGCCGAAGTGTCGTGAGACAATGTACGTGCTCCCGAACTCGCGTCTCGATACCGAGGATTTGATAAAGCTTCTCGCAGAGGAAAACAAACCGCAGAGAACGGTAGATTACCGGATGCGACGGAATGCGAAGAGAAGAGCGCCGGATAGTCCCGAGAGTCGGGACACGGAAATGCAGGATGATCTTGTCGGATTGGCTTCCGGTGATCGGTGGTTATACGGGCGTTCCGTCGGGAGCTTGATGGCGAAGGGTTCGACCGGATGGCTTTCTTGCATCCGGACGGACATTTCCGCAATTCTCCCGGATGTTTTCCATCGCTCCCCGAGGGTTCGGGGATCACGCTGTGAATGGTACGGTATCCGGGCGAACGTCCGAAAAGTGGGCGGGGGGGGGCGGGCTTTGCCCGTACGGTTCCGTGCATACGTCATTCTTCTCCCGCATTTTTGCTCTGTTTTCTGTTGGGCTGAAGTTGCTTTTTGAGTGTGCGGTTTTAGTGGAGTTGCGTTGTGAGAGTTAGGGATTTTGAAACAAGCTCGCTTCTGAGGGAGGTGCGGGTAACGGAGACAATTCCCGAGGGTGTGGCAGTGCGAGCAACCGCGAGGAGAGCGGACGGTTTGGGTGAGCGGATCGTGAACTATCTGTTCGGACACGGTCCCGGTGTCGGACATCTTGCGATGTGCAGTGCGGTAGGAGGAATGCTCGGAGGGTGTGTCGGCTTCGGAATCGGGGTTGTCCCGGGAGCGGCAATCGGGGCGGTTGTAGGCGCTGCTCTCGTCGACGGCCTCACCTTCGCTTTCTTTGTCATCACCACACGCGTGGGTTGTCGATCGGGGGAGTCGCGGGACGATAACGGGGCAACGGAAAGTGATGGTGCAAGTACCGATAGCGGATCTACCACTGCTACGGAGGACGTTGAGGAAATGCTCGCACTTTCGGACGAGTATGACGGAGATGATGAAGATGAATCGGGAGGGACGGGAGGTGAGGTAGCGCCTTTCGGGTGGAATAGCTACGAGTGGGACCGCTACGGGGCAAGGTTAGTAACTGTCGGATGGCTCGGACAACACATCCCCGGGGCGTGGGTAGCCACTTGCGCAGGAGCACGGCTACGAGACGAGATCGAGATAACGGTTGAGTTCCGATTTTGAAAACTCCGGACCACCCCGGCGCTTTCTTGCCTTCTTCTTCGTCCTCCGCTAAGGGGTGGTCGTTTTCCGATCGGGGTCCGGATTTACCTTTCTCTTTGAGAGGTCTCTCCCTCCTCGTACATTCCGTTTGTCGTCTTCTACCCATCTTTCTTTCCGCAATCCTCCTAAGCGTTTCCGATCGCTCCTTCGGATTCGAGTATCACGTTGCCGATAGTGCGGTATCCGGGCGAGCATCCGAGAGTAAGAAGCAGGGGGGGGGGGCGGACTCGGCCCGTGCGGTTCCGTCCATACGTCCTCTTTCTCTTGCATTTTTGGTCTGTTTTCCGGTACAATCGGGCGCGACTTTCGGAAACATAGTCTTAGTGAGGTGGGGTTGTGAGTGTTGAGGATGTTACGGAAAGCTTGCCTCCGGGGGGGGTGCGGGTAATGGGAGGTTCTCCCGAAGATGTGGGAGCACGGGCATTCGCAAGGAAAGTGAGTCATTTGGGTAGACGGGTTGCGAACTATGTTTTCGGGTGTGGCCCGGTCGAACATCTTGCGGTGTCGGTATGGTCCGGTTTGGTGGGCGGATTGGTCGGCGGTGTTGTCGGCTTCGGAATCGGCCTTACCCCGGGAGCGGTGGTCGGGGTGTTCGTAGGCGTCGCTCTCTCCGATGGTCTCGCCTCGGCCATCCTCGTCGCTTTCCGCCCGCGCGCGGGCTATAATCGACCGGGGGAGTCGCGGGACGGTAACGGGGCAACGGAAAGTGATGGTGCAAGTACCGATAGCGGATCTACTGCTCTTACGGAAACAGAGGAAGAGGTATTCCGAATTCTGCATGAAGGGTTAAATGATCCGGAATTATATGCCGGTCCCGGATTAGGGGCGCAGAGCTGATCGTACGTACGAAATGATCATGTCCTCATTCTTCAAGATGGGGGTGTCCCGGTCGGGTGAGGTAGCATCGGCCTTCCCGAAAAAACACTCGGGTGTTTCGAAGAGGGAAAAGGGGGGGCCGGTGACACGCAAAAGGGCGGATCGATTTATCTGCTACTCTCAAGGATGGAAAACCGGATGGATGGTACATGCTGAAGAATGGCGAAGCCGTGGAACTACCGGCGTACCCGGAAATGAACCGATAGGTAAAATCATCATGGTACGCAACGAATTCGCTGTTCGGATGAAGAAAAGGGTTCACGCACCTGCTCTGCGCGGTGTTCGTTTCCGGATCGTGTGTCGGCCTGATGTGGAAGTGTAGCCGTTTTCGGCACTCTTTCCGGACGGGGTGTCGGGGCGTCGGGTGTTACGGCAACGATAAAGAAAGCGTGCCCGTGGCTATCCATTCCGTAAAGCACACTTTATTTTGAGAACGGTGTACCCCACACTATTACGGACTTTGTGATTCTGTTTGTGTGTTTTTCGTAGGGCTTTCGTTCTTTAGGGATATGTCGGACAACACCCCTGTCGAGTTGTCTCCGTTCCCACCGATCTACCTACCGTTTCCGCCTCTTTCGTTGTCCCCGGTCCTACCGTACCAACAGGCCAATGCTGCGCAAAGAGCGGCTGTGGTGTTTCCGAGGACCCACAGCATACTACCTGAGTACGCAAACTCTTCAGGATTAACGAGACAGGGACCCCGGTCTTGAATCGCATAACCGGCCTCCGCACAATTTTCAAAGTTTCCGACTCTGCAACCGGAGAGGAGGTTATGGCAATAACCGTTATGTGCGACCGTAGCCGATTGCATTCCCGCTTGCAATGCCGACAAACCGGCGTAACCGATCAGACCGAAAACCGCTCCCGTAGTTACAACTCCCGCGATAACCATCTTTCTCAGAGAACGGCCCACTCTGCCGTTACAACGACTCACCTGATTGCGATCGCAATCCTCGTGAGATTCCGGATGGACTGCGACGTGAGGAGAGGTTTGAGGAAGTACCGGGGTGTGGTCGTCCGGTGATGATAAGGCATGTTCGCTTCCTCCGCCCATGCGTGTTGAGATGACCGTTATCCTTTCCGTCTCACTTTGGAGAGGCGGAGATATCTCTTTCATCTCCTGAAGATGGGGAGATGGTTGATCGCAAAGATTCCTGTGCGATACGGCTTTATCCTTGACTGCGATGTGAGGAGAGGTTTGAGGAAGCGCCGGGGCGTGGTCGTCCGGTGATGATAAGGCATGTTCGTTTCCTCCGCCCATGCGTGTTGAGATGACCGTTATCCTTTCCGCTTGACTTTGGAGAGGCGGAGGTAGCTGTTGCATTTCCAGAACTTCGGGAGATGATTGATCGTAAAGGCTCCTGTGCGATAGGGCCTCATTATTAAACGCCATGATTGTTATACCTCTAGTTTATTATTTAAATATGAAATTTCATACTTTCCAAATAACTATAGATTTATTATAAGATAGTCGTTTATTTTTTTGCAAAGTACAATAAAATTTCCTTGTCTACTTATTTAAAACATTCGATAAAAGCAAAAAACATGTACGGGAGATATACTTATCCACTTTTATGAAGGGGGGTATACGAGATTTTTCATCGAAACACACGAAACGTCTATCCGAATGCAAGTGCAAGGTCGTTGTCGGAGTGTTCGAAGAAACGGTCAATGAGGTCGTATTTTGTTATGAGATACGTCCCGCCGTCCGAACCCGATACCGGATCATTGCTTTGCAATGGTGAGAAAAAAGTTCACCCGTAGGGCTGAGAAAGTCCGGAAGAGAGCGTGTGGAGCTCTGCGGTCCCGAGTCGGACATCGATCCGCAGAAAACGGGGTGCGAAACGGGTGTAAAAAATCTCGGGGACTTAAGGAAGGGAACAACTGCCGTGAAACAAAGGGGAGCGTGCCCACGGTAAAGCACGCTTCATTTTGCAAACGATCTACTCTGCACCATTACGGAGTTTGTGATTCCGCTTGTGCATTTCCGGAGCTTTCGTTCTTTAAGAGGTATGCCGGCCACCACCCATATCGTGTTGTGTCCGTTCCCGCCGGTTTACCTACCGTTTCCGCCTCTTTCGTTGTCCCCGGACATACCGTACCAACAGGCCAATGTTGCGCAAAGAGCGGCCCCGCCACTTCCGATGAACCACACCGCACCACCGATGTACGTCTTTGCTGCAAAATCAACGCGACAGGGATCGTGGTCTTGAATCATATCCTCACCCATCCCGCAATGGAGACGTTCTGCGGGGGTGCAGTCGGAGGAGAGGTTATGGCAATAACCATTATGTGCGAGCGTAGCCGACTGTACTTCTGCTTGTAACATCGACAAACCGATGTAACCGACCAAACCGAAAACCGCTCCCGTAGTTGCAACTCCCGCGAGAATCACCTTTCTCAGAGAACGGCCCACTCTGCCATTATGATGACTTACCTGATTACGATCGCAATTCTCGTCGCAATCCTCGTGAGGTTCCGGATGCGCTGCGAGGGGAGGAGAGGTTTGAGGAAGTACCGGGGTGTGGTCGTCCGGTGATGATAAGGCATGTTCGCTTCTTCCGCCCATGCGTGTTGAGATGACCGTTATCCTGTCCGCCTGACTTTGGAGAGGCGGAGATATCTCTTTCATCTCCTGAAGATGGGGAAATGGTTGATCGCAAAGATTCCTGTGCGATACGGCTTTATCCTTACATGTCATGATTGTCATACCTCTAGTTTTATTATTGAAATAAATTTCACGCTCTCCAAATAACTATAGATTTATTATAAGATAGTCGTTTATTTTTTTGCAAAATATAATAATACCATATAATTTCTTTGTCAATCTGTAAAAAAGCAAAACATGTACGGGAGATATACTTATCCACTTTTATGAAGGGGGGTATACGAGATTTTCATTAAAACACACGAAACGTCTGTCCGAATGCAAATGCAAGGTCGTTGTCGGCGTGTTCGGGGAAAGGGTCAATGAGGTCGCATCTCGTTACGAGATATGTCCCGCCCGAATCCGATAACGGAAAAAGGAGTTGGCGTAAGGTGTTCCTTTCATACCGCATCCGTGCACCGAAGGGTGGAAGCCGGGTAGAGGCATTGCAAGAGAAGAAACCGAAACCGAACGGTGCATAGGGGGTCGGGTCATTGATTTGCAATAGCTAAAAAAGCTCACGCATCGAGCTTAAGGAAATCCGGAAGAGGGCTTGTGGAATCCCTCCGGCCCGAGTCGGATATTGATCCGAAAGGATGCGACATTGCGGAGGGAGTGTGAACGGTCGATGGCCGACGGAACCCGTGAAGGATCGTCGGCCACACCGAAGAATAGGGCGCGAAGCGGGTGTAAGGGGTCTGACGCAAGGCAGGGAACAACCGTCGTGCAACGTACGACTTCGGGTCCACTTGGTGCGACAACGGGGTATCGCATCAAAGGTCGCAACAATGCCGGCCCCCGGTTCGGGTTTCGTACATTCGGCAAAGATACGTCGTCCTCGCGGCCATGACCCTCGCTTCATTTCGGGGGTGCGTCACCTTTGTCCCGTTCCGTTACGCTGTTTCCGTAGTGTTTGCTTCCGGTTGCTCGGACCCCTTACGGAACAGCCGGGCCGCACCGTATAGACAGCCCAATGCCGCGACGGTGGTAAACCCTACACTTCCGACGATATGCGCTATGTGACCGTATTCTACCGTAGTCCCGGGTCCGGAATTACGGTAACACAAATCGGGGTCTCGTGCGGCATAGCCTTGGCAGTCTTCGTAGCAATCATGCATGAGGTTATGGCAATAATTGTTACGCCCCTCCGTTATGCCATCCACCCCTTCCCATAATAACGGCAAACCGACACAGTTAGCCACAATAGAACAAACTGCTCCCGTGGCTACAAGCCCCAAAAACACCACTTTACGGCAGTAACGACCCCTGCAAGATCTCTCGTGAGATACGGAACGCCCTTCGGGTTCCGAATCCCGGATCAATTGTGTGGATTCCGATACCCTTTCTGCCGTGTCCGCACAACTCTCCGCATTGGGAGAATGGTCTCCGGGGGTAGCGATCGAACCATATGACGGTACCGTCTTCGATAGAGCATCAGTCTTAGATGTCATGATTATTATACCTCTGATTTTTCCAATATAAAATGTTATACTTTCCATATAACTATAGATTTATTATAAAATAGACGTTTGTTTTTTTTCAAAGTCTATTGTGTTTCTTTTTTTTCATAAAAGTTGAAAACGGGGAGGAGGTGTCCACACCTTCTCCCATATCTCCCATATCCCATATATGGAGTAGATGCGGAAAGGGGCAGAGAGGGAGTCGATCTCGGTAGACCGATTTCTCCTTCTTGTCGGTTCCGAGATGTTTGCTTTTCCGTGAAAAAATATTTTTATAGGTAGAAAATCGTTTCAAATTTTCATACGCACGTGTCGGGCGCAATGACGGGAGCGACGATCGGAAAAACCGTTGCATTGCTTTCCGGGACGTTGGTAGGGGCTACGATCGAGCAGATTATTTTTGCCTTTACCGATCTCCCGTCGGGCCTGCGCTATCAGCCGACCGGCATGCTTCCGTGACAAGACGGTGATGCCGCCATCCTTCTCTCCCTCCACGATTCCGGGTCATGTGAATGAGTCCTCGCCGGAGCAAAGAGAGAGTGGGGAGGCATAAACAACAAGATGTAAATGGGTGGATTGTGAACTATTTTAGACATAATCCCGGTGTCAAGCATCTTGCGATATGCAGTGCGATAGGAGGAGTGCTCGGTGGTTGTGTCGGCTTCGGAATCGGGGCTGTCCCGAGGGCGACAATCGGGGCGGTCGTAGATGCTACTCTCGTCGGTGGTCTCATCTTAAGCTTTCTTTACCGTCACCACACGCTCGGATCATCGATCGGGGGGGGGGCGCGGGACGGCGGCGGGTCGGAAGGTGATAGCGAAAGTATCGATGGCGGATCTACTACTCCTACGGCGGAGGAGGGCGTTGAGGCAATATCCGTACCTTCGGATGGGTATGACGGAGGTGATGAATCGGAACCGGAAGCGGGGGGGGGTAGTAGCCTTCCCGGAGGGAGTGATCACATGAAGTGGGGCTTACGATCCGATTCCGAAAATCCGGACCGTCCCGGCACGTTCTTGCCCTCTCCTTCGTTTTCCGCTAAGGGGTGGTTGCTTTCCGTTCGGGATCCGGGCTTGTTCTTTCTTTTTGAGAGGTGCCTCCCTCTTCGTAAATCCCGTTTGTTGCCTTTGAAATATATCTTCGTCAAGTAGGCTTCGTCTTTCTCGGCAGTACACGCGTGCATCGCTCGTAATTCACCGTGTACCCGTCTTTCTTTCCGCAATCCTCCTAAACGTTTCCGATCGCTCCTTCGGAGTCGAGTATCACGTTGCTGATAGTGCGGTATCCGGACGAGCATTCGAGAGTGAGGAGCAGGGGGTGGTGGTCGGACTCGGCCCGTGCGGTTCCGTGTATACGCTGTTTTTCTCTTGTGTTTTTAGCTTGCTTTCCGTTACACTGGCCATATTTGTCGGAAGCGTAATTAGTGAGGTTAAGTTGTGAGTGTTGGGAGTGTTACGGAAGGCTCGTCTCCGGAGAAGGTGCGGCTAATGGGAGATTCTCCCGGAGATGCGGGAGCACGAACAGTCGCAGGGAGAGCGGGTGATTTGAGTAGACGGGTCGCGACCTATGTTTTCGGACGTGATTTCGATGTCGGACGTCTTGCGGTGTACAATGTGGTATGCAGTACGATGGGCGGATTGATCGGTGGTGCTATCGGCTTCGGAGTCGGGTTTGGTCCGGGAGCGATGGTCGGGGCGGTCGCAGGCTCCGCTCTCTTCGATGGTCTCACCTTAACACTCCTCACCACTTCCCTCTTGGGGGAGTCGTGGGACGATAAAGGGGCGGAAGGTGACGACGAAGGTGTCGATAACGGGGCAAAAAGTGACGGCGGAAGTATCGATAGCGGATTTACTACTTGTTGTACGGAAGAAGTGGAAACGGCACCGATTCTGAGTAGAGGGTTGAATGTGATCCCGGAATTGTATGAGGAGCAGTAGCGGGAGCGACGGCAGCTCTCGTAGGGGGATAGTTGTGAGATAGGGGTTGTGGTCGATCGTGCCGGAAATCCGGATCCGGCCCGGTGTTCTCACCCTCTCCTTCCTTCTCTACGGGGGGTTGTGGTCGTCTTCCCCGTTCGGGTCCGGGCTTGTTCTTTCTTTTTGAGGGTTCTCCCTCTGTGTACCCGTCTCTCTTTCCGCGATCCTCCCAACCGGTTCCACCCGGGCGTTTCCGATCGCTCCTTCGGAGTCGAATATCGCGTTGCCGGTAGCGCGGTATCCGGACGGGCATCCGACGAATAAGAGGCAGGAGGGGGGGGATCGGACTCGGCCCGTGTGATTCCGTGTATACGTCGTTTTTCTCTTGTGTTTTTAGCCTGTTTTCCGTTACACTGGTCGCGTCTTTTGGA
>JAPOVA010000013.1:26209-44097 GCA_026708385.1 Simkaniaceae bacterium | reverse complement strand
ACTCATCCCTGATCCACCTCGACACACTCGAACCGGTAGCACCACACTCTTTGGCGCACTCATCGACACTCTTTTCCAACCTCTGTCTTACGGCATAGTTTCGGTGTGTCGTCTTTCCTTGTAGCCGTCTCCCTTTCTACATGCACAGGCCACACAGTACCCTGCCCCTCACCTATCGCCGATGCCATAGCGTCCTTCTCAAGAATTCAATCGTCTAAAGCGGAAGGGTATACCACATCCACTCCTCGTGGAAAACGACAACCTTGTTGAAGAGGGCATCCAAACGGGCCGACGGGGAACGACTCCGGGCACAGCCATGCCGCGTCATCCACAGACACACTCCGTAAAGGCTCACACTCACCGACCGGCGACCTCCCCGAAGGTGGATGATTTTCGGGAAAACAAGGCAACCGTTCTTCACGCGAACCACGCCCCCACCCCTCGTCTATCCAATCGTATAGACTTCTCGAACAAACACCACAACTCACGGCACATTCCGCAACCGACTTCCCATCAAATTCGGAGAAATAGTAGTCTACAACCTTAGCTTTTTGCTCATCGGAAAATTCCCGACATGTCCCCTTCTTCTCCGGCAGGAAATAGGGACAACTACCCCGGGGTTCTTCCCTCGCCGGCACCCATTTTCCCCCAAAACGATTAGAACGGGAACGGCCCTCTGTAAAAAAGTAATCGGAAAGGTGAATCGGCTTTTTCCCGGAACGGATATCGGCCAAAAGCTCTCTGTAGTCCGCTATCTTCCCGGTGTAAGGAGGGTCTAAGGTAGCCGATTTTAAGGCAGCCTCACACCCGTTTTTAATCCATCTCGATAAAGTGGGTTGGGGCACACCGCACTCTTTTGCACACTTTTCGGGAGACTTTACCCCCCTCATCTCCACCGCATAGTCTACGACCGCATCCTGCTCCCTCTTGGTGTAGGACCTCTGCCTTTTTCCTCCCGAAAGGGGGTCGAATCGAAGAGGTGGCTCTCCCCGGATCTTCTTATGGAACCATGTAGCCGTACCCTTTTGCCTAGTGTACCGTTTTTTTCCTGTAGTCGCCCCCTTCTCCGAACTCACAGGCCGCATAGCACTCTGTCCCTCACCTATTGCCGATGCCATACCACTCCCTCCCTAAAGAAACATTCATTCGTCTAAAGCGGAAGAGTATACCATGCCTATCTCTAATGAACAACGATAGCCTTGCGGAAGACAAGACTCGAAACGATCCGTACCGAGTTCGGACAAATCAAAGAGAGAAATCACCGGTCGGGGTGGTCCCCCTCCGAATACAACGGAAATCGTAAGGACCGATAAGCGCCTAATCGCGCTCGATATTTTCATGGAGTTGAGAACGTCCGCGTACTCACCATTCTCTGCAACGGGAACCTGATCAGCCTTGTCCTCTTTCATTTTCATAGAAAAACAGCATCGGTCCTACTTTGATCCGGAGAAGATATCACGCGGCGGGGCAAGGAGACAAGGGGACGCCTCAAGGGCAAGCACGACATTGCAGTGAGACGCAGGTCGCACGCCTTCTTCACCTTCTTCCTCTCTGCAACGAGACCGGACAAACCAAAGAGAGATTCCTGTGAGCGGGGGGGCTCCCTGTTTGAAAAAAAACCCGCCCTCCCCATTCTCCGGGAGGAAAAAACTAAAAAACCTCGATAAAGATACACGATTTTGGCGGATCTGCTCGAGATGTGACTTCCGGCATTGGAAAATGATCTATCTACGCGCTGTGTGCTGTGTAGGGTGCCCCAACTGCAACAAGACAATCGCAATATTGGAGGCATCGGTATTCTGCGAACTCAGGACATTCTTTCCTCAACTAAAAATCAGCAGAGGTTGAATGGGGTGGGAGAGGGGGAACGGTGTTTGTTTACCAAGGATTGACCGGCTTTATGAGTATGAGGAGGAATCGGTCGGAGAGTGTGCCCGGAAATGCAACCCTTGTGAGAGAACTCCGGCCAACCGGGTAAGGGGAGGGCGTAGATGCAGTTCGAGCGCGGAACGGAAATGTAATTCGAGCAGAGAAGGGTCACGTCCCTTTCCCGAGGTGTCGAGCGGGGAGGGGGGACTTTTTCCGGTACATCGTCGGATGTTGTGGAGAGGTCGCGTCCGGAATCGTTCCCGTCGAGCCTTGATTCCCGACAACTTTCTTTTGATTTGTTTCTATCTGCAAATAAGGACAACTTCCCCTGTTTCAAAGAATTTATACCCTTGCACAGGTGGTAAGAATCGTGTAGATCGGCGTCCCATAAGTCCCTTAAACCTCATCGCGCATCAGTCCGATGCGGGTCCGAATGCCCGCGACGGTGTTCTTCGCAATGTGTGTGTCATCTTAACGATGATGTTCTTCGCAATGTGTGTCATCTTTTTGGCGGTCAGTACCGGTCCCCTTGCCAGACACAATCCCATGAGGCCCAAACCCATCTTGCACACCCCTTTGGAGGTAGTAGATTCTTGACATCCGGAGACAAACACGGCCCGTGCACCTTCGGTGAAACAATCCAGAAGCCGGTTACTCATATCATATGGGTAAACGATGATGCTCTTCGCAATGTGTGCCATCGTAACGATGATGCTCTTCGCAGTGTGTGCCATTTTTTCGGCGGTCAGTACCGACCCCCTTGCCAGACACAATCCCGCGAGGCCCAAACCCATCTTGCACAACCCTTTGGGGAATCCTTTGGGGGTAATAGAGTCTTTATATCCGGAGGCAAACATGGCCCATGCACCTTTGGTGAAACAATCTAGAATCCGGTTACTCATATTTATTACTCATAATTTATTGGAGAGCGTATATTCTACCATATTTTCGCATTTTTTCGCAATATAGTAAAAATTTACGATAACTGTACGCGACCGAGAGGTTGAATCCGAATTTCCGGTACGATCTCTTGGTAGGAGACCACGGGTAGGCCGGGAAACTCCGTCTCGATGAGTTTTCGTGCGAAACGGCGCACATCGATCGCTGTTAAGAGGACGGGGGGCTGTCCTCCGGGAGGAGTCGGGACAATCACGTTGCGCATGGCGTGCAGGATGAGCTGTACCGAGTCGGGATCGAGGGCCAGGTAGGATCCCGCCGATGTTTGCTTGATGGCCCCTCTAATCATATCTTCGATCTCGGGATCGAGTAGATAGACCGAGAGAACCGTTTGTCCGAGAGAGTACTTGTAGCTGATATATCTCTTAAGGGAGGAGCGAACATATTCCGTGAGAAGGACGGTATCTTTTTCCGTTTGTGCCCACTCGCTCAATGATTCCAAAATCGTTCTCAGGTCTTTAATGGAGATCCGTTCTTGGACCAACCGCTTTAAGATTTCCGTCAACCTCTGCAGGGGAACGAGCCGGGTGACCTCTTTGATCAAGTCGGGGAAGGATCTCTCTATGAATTCCAAGATGGCCCTTACTTCTTGGATGCCGATGAATTCGGAGGCGTGCTGTTTGTAGAATTGCGAAAGGTGGAGGATGACGACGTCTTCCGGTTTCCAGTATCCGATTTTTGCTTTGTCAAGTATTTCCACGTACCGGTTGTGTACCCAGAGTGACGCCTGTTCAACGGCGTGTTGTGAAGCGGTGAAAGGGACGTTATACTTTCTCAACATCTCTTCCGTGGTGTTGGCCAACACATGATCCGGAATGATCCTTCCCCGGGTCAGCGGTACTTCATTGAGATAGATGGCATATTCGTCCGATTCCAGCAGGGCGGAGTCGGCTTTTACGTGCACCCCCGGAAACCGGACTCCGAGATCTTGGTAAAGGGCATGACGCATTTTGGGGATTCTCTCTTCCACAAAGGGAACCCCCCCCCGGTCTTTTCGGATGAGGCGGGAGAGTGTCGCTCCCGTTTCCAAAATGATCGGTACGGTCAGGGCGTAATCGTCGAGCCCTCCCTTGACGACGGTGTGCCCCTCCACGTCGGTCTCGATTTGAGCGGAACCCAGGGTGCCTTCTTTGCTCCTTGCGAGCTGTTTTCTTTCGCGTAACCAATTCGTGATGCCCGTTCCGACGAGAACCAGAAAGATGAAAAAGAAGATTAAGGTCGGAAAACCTTTGAGGAAGGCCATACCGAGTACGACGGCGCCTGCCAGAACGAGCCCCTTGGAATGGCTGAAGATCTGCGAGGAGATGTCTTTTCCGAGATTCGTCCCCTTCTTCTCACTCGAAACGCGGGTCGTAACGATACCGGCGGTCAAAGAGATCATCAGAGAGGGGATCTGTGTGACGAGGCCGCCCCCGATCGAAAGAAGGGTATAGATATGGGCTGATTGGAGGAGGGTGTATCCGTGTACCATCCTTCCCAAAATCAGGCCGCCGACGATGTTGATGACGGCGATGACGATACCCGCGATGACGTCTCCCTTGACGAACTTCATGGCGCCGTCCATCGCCCCGTAGAGCTGACTCTCCTTTTGCAGAGCAAGGCGCAAGTCTCGAGCTTGTTTGGAGTCGATCGAACCGCTCCGGACGTCGGCGTCGATACTCATCTGCTTGCCGGGCATCGAGTCCAACGTAAACCGGGCGGCCACCTCCGCAACCCGTTCGGCTCCCTTCGTGACCACGACGAACTGGACGATCGTGATGATCAGGAAGACGACGATTCCGACGACGAAATTGCCTCCGACGACGAATTGTCCGAAGGCTTGGATGACCTCTCCTCCGTCTGCGTGCAGAAGAATCTGCCTTGTGGCGGCGATCTCGATGCCGAGACGGAAGAGGGTGGTAATCAGAAGGATCGAGGGGAAAATCGAGAGATGGACCGCCTTTTGGATGTACAGGGAGACCATCAAGAGGACGATGGAGATACTCAGATTCACACCGATCATGACATCGATCACCGTTGGCGGAACGGGGATGATCAACATCATGATGATGATGACCACGAAAAAGGCAACGATGATATCGCTCGATCGATTGAGGATCTGTAAGGTGCGAATGTTGCCCAAAAGGGCAAGCGACTTTCGTATTCCCACTATTTGAAAATCTCCGGGTCGTACTCCGGGGCTTTAAGCTGATCGATCCACTTCAGAACTTCGGCAATGGCCTCATACGTCTCTTCGGGTACATAGTGACCGATCTTCCCTTTATTGTACAACTCCTGCGCGAGGGGCGGGTTTCGCATGATCGGAATAGCCTCTTCTACGGCGATCTTCGCAATGGTATCGGCCGTCAACCCCTTCCCCATTATGCAGATTTTCGGCGCCGGATCGCTTTCCGCATCGTACTGCAGGGCGATGGCGATATGAACGGGGTTGGTGACAACGACGCTTGCTCGACGTGTCGCTTGCGGACCGTCCTGGTAGGCAATCTCCTGTTGGATCTGTCGCCGTTTACCCCGGATCTCGGGATTGCCTTCGGTATCTTTGATCTCCTGCTTGAGCTCGTACTTTTCCATCTTCATTTCTTTGGCGAAGTTTTTCTTCTGAAAGACGAGGTCGAAGACGGCAACGACAAGGAAGAAGATGCCCACCCGGACCGCCACCTTGATCAGAAACTCACTGAATACGAGAGCGCTACCGAGGACGGGCATAGCGGCCGTTGCAATGATCTGCGGTAAGCTGTCTCGGACAACCGAGTAAATCAGAAGGACGGCGCCCGCGATTTTCAGTACCGACTTGAGCAACTCGACGAAGGTTTTGAGCTTAAAGATGTTTTTTAAATTGGTCACGGGATTGAGCTTCTTGAGGTCGACTTTCATTGCTTGCGGAGCGAAGAGGGGGCCGACGATCAGGAAATTGACCAAAACCCCGATCACGGAGATCAGGATCATGAAGGGCATGGAGGTCTTGAAAATCACCTGAAAAGCCTGAGAGACGAAGAGGGGGATGTGGGCTGCAATGCGCTCCCCGTTTGCCACTCCGTGGAAGGTGGCGATCATGAATCCGGCCAGATTCTTGAAGAAGAATCCCGCGGTCGTAGCGATCAGGGCAAATGAGGCAGCGAAGGTGAAGGCTGCGGGAAAGTCTTTGGACTTGGCAACCTGTCCTTTTTTTCTTGCATCACGTAGCTTTTTCGGGGTTGCCTTCTCGGTCTTCTCGGCCATAAGGGCCGACTATACCGGTTCCGGTAGAAAAGAAAAAGTCGCGAAGTATCCGGTAGTGTTGCAATCGGTATCCCCCGACGATCGTTGTTGTTCGCCGTGGCGTTCAACGGGGATGATTACGTGTCGAGGGTGCACGAGCCGAAGAATGCCCGCATCTTCTCCGCACGTCGCGTCTCGCGCTTGGTCGACGAGAAAAGCCGACACCACAGGACACCTACGCAGAAGTGGAGAAGCGCGGAGTACGGGGGACGAGTGGTGATACCGGACCGAGCTCGGCTACCGGGGATTGCAGAGTTACGTTGCACCTTCGGGGACACTGTCGGTGCATTCGGGCGGTGGCCGGTGCCGGCGAGTTTCTTCGTTTCTTCGTGTCGCCATCGCGCGCACCGTATCCATCGCGCGCACCGTATCGATGTGAGCCCTTACCATACCGACAAAGAATCCGACTTCCAAGCCCACCATGGCGCCGAGTCCTATGTGCGATAGTGTGAACGCCACACAAGCATCCGTATATCCCGACGCGATTACCACGACAAAAACACCTCTTGTCGATATGAAGTTTGCCAATGCGCCCGCTACCATTCCCGCACCCGCAAATAACAACGCGCTACGAAATATCCCGGCGTGTATTGCAAAAACTCCGCGGGCAGTGCGACACCATTTCCCAAGCGGGCCCTCACGCGGGACGGGCTCCGCACCGTCCCCCTGACGATCGACGGCACTACACCCGCCACCTACCACTCGCGATTCCGTTAACGAAGACATTTTTGAACCCCCCCCCATTAATCAGGGCATGGCCAATGCTCACACAAGACCATATTATTTGCAAGCAACAATACGACCGGAACCGCCGGAACCGGACGGACAAAGTCCGCCCCCTCCCTTGGGAAGGCGATCCTCTCCGACACCGGCTTATCGGGGGGTCGGCTCCCGGCATCAAATGAAATACTTTGTACACAAGGGATCCCCCGCGCCTCTACGTAGAATGCCGACAACAACCGGAAGGCGCACGCGGGATCCGGTGGTTTTGTGGTACGATGATGGCATCCGCAAACCAAGATATGTGTATACTACGCAAGGCCACGATGTAGGAGGCCTCCGAGCCCCTCTTTACCTTTGCTCGACCGGGGAGAGTACCGGCATCCGGGCCTGCGTTATACGTTACTTGTTTTTTAATCCGGTGTGTGCCAACTTCCGCCAAGCCGAAATCAAGGAGAGTGTATGTCTTGCTTTTGTTGCCCTGTTTGTTTTACGGGGAGTCCGCCCACTCCGCCCGAACACGTGGTTGCGCCGTCTACCGCAAATGCAGTCACGGCACCCGCAACGGTTCCGGTTTCGTCGCTCCCCGCAACCATACCCGGATTGTCCGCCGAAGGCCCCGAGAACGTGGATGCCGGGGTCGCATCCGGTTCTGTGGAAAGGTCCGATTCCGGTATGAGCGAAGGAGTTTCGTCCGGAGACTCTGCCGGTGAGCTTGATCTCCGCATGATGCAAACCGATCCTATTAGCCTTCGAAGGTAGAAAAAAGAGATTCCATATGCCGTGTGTGCTTTCATCCCGGAGAAGGCCACGGAAGACTCCGCGGAGGGTAGGGGGAAGGGGGACCGGACATGTCTCTTCTCTTGAGTTGTCCGGGTCGTAATGCAATCTTATCGATCCATGAGGTCCCATGTCCTTGGATGAGAGTCGGCTAGGTCGAGTGACGAGCGGAGCGAACGCAAGGCAGACATTCTTCTTTCTTCGACTCAACTTGAAGAAGCCCGAACTCGACTCCGTGGTCGGTAGTCTGTCCGTCCGCAAGTGGGAAGCATTTCATGTGCTGACGTGTCCTTACCGGGAGAGGCCATCTTCCCCCCGGGGGGTGGGAGGGGGCGGATTTTGCCCGTGCGGTTCCCGGAGCACTCCCTTTAAAGATGGTGATGTATATCGCTCCGTGATACAATGTGGGGTGGAATTCACGAGGTTTTTGAGGAGGGAATACGATATGGCAACTCAACTTGGTTCCGTCCCGGGGATATCCGGAGAGGGCAGTTCCGTGGATCCTCCCGTCAAAGAAAATCTCGATAAAAAAGGTCTTGGTCGCGCTCCCGAAATCGGAAATATTGCCTGTGAGACTATCGGCACGACGGCAATGAGTAGGACTCATTCGGGGAGATCCGATGTTGCCCTCGCCGCAGTTATGATAACCGACTTGATCGTGGGCGCTCCCGTCATGCTTACGACGACACTCACGGGAGCGATGTACGGGGGAACAAAGGGGGCTATCTTGGGAGCTTGTCTTCCCGGCATCCTATTTGTGGGTATACCGATCGCAGTTGCCTGCTATCCGTTGCGTCGGTATGGGGAAGATGGAAAAAGCACTGCGAGTTGAAATTCGTCGGTTGGCTCGGAGGGGGGCGGGTTACGAGTAAGATTGTACCGAGGAGGTCGTGACATCGAAAGAGTGATTGTTTGGGGTGGGTCTTAGCCGTAGGACGGGCTTGTGAAGAATAGTCGGGAGAGGTCGGACTTTGCTTGCAGAATTCCGGGGGGTACGTCAACCGATGTTGACAAAGGGGGTGGTGGTGTGACATGCTGTCCCCCGCTTGTGGAGTTGAATTTTTAAGGAGGGGACTGTGGCGTCGGCAGTGAGTGAAGGACGGAGTATCGTGTGGCCTGAAAGTGGGGGGGAAGCAGATGAGGGAACCGCCCCCTCGATCGGGGGGGGGTCGACTTTGGAATGTGCCCTGAGATGCAGTCTTTGCGGGAGAGTCCTGAGGTGCAGTCTTTGCGGTGCGGAGTTGAGCTGCGCGGAGTTGGATGTTGTAGAGGACGCAGATGAGGCAGAGATGTCCGATGGGTCGCTACCGGATCTACCGGATATACCGGTGGAGGATGTAGAGAGGTTGTGTTCGAGTCCGGACAAAGGTTTCCGCCACCGATCTTTTCGTACGGATGGGTAGAATGGTTTCTTGAAAAAATCCTCGTGGTGAGGGGTCGAAGATGAGGCGAGCGCGATCCCGGGAAAAGAAACATCTTTCAAAGGAAGGATCGGATTGTTTGGGGTGGGTCTTAACCGCAGGATAGGCTTTTGAAGAGTAGTCGGGAGGGGTCGGGCTTTGCTTGCGGAGTTCCCGGGGGTACATCAACCGATGTTGACAAAAAGGTGGTGGTGTGGCACCCTCCCACCCGGGGCGGGTTGGATGTAAAGGGAGGTATGCTGTGATGTCGGTATCGGCAATAAGTGAAGGACGGGGCACCGTGTGGCCTAAAAGTGGGAAAGAGGGGATGGCCGTACGGCTCGATCGGAGTGTGGGGAGATCGCCCCTTCCGAAAGGAAGGGGGAGGCTGTTCATCAAGGGGGAGAAGGATGCGTCTGCCGGAAAAACATGCTCCTTTAGACGGGGAGGTGTATGGAGTCAACCGGCAGTCCGGGCATGGGAAGAAACTCGCGGAGGTCTCCCCTATTTCTTGTCGGTGAAGAGGGGGAGACGGCGTGTTCTTACCGAAGATCAAAGAGCAAGGGTGCCGGGTTACTATTTTCATGCATTGGGGAGGGGGTCGACCTCGGAATGTGCCCGGAGAGGCAATCTTTGCAGGGGGACTCTATCCCGTTGGGTGGAAAACGTACACAACGTAGTTGTTTTCGATCCGATCGAATACGGGTTTGAGCTTTCCGAGAGTAACCCGTTACCGGAGATACCGTTGCAGGATGTAGAGAGGTTGTGTCCGGTCGGCGGTTCCCTCTACACAACATATGTTCGTCGATTCCCCGGTGGATTTCGTCGGCTCCCCTGTGGGTAGAATGGTTCCTTGAAAAAATCTTCGTGGTGAGGGGTCGAAGATGGGGCGTGCGCGGTCCGGGGAAAAGCAGCCTCTTTCAAAAGGAAGGAGGGGAAGGACTATCGGAATGTACGCGGGATGTGTTTCGGAAGGTTCCGAATCCGAGAAGGGCAAAGGCACTGAGCTTGGCCGATTGTCTTGCCTCGCCAAGCGGCCTTCTCTTCTTTAGACTCGGGGCAAGTCGGTCCGGCTGTTGCGGAAAGCATGCGTAGTTTGTTTAATGTACACAACACTCCTTCCGACGCCTACATGAGAGAGACGTTGGGTGGTGTGGAGCCGAGCTTGCTTCGAGAACGCTTTTTGAATATTTTTCACTGCCTGCGGAGAGGGGAGGTGTTGGAACGTTACGAGTTTTTGGGGCAATATCCGTGCCTTGTCCGATCCGCCCCTGATTTGCGTCCGAACGTAATTAGACTTCCTCCTCGGTTTTTTTGTTCACGCGCCTCTTCACCTGAGGCAAGAAGGAACGTTGAACCCGCTCCTCCCGCCACCATGCCTCCTATGATAACGTCCGTTGCCCCCCTTCGAAAAGCTATCTCTCCCGCACCGCATCCCACCACCGCTACGCAGGCAATAAGCTACCATACCCCCGCCAACAATAGCACCTCCGGTAATGTTCTCTTTGTTATTGGATGACACGGTACGACTCAAGGACGAGAATCCCTTAATCGGGATCATCCTTATCGGCGTTACTACCTTGTCGAGCCGGATAAAGGCAGAGTATGACACCTATCGGGCTTTCTCGTGCTTAGATTCGGACAGCCGGACCCTGCGGACAGTTGATCACGGGACACTTTTGGTAGACCTCCGATCCGGGATAGGGTCGATCACCATTTCCGACTACACCGGAGGTTTGAAACTCTCTGTCCGAAAGAGCGCGCGAAGGGTAGGGCCGGAAAATGTCCCTGCGCAAGAAAAGGTTCGAGATGGCCATCCCTACTTCGTATCGCCGGGGAAGGGGGAACGGCGTGTTTTTACTAATGACCGGAAAGAGAGGGCTGTAGATTGTTGGCTTAATGAGTTTGAAGGGGGATCGATCTCGGATTGTGCCGAGGAAATCAATCTTAATGCGCAAACCTTGATCGATCGGGTAGATATGTATAGGCGTGGCCGAAGGCGACATGCGTTGCATACGACGGAACCGTCCGGAAGGGGGGTCTCCTAAGGGGACTGCTTCCGATCCGGACGAAGACCCTTTACCCGATATGTCGTGGCGGGAGGTGGTGACGTTGTTTCCGGAATAGTTTCTTGTCAAACCTTGAGTCTCCAAACCTTTTTTTGATTTGTCCCTGAGGGACCGTGTCTTTACGGTTGCTCCGCCATGCCGTTCCGTGGTATGCTGTCGCCCGGAGAGTTACAAAATTCGGAGGCAAACAAACCATGACGACTAATCTTGATGCTGTCATTGTCTCGAAATCGGCCCCGAAAGAGTCCGATGTAGACGTTCCCGTGCGTTTCCGGCAAGGGGGAGCTGAGGTTGCTCTCAAGGTTGACAAGGCCGGCCGTAGTGCTCTAATGACCGAAGATAAGTGTTGGAAGGCCGGTCTTATTGTTTCCTGTGGCAACGTTCCCGTAGGGGGTTCCATGATTGCCGTAGCAACGCTCTTGGGATACTTTTGTGGAGGGGGAGTGCCCGGGGGTCTTACGGGAGCACTTGCGGTAGGCATTCCTGCTCTCGGAGTCAGTCTGAGTGGTCTTGCGTGCGCATGTGTGGGTACTACGATTGTGGCTTCGGGGTGCCGCACGGTCTACGAATCGAATGTAAAGGCGAAGTTTGAGCTTGAAGAAGTGGTCGTAGAGCAACCGAAGTCCGAGACCACCTCGCCGAAACCTGCGCCGACCGCGCCCGGAGGATGGATCTCTTTTGGTAGGTGGTTTGCCGGACAAGATGATGCGACCGGTTTCGCGAGTGAGTCGTCTGTTTAAGCGTAAAATTTTAGAGAAGAACAATTGATGACAGCTCAACTTGATGCTATGATTACCTCGAAATCTGTTCCGAAGGGGTCTGATATGGATGCTTCCGTGTCGTTTCCCAAAGAGGCAGTCGAAGTGGTTCGCAAGACTGACAAGGTCGGCTGTGGTGTTGTCGATGACTGTCGGGATGTGTCCGGCCTCTTTCGGGTGTTGCCTATAGGCGACAAGGTGAACGTTGTTTTGCAGGCTACAAACTGCTTTGTATGCGTTCCTTGTGCGGGTGTGGCAGGAGTAGGAATTGCCCTCAGGGAATCCATAGGAGGTCTTGTCGGAGGGAGTGTCATGGCTGCCCTGATAGCTGTCACTAGCGTAGGGGGGCTCTTATACGCGTATCGTGAAGAAATAAGGGAGTGCGGATGTTGTAAGACCACGAGGTGGAAGGAGGAGTCGGCACACCATTCGGAAGAAGTGATCACCGAGCAACCGAAGTCCGAGCCTTCTTCGCCGGAGCCTGTGCCGACGGCCTCTACATGGTGGCCGTCTTTCGGCGGGGTGTTTTCCGGACAGGGCGAGGCGACCGAGCTTGCAGGTAAATCTTCGGTTTAAGTGGGGGAAAGACATGGGGATTTCGGGAATCAAGTCTATTGATCGTAGACGGGATATCGTTGACCCGGGGCGAGTTTCTCCGACTCCTTCCAACACGCGGGATGCAGTCCCGCCTGCGGTCAACATGGTAGTTCGGCCGGTCGTCAGACGTTCTTACATCGGCGGTTTTGAGGTGAGGTTTGCCGTAGAGAGTGTGAGAAGGGGAATCGTGTCTGCGGTCGTTGCTTTGAAATCGGATATTGGTGACACTATCCGTCACCGTTAGTGCGTTTTTCTTCGATGTGTCCGAGTTCGGTCGCGGGAGAGCAGGTCCCGGCCGGTGGGCACGTGGAGGCGCGCACTCGATCCTGAAGATGAGGAGCCTACTGCGAGAGCTGATAGGATTAAAGGAAGCTCTTTACGTGTGTCCCCTCTCCGTCACCGGAAAAGTAGTCCGGTATGTGGTATCATCTTACGTAAGGTTTTATGAAGAATTCCTTTATTTTGACTCTGCAGGCCGGACGGAAACCCCCGTCTTGATTGCGGAGTCTGTTTTTGTTTTCGGCACCGTCCGTTGTCATCAAAGGTCGCACGTGCTGTTCTTTCGCGATCCATGCCACTGCCACTACCCGTAAGAGAGAAAGATGTCTCGTGTTTGCTGTTGTCCCTCTCACTGAGAAACGGTCATCCGTGCCGGTGTCGTAGAAGAGCCCCGCAAGCGACCCTCGTCACGGTGCAACCGAAAGGATCGACAGATCTCCTTCCCGGGGCGGAAAAGCTATCTCTACAATCTCTTATGACAGGGGTGTGGGTTGCGCAAGTGAGAAGAACGGAGCCTTTTCCGGTGTGTCTGCCGGGGAAGCGGAGATTCTTGAAATGGCGGGAGAGATCGATGAAGAGGTGCAACGAGTGCTCTACGAACAGGCGAAAGCATCGCAAGAGAGGGAAAAGTCGGAAGAAATGGATCGGGGCGTACAACAGGTTCTCTACGGGGAGACATATCCCGAAGAGGGTGTGAATCCTGTTTCCGATGACCGGCCCGATCGGAGGTAAGAGAGGTATCCTGTGATACGTCTTGCTCCGGTTGTTGTGGTCGGACTTCGAGGCCGAGTCTCGCTCCGGTTCCCGAGGTTGCACCGGACCCCGTAATGACCAAACCGGGGGCGACCACCGGCGTGTGTGCTAATGCGCTTCTGCGGAACATGAAGGAGCCGGCAGAGGCGGAGCGCAATGCACCGGAGGGGCACGGCGTATGAAGTTACGTGATAGTGCAAGCTCCCCGTGCCCCGGGTAGGGAAGCCTTAAAGTTTAGGTATGGAGCCATTATGTCCGGTTCTCGCACGGATTTCGGTCCATAGGACCCCCCTTGTTTGCTAACATGGGACATCGGCATCAATCTCGCCTCTTTATCGAATCGGATAGGGTGGGAATGTGAAGCCTACCGGATTTTCGGGCTTAAACTTAGATGGCCATACTCTGCGAGTCATCGACTACGGGGTACTTTTGGCAGACCTCCGATCGGGAATAAGATCGGTCACCATTTCCAACTACACCGGGGACGTAAAACTCTCCACCCGAAGGGATAGGACGGGAGAAGCGCCGGTAAATGTCTCTGCGCAAGAAGAGGTTCGAGGTGGCCGTCCCTATTTCTTATCGCCGGTGAAGGGGAAACGGCGGGTTTTACCGAAGGGCAAAAGGCAAGGGTGCCGGATTACCGGTTTGACGAGTGCGATAGGGAATCGCTCTCGACATGTGCCCGGAAGGAAGTGTGATCTCCGGAAGAAGATCCTAATCGAATGGGTGAATGAGCGTGAGTCGGAGCGGGTTTGTCCGGATACGACGGGATTGCCTGAGAGCTCTCCTGAGGCGACCGCTTTCGGTTCGAATGAGGGCCCTTTACCTGATACGCCGTGGCAGGGGGTAGAGAGATTGTGTCCGGAAACACCCGTTGAACCTTGGGTCCTGAATTTTTTCGAGAAGTGAGGCGATCGTTTAGACGGCCCCTCCGGAAAGATATCTCTCTTTGGTTTGTCCGACCCCGGTACGGATCGTTTCGCACTCTATCTTCCGCAAGGTTGTCGTTGTTTATTAGAGATAGGCATGGTATACTCTTCCTCTTTAGACGATTAAGCTCTTGAGAGGGGTGCTATGGTGTCCGCGGTAGGTGAGTGGCGGGGGCTCGTGTGGCTTATGGGCGAGAAGGCAGGTACGGCTGTATGGCTTTGTAAGGTTCCGGGAGGTCCACCCCTTCGGTTCGATCCCCTCCCCGAGGGAGTCAGGCAGCGGAAGTGCACTGAAGAGGAGAAACGTGCGGTCGTAGATTACGCTTTGGAGGTGAGGAAAAAAAAACTCGCCGGTAAGTGTGCTGAAGAGGTTGGTATCTGCACTACTACCTTGTCGAACTGGATAAAGGCAGAGTGTGCGACCTATCGGGCTTTCTCGTGTTTGGGCTTGGACAACCGGACCCTGCGGACAGTTGATTACAGGGAGCTTTTGGCAGACCTTCGGGAAGGGAAAACGTCGATACGTATTTCCGACTACACCAAAGTCAATAAGCGTTCCGATCAGTTTCCTATCAGTGAGTTGAGTTGTGAAGGGGTAGGTGCTACGGCATCGGCGATAGATGAAAGGCAGGGTGTCGTGCGACCTGTGAGCGGCTACGTAGATGCGGTCGTGTGGTTTCACAAAGTTCCGGGAAGTCCCCCTCTTTGGTTTAGGTCTCCTCCGAAAGGATTTAGACAAAGGGACTATACCGAGCCGGAGAAACGTGCGGTCGTAGACTATGCCTTGGAGGTGAGAGAAACTAAGAGCATGAGTACATGTGCTAAAGAGACCGGCATCCATGTTGCTTCTTTATCGAATTGGGTAAAGTGGGGGTGTGAAGCCTATCAGGTTTTTTCGGACTTACACTTAGATGCTGATACTCTGCGAGTAATCGACTACAGAAAACTTTTGGCAGACCTCCGATCCGGAATAGAATCGGTCACCGTTTCCGACTACACCGAGGGCTCAAAATACTCCACCCGACAGAGTACGCGGGGGATGAAGGTGGAAAAGGTTCCTGCGCAAGAAGAGATTCGGGATGGCCACCCCTATTTTTTATCGCCGGGGAAGGGAAAACGGCGGGTTTTTACCGAAGAACAAAAGGCAAAGGTGATAGACTACTGGTTTGACGAGTTCGACGGGGAATCGCTCTCGACATGTGCCCGGAAATGTAATCTCTGGAGGAGAACCCTAATCGAGTGGATGGATGAACGTGACTCGAAGGGGGCGTCTCAGGAGGATACGACGGAATTGTCTGAGAGCTCTCCTGAGGAAACCGCTTCCGATCCGGTTGAAGGCCCTTTACCCCGTATTATAAAGAGGAAAAGATATGCCAAGGGGGACCGTGGTATGGCTACATGGCTCCATAAGGTTCCGGGAGGGCCGCCCCTGCGATTCCCCCCCGTTCCGGGAGGAAGACAGCATAAGAGGCTGACTAAGGAGGAAAGGGATGCGGTCATAGACTATGTCTTGGAGGTAAGGAAAACGAAGATCATTAAGAAGTGTGCCGAAGAGATGGGGCTTACTACTGCCATCATATCGTACCATGTAAGGGCCGAATGCAAAAACAATGAGACTTTCTTGAACTTAGGCTTAAATGATCAAGATCTGTGGGGTGTCGACTACAGGGCACTTTTGGCCGATCTCCGAGCCGGCAAGTGCTCGATCCGCATTGCCGATTACAACAGGGAATGTTTGGCCAATCTCCGAGCCGGCAAAAGCTCGAGTCATATTGCCGATTACAACCAAGGCCGGTTGCAGGGAACGGAGCGGATGAGTATGCAAGCAAAAGAATGCACTCGCGACGGCCATCCCTATCTCGCGTCGGCGGATGAAGGGGAAGAGAGCGTTTTTGCCGAGGAGCAAAGGGAGAGAATAGCGAGCTACCGGTCTCACGAGTTGATGGAGGGGGCGGTTTCGGGGGGTTCCCGGGAACGTAATCTTGGCGAGCAAACGCTAATCGATTTATTTGACGATACGTATGGGTGTACTTCGGAACGGCTTTGTCCGGATACGACAGGATTGCCTGAGAGCCCTCCCGAGGTGACCGCTTTCTATCCGGACGAAGGCCCTTTACCCCGGATACCATGGCAGGAGGTAGCGGGGTTGTGTGGGGACACACCCGTCGAATCTTGAGTCCTGAATTTTCGGGAAGTGAGACGACCGTTTAGACGGTCTCTCCGGAAAGATATCTCTCTTTGATTTGTTCAAAGAACGGCTGTGTCCGAAGTAGTTCCTCGTCGGGTCTTTCGGGCATCGTTTTCCGTAAGATTGTTGTTGTTCATTAGAGATAGGCGTGGTACGCTTTTCCGCTTTAGGCGATTTTTTTCCTTGAGGGGGGCGTTGTGGCATCAGCAATAGGCGAATGGCAGGGGATTGTGCGACCTGTGAACGAAGACGGGGGTACGACTACACGGCTTGATGAGAGCGTGGGAGGGGCATTCCCACCGGAGAAACAGGAACGGAGACGGCTCCGTTAAGGAGGAGAAGGGGACGGCCATATGGCTCGACAAAGTCCCGGGAGGGCCACCCCTTCGGTTTGTTCCCCTTTCCGGGGGGGGGCAAAGGCGGTATACTAAGAGGGAAAAGAGTGCACTCGTCAACTATGTTGTAGAGCAAAGGGGGGTAAAGTTCTTAGGACAGTGTTCTGGAGAAAGCGGTGTCGGCATTGCGTGCATTTCGAGTTGGATGAAGAAAGAGTGCAAAACGTATCGGGCGTTTTCGAAGCTGAGCTTAGATGCAAACACCATTCGGGCAATTGATTTCAGAGAGCTTTTGGCCGATCTTCGTGCCGGCAAGGACCCGATCCGCACTGCTGACCACGCCGGATGGGAAAAATATCGCAACAGCAGGAAGGGGTGAAAGGTGACCGATGTTCGGGCAACGGAGGAGATCCGCGACGGCCATCTCTATTTCGTGTCGGCGGGGGAGGGGGAACGACGTGTTTTTAGTAAGGATCAGAAAAAGAGATCGGTGGATTACCGACTTTGTGCATTTGACGGGGAGTCGATCGAGGGTTGTGCTCTAAGCATCAATCTTTGCCCGCTCACTCTGTCCGGCCGGGTGGAGACGTATGGAGATGACCGGGGACGATGTCCGTTGCATACGGCGGAACTGCTCGGGGGTTCTCCTCAAGGGGTTGCTTCCGATCCGGTCGGAGACTCCTCTTTGCACGGTATGTCGTGACGGGAGGTAGCGAGGTTGTCTCCGGAATCGTTTCTTGTCGAGCCTTGGGTTCTCAAGTTTGTCTTTTGATGTGTCCTTGAGGGGCGTGTCTTGTGTCTTTACGGTTGCTACACCATGCCGTTCCGTGGTATTCTGCCACCCGAAGAATCACAAAATTCGGAGGCAAACAAACCATGACAACCAAACTCGATACTATCATCTTATCGGGGCCGGTCCCGAAAGAGTCCGATGTCGATGCTCCCGTGCGGTTTCCCAAGAAGGAGACTGAAGTGGCTCGCAAGGCTGACAAGGTC
>JAPOVA010000013.1:0-26182 GCA_026708385.1 Simkaniaceae bacterium | reverse complement strand
GTGGTAGGGGGAGTGACCGGGGCTGCTGTTGGAGTCACTCTCGGCGGTACTGCTGCTATCGGAGTTGCTCTGGGTGCTCTTGCGTGTGCATTTGCAGATCCGGCTTTTCGTTCGTTTTATTGTGGGTGTTGCAAATCGAAGGTGAAGGAGAAGCCCGAGCTTGAAGAAGTTGTCACAGAGCAACCGAAAGCCGAATCTCCTTCACCCGAGCCCGAACCTGCCAAGGGGGGATGGTCGAATCTGAGTAGCCGGTTTGCCAAGCCGAGTGAAGAGGCCGAGTTCGTAGATGAGTCATCGGTCTAGGTGGAGGAAGCCATGGGGACACCCGGTGTCATTTCTACTCAGAGAAACGGAAGTACGGTCGCGCTTGGGCAGGAGAGTCCCGAGCCCAGTGGCCGGTGGATGGCCGTTCCTCGGCAGGTCAACTCATTGTGGGATGAGCGAGATAGGGAATTTATAATATCCGCAGGGGTGCATACGGCTGTCATGATTGGTTTTATGGTGATGGGGTCTTTTGGAATGGTGTTTGCCTTAGAGGGAATGGGAGGAGGGTCGGAATTCAACCGGATGGGAATCGCCACGGGTGTAGTGCCCCCTATAGTCATTGGCCTTACTTCTCTTATTAGGGGCGCTATCGACTGTGTAAACAGCCCTTAAGGCAGTGTGGCCTTCGTAAGCCGTTTTCTCTTTGATTTGTCTGAGTTTGGTCGCGGGGTAGTAAGCTCCGGGCCGGTGGTCACGTAGAGGTGGGCATTCGACCCGGAAGACGGGGAGCTTACCTGTAAGAGCTGATAGGATTAAAGGAGAAGCTTTGCAAGCGCCCCCTCGACGTCACCGGAAAAAGTAATTAGGTAACGGCAGGGTCGTTGGGAGTGATCTACGGTGGAGCTACGGGGTTAGCTTGCGGGGCCTGCTCCCGTGTGGCTTGTTCGAGAAGGGGCCGTGGTGAAACGTCTAAGGAGTTCTTTACGGCAAGGTGTGGGTGTATGCGGTGTTGTCAGGCAAAACGACCGGAGGAAGAAGCAACCCCCGAACTTGAGGAAGTTGTTGTCGACCAACCGAGGTCTGCTTCTCCCGAGCCTGAGCCTGCCATAGGAGGACGGTTTAATATTGCTGAGTGGGTTGCGGAAAAGGAAGGGCCGAAGGAAGAGACAAAATCCGAACCTGTTTCACCCGAGGCCGAGCTACTTGTACCCGAATCTATATCTCCTTCACCCGAATCTGTGCCGACCGTGCCCGGGGGGCGTCTCGCACCAAGAAAGACAGAAGACCACAGGGTTGATCGGCCGATGAAAACAGTAAGATTTAAGCTTGAAGAGGTAGCTATCGATCAACCGAAATCCGAACCTCCCTCTCCCGAGCCTAAGCCTGCCACATCGGGGTGGTTGGGTGGAGGGCTTTGCAGACAAAGTGAGGCGACCGAGTCCGTGGGCGAGTCGTCGGTTTAGGCGGAAGAGGATATGGGGATATCGGGTATCGGTTCTACTCAACGCAACAGGGACACGGTCACACTTGAGCGGGTCATCCCCGAGCCCCGTGATCAGTGGGTGGTCGTCCCTCGGCGGGTCAACAATGTGTGGCATGAGCGAGATAGGGCATCCGTAGTGTTCGCAGGAATGCGTCCGGCTGTCACTATCGGTCTTGCGGTAGTGGGGGCGTTCGGAATGGGATATACCCTAGGGAGAACGGGAGAAGTGGAGGACGCTATACGAGTGGGAGTCATCGCGGGCGTGGTGTCCCCCACGGTCATTGGTTTTACTTCGCTTATTAAGGGTATGGTCGACTACTATGCGAACGGCTCTTAAGGTGGTGTGGCCTTCGTAAACCATTTCTCTTTGCTTTGTCCGAGTTCGTTCGCGGGAGAGCAAGCTTCGGGCCGGCAATCGCACGGAGGCACGCATTCGGCCCGGAAGATGAGAAGCTTACTATAAGAGCTGATAGGACGTAAACGGGTTCTCTACACGCACCCCCCTCTCCGCCACCGAAAAAGTAGTCCGGGATGTGGTATTACCTTCTAAATGACAACCCCCACATTGATTGCGGAGTCTGTTTTCGTTTTCGGCACCGTCCGTTGTCATCAAAGGTCGCTCGTGCTACCCTTTATCCGATCAGCACCGCCACCCCGTAGGAGAAGACAGTGTCTTGCATCTGCCGTTGTCCGCCCCGTCGAGAGCCGGTCATCCTCACCGGCATCGTAGAAGAACCGCCACAAGTCAGCCTCATCGGAGTCCGGCCAAGAGGAGATGCAAACGTCTTTCCCGGCATGGACGCGGATACAAGACAATCTCTTGTGGCATCGGCAAGAGCATTGCGAGTGAGAAGGGAGGAATCTTTCCCCGGTGGTATCTGCCGAGGATGCGGAAGGGGGCGACGAAGAGGTGCAACGAGTGTTCTACGAACAAGTGAAAGCATCGCAAGAGAAGGCAAAGAGGGCAATGTTGGAAGAGATCGATTGAAAGCGGGGCGAAGGGGGTTCTATCCGGATGAGGGCGTGAAGTTTCTCGGGATGGAGGAAGGGTGCGGTGAGTGGCTTATGCCTTGCCTCCTGCGGAGGGGACGAGTCATGTCTCGGAAGTAAGAAGACTTGGGGGATTAGGAAATGTCTTGTATTTGTTGTTGTCTCGGGGTGTCATGTCGCCCCCGTGTCGTAGCTGAGCGTGAGGAGGACTGTGTGAGGCTTCTACCTCCGGAAGAGTCGAGACCCATCCTTGACGAGGCTCCGGGAGTCGGTCAAGAGAGAGGAGAAGACGAGGTGACACTCTCTTCTCGTGTGACCGGACTTACCCCTTCTCCACTCGAACAGGCAACCGGTGATGCCGACTCCCCGCCTCCTGTGGCGCAAGAGAAGAGGAGAGCACATGTTCCGGGAATGGACGAGCTTCTCGTCGAGTTGGATATGACGAGGGCGATGCTCTCTATCAAAAAGTCGGACCCCGTACCCGGTCCGGCACCAAGTAACCCCGATGTACCGTCTCCCCCGACTGCGGAGAGGAGCCTGCCGTTACACAACTATGAATTCCCGCACGATGAGTCGGAGAGACGAGAGAGCCTCAGGGCCGTAAAGCGGGGCGTTGTGGTGACGGTGGCTATGGAATCGGCGTCTACCGTTTCCCCCTACTGACCTGCATGGCTTGTCTCGCAAATCTGCGTATGCTATCCTCATCGAGGATGGTTAATCCCAAGGAGGAAAAATGTCTTTTTTTGATTGTTCCAAGAGCTCACGAAGCGGTTCTTCACCCGGGATTGTTGAGGAGCAGGAAACGAAATGTGCCTTTCTGGGGGAGGAGGTTTCCGAGAGAATTATGGCTGTGGTCAGAGATTCGTTTGGCCCCGACATGCGGATTGTCTCCATAGCAGCTCCCGCCAAGGGGCGTGCAATGGTGCTCTATCAGCGACTTCAACGGGATGAATCGAAATTGCCCGTTCGGGTTGTCACGCCGTCACCATCGCCGGGGGGCGAGCCCGAATGTGTGTCGGGGGGCGACAGGCCTCTTGTCGTGTTGGGTGGAGAAAAGACTTCTACCGAGGGGCAGGTGTCGGCAAAGCCGAAGACAAGAGATGTGGGTGACGAAATCGAGATGTCGGACGTGAATCCGACCACCCGTTCCCGCTCCCTTCGTTCCGGCCACTAAGGAGGCGGGGATCAATCAGTCCGAGAATGAGGAAAAGATATTGTCGGCGATGACTGCAGGTCCTTGTACTTCTGAGAACAGGATTGTTGTGCCGTTGCCACCGGAGTGCGAAAGAGTTCCCGACAGGATCGTACGGGATGAAGTGGTCGACGAAAACGAACGGTGATGGGATAGAGGCCTTTATTGTAGATCCGTCGGTGCGCAGTGAAGCCGAGTTTTTTTACGGTCGTAGCCAAAGAGCTTGTTCGAGAGAACCTACGTAGAGGTAGCCGAAGGTGTCCGCTATCGGACAGCTGTGACGGACCCTTTCTTGAATGCAACGCGTCCTCCTGCGATAGCGACTCCTCTTCCCGAAACAGGGATTGTTGATGTCCGTTGTTCTGTCAAACTCGTGGTTGACAATGCCTCGGGTGTAGGGTCATCTCGGGGAAATGAATCGGGTTGTTAAGGTCGCGTCGGTTGTTTTGTCGATCCTCCACGTTCTTTCCGGGGTTTGACCGAGATGTGGCGGTCCCCGGTTCGGGTCGATCGGTTCTCGCTCCTTTGGACGGTGGTGGCGCAGGCGATCCGGGTTTGGTTTTGTCGGGTCACCAACTTCCCTACCGGTTTTTTCTTCCGAGGGGGGGTGTGTTTTGCCAACAGGTGATCCGACCTTCTTTTATTGTGGCCGAAACTCCGACAGGCAGAGTTTCAAAGCGGTAAACGGCGATAGGCCGGAATTCCGGCAAGTATTTTCTCGGATTTAAAGCCGTTGGGTATCGGTGTCTTGCCACACAGGAACAAGGCAGGAGGGTCTTTCATGGGCCTTAAAACGAGCAAACAAGAGGAGCATTCCGAAACGTTGGTGCTAATGTACGTACTTTTTCTTATGGAAGCCTGTCGAATGTTGGGCTATTCGAGGGATAGCCTCTAAGGGGGGGGGTCTACGTAAATCAGAAGACAACAATTGTTTTGGCAGTTCTATTGGCGTAGCCGGTGCGGTGGGTAAAGTAGAACGGGAAACGGGGGTTCTCCGGGGGGAAATTACATTTACAATTGTTTGTGATTTTCCGGTTCCCGGGGAGCCTTACAAAACAAGCGACATATTCGTGTTCACAATCTTACGAATCGTGGCAGGTTGGGAACCATCAGCATCAAAAATCAACCCTTTAACGCCGGTTTCCGCACTGTCCGGGGTTTTTGTGTCGTCCGATCGCTGTTCGATGAGTGGGTCGGGTAGAAGGCTTTCTTTACCCAATGTTGATGAATCGGCCATCTTCTTTGTGTAGATGATAGCTAGTTATGAAAAAATAGAACGACGTCTCCGTCTCGGACGATGTAGTCTCGTCCCTCCGTTCGTGCCTTACCCTTCTCCCGCGCCTTGACCCTTCCGCCACACGCGACCATCTCTTCAAAGGGGACGATTTCGGCCCGGATAAACCCCTTCCTGATATCCGTGTGGATCGCTCCCGCAGCTTCTCGGGCATCGGTTCCCCTTTTTATGGTCCACGCGCGAGTCTCTTCCTCCCCCGTCGTCAAAAAGGTGATGAGACCCAATTCCTCGAAACCGGCCTTGATGAGCCGACTCAGTCCCGCCTCTTCGGTGCCGAGTGAGGAAAGATATTCCCGGGCCTCCCTTTCGGTCAGAGCGAGTAGATCCTGTTCGAGTCGGATGCAGAGGGGTATCACGGGGCTATCTTCCTTTTTCGCCACGGCAAGGACCTTCTCCAATGCGGCATCCCCCTGCCCCCCCGCACTTCCGGGTAAGACCTCTTCGGCGACATTGGCAACGTAGATTACCCTCTTGGCGGTAATGAGGGGGTAGGGTCGCAAAAGCTCCTTTTCTTCCCGGGTCAGATCCGCAGAACGGGCGGGAAGATTGTCGCTTAAGGTCGCAAGCACCTTTTCCGTAGCGACAATGGTTGCGGTCACTTCCGGATCCCCTTTCACCTGTTTTTTTAGCTTGGCAAGTCGGTTTTCCATCATCTGCAGATCGGATAGGATGAGTTCGATGTCGATGGTTTCGATATCCCGTACGGGATCTACGTCGCCCATCACATGGGTGACCTCCGTATCTCGGAAACAGCGAACCACGTGGATGATCAGGTCGGTCTCTCGGATGTTGGCCAGAAATTGGTTGCCGAGGCCCTCTCCCTGCGCCGCATTGGCTACGAGTCCCGCAATGTCGATGAAGGTGACGGTGGCCGGGACGATCCGCTTACTGTGCGATAGATCGGCTAACGTATCCAGGCGTTCGTCCGGAACATCGACGATGCCCACGTTGGGGTCGATCGTGCAGAAGGGGTAGTTCGACGCACTTGCCTGTGCCTTCTTCAGCAGAGCATTGAAGAGTGTCGATTTGCCGACATTGGGAAGGCCGACGATACCGCATGAGAGTTTAGCCATCGGATTCCCTCCCCGTACGAGACGGCACCTCCGTGAAAAGGGGGGGGGCCGGGAGAAAAGAGAGGGTGGCAAAGGCTCCGGTTTCGGGTCTCTTCGTGAAATAGGTCCGGATCGTAGCCCTCTTCGCCCCGGTCGGGTGGGTTACGAGAGCGAGAGCGGGTAAGGCCTGTGGTACCCCCTCTATCCGAAAGTCTGCCGAATACCCCCCCTCGGGAGGGAGGCATAGTCCCTCCGTTTCGAATTGCCACAGGAAGGTATGGACATTTTCCTCCCTGATTGCGACCGGATCGAAGAATCTTCCGATCGAGTAGGGACGACCCAAGTAGCGTTCGGCTATCCGCAATCGCCCCCGTTCAATCGAGGAACGGATCAGACTACTCGATACCGCCTCCCCCGCAAGACGGTGTGTCGTAGGTCTTTCGACGCTAAAGCCGAGTCGCTCCGCCGTGCGCAAAAGTCTGCTCGGATTGCCCTCTCGGTTTCTACCGAAGGTGGCCTCCTCTCCCAAAACAAGGGCATCGAAGGGGAGTTTTTTCCGCAACGTCTCCAAAAACCGATCGTGTGTCTGCAATGCAAACGATTCGGTAAAAGGCAATACGATGGCCAAATCAATCCCGGATTTTTCCATCAGGAGTAGCCGATGTTCCAGGGAGATGAGAAAGGGAGGGGCACTTCCGGGACATAAGACGGAAGAGGGGTGATTGGAAAAGGTCACGACCGTTTTTGCCCTTTCGTTTGCCCGACGTTTCAGACGATCGATGATTGCCTGATGACCCGTATGCATACCGTCGAACGTGCCGATTGCCAGAGTCACGGGGGAAGTGAGGGGAGGGATGGCCGATAGGGAGGTGACGACTTTCATACTTCTCTGCACAGATATCCGGTCAGGTCGCACCCGGGATCGGTCAGTTTTGCCTGATCGATACACTGTTCCAAGGTAAACCGACCGCTTCGTGTACGCGTAAGCTCGAAAAGATGCGCTTCGGTACTTAATGTCTGCCCTATATCGTGGGCCAGAGAGCGCATGTAGGCTCCTTTCGAGCTCCGTACCCGCAAAACAAGTCGGGGATAGGTATAATCGAGGATGGTGAGAGCAAGGCGGATTTTGCTCGGTTTTCTTTCCAAGACTACCCCTTGGCGTGCCAAAACGTGGAGCTTTTGCCCCCCGATCTTCTTGGCCGAATACATGGGGGGAACCTGTTGAATCCACCCCTGAAATCGTTCGATCGCATCGCTCACCTCCCTCGGAGAGGGAACCCGATCGCATGAGGCGGTGACGGTACCGCATCGATCATAGGTGTCGGTCGATGTGCCGATGAAGATGTCGGCAACATACTCCTTATCCTCATTCAGAAAAGTATGTGCCCGTCGCGTATACTTTCTGCCTATCAACATGACCATGACACCCGTTGCAAAAGGATCCAAAATACCGGCGTGGCCGACCTTTCTGATACCGGAGAGCCTACGCAATAGCTTGACGGGATAAAAGGCGGTCCGACCCTTCTCCTTGTTGACGGGTAGAATGCCTTGCAAAGAAGGATTCATCGTTTGCGCAACCTCTCTTCCTCGCGAATCTTTCGCAGAGTCGACTCGATTTTCATTTGCTTATCGGCCGTCCTATCCGTTTCGAAAACAAGGGCGGGAAAGTACCGTATGGCGACCCTCTTTGCGGCAATCCGGGAGATAAATCCCGTCGCCGATCGTAACCCCCTCAAGGTACTCGTGCGCTCCTCTTCGGTGCCGATCATGCTGACGTATACTTTGGCGTGCCGGAGATCTTTCGTGCAATCGACCCCCGTCACCGTGGCAAGGGGAGAGACGGTGGGGTTTCTCACCTCATTCCGAATGACCTCACTGAGCACCTCTTTGAGTAGGGAATTGATCCGCTTGATTCTGTCGACCATTAGAGTTCCTGTCGAACATAGGAGATGTCGAACGTTTTGATGATATCTTCGGGAAGAACGTCATTGAACTTCTCCAACAGAATGCCACACTCCCAACCCTTGGGGGCCTCTTTGATCGTCTCTTTTTCCCGCTTGAGCGATGTAATGTCCCCCTCCCATACGATCTCCCCGTTTCGGATCACCTTGGCGTATTGCCCCCGCTTTACCGTCCCCTCGGTGACGATACATCCGGCAATCGTACCGAGCCGGGACGATTTAAAGATTTTCTTCACGTCAACCGTCCCCGATTCGGCCTCGTTGCGTATCTTGTCGAGAGTGTGGAGCATGAGTTCTTTCACCTCCTCTACGAGCCGGTAGATAATATCGCTCCGCTTGATGACGACATGCTTCTGCTTGATCAGGTTCGCCGCATGGCTTTCGATACCTACGTGAAAACCGATTACACAAGCTCCGGAGACCATGGCCAACTCTACGTCCGACTCCGAGATCTCACCTACCCCTTCGGTAATAAAGTTGAGCTCTACTTTCGTACTCTCGATCCCGGATAGGGAGGTTTTGAGAGCTTCCAACGAACCCTGCACGTCGGCTCGAAGGATCAGGAGCAATACTTTTTTCCGCACCCGCTCCCGGTGGTTCTTTAAGAAATTGTCAAGGGCATCTTGCGATACGTGTTGCAGTACGTTCCTCTTGGCTCCCGAAGCTCTCTCACAGGCGAGCTTGCGTGCCTCCTTTTCATTATCCACGACGATAAATTCATTGCCCGCCACGGGTACGCCGGATAGCCCCGTCACCCGGACGGGGGAAGAGGGGCCGGCCTCCCTAAGAGGGTGTCCGTTCTCATCGTGTAGCGTCTTCACCCGAGCGCAGTGTTCGTCGACAACGAGGGCATCTCCGACCCTGAGGGTGCCGTTCCGGACGAGAACGGTGGCTACCGGACCGAACCCCTTGTGCAGGGCCGACTCGATAACGCTACCTCGGGCACGCCTTGTCGGGTCGGCTCTAAGTTCCAGTAGCTCGGACTGCAAGAGGAGCATTTCCACAAGCTCCGCTATCCCCTCCCCGGTCTTCGCGGAACAGTTGACGGTGACGACCGACCCGCCCCACGCCTCGGGTAACAGATCTCTGTCGGAGAGTTGCCGGTAGACGCGCTCCGGATCGAATGCTTCCCGGTCGGATTTGCTGACGGCGACGAGAAGGGGCACGTCTCGGGATTGCGCAAGTCCCACCACCTCCTCCGTTTGAGGCATGACACCCTCTTCTCCGCTCACTACGAGTACCAAGAGGTCGGTTATGGCCGTCCCCCTCATGCGCATCATGGAGAAGGCCTCATGACCGGGGGTGTCGAGTACGGTGATGTTGCCGTTTTGGGCGTGAAAGGTAAAGGCTCCGATGTGTTGTGTGATCGATCCGGCCTCTCTGTCGGCCAGATTGCTTTTCCGGATCGCATCGACAAGGGACGTTTTCCCGTGGTCGACATGCCCCATAAAGGCGACGACGGGAGCTCTCGGGCGCAATCTTTCCGGGTCGGTTTCCGCGATCTCCTCCGCAATGGTTTTATCGGTAATCTTCAACCTCCTTTCTTCACCGGTATCGATCGTGATCTCACAATCGAATTCATGGCCGAGAAGCTGTACCGTCGTTTCATCGTCGAGTAGGTCGTTGAGGGTAACCGACACCCCCTGCATAAAGAGCTTGGAGATCAGTACCGACGCTTTCAACTTCATCATTTGTGCCAACTCTTTGAGCGAAATAGGGAGACGAACGGACAACGTCGCGGGACGGACGACGTCGATCGGTTCTCCTGTGTGCGATCGGTTTTGTGATCGAGACCTCGGACGTCGTCTCCTGTACGTTCGCTCCTCACCGATCCGCAGACCGTGTCGATCTCTCGAATCGAACCGAGTCTGTTTGAGTGGCCCGGCTCGGCTTAGTTCGGCACGAAAACCCTCTTGTCGACGCTCTTCTTTACCGAATTTGCCGGACTCCCTCTTTTTCGTATCCCTAAAGTCGGTTCTGCCGGAGGGAGCCGGAGAAGACTTTGGCGGGGTCGATTCTTTCTTCGGAGAGGACTCGGTCGAGAGAGCCTGTTCGGCGGGGCCGTCCGGAGAGACCTCCCTCTCCTCCGGGCCGATTTCCCGTGCAGGGGGGGTAGATGTTACACCGGCTCCGTCCGGCGTACCGGTCTCGGAAGATTCTTTTCGTTCGAGAAGATCTTCGTGATCGGGTGATGTTTCGGACGATTTCGGCACGGGAGAGGATTCCGTTCGGGGGGTAGCGTGCTTGCGCACCGGTGATCCCATAGGCATGCTGACCGCCTTGACCCCCTTCGGAGCAAGGGGGACCTTCCCGACTTTCGGAGCGGGTTTGGCCTCTTTGCCGAGTTTATTCTTTTTGAGTGCCTCCGCAAGCTGGGTGTTTTTGATCTTTAGCTTTAAGTTTTTCGCCAAAACTATGTCCTCATCTTGTGGATTTTTTCCATGATATCGTGGGCCATTTCGGTGCTGATTCCCGTCTTTTTCGTCAACTCTTCGATGGGGGCATTAAAAACCTTACGTGGCGTGTCGAACCCCGACTCTTTAAGGCTGTCGACAATAAACCGACTCACCCCCTCGATCTCATCGAAAGTGACATCGAGTTGCGGATCTTCTTCCAAGTAGAGCTGTTTCTTTTCAAAAGAGAGAAGCGCCTGATACTCGCTCATCTTCTTGACCTCGATCTCACATCCGATCAGTTCGCCGTTGAGTCTCGTATTCATCCCCTTTTTGCCGATGATGATGGGATAGTCCTCGTCCTCTACGACGGCAAAGACGGTGTTCGTGGCGTTGTCGATTCGGAGTTTTTTCGGTTCGATCGGATTCATGAGACTTCTGAGCTGTTCGACGGGATCTTCGGTGTAGATGACGATATCGATCTTCTCATTGTTCAGCTCTCGGATCACATTTTTGACCCGCGTTCCCCGTACTCCCACACAAGCGCCCAAAGGGTCGACCTTCGGATCGTTGGAGGCAACGGCCAACTTGGTTCTGTATCCCGCCTTCCTGACGATTTTTTTGATGGAGACCGTCTCCTCATGCAATTCGGGCACCTCTTGCGTAAAGAGTTCGGCGACCATCTCCGGGTGGCTTCGGGAGAGAACGACCTCGGCCCCCCCCCTGTCCGTATCCTTGACCTCCAAGAGCAGTGCCTGGATCCTCTCGCCGACATGATGTTTTTCGTTCATGGGGCAGAGCCGTTCGGGGAGAATTGCCTCGACCTTACCGAGATCCACGATGGCCGTAGCGCCCCCTATGACCCGCTTGACCGTCCCGGATACGAGCTCACCTACGCGGTGACGGTACTCCTCGTAGATCACATCTCTTTCGGCACTACGCAATCTCTGTGCGATGACATGTTTGGCGGTTTGTGCCGCGATTCTTCCGAAGTCGGCGGGAGTGACGATAACCTGAATGAATTGCCCGGGTTTGCACTCGGGATCGAGTAGGCGGGCCTCTTCCAAGAGAATTTCCTCATCCGGATAGTCGACCTTCTCGACGATCTCTTTTTCGGCGATCACCTCGATTTCTCCCGTGCGCGGGTCGATATTGACCGAAATGGTACCCGCACCCGAAAGGCTTTTGCGTGCGGCACTTTGAAGAGATTCCGTGATCGCTTCGACGATGACCTCCCTTTTGATTCCTTTTTCCCTCTCGAGGTGTTCGAAAATGGCGAGTAACTCCTTATTCATTGTCTTCTTCCTCGGAATGTTGACGGTCGGTGTTTTTCTCGTCCTTTTCGTCCTTTTCGTCCTTCTCTTCCTCCTTTTCCTCTTCCTCCCTTTGCGCAACGGACTCAACGACAATGTCGTCCAGGTTTGCATGGTTGGCATCGACCAATAGATCTTTGACGGAAAGGGAGATTTTTTTCCTCTCGGGATCGAGCTTGATCACCTTTGCCGATATCTCGTCGCCGATGTTGACGATATCCTCAACCCTACCGAATGCCCGATCGGAAAGTTCGGTGACGTGGACCAAACCTCCGATGCCGTTTTCCAGTTCCACGAAGGCGCCGAAGGCAGTGAGTTTGGTGACGGTTCCCTTGACGACAGTGCCGACGGGCAGGGTCTTTTCGATCGATTCCCAAGGATTGTCGCTGAGTTGCTTGATACCCAAGGTAATCTTCTTGCTTGCCTTGTCGACCGACAAGACGATCGCCTCCACCTTGTCTCCCTTCTTGAGCATCTCGGAAGGGTGGGAAACCTTCTTGATCCAACTAAAGTCGGAGATGTGGATCAGACCGTCGATTCCCGGCTCCAGCTCGGCAAAGGCTCCGTAGTTCGTCAGATTACGTACTTCCGCACGCACGGTGCTCCCTATGGGGTACTTTTCCTCGATATCTTCCCAAGGATTTTTCTCCGTCTGTTTGATTCCGAGCGAGATTTTGCCATCTTCCTTTTGCACGGAAAGGACGATGGCCTCGAGTTCCTCCCCTTTGGTAACGATTTCGGAAGGGTCGGTTACGTTTCGTACCCAAGACATCTCCGATACGTGAATCAGTCCTTCGATACCGGGCTCTATTTCGATGAAGGCTCCGTAAGGGACGAGGTTGACGATTTTGCCTCGGATATGTGTTCCGGGGGGATACTTCTTCTCGATCGCCTCCCACGGATTGGGCTCTTTCTGTTTGAGGCCGAGTGCCACCCTCCCCTTCTCCTTGTCGACATGGAGGATAACGACCTCGAGTTCGTCGTTGATTTCCACCATTTCGGAGGGGTGTTTGATCCGCTTCCACGTCATGTCGGTGATGTGTAGCAAACCGTCGATCCCGTTGAGATCGAGGAAGACACCGAAATCGGTGATATTTTTGACGACACCTCGTCTGATCTCCCCCTCGTGGATCTCTTCCAGCAGTTCGGCTTTTTTGGAGCTCCTCTCCTCTTCCAAAAGCTCTCTCCGGGAAACGACGATATTTTTTCTGTCGATATTGATTTTTAGGATCTTGAGCTTGAACGTTTTGTTCAGAAACTCGTCCACATTCTTGACCCGCTTGTTGTCGATCTGCGACCCCGGTAAGAAGGCCTCCATGCCGATGTCGACCATCAGCCCCCCCTTCACCTTTCTGATCACCTTGCCCGTGACGACGGAACCCTCTTTGCAGTGTCCCACGATGTATTCCCACCGTCTCTGTCGACGCGCCTTCGCCCGAGAGAGAACGATCTGACCATCTTCGCCTTCGGTCTTGTCGATATAGACTTCGACGGTGTTACCCAGGACCAATTCCTCCTCGTCCTCGAACTCATCGATCGCAATCAGTCCTTCCGATTTCAACCCGACATCGACGACGGCAAAGTCCGGGGAGAGTTCGACGATTTTCCCTTCCAAGATCCGTCCGACCTCCATGGAAGCGAGGGAGTCTTCCTTCGACGAGTCACCCTTTCGATTCAGTAGCTCTTCGAAGACTTTCGCGTCCTCCGGGTCAAAAGGGGTATCATCGACGAATTTACTCTCGTCCCAATCGTATTCCGGTTGATTTTCGGCCATTTTACGTAAGATTCTCCATGATTCGGGTTATAGATATTCACGAACAAGCGCCTTCGAGACCGCTCAACGGCAAAAACATCAAAAAGCACGTCGACACGCCCGGACTGTCGACATTGTAGCAAAGCGTGGGCTTTCGACTCAACGAGAGAGTGGGAAGCGGGGTAGCCATCCCTCCGGTTTGCCTATTTCACGAACAGTACGGACACTCTCTTCGAGTCGTTGTACGACAACCGTTTCTTCCTGTTGAAAATACGGGAGGTATTCAGTGCTAAGTGTCGGAACATAAATGCGATCATCCGGGGAGCACGGGGTATCTCCCGCTCCGGAGATCGACGAAACGGTGCAATCGGTAAGGGGGATCGGTGCGCACCATATGCAATATTTTCGGCATGGCAAGTGCATTCCGCGGGAGGGAAACAAATTTTTTTACGTGTGTCCGGACCAAAAACCGGGAAGCTTTCCGGGGGAGGTAGCCGATCCGACGGAACCGTGGGAGAGGGTTACGGGGTTACGAGCGGTTTGCTTGCCTCTTTCGGCTTCGAAACGTACCGGAAAGGGTTACACGGTCGTTCCGGTAATTCGACATTCCGCAGATGGTTATCTCGAAACCGTACTCCGAGATGTCTCCCTCCGGTTGTTTTTTTTCCCGGCTCTTGTTACGATCCGCGCCGGCTACGGGCGGGCAGAGTCGCCGGGGGGGAAAAGACGGAAGGAGAGACGGTCGGTGAAAAGTGAGTGCGTAGCCGTGTGGCCGGTCGGAATGGCGGTCGTCGACGTTGAGGCGAAGAAGATGGGTTGTCGTGGTGTTTCTTACGGCAGAGACAAGTTGGCGAAGTTGGAAGATTTGACGGAATGTTACCGGGAATATACGAGGGTTATGGCGAAGAGGAGGGAGCTTTTGGTGGAGGGGGCGATCGGGTCGATCGGTTTGCACGGGGCGGTTGCTCTTCTCGGGCGAGATCGTGATCATGCTTTCCGAAACCGGGCGGAACGGTGCCGTACCCCGTTGCCGACGCGTTTGAGGAGGTTCGACCTTTCCGGATACGAGGAATCTCCTTCGCCGAGTTGCGGTGAAGGACGAAAGGGTATGTAGAGTGTGCCCGGTTCGTCTACCGGGTTGACCGTAGAAGGAGGTGACGACGTATGACGCTACAGCTCTTTATCCCTCCGGCGTCCGCGCTTCGTGCCTTTCGTCCTTCGGCAGGTTCCCTATCGCATAACGACGCTCTCTTCGGCGCCGGTGTGACGGGATCCTCCGGGAGGACGTTCAAAGGGCCGGATCGCAGACTTTTCACGAGACGGTCGGTGAACGGCAGCTTGCCGGAGACGGGGTGCACCGAGTCGTTGGATCCCGTGTTCTTTTCCGCGACGGATTCGGTGCGAACCGGTAGAGTGAGAAGGTTACTCGTTGATGTCGGGGGGCTGTCCGAGGGAGAGTCGGTACGTTCCGTACTCTCCCATCGGTACGTTGCGCTCACCGGCCCTTTGCGTGGTACGCGCTCTACCTTCGAACTCGCGGGAAGGGACTTTCCGGCTGTTTTGATCAAGACGATCTTATCCGACATACGGATCGCGGAGCCTGCGGGAGGTAACGGCGAGGCATGTCCCACGCGCGTCGCCTTCGCGAAGGGTGAGATCATCGACACTTCCGGATATATCGGAGCCAGGGAGTATTGTGCGTTGGGGCCGAGAGAATCGATGCGTACCTGTTACGGACCGATCAGTCGGAATTGTGCGCAGAATAGCAGTGACGTTGCCTGTTTCGCGAAGGTCGGAGATACTTGCGCCGAGAACAGTCGTCGCGTTACCTGCCACGGAAGAGTGCGGAAGTGTGCTTCTCGAAATTCGAGAGACATTGTGTGTGACGATGCGGAATCGTGTGCCTCCGGAGGTTCCCTGAACGTCACCTGTGGAAATCGCGGTAACGGGGGAGAATCTTTCGACTTGGCCTTGTATGTGGATCGTTGTCCGTATGAGCGGACCGGGTCCGGAGGTCTGTTGTGTATCGGCACCGAGGAGGGGACGGGCGCCGAGTCTTTTTGTCCGGGAGAGGTCTTTATGGCTCAAGAAGTCATTGCCTCGGCCGAGCAGACCGGAGACTCCTGTCGTGGCGGGGGGAGAAGTACCGGTGCCGCTACTACGCCGGGTACCGGATCGAGTACCGCGCCCGCAACCTCCGACGGTTCTCGAGCTACACCGCGGAGTACGCAAGCCGGGATGCACTGCGAAGACACGGACGTGGGGAGGGTCATGGGCGTCGGGGTGGGGGGTATGCTCATCGGTATCTTGATTACCCTTCTCACGGGGGGCGGTGCATACGGGTGTCGTCGGAGATGGAAGAGAGGTAGGGGGGGCATGGTGTGGTTGCGGGAGTACGACACAACCGTTACCCCTCCTCCACAACCCTACGAAGTACCTTGCGATCGGCCACCGGTCGGGGGGGGCGCACTTCCCGATTCGCCGGAGGGCGACCGGCCCCTCTCCGAAGAGGAAGAGGCAATATATGATGAGATCGACCCTTAATTCTCTTCGGAGATGAAACGGCACCCTTTGCTCATCAGCTCGTCGACGAATCCGAGGTCGTATTTGCCGGACAAAAACCTCCGGTTCCGCAACATGTAGAGATGGAAGGGGAGGGTCGACTTGATCCCTCCGATGTGAAACTCTCGTAGCGCTCTTCGGCCGATCGCAACGGCGCCCTTCCTATCCTCTCCCTTGACGATGAGTTTGGCAATCAGGGAATCGTAGTAAGGGGGGATGGAGTAGCCCGGATAGCATGCGCTGTCGATACGCACTCCGGGGCCTCCCGGAGGGACGTAGTATTCGAGGCGACCCGGTGAGGGGGTGAAACGGTCTGCCGGATCTTCCGCGTTGATCCGGAATTGGAATACGTGCCCTCTGAAGGAGATCTCATCTTGGCGTCGGGAGAGACGTCCCTTACCTGCCGTCCGGATTTGCTCGCGCATCAAGTCGACGCCGGTGAGTTCTTCCGTTATGGTGTGTTCCACTTGAATGCGCGTATTGACCTCCATAAAGTAGAACTTGCCCCCCGCATCGAGGAGAAATTCGACGGTTCCGACGGTGTGGTAGTCGGCGGCGCGTGCGATAGCGATAGCGGCTTCGCCCATCTCCTGCCGGAGACGGTTGCTCGGAAGAGGGCTCGGAGCCTCTTCGATAAGTTTCTGCCGGAGGCGCTGGATGGTGCAATCCCTTTCACCCAGATGGATATAGTTACCCTCTTTATCGCCGAGAATTTGGATCTCGACATGGCGCGGACCCGTGATCATCTTCTCCAAGTAGATGTCCGGATTCCCGAAACTCGCCTCCGCTTCGATCCGGGCGGCGCGGAACTTGGAGGCGAAGTCCTCCTTCCCCTCGGCAATCCGGATTCCCTTTCCGCCCCCCCCGGCCGAGGCTTTGATAAAGACCGGAAAGCCGATCTTCTCCGCTTGCCGGAGGGCCTCTTCTTCCGAGGCAACCACCCCGTCACTCCCCGGTATGACGGGGCAACCCGCCCGCTTGGCGACACTTTTTGCCTGCGCTTTATTCCCCAACAGAGCAATTGCTTTAGGGGAAGGACCGATGAAGGTCAGACCGGAATGCTCGCAAAGCGAGGCAAAGTCGGCGTTTTCACTTAAAAATCCATACCCGGGATGGACGGCATCGGCCCCCGTAATTTCGCAGGCGGACAAGATAGCCGGTATGTTGAGGTACGATTCGAGGGCGGGAGGGTTGCCTATACAGATTGCTTCGTCCGCGTGCAAAACGTGCAACGCCTGTGCGTCCGCAAGTGAATAGACGGCGACGGTTTGTAGATCCAAATCGTGACACGCCCGTATGATCCTCACGGCAATCTCACCACGATTGGCTACGAGCACCTTCTTCATGGCGTGACGCGAAAGAGTTTGCTTCCGAACTCGACGGGCCTTCCGTTTTCGATATAGACCTGCGCGATCGTCCCCGTCACCCCTGCCTTGACCTCATTCATCACCTTCATCGCTTCGATGATGCAGACGGTGCTTTCTTCCCGCACCTTGCTTCCGACCGATACGAAGGGGGGGTCGCTCGGCGAGGCGGCATTGTAAAAGGTGCCAACCATGGGAGAGGTAACGAAGGTGCCCTCCTCCGGCTCCCCCTCCGCATCCCGTCGCGACTCGGGGGAGGCCTCCGACTTAAAGAGGTGACCGGACTTATCGGATCTCTTCTCGGGGGGATGTGCGGGAGGGGGGTGTGGTGGCGGTTCCCGCGTATCGGGGGGGGAGGTGTATCTTTCGAGCTCTACCGAAAAACCGTTTCTCTCCACCCGGATCCGGTTGATGCCCCGTTTTTCCATCTCTTCCATCAATTTTCCGATCTCTTCCGGATCCAATTGTCCCTTCCTATATGCGTTGCACGTACTCTCCGGCGTGCGTATCCACCTTGATGATGTCCCCCACCTCGATGAAAGGGGGCACCGTGACCCGTGCTCCCGTTTCCAATACGGCCGTTCTGTTTGCGTTGGCAACGGAGACCTTTGAAGCGGGATCTTCCGACTTGACCACCATCAACTCTAAAAACCGGGGAAGTTCGATCGAAAAAACCGTCTCTCCGTAAAAGATCGCCTTTACCTCCACTCCTTCTTTCAGGTAGAGCACCTTATCGCCGATAATCGCCACCGAAACGGGGACCTCCTTGAGCTCCCCCGTGTCGAGAAAGAGGTGCTCCTTCCGTTCCGGATAGAGATACTCCAAGGAGCGCTCGCTCAGAGCCACTTCGTCGATCGGTTGATCGATCTTGAAATTCTTCTCGACAATCTTCTCGGACACGAGATCCTTGAGTTTGGTCTTGATGAAGGGCACCCCCTTCGTGACCGTGACCCGTACGCTAAACTCGACCCGGTAAATCTTGCCATCGAGGGAAAGGGTCATTCCGGGGGCAATCTGGTTGCTACTCGTGTTCACCTCAAACACCCGACTTTTCGATCGATTTGCCGTACGATCGGCACGATCTCCTCTAAACGAGAGATGGTATAATCAACATCCTTTTTCGGTCCGGTACTATATTGCCCTCGGCCCCTCTTTATGTGGACGGTCGTGTAGTTGAGCTCTTTGGCGGGAGTCAGATCGAAGGAGATGCGATCACCGCATACGATAACGGGCCGGAAGCGGGGATTTTCCTCCTCGCCGAGTTTTTCGTAAGTCGCCTTCTTTTCGGAACAGGAGTAAATTTTACGGAAGAGGCGGGTCGAAAGGCCTGCTCGTCGCATCTTCTCCTTCCGTACCTCCTCCCCACTCCTCGTGACGAGAGCTAAGGTGTGGTGACGTCCGAGCGCCGTGAGTACTTCCATAGCTCCCGGCACCTGTTCGACGGGTGAGGTAAAGCGGGGATGTGTCAGAACCGCTTCGACGGCGGCGGCATAGGCAACATCGGAAGATCCGGGGACATCGCGCAAAAAGAGGGAGAGTCCTTCTCGAAAGGTGCGGGCCCGTCCGTCGATTTCGGTAAGGCGGGAGTAGGCGGTGGCAAAATTATCGAACGTACATCCCTCTTCCCGCATCGCACGTAGTGCATTCTTCAGCAATCCCGGCATGATCGATCCACGGGTATCGATCAGCGTGTCATCCAGATCAAAAATCACCAACAATGTGTAAAAGCTCCTTGGTTACCCTCTCGGAATCATGTCGAATCAAACTCCTCGTCAACAAGGGGTCGGAGCGATCCTTTTGCGCAATTTTTCCGAGGAGGGGTGTGGAAATCACACGAGGGTCGACCATGTCGTTTTTCACGAGTTCCCCCTCTCTGGCATATTTTTCGATGAGCTCCGGCTCCGGCTCTTCGGAGTTGACCAAAATGTGATCGAAAATGTCCTCCCCGATAAACCGGACCACTTCTCGGTGGTAATCGCTTGCCGCAAATCCCGTCGTCTGCCCTTTCCGGTTCATGAGATTGCAGATGAAGACCGATTTGGCCGTCGTAGCCCTGAGTGCTCGGCTCAAACCCCGGACAAGGAGATTCGGGATGATGGAGGTGTGCAACCCCCCCGGCCCCATGACGATAAGGTCGGCCCTCTCGATCTCTTCAAGCGCGCGGGGGTTGGCCTTCGGGAAGGGTTCGAGATAGATACTCTCGTATCCCCGGTCGATCTCTTCGGATAGATAGATTTCCCCCTCCCCTTCCAAAATTCTCCGATCTTTGAGTACCATTTTCAGACGCACTTCGTGGGTCGTAACGGGGATCACTTTGCCCTTGATATAGAGAATGCGCCCCACCTCCTCGATCGCTTTTTCAAAACTGCCCGTTACCTTCTCAAGGGAAGAGAGGAGAAGGTTACCCACACTATGTCCTCCCAACCCCCCGTTTTCGAACCGGTAATTCATAAGATTGCGCATCAATATGGAAGAATTGGATAGGGCGACCAAACACTGACGCACATCCCCGGGAGGGAGTACGCCGAGCTCGTCTCGCAAAATGCCCGTACTGCCACCGTCATCGGCCATCGAAACGATGGCGGAAAGGTCGAGATCGTAGTTTTTCAGGCCACGCAGTACGGTGAAGTTACCGGTTCCTCCTCCCATAACCACGATTTTTTTCATTCTTACCCGGCCCCTTTTCCGGTTCTCAAAAGGGCAATGCGTCGAGCCATTGCACCCTTATCCCCTCTTTTGCCTCCTTCGAATAGGTAACTTCCGGAGACGAGGTGATTCGCTCCGGCTTCGACACATAAAGGTGCCGTCTTGTCGTCGATGCCCCCGTCAACCTGGATGTCGAAGGGAGGAAGGGTGCCCTCTGCCGTCACCCCTCCCTGTCCGATGTTGAGTTTGGTGCAGATGTCGCGTGTAAACCGGATCTTCTGCAGTACGTCCGAGAGAAAGGATTGCCCGCCGAATCCGGGTCGGACGGTCATCAGGAGGATTTTATCGCATTTGTTGAGGTATTTCGGAATGATCGACTCGGTCGTCTCCGGGCAGAACGCCAATCCCGCCTTGACGTTGCACCTCCGGATGTACTCCAACGTCTCTTCGACATCTTCCGTAGTCTCTACGTGAAAGGTGATGGAGTCGGCACCGTTTTCGACGAGTCGCTCGACATAGTCGTACGGTTGATAGACCATGATATGGACATCCAAAAAGAGATCGGTTGCCCTGTTGACGGCAGCCAGCGACTTGGGGCACAGGCAGAGGTTCGGGACGAAATGTCCGTCCATGATGTCGAAGTGAATGGCGTCGGCTCCCGCATCCTCGATCCGTTTTGCTTCGTCGGCGAGACATCCGAAGTCGGCGCCGAGAAGGGAGGCATCGACGTAGATCTTTCGTTGTTCCGGCATACCGCCACAATATAGCGCATCTCCTTTTATTTTGCGCCACCCGGTTGAGATATTCCTCGATGTGCGTGACCGCAACACGATGCGGGAGCACCGGTAAGGGGACCGTTCATTCTCCCGGGTGTTTTCAATCGCCCCCCCCCCGAAGATGCGAACATCATGTCGCGGATGGTACGGTATCCGGAGGAACACCCGGGAGGGGACTAGGGGGGTCGGATTTTGCTTGCACGGTTCCGTGACAAGGTGTTTTTTGCCATTGACGATGAGATCGAACTATGCCACGACCGCACCGGAGGTGGGGAGTACGTCTTGTTTCCGTTGCTTGTTTTGCGTCTGTCGTAAGCGCCCCGACCCGGTGGTTTCACAACCCCGGACGTGTGTTGTGCAATCCTCTCTCCGGTATCTTCCTAAAACAGGCATGCGTGGCATTCCCGATGTAGGGTGTCACGGCTCCTTCCAAGGCGTAAAAAGAGACCGGCAAAGGGGGGACCGGATTGAAAAAAGTTGCGGTCCTTAGGAAAGGGTGATATGGTGTTGCCCGGAGAATCACAAAAAAATGAGGAGTGGCAAACCATGACAACCCGACTTGATACTATCATTACTTCGGATCCGGTTCTGAAAGAGTCCGATGTGGATGCCCCCGTGTCGTTTCCTGAGGAAGAAACCGAAGTGGTTCGTAAGACCGACAGAGCGGGGTGTTGCACCTTTCGTCGTTTCCCGGCCTCGAGGAGGGATGATTGTATGATCGTGTCCTCTGTGTGTGTCGGTACTATCGTAGGAGCTTCCGTCGTTGCCGTGGCAATGCCTTTAGGGGCAGTCTTTGGGGGTGTGAGTGGGATGTGGGTGGGGTTTGGTCTAAGTTGTCCTCCTCCTGCGACAATCGCTGTGGGGGGCCTTGTATATGCTGTCTGTACCGAAGCGGAACATCGCAAGACCATCCCCCGTCCGCAACGAACAACAGTGTACGCTCCGGAAGAAGTGATCACCGAGCAACCGCAATCCGAATCCGAGCCTACTGCTTCCGAATCCGAGTCCGTTACATTTGAACCTGTCTCTTTCTCACCCGAACCTGCGCCCCCTTCACCGGAACCTGAGCCTGCCAAGGGAGGATGGTTGAATCTGAGTAGCTGGTCTGCCCCGCCGAGTGAAGAGACCAAGTCCGTAGATGAATCAGCGGAACATCGCAAGACCATCCCCCGTCCGCAACGAACAACAGTGTACGCTCCGGAAGAAGTGATCACCGAGCAACCGCAATCCGAATCCGAGCCTACTGCTTCCGAATCCGAGTCCGTTACATTTGAACCTGTCTCTTTCTCACCCGAACCTGCGCCCCCTTCACCGGAACCTGAGCCTGCCAAGGGAGGATGGTTGGATCTGAGTAGCTGGTTTGCCCCGCCGAGTGAAGAGACCAAGCCCGCCGGTTTAAATGTAAAAAAAGATTAGCAAAGGGGGGTTTGGATTGCAATAAGCGGGAAATTCCGTTAGTCCGCCGGCCCGCTCAGTGGGTGTAGGGAGAAGAGAGTTATGGTAAAGGAAGGAGTCACACGCACAACACCTAAAAGCATTGCCATACGGATGGAGAGCATCGACCTTACCCCCGTCATCACGCATCAACCTGTCATTGCTCCCGCCGTTGCGGTCAACCATGTGGCTCAAGGACTATTGGAAGATCGCAAAAAGAACGACATTTTCGGAGGGACTATGATTGGTGAGACCTTGGTAGGTGTCGGTTGCGTGATGGGGGCGGTATTCCGTGCGGCGGAGCCGGCTACACACATGGGGGCAACGGTTGTTGCCGTAACCGGGGTATCTGCGGGAGCGGGAGCTTTGGTAGGCCTTTGTGCGATCGGGGTTATTTGCGTAACGGGCAGGTGTTATTTAGCAAGATTACGGTCAACTTCATTCCGAAACTGATTGCGGGGGGTGTCCGACAATCAGCCTTAGTCGGTGGTGCTCGGCCCGTGACGAAGCGTTTGGTGGGTGTCCGTGACGGGGGGTCTCGCTGTGGTTGTCCGTTGCATATTCCGGTTCGCGTCGCGGTTCCCGTCGGCTACGGATCTCGACCACACCTACTCGAGGGTAGTTGTTCTCGTTAGGGTCTTGGCGTGTTTCGTTACGGCGGCGAACGGGGTGGTGGTAATCTCTGTCGGAGGCGACCCCGTGTTCCTGTTTTTGCATAGTTGTCCGTCTCTCTTTTTTTGCATTTCTCGTGGGAATGAACAGGACTCGGATATGGTCGTGGGTAACAAGGGCACGGGTCTCGATGAATATCCCCTTTGTTACGCTTTCTGACGGGGGGAATTCGGTCATTTTACGTATGCAAAGAAACGGTTTTTCGGGAATTTTTACACGGGAAGTCAGATCATTTCATTAATCGTTGCGCAAATTGCCTTAAACCGGTACGGTCGTTGCGTGTTTTCCACATATTTAGGGAGAAATATTATGACATGTTGTTGTTGTTTCCGGCGCGCTTCCGGCGGATCGGGTGAGCCGTCTCCGGTCGTAATGCCGAATGAGTTGTTCGAGGCTCGGTTGGCGGATGTGGCTGATAGAGGTGATAAGAGTATCGTAGCCTACGGCTTATCGATCTTCGTCCTCGTGGATGAGGTAGCAAAAGGTATTTTCGGTACGGTGCGTTGGGAAGGGCAGGTAGCGAGAACATTTCTGCAAGATCAAGGTGTAGGTTCCGAAGGGTGCGATGAAGAAAGAGCGGAATCGGCCTGCAAACAGGTGTGGCAGATACTGGACGCACGGGTGCATGCGGAGGGGGATCTGCACATCCGGAAACCGTACGCGCTCTGTCCTCTCATAGGCTATATAGCGGGTTTATGGAGGCTGGATGCAAGTCACGGTTCTTTGAAGGATGTGCCTCGGGAGGTGGGGAACCTACGTGATCTGATAGCTTTACGTTTAAACGACAACCAATTGAAGAGGATGCCTTCGACAATAGGACAACTGTCCAAAATGACGCATTTGTACCTGGACGGTAATGATCTGGAGGAGTTGCCCGAAGAATTGGAAGGAGCAAAGAGCCTCAAGTCCCTACGCCTTTCACGCAATTGTTTGCAGAAGTTACCTTCGGGGATAACGAGTTTGGTCAAACTGCAATATCTATATGTGGGCGATAATAATTTAAAGGAGTTGCCTGCGAGAATCGATCGTTGCGTCTCTCTGCGTAGTGTAGAGGCACCCCATAACCTGTTGTGTTCACTGCCTGAAGGGTTGGGGAGGTTGCCCCAACTGGAACGATTGGACTTGTCTTATAATAAGATAATTGTGTTGCATTCGACAATAGGAAAGTCGAAAAAACTCTTTGAGTTGCACATGGACGGCAACCTGTTGACGGAATTACCTCAGGGAATGCAAGATTTGCGAAAGTTAGCCGTTCTGAGATTAAAAGATAACCGGTTAAAGGCGCTGTTTGTAAATATAGAGCGACTATGTAAACTGAGTGACGTAGACTTGCGCAACAACCGGCTGACAAAAGTGCCTGAGGAGATGCTAAGGTTAACGCGACTCTTGTCTCTGAGAGTGGATGGCAACCCGTTGGTCGAGTAACCTATTGACGAGGAAGAGCGCAATGAGGGGCTTGATAAATACGATTCCTTTATGGAGGAGGAGAAAAAGCCGGCAGAGAGGAAAGTAAGGTACAAGGAGAGGATACTCTCCCTCTGCCAAAAAGAATGTGACACCCCCCGTTTCGGAACCCGGAAGAGCTCACCCCGAAAGCGGTATGACTACTCCGCCCTCAGGGTCGCCGTGAAAGACCTCGACGAGTTCGTAGTGGGGGAAACGAAACCCATATGAAGTATCAATCGCCGTTCAAATTCTCCGTTTCGGATCGGGAAGGGGGGCGGGGTATTCCGACACCCAAACATCTATGCTGCTCCGTTATCAAAGAGGCCATTGCAAGTCGTTGATTGGAGAGTTCTCTCGCCCTGTTCTCGGTCTCCCTGAGCTCCATCGCCAAGTCTATGTTAGCCCTCAACACCCCTACCGGAACACCTATGACAACTCCCGCAATGAGACCGGCCTTTATGGAAGGAGAGGGAAAAGTGGGCAAGAGGGCACCGGCCAAAGCGCAACACCCTCCGAATAGGGATGAAAAGAACAACGCGTTGTTCAATATCTTTTTCTGTGCCAAAACTACCTTGTAAACGGTCTCCTTATAGCTCAACTTCTTTTGCATTGTGTTTTTGTCAGGATGGTTAATAAGGTCTCGTGCCTTTTCAAGGGTTTCGGAATCCGAACTAATATAGCGACCGATAGGATCAACTGAACTAGTATTAGGATCAACTGAAGTCATGATTACTCCTCCTTCTCTTTGCTTTCCGATTTGTTTTACATCGGATCATAATTATTGGCAAGCTAAAGTAATTTTTTGCTAATATGGGATTAATGAGAGCTAAGAAAAAGCCCACACTACACTATCTAAAATTGGGAGGTACGGCATATCAGAGTCGCTCAGGGGGCTTGCTCTAAAACGAGGCGATGTTTACCGGAGAAATCATCCCTTCCCACCCCTTGTCGATGAAGAAGAGCTCAATGAGGAACTTGATAGATACGACTCCTTTAGGGAGGAGGAGAAAAAGCCGGCAGAGAGGAAAGTAAGGTACAAGGAGAGGATACTCTCCCTCTGCCAAAAAGAATGTGATACCCCCCGTTTCGGGATCCGGAAGAGCTCACCCCGGAAAGCGGTATGATTACCCCGCTCTCAAGTTCGCCGTGAAAGACCCCGACGAGCTCGTAGTGGGGGAAACGAAACCCATATGGGGTACCTACCGGTCGCTGCTCCTTTCTATCTAAAGCCGGTTGGTGAGGTTCAAAAACCTATCCCGCATTGAGGGTGTCTCGGTTTCCGGACAGGGTGTGACGGGAGGATTCGTGTCGAGTCTCCGGTTGTAGAAGTGTCTGAACCTGTTCTCAGCCTCTCTCGCGGCTACGGCCAAGTCCGACTGAGACTTCAACATTCCCGTGATCAGTGCGAGGAAGAACCCTATCAGGATGCCCGTCTTGACCGAGGGGAAGCGAGAAGACCTGAAGAGAAGGCGGCCCAAAGCACAAATTCCTCCTGCTAAGGGAGTCAGGGTCAGTACGCTAGCCCACACCGTCCTCTGTGCGAGGATCACCTTGCGAATCACCTCATTGCGCCTTACGGGCTGTAGTCTGCTAAGTGCCGAACAATATTGTCTCGGATAACTTGCGAGTTCTTCTGCAGCTGATGTCATGATCTTCCCTCCTTTCTTTTGTTTTGCATTTAAACTGATGATTCATCTACGAATTCGGTATCTTCACTCGGCTTGACAAACCATGAGCCAAGATTCAACCATCCGCCTTTTGCAGATTCAGGCTCGGGTGAAGGAGATTCGGCTTTCGGTTGGTCGGTAACAACTTCTTCCGGAGCGTGCACTGTTGCTCTTTGCGAACGGGGAGTAGTCTTACGAT
>JAPOVA010000024.1:24512-45208 GCA_026708385.1 Simkaniaceae bacterium | reverse complement strand
ATGTCGATGCCCCCGTGCGGTTTCCCAAGAAGGAGACTGAAGTGGCTCGCAAGGCCGAAAAATGGTCCCGGGAAGTTCTCGACAGGGGAAAATGCGCATCTCCCTCGGCGCTTGACAGGAGGGTCGATAATATCAGTTTGGGCTTTGTCGCCGGTGCCTGTGTCTTGGCACCTGTGGGTATAGCCACGGCAGGAACTTTCGGAGCGATTTATGGCGGAGCTACGGGATTGGCGTTGGGAGTTTCTCTCCCTTTTTCATTGGGTGTGGGGGTAATTTTGGGAGCTTGCTTCTGTTCGTTTTGCGCTACTAGAGGGAGTCGTGAATACTCTAAGGAAAGCCTTACAAAAAACTGCGGATGCATAGAACGTTGTCGGGTCAAACGGTCGAGAGAAAAGACAAAGGCCGATCTTGAAGAAGTTGTCACCGAACAACCGAAGTCCGAATCTCCTTCATCCGAGCCTGAGCCTGCCGAGAGGGGGTGGTTTGGTTTTAGCGGGTGGTTTGCCGAGCCGAGTGAAGAGACAGCCCGTAGATGAATCACCGGTTTAGGAGGAGTAATCATGACATCAGTTGATCTCTGCCCCGTTTCCGACACACTGAAGCAGGCAAAGGTCGTTTTCGGCGATCCCGAGAAAGGCAGGCCCCCCCTGCCGTTGCGAATTTTCCGGTCTAATCCTTGAGAGATGATCCAAGTCCGGCACCTCCATGAATTGTGCGGTAGTGGCCGAATCTTGATCGGGGTGATCCTGCTTGGGCAATCAACCAAGGGGTTCTGCTTTTCTTGGAAAAATCGGATCTTTGCAAGTTATGGAATAGCCGATAACCCCCTGCTTTCCTAAAGAGGTCCCCTCTTGATTGAAAGGGTGTTATGTTGCAGAATTTATCTATGGTCGCATGAATTTTTTCGACATCAGTATTTGCATTGCAACAACCGGGAGGAATGTAAATATGGTCGGCATTTAGAGGGTGTATCGCCTTGTTAAACTGATTGTTCTCATAGCGCCTTGTCGGTCCGTTTTGTTGAAGGATGCATTGAATAGTCCCTATCGATGCCTCCGGCTCGAAGAAATACTTGATCCTACGCGCTCCGAAACAGGGGGCCCTTTTTGTAAGATATGTATTTGGTACCGAAGAACCGGATCCTCGGCAAAAACCGGTCCGACCGGGTAGCCGTCACTCATCCGGACGGACGTTTCCGTAATCCTCCCAAGTGTTTTCGGTCGTTCTTGCAAGGATGCGAACATCGCGTCACGGACAGCATGGTACCCGGACGAGCGTCTGAGGATAGGTGGGGGGGGGTCAAACTTTACCTGTGCGGTTCCGTTGTTTTCGGCATCGCCCGTTGCCATCAAAGGTCGCATGTGCTAACCTCTCCCGACCGGGGGTTCACTTTTATCCGTAGGAGGAGAAGATGTCTTGTATTTGCTGTTGCCCATCCCGCCGAGAGCCGGTCATCCGCGCCGGTGTCGTAGAAGAATCCCCGCCCCCCGTCACGGTGCAACCGGAAGGACCGGCAGGCACTCTTCCTAAGGTGCGACTCTACAATCTCTTATGGCGGAGGCGTGGGGCATGCAAGTGAGAAGAGTGGCGTCTTTCCCCGGTGTATCTGCCGGGGAAGCGGAGATTCTCGACATGGCGGAAGAGACGCAACGAGCGCTCTACGAACGGGCGAAAGCATCGCAAGAGGAGGCAGAGAGGGAACAAGTCGAGGAAATCGATCGGGGTGTACGACATGTTTGTGGCAGGGAGATATATCCCGAAGAGGGTGTGGACCCTGTTTCGATGGTTGACCCGACAGGAGGTGAGGGGCGTGTCCTGTTGTTGCTGTGATTTCAAGTCGTTTTTTCGTCCCCGTGTCGTAGCTGAGCGTGAAGAGGGCGGTGTCAAGCTTCTACCTCCGGAAGAGAGGTTCCCCGGATTTTCGGAAAAGGAGAGGAATGTGGCTTTGGCAGTCGAGCAAGTTCTCTACGAGAGACCCGGTCTTCTTTCTACCCGGCGCGTGGAGAGGGCCGTTTTCCCTGAAGAAGCCCGTCGAGAATCCATTGAAAGCGAGGGCGAAGGGGGGCTCTATCCGGATGAGGAGAGGAAATTTCTCAGAGTGGCGGAAGAGTGCGGTGAATGGGAACGACGGACCCCGGGCGCAGGGAGCGGCGGTCAAGCGACCCCCTCTCGTACGAAGGGGGCCCTCAAGAACACAAAAGGGGCCGTGTTGTGACGACGGTGGCGTTGAAAGCGGTTTCCGTGGCAGTGTCTCCGCCCCGTGTCGTAGCCGGGCGTGAAGAGGAGGGTGTGCAACTTCTACCTCCGGAAGAGAGGTTTTCCGAACTTTCGGAAGGGGAAAGGGAGAGGGATGCGGCTTTGGCAGTCGAGGAAATTCTCTGCGAGAGACCCGGTCTTCTTTCTTCCCGGCACGTGGGGAAGGCCGTTTTCCCTGAAGAAGCCCGTCGAGAATCCATTGAAAGCGAGGGCGAAGGGGAGTTCTATCCGGGTGAGGACATGAAATTTCTCAGATTGGCGGGAGCGTTCAGTGAATGGGAACGACGGATCCTCGGGGTAGGGAACGGCGATCAAGCGACCCCGTCTCGTATAAGGGAGGCCCTCCGGAACACAAAAGAGGCCGTTGTGATGATGGTGGTGAAAGCGATTTCCTCGGCAGTTTCTTCACACCGATAAAGGGGTTGCTTCTCGGTTCGTTCGATACTATCCCTCTACGGTATGGGAGAATTTCGTTCGGATCGGGGGAAGAGGGTATCTCTTGTTTTGGTTGTTGAGGTCGGTTTTCGAAGCCGGGTCCCGCCCCGGGTTCCGAAGCCGTTCCCCGAACCCGCAATGACCAAGCCGGGGGTGACATGTGTCGGCTCTCGGGGAAATGGGGCCATGTCCGTGCCGGGGGTGACCCATCCCTCGGCGTGTGCGCTGATGTACTCCCTGCGGAACATGACGGGGCCGGTAGAGGCGGAGCGAAGTACGGCGTATGGAGCTATGCGACGGTGCAAGCTCCCCGTCCCCTCGGTAGGGAAGAAGAATCCGTTTCATCTTCAAACAACTAACAACCAACACTAAATACAATAGAAAGGCAAAACAGGAACTACTTACAACACCTGTAATCATCTTAAATATTGTTTTACCTCTCTGCTTGCAGAGTTCCGCGGAATAGGTGGAGAAGGGTTGCGTGAATGGTACCGAGGCCGGTATGATGTCCGGGCAGGGGAAATGCGCCGAAGGTGTGGAATGAGCGTGACGCAGGCAGTTGCGGAGGGAGGTGTGGCATCGGAGAGTCTCGAGGTCGCCCTTCGTGAGCAAACATTCGAAGAGCAGGCAGATGTCTTGCTTCATAGATGCGGAGAGGTCCGGGACTACCACGAAGTGCTCGCCGGTTTCCGAGATCGAACCGTAGTGGGGAAGGGGTGTAGCATGACGCCCGAGGACCTACGGACGGTGGAGGCTTTCCTGCGGGTTCAGGGGTCGAGTCTCGAGTCTCCCGATACGGAGCGAGCGCGATCCGCAAGAAGGCAGGTAGCGATTTTGCTGATTGCTTGCGCGCGTGGAGACACCTGCTTGTTTGTCAAGGATGCGTACGATCTCTGTCCGCTTGTAGGGAAACTCACCCTTCTCGAGGTGTTCGTGCTGTCGGGTCATTCGCAGATTTCGGTACGGTTACCCTCGACGTTGGGAGACCTGAGTAATCTGAGACGTATGCAGCTGTCCGGCAACCGGTTAAGCAGCTTGCCCGTGGAAGTATGGGGCTTGAAACAGCTGAAGTGGTTGGACATAAGTCAAAACGAATTCGTAGAGTTATCCCCGGGAATAGGAAATTTGGAACGGCTGACGCATTTGGATGTAGGCTATAACAAGATCGGCAGATTGCCCCCGGAAGTAGGGTATCTGAAAGAACTGTATTGTTTGGACGCAAAGCATAACGGGCTCGTAGAGTTGCCCGAGGAACTGTGGGATACGGAAAAACTGTGGGAATTGAGGGTAGATAACAATGAATTATGTAGGTTGTCTCCGCGAGTAGGGAACTCGAAAAAGTTGTTTTGTTTGAATGTAAGTCACAACCAACTCGTAGAGTTACCCGAGGAGTTGTGGAATGTAGAGACACTGCGGACATTGAAGGTAAACAATAATGGATTGTGTAGGTTGTCTCCGCAAATAGGGAATGCGAAAAAGTTGTTTTGTTTGGATGTAAGTCACAACCAACTCGTAGGGTTACCTGAGGAGTTGTGGAATGTAGAGACACTGCGGACATTGAAGGTAAACAATAATGGATTGTGCAGGTGGTCCGGGTCGGTAGGAAGCCGGAGTTTTCTTCGAGAGTTGCGGATACACGATAATCGTTTGAGAGTGTTCCCCGGTAAAGTGACAATGCCTCGTTTGGAAAGTTTGGACGCAAGTCGTAACCGAATCACGAAATTGTCCGAGGAATTGTGGGAATCAAAACAGTTGCGCCATTTGGATGTGAGTTGTAACCAACTCGCGGAATTGTCCGAACGACTGGGTGATTTGGAAAAGCTGGTAGATTTGTGTGTAGGCAACAATCGGTTACGCAGGTTACCCGGGTCGATAGGTAATTTGGGTTCTCTTCTGAAATTGCATGTATACGATAACCGGTTGAGTACATTACCCGACGAAATGGCAAATTTATCTCTTTTGGAGGAGTTGGACGTGAGCTATAATCGGCTCAAAGACTACCCTCGGGTAGTGCTCTCCCTACCGATGCCGTGTGTCGCACGGGTGCAATGCTCCGATAATCCGTTTATTCTGCAGCCCGGAGTACAACTTGAGGTAGATCCCGATGATATCGACGGAAACCCCTTTGAGGTACTGTCGCGATTGCCTCTCTGCCCGGATCGACCGAGCCTCCCCGCAATCCGCTATAAAGGTTCTCGTTCCACGGACGGGGGGGGAGTGATACGGGATCTGATCACACGCCTCTTCCTTGCCATGTTTCCCGAGCAAGGTGGCGGTCCGAAGAGTGCCCTTACCCGGGAAAGTTGTCTGTCGATCGGCAGGCTCTTCGGGGCGGCCTTTCTCAATGAGTCGGGGGTTGTGACGGGTAACCGGTTCGGCCCCTCCTTTTTCCGGAAGATCGGCCGTGCCCTCATCGACCTATCTTCCGAAGACTCTCCCCCCCCGACCAAGCGCCGGAAGGCGGATGAGTCGGAGGCCGCGTCGTGCGACGAACTTCCCGATTGTCCGGATCATATCGTCCGGTCCGTCGCCGAAAGGGTGCATGATATCGACCTATCTTCCGAAGGCTCTCCCCCTCCGGCCGGGCGCCGGAAGAGGGATGAGTCGGAGGTCGCGTCGTCCGGCGAACTTCCGGATTATCCGGATCATATCGTCCGGCTCATCGCCGAAGGGATGTATGATTATGTGGGAGAGGAAAGCCGGCGTGATCTCTTGGAGCAGGTCGAGAGGGGAGAGTTGCAATCTACGATCGAGGGTACCCTGTCTCCGGGGCGGGTCCTGGAGGTACTGCGCACCGATGATCCTACGTTGGAAGTGTACGGATACCTTACGCGATGGGTGAGGGAGAGCGATGACAATACGTTGGGTGATTTCCTGCAGTGTGTTACGGGACTACGCACACTACCTCCGTGTGACTCGCCGGTGTACGTAGAGATCGTCGACGCAACGAAGGGGCTGCCCTTTTTTCACGTCTGTGCTCAACAGATCGATCTTCCGGATTATGGGAAACATGAGGGGGGATACCGGTACTGCGCCGATCGACTTGCATTCGCCACGGAACATGCGCTGGCGGGAAAGATATGGGAGTAATGCGGAGGTTGCTTTTCCGCAATCGTTGTGCGTATCACCATTCCGCAAAGGCCTGTTCTCCGGCCCGACTTGAAGAAGATTGACGAGAGTTCCCTTGACGTATTGACAACACCGGAGCCTTGTCCGGATAGACGGACCTTTCCCGTAGTTCGATGCGAAAGTACCCTCCCCCTCCGGTGAGGAGGTCGGAGTACCGGTGCCTCACCCGTAGATTCGCATACGCCACGGAGAGTGCCCGGGGAGAGACGGGTTCGGGTTACCATGACCTACCCGGCTATGGCGGAGATGTACGTACCCGACCTCGACCTCCATAAATTGAGGAGGTAGGTTACCGTAATCACGAGGGCAATGGTTGCTCCCGGGGGACCGTTGAGGAAAAAGGAGAGGGTGAGTCCTATGCAGACGGCTCCGGCGCTGAGTATGACGGCTATCGCCATCATTGCGGACAGGCGATGCGTGAGGGTGTTGGCCACGGCAGCGGGAAGGGAGAGGATGGCGATCACGAGAATGACACCCGCGACATGTACGAAAATCACGACGGTTACGGCGATCAACATCAAGAGGAGGCAGTAGAGGGTCGTGACGGGTTGCCTTTGAAGGCGTGCTTCGGTCTCATCGAAACAGAGAGCAAGAAAGCGACGATGGCAGAAAAAAGCGGTGAGCAGAACGAGGAGGTCGAGTCCCGCGATGAGGGAGATATCGCTCCTGCTCGCCCATAAAATATTGCCGAAAAGGAAGTGGTTGATCTCGGCCACATGTCCCGGCGTCATAGCGGTGAAAATCACACCTACCGACATACCGAATGCCCACAGTGCGGCAATAACCGTGTCTTCCCGTTCTCTATGATGCAGTCGTATCCGGCCGATGAGAACAGCAGACAAAAGGGCGGCGACAAAAGCGCCGTGAATCGGCTTTAACCACCGGATGGAGTAGACTCTGCTTATATAAAGGGCGACCCCCATGCCCCCTAAAATCGAGTGGGCGATACTCCCGGCTATGAAGACGATTCGTTTGCAGACGACATAGCTTCCGACAATACCTCCCGCAATGGAAGCACTTAATCCGGCAAGGAGTGCCGACCGGAAGAAGGGATTGGCAAGAATCGCATCGAAAAAGGGGATACCGAGCAACCACGCCGCCTTCATTCCGGGGAATCTCCTTCTTCGGTTGCATCCGAGACGGGGTGGTAGATGCCGAGGGAGAAATGTTTGCATATGTCCCGGGGGCGCATCGAAGAGACGGTTTGTCGGAAACAGAGTATGCGCTCTCCGTAGCGAATGATCGCATCGAAATTGTGCGTTACGATGAGGACTGTCCGGTTCCCCTTCAGCGTTTCCAAAAAAGAGAAAATGTCGGCCTCCGTTTCCCGGTCGATATTGGCGGTCGGCTCATCGAGGAGGAGGATCGAGGGATCGGCAATCAGGGCGCGCACGATCAGAGCTTTTTGCACCTGTCCCCCCGATAGGGTTCCGAACGATCTATCCCGGAAAGGGGATAGGGAGAAGAGAGCAAGGAGTTCGTCCGCTCGTCTCCGAATCGCTCGGGGGTATACTCCCCACAGATTCATTGTCCGCATCGCTCCGGTCAGTACCATTTCCCGGACCGTAATGGGAAACTTGCTGTCGTGTTCCGGTTGTTGCGGCACGTACCCGATCGATCCTACGGTTCGAATCACCCCCCGATCGGGCTTGATGAGGCGGAGTATAAGTTTCAAAGCGGTCGTTTTCCCTCCTCCGTTCGGGCCGATGATACCGATACGTTCGCCCTCACGCACGGTAAAATTCACCTCCTTGATCACGGGAAGGGGACCATACCCGAATGTCACATCCCGGAAGGTGAGGACGACGGATCCTTTATTTTGCATGTGTGACGGCATCGGTAACTTGCCGGATCGTATGTAAGGGATCTTCCGCGAGGGGATCGATGAGGACGGGGTGGCGGTGTAACATCTTTGCAATCCTTCGAGCCCCCCTATCGTTATGTCCCGGAGTGATCAGGACACAGGCAACGCCGGTTTCATCCGCCCGGGTAAGCAGATCGATAAGTCCTCGTATCCTCACCTCCTTTCCCTCTCCCTCCACGGCAAGTTGTTTGAGTTCGTATTCACGACAAAAATAGCCCAGGAAGGGGTGAGATACGATGACATTCGCCCCTTTGTGATTCATGAGCTTTGCCCGACAAACGGCATCGAGCGCTTCTATTTGCGAGAGATAAAAGGTGAGGTTCCGTCGGTACGTTTCGGCATGTTCCGCAAAGAGGGTGATGAGGGCTTTTGCAATCTCTTTTGCATGACGGATCAGCAATTCGGGACTCATCCAAAAGTGTAGGTCGAGTGGCGGGACCGACTCTCGCGACCGATCGTCGGGATCGACCTCTGCGGGGTAGGGAAGGAGGGAGACGGTTTGATTGAGCCGGAGTATGCCGAAGGGGGGGGTTGCCCCTTTGAGGGAAGCGAGGATGCGTGCCTCGTACGGCTCGCCGATCCCGATCCATAGTCGACAGGTATGCAACAGAGCCGTCCGGTTCGGGGTGATCTCTTCCGAGTGCGGGTCGAACCCCGGCGGAGTGGCGGTACGGACGTCGACCGTTCCCCCCGCGATCGCCTTCACGACGGAGAGGTAGGGAGGGACGCTGACTACGATCGAAGGTTTGGCAGGAGGATCATTCGCCACGGACCGTCCCTTCGCACATCCCGCGGTGAGCCACAGAGGGATGAACCACACGAAAAGGATGAGGGGACGGATCCGAGGCGCCATGCGCGAAGCTTACCTTAAGAGAAGCATCCTTGTCAAAGTCTGTGTGTCCCGTAACCGACCTTCGAAACGGGTTCGAAAGGTGCTCTTGTGTGGCCGTGCCCACGCAACGCCTGCGCATGACCTGTTCCGAGGTACGCAATCCGATCCCTCATTCCCTTCGGTGTCGGGGGGGTGTTTCCCCTTTGTGCCCGTAATGAACGAACGGGAGGGGCGGACTGAGCGCCGCTACCGGATGCAACCCTCGGCCCGTACGGCGGGATATGGAAAGAGGTGATTCGTCTAACGAACTCATACCGACGTGCCGACTACCCCGGTCGTATTGCGAAGGTGGAGGGGTTCTACCACCTCCTTAAATAAACGGTAAACGGCGAAATGTTCCTTTTCGGACGATCGGTAGAGGTCGATCGGAGCGTGCCGCCCCCTTTACGTTTTCCTTGATCGATAAACGGTCCCCTATATAAGATCGCCCTCGGTAGTACTCCAACCCGAGGTCGCCCCCCCGATGAAGCGAGAGAGAGAATCGATCTTCGTGTCCGCGTTTCGTACCCTTTGCAAAACGGTTGCCGTCATTCTCGGTGTGATGATCGTACTCGTTGTCGGTGCCGTCGTCCTCGGAAGCTTCCTTCCGATCGCCGGAGGTCGCGATGCGGATCATACGAAGCTCGTCATCGCAGCCGATGCCGAGGGGGATAAAGCTGCTCTCCCCTCCTCGGCCCCCGTTCTACTACGTATCAACATTCACGGACCCATAGGCTCCAAAAGTTTCAACAGTCGGCTCGTAGATGCACAACTCTCCGATTCTCGGAAGGGAATACTGAAAGGGGAGCGTGTCAAGGGGATTCTACTCCACATCGACAGCCCCGGGGGGACGGTTGCGGATAGCTTCGGTATCTATACCTCCCTCAAGAGGTACAAGGAGAAGTACGGCATACCCGTCCATGCCTACGTCAGCAGATTGTGTGCCTCCGGGGGTATGTACGTGGCGTGTAGTGCGGACAGAATCGTCTCCTCCCCCATAGCCGTTACGGGTTCGGTCGGTGTAAGGATGGGGCCGTGCTTTAATGTTTCCAAGCTCATGAAGGTCGTCGGTATTGAGCAAACTACTTTGACGGAGGGGATGCATAAGGATACGTTGAACCCCTTTCGTCCTTGGACGTCGGATGAAACCGACGATATCCGGGCGGTTTTAGCCTATGATTACGAAATGTTTGTCAATATTGTCGCCGCAAATCGCCCCCACATCGATAAGGCGGCCCTCGTCGATACTTACGGTGCCAAAGTATTCGATGCGGTTACGGCGCAACGGTTCGGTTATGTCGATGCATCGGATGCCTCTTACGGTTCCGCTCTTACCGATTTGGCCAAGGTTGCGGAGATCGAGGGCAAGTATCAGGTCGTCGAGTTGCAAAACGTGCGCCCTTTTTTGGCCGACTTGGTCGAGGGAGCTTCTTCTCTGCTTTCGGGGCGCATCCGGCATGAGATAGCGGGACTCTCTCCGGAAGGGACCGATCTTCTCCCGGGTCCCCTCTATCTCTACTCACCGTAGACGAACGAGCGCATGGAGAACCTCTACATTCTCGATGCCGTTTCCTTTCTTTTTCGGGCCTATCATGCCATACGGAACATGACGAATAGGGAAGGGAGGGCTACGGGGGCGTTGTTCGGTTTTATCCGCTCGGTAAGGAAAGTGATCAAGGATTTTCATCCGACCCATCTGGTCGCCGTCTTCGACGGGAGGGATAATAGGCGGTCGAGAACGGCCATCTACGAACGGTACAAGGAAAATCGAGCCCGGATGCCGGAAGATCTTTTCGATCAGTTCCTCCTTGCCCTGAAGTTTTGCGAGTACTCCGGCATCCCCTATCTTGCGGAACCCGGAACGGAGGCCGATGATGTGATCGGAGTGATTGCAAAGTGGGCGGAAAAACAGGGTGGAAAAGTGTTTATCTGTTCGGAGGATAAGGATTTGGCCCAATTGGTTTCGGATACTACCCTCATGATCCATGTCCATAAGGAAAATCGTATCGTGGATAGGGGGGAAGTAGAGCGCCTTTACGGCGTCGAGCCGGAGCAAATCGTCGATTATCTGGCCCTTATGGGAGATCGCTCCGATAACATCCCCGGTATTCCGGGTTTCGGGGCGAAAACGGCCGCCTCTTTGTTACGAAAACACGGAACGCTTGACCGAATATTGGCGGATCCGGAAGGACTTACGACCGCATCTCAAGCCGAAAAGATCAAGAGACATCGAGAAAGTGCTCTCCTTAGCCGTCGCCTTGCAACCCTTATTCCGGATCTTCCCTGTCCGGAAGAGGAGGGGTGGTATGCACTGAAAACGCCGGACGAACAGCAACTCGTCTCCCTCTACAAGGAGATGGACTTTGCCTCGCTACTCAAGGAATCCGGTCGCGCCGGATCCGAGGTCACAACCGACTACCGGATCGTAGAGAGCTTGTCGGCACTCAAGGCGCTCGTTGAGGAGCTTTCCGGCGCAAAACGGGTCGTCTTTGATACGGAGACCACCTCTCTCAGGCTCATGGAAGCACGGCTCATCGGCATCGGCTTTTGCAAAGAGGAGGGGAAGGCCTATTATGTGCCGGTGTACGGGGCGTTGGAAAGGGAGGTTGTGATGGAACATGTGCGCGCCCTCTTTGCGGACGATAACATAGAGTGGATCGGACATAACCTCAAGTACGACTGTCACGTACTGTGCAACCACGATATCCCTCTACCGCGCATTGCTTTCGATACGATGCTTGCCTCTTACCTCTTGCAACCGGGAGCGAACCGGCACGGATTGGATTTTTTGGTCCTTGCGAAGTTCGATAAGGTGAAAACTTCGATAGGGGAGCTGATAGGAACCGGGAAAAACAGGAAACCGTTACGTGAAGTACCGGTGGCCGAAGTGGGTGCCTACTGCTGTGAGGATGCCGATTACACCTTCCGTCTCTACGTGCGACTTCGTGAAGAGATTGCCGTGGCCAAGCTCGAGTCCCTCCTGTACGACGTCGAACAACCGCTCATTCCCGTTTTACTTGCCATGGAAAGGCAGGGAGTCTACGTCGACAAGGGGAAATTGCATCGAATGTCCTGCTCTCTTTACGAACGCATCTCCCGGGTTGAGCGGGAAATCCGGGAGCTTGCTCAAGAGTCCTTCAATATCAGATCTACGAAGCAACTACGGGAGGTACTCTTCACGAAGATGGCTATCGACACGGGTAAAAGGAAGGCGAGTACGGGGGCCGACGTTTTGGAAGCGATCAGGCACAAACACCCCATTGTGGGGAAGATTCTGGAATTTCGCAAACTCGACAAACTGCGTTCGACCTATGTCGACTCTTTGCCTTCGGAGATCGATCCTAAAACAGGGCGTATCCATCCTACTTTCATGCAGACCGTTACGGCAACGGGGCGTCTCTCCTGTCGAGATCCCAATCTACAGAATATCCCTACCCGTTCTCAACTAGGCAAGAAGATCCGGGAGGCCTTCCGCCCCGACCCCGAAGAGGGTTCGTATCTTTCCGCCGACTATTCACAGATCGAACTGCGCCTTTTGGCCCATATGAGTCGGGATACCGGATTGGTCGCGGCGTTCAGGAACGATGAAGACGTACATGTGACGACGGCTGCCGCCATTTTCGGCCTTCCCCGATCGCAGGTTACCGCTGTGCAGAGATTTCAGGCAAAGAGTGTCAATTTCGGCATCATTTACGGACAGCAGGCTACGGGCCTTGCGGGCGAGTTGGGTATCTCCCGGGAAGAGGCCGCCACCTTCATTACCCACTACTTCAAACAGTATCCCGGCGTCTACGCTTTTTTGGAAAAGTGCAGGGAGAGGGTGCGAGAAAGGGGGGAGGCGACGACCCTGTTGGGGAGAAGACGACCCATCCCCGGTATACACAGCGCAAACAGTGCCGTCCGTTCGGGTGCGGAACGACTTGCGGTCAATACGCCGCTACAGGGTAGCCAGGCCGATATCATTAAAGTCGCCATGATTCGGATAGATACTTTGATGCGAGATCGCCCCGCCACCCTCATCCTGCAGGTGCACGATGAGTTGATCTTCGAACTGCCGGGATCTCTGACCGACGCCGAGATGGAGGACATTAGGGGGGTGATCTCCGAGACGATGAGTTCGGTCGTTTCCCTTTCCGTTCCCCTCAAGGTGAACAGTAAAATTGGAAAAAATTGGGCGGAATGTTAGAGTGGGGGGATAGCCGTGACGGGAATGTTGCCACGGGCAGGGTCGCCGTCTGTCGCTTCTTGAAAGAGGGTATGGGAAATTGGTCGGAGTAGGGTCGCCGTGGCCGGAGTTTCGGGGTGCCCGAAAGCTTGTGGGGACCGACGGAGACACTCCGCCCGCTTCTGCTCGCACGAATCGAAGAAAGAGACTCGGATGTAGCGACTACCGGAGGCTGTCTTCGTGATCGACTTGTGAAGAGGCATCGGGCAGATTGAAAAAGGCACGGTGTGCCGGTGTGATTATCGTAGACATAAACCATTTAGAGAGGAAAGTGAGAGCGTGTATCGACACCTCACTTTGAGGAAAGCGTTATGAAAGCAGGAGAGAAGAGTCAGGAGAAGGAGAAGGTTGTCTCCCCTCCGGAAGAAAAGGGGGAAGAACGGTTTCGTCCCGCCCCTTCCGGGGGGAGGTCGCAGAGAAGGGGAGCGCCGTTCGGGGAATCACGAAGAGAACACCGAGGAGAACCGAGGGAACAGACGATCACCAAGATATCCGACCTGCAGAGGATGAATATTGCCGAGCTGACCCGGTATGCCAAGGCAAACGGGCTGGAAATATCGGGATCGCTTACGAAGTCCCAAGTCGTCTTCGAAGTGGTGAAGGCCAAATCATCACGTCCGGATGAAACTCTCGTCGGAGAGGGTGTGTTGGAGGTGCTTCCGGACGGATTCGGCTTTCTCCGTTCTCCCGACTACAACTACCTTCCCTCTGCCGAAGATATCTACGTTTCCCCCATTCAGATTCGTCGTTTCGATCTGAAGAAAGGGGATACGGTGTACGGACCGATCCGCTCCCCTAAGGAAAGGGAGAAGTATTTTGCCCTGCTCAAAGTGGACAGGATCAACAATACCACGCCGGACAAGGCCAAAGAGAGGATCTTTTTCGGTAACCTTACTCCCCTCTTTCCCACCGAACGCCTCGTGATGGAGACGATGAAGGATAGGTTGGCCATGCGTATTTTGGATCTGACAACGCCGATAGGGAAGGGGCAGAGGGCCTTGATTGTTGCGCCGCCGAAATCCGGGAAGACGATTCTCATGCAGGGGATTGCCAATTCGATTGCCATCAACCATCCCGAGGTGATCCTGATCGTGTTGGGGATCGACGAACGTCCGGAAGAGGTCACCGACATGAAGAGAATGGTGAAGGGGGAGGTTGTCTCTTCGACATTTGACGAACCCCCCGAAAGACATCTTCAGGTGGCGGAAATGGTGATGGAAAAAGCGCGTTGCCTTGTCGAATACGGGAAAGATGTGGTGATTTTGCTCGATTCCATCACCCGACTGGCTCGCGCATACAACACGGTGCAACCCCATTCGGGAAAGATCTTGACGGGAGGTGTCGACGCACACTCCCTGCACAAGCCGAAGCGCTTTTTCGGTAGTGCACGTAACATCGAAAACGGAGGCTCTTTAACCATTGTTGCGACGGCACTCATCGATACGGGATCTCGTATGGATGAGGTGATCTATGAGGAATTTAAGGGGACGGGTAATATGGAACTCGTTCTCGATCGTCGCTTGGCGGAGAGGCGTGTTTTTCCCGCGATCGACGTCATCAAGAGCGGTACCCGAAAAGAGGAGCTCCTGTACCATCCCGAGGAGTTGGAGAAAGTCTATCTGCTTCGCCAAGCTCTGGCCGATTTAACCCCTCTCGATGCGATGAATATGTTGATGCAGAGGGTAAAGAAAACGAATACCAATGCCGAGTTCCTCTTGTCTATGAAAGAATAATTAAATGTATTTATAATTAATCCGTAACTGCATATATAAGGTATTGTGGGAAATGCAACGAGGCAAGGGATTTCATGACGGTTTCCGGAGAAAGGAGGAGGTTTCTCCTCATCACCTCCTCGGGAGGGGGGGGGCATCTCCGAGCGGCAAGGGCGTTTGCGATGAAAATCCGTGCCACGCATCCGGATTGCACGTTAATCGAGGCCGATATTTTGACCGATTGGCTCGGCAAGTATGTCGGTCGTCTCTTTGCCCGTATGTGGAATGCATCGCAAAGGGGGGGGCGACTGCGAACGTTGCGTTTGCTATCCGGGGGTATTCCCACGTTGGATCTGCTTTTCCGGCCGGTGATTTTCAGTAAGGCACTCGTTACCATCACTTCTCACAACATTGACACCGTAATCGACATGCAACCTCTCGGTACTTCGGCTATTATCAGGGCGGTCGAAACGGTCTCCAGGACAAGGCGAAAGAGGTTGACGGTGGAGAAGGTGATCACGGAACTACCCACCGACTTTACGGTCCATTTTTTTAAACCGATCAAGCGATTGACCGATAGGGACCGGAAATTTTTGCGTCTCGTATCGACTCCCCCTCTGTCCGATTCCGGGAAGAACGCGGATAGGTTTTGGATGAGCAATTGCGGAATGAGGGCGTCGGGGGTGCGTTACGAAGATTTCCCTCTGCGCAAGGAGTTTGAGCAATACCGAAGGTACTCGGCAGCCCCTTTTCCGGATATGGTCTTGCGTATCGCCCTTCACGATCAAACGGAAAAGCGTCTGATTACCGGATGTGTGAGGAGGGGCAACGGCAAGATTGAGCGGAGAAAAAAAGAGTATGTCGTGTCGATTCGCCCTGCGGATAAGGTATCCACCATCTTACTCGGAAGTCAACCGACCGAGACGGCTACGGTCCGGTATGTACGATGCTTTATCGAGATGGAGGGGAAGAGGAAAAGAGCCGGTGTGCGACACCTTCTCTTCGTTTTCTGCAATGCCGACGGTGCCCGCCCCGGGAGCTTGATGAAACGGGTATGTACGGCCGTCGAACAGGTGAGGCACTACCCGCATCATTTAACCGTGATTCCCATGGGGGTGCAAGGTGCGGAAGTGATCGCCCCTCTCTACTACAGAAGCAACGCAACGTTTACCCGTTCGGGGGGACTTACCGCAATGGAGTTGATCTCCGTATCCCGAGGAGAGATCCGGATTCATTCGGAGGTGAAGGGGGAAGCCGACCAAGAGACGTTAAGCTACGGTATGCCTGCATGGGAACGGGGCAACGCCCTCTATTTACGTAAAATCCGGGGGGCCGGTTTTATCTCTCCCGATACGTTTACCACGGGTTGCGCCGGCTATTTCAACGATTATTGAATCTTTTCGGCGGACAATGTGGTGGTTGCACGAATGTCGTGGAAGTGTTACGACCCCGGTCCGGAGATCTCCGGGGTCGATGTGCGACCCTTTTGGTAGGGGATGTGGTCCGTACGGGCGATCTCGAATATGCGGAAGATCTCGAAATGACCCGGCGAGTGGCCACGGTGGCCGTGGTTTCCGTCTACCCGTCGAGCAAAGACGGGGATCCTACCTTCGGAACCCGGGCAGGTCCGGGTGCCGGGTGTGCGCCGGAGGGACGTTCCGTGGGATACGCTCGGCGACTCTCTCCGGAGAGGGTGATGCGTGGTGACTGCCGGAGGGCGGTCGGTGCGTAATCCGGTGCCATTGTCGGATGATCTCGGCGGCGATAGGGGCCGCCTCCTTGCCGTAGTCACCGAAGCGGAGGTAGACCACGACGACGATTTCGGGAACGGCCGTTTTCGGGTCGAATTCCACGGGGCCTTCCCCTTTAAAGCCGATCCCTCCGAACCATATCTCCTTGCATGCGACCCTCTCTTCCCTGTGGCCGGTAGCCGGGCGGTAGGTACGTTCCGCCGTGGATGTTTTGCCGACGAACCGTCCCCGTAACCTCTTATACGCCGTGATCCTTTCGGGATGACCCGCGAGGCTACGGATGCGATGTGGTCCGGCCGAACCCTTTTCTCCCCAGATGACGCGATGCATGCCGTACATGAGCTTTTCGTAGACGGCATCCGGCATGGGGAGGACGGTTTTCACGGAGGGTGTATCGGAAAGGGCGATCTGCGGTTTGAGTACCTTGCCTCCGTTTGCCATGGTCGCGAACATCACGGCGGTCTGTAGGGGGGTGACGATCAGAGAGTGTTGCCCGATTGCGAGGGCGTAAAGTCCCGTCTTATCATCTCTGATATCGTCCGGCAAGTGCCCTCCCACCTCGCCGATCAGGTCGATGCCCGTCGGCTTACCGAAACCGAACGCGCGCGCCGTTTCGTAGAGGTGACTCGGATGATCGATCACATCTCCCGCCAGAAGAGAAAAGTAGAGGTTACTCGACCGTTCCATGGCCGAGAAGAAGTCGATAAAACCCAAAGGGGCATGGCTTTTAGGTAGTCGCCCCCCTTTATACCTTCTCGTGATTTTTTCTCCTTGCCGTTTGTATCCGAGGACGGTACCCCGTCCGGGAACGTGCTCGTGGCGGGTTTCATCATATAGGGAAAGAGGGTTGAGATCTTTCGATCCCGTCCCTGCACATTCGTGGCGGAGCGCCGTCTGTTTAAGTGCTTCATAGCCGACAACGGGTTTGAAGAGGGAGCCGAGAATCGCCCCCGTTCCGAAGGCGTACGATCGACCGAATCCGAATCCCTCTTTCGGATAGAAGGCGCGAGCAAGTGATTGTAGCCGGGGGTTGAGATCGGCATAGGTGCGCATGGAGCGCAAGTAGACTTCCCTTACGTTACGGGGAAGGCGACGGAGTCGCGCCGTCAACAGGTTGAGGTCTTCCCTTACGGGGTCATGTTCCCTTTCCCCCCTTTCTCTTGCCATACACAGGTGGAAGGCAAAGGATCGTAAAACGGGGTGATCCGGGATCTGCCGTAACAGGAAGGCATGGACGAGGATCTTCCCGTTTTCTTGCCAAAATGTGGAAAAAAGGCCCTTTTGCGCCTGATGGAGATAGTCGGTGTAGGGACGCTCGTAACTTTTTTTTGTCCTCTCTTCCCCCCTTTTGGCCTTCAGGAACGAGGTAAAGTGTTTTTGTCTCCAAAGGGGAAAGAGTCGCTTTTCGTAGATGCGGAGCGCTTCCTCCCTTACCCTTTCGGTGATTACCGCGTACGCTTGAGAAAGACGGCGGTGTAGGGCAAGGGGATCGGACCCCACTTCTGCCGGAAGGGGGTCGGGAAACCGTGTTTCATCAATAATCAGCCGAAGAAGGTCGAAGAGGAGTACCCTATCTTCGTGATGTGTGATGGAGGAAAGGTAGGGCTCGCCCTCTTTTTTGATCCGGGCGATCCTCTCCGGAGAGAGGGGGAGGTCGGTTTGGTGTGATTCCTCTTCGGGATATACGATCGATAAGAGGGAGGTGAGATTTTCGGTCCCCGCCTCTTCCGCAAGGGGGGAAAAAGAGCGCATCAGTCGGAGAGCCGTCCCTACCGTCTCTATTCTCTCCAATGCCTTGCGTACGTTTTCCGAGAAGGGAAGGGCCAGATCCAGGTAGGTAGACCAAAGGAGGGGGATTCGTTCTTCATACACCTCCTCCCCCTCCTTCGTGATATTCTCTCTCCGGAGAGAGACCTTGCCGTCCCACATGCGTGCCGCTTCGGAGGGAAGTTCAAGCCATTTCCGGATGGCATCCTCACGCCCTCCGGAAAAATCGTTGGGATCGAATCGAGGATGCGAGGCGAGTGCGACGACCTCGCCCGTATCGGGGAGTAATGCTACGATGGCGCCCCCCCGAATCCAAGGGGGTACGATCGCATCCCGTCCTTTGGGTGCCGAAGAGAACCGGTCCTCTCTTTCCCGCTCACTGCGCAAAAGGAGCTTTTCGGCATAGGCTTGCAATTCGGAAGAGAGGGCAAGTCGGACCCGCGTTCCCGAAACCGGTTTTTTTTCTCCCGCAAGACGTCGGACAATCCTCCCCGTTGCTTCGACTTCGACCTCCTCTTTTCCTCTGACGCCACGCAATATTTCGTCGAAACTACGCTCCGCTCCCATTCTGCCGACACGCGTACGGGCCGTGTATTCTTTCGTCTTGAGTTCCTGCAAACGGCAACGAACCTCTTCGACACTTCCGAACCCTTCGGGCAGGACCGGAACAAAACCGGCCTCCCTCCGTTCTAAAAAGAGAGCGAGCCTCTCCGCTTCCCGTGTCACCGCAGAGTAACGAGCCCGGTCGATCATCCCTATGTAGCCGATCACGGAGGAGGCCGTACGCCCCTGAGGGTAGAACCGTTTTGTCAATCTCTGCGTGGTCAGACCGACCCAATCCCTTTCCAAGGCGCGAAGGCGGTAGTAGACCGTTTCGGGGACATCTTCTTTGATGACGAAGGGGGTATTCGGGAAGATGGCGGCTTTGGCGTGAATCGTGTCCCGGATGGTGACGGGCTCCGTATCGAGGACTTCTCCCAAAAACCGAGCCAGATCTTCGACATAGCGACGTCTCTCATACCTCTTCACCTTGTTGCCGTGTGGGTCCTTGTAACTGCGCACGGAAGGCATATCGCGAATCCGGTCATAGCAGACAGCCACATTGTACTGTACTTTGTTGATAGCCAAGGGAATATCAAAACGATCGTGAATGGTTCCACGAAAAGGGGGGCGAGAGACGGTCCGTCTCTGCGGTCTACTCGCCTTTTCAAGAAAAAAGTCATGCCTGATCACGGCCAAGTACCACATCCTGGCGAAGATGAGTAAAAAGATGATCAGCAAAAAACGTACGGCCCGGTTAGCCGTACGAGATATGTCACGCCTTGCGACCAAGATACCTCTTTGTCCGAAAGGATACGACCCGGATCATATCTTACGACCCATTCTCCCGCAATATTCGACATGATTGACCGGGAGCCGGACGAGGTGGTATCATTGCGCGGTCCCGGGAGGTTCGATCGATTGATGAAAAGGAGAATCTTTTATCACCCGGTTTTTAAAGCCTTCGTGACGACGAAGGTCCTTGCGGCCCCCTTCTTTTGGGCCTTGACCCTTTTACCGTATATGTTACGAAAGGAGTTCGGAGCCTCCGATTTTGCCATTGCCCTGTGTATCGCATCAAAACCTCTTTCGGCCTTTTTGGCGGTCTATTGGAGCTATTCGGCCCACGGGAAAGGGGGGGGGCTCCTCGCCGACATTGCCAGGGGACACATTCTCAAATTCATTCCCTTCCTCATCGCTCCCCTCATCCACAATTCCTGGATCTACATCATTGCCTTTATCTTCCATATGTGCCTCCTGCGGGGGATGATTCCCCCTTGGATGGAGGTGTTGAGGGTACATGTCACGGGAAAAGAGCAGAGCAAGGCGTGTGTGTTGGAAACGAGTGTGAATTACTTGAGTTGTGCATGTTTACCTATCATATTCGGTCGCTTTCTCGATAGTTCGCAAGATGTGTTGAGGTGGTTTCTCTTCGTGGCGGGAGGAATCGGGATTCTGTCGACGCGCGCGATCTACAACGTGCCGCAATACTCCCCCTCTCGGGAAAAGGGGCAAGGGCGTGGTGCCGACGGCTCACCTCCTCTGCTCGCACCTTGGAAGGCGGCCCGAGATTTGCTCGCAAGGCGACGTGATTTTTTACGGTTTCAAACGGGATTTTTTTTCGGAGGGGGGGGGTTGATGGTCATCCATGCCGTTTTGCCGAAATATTCCATGGGAGATTTGGCCCTCTCCTACATGGAGGTCACCTTTGCCATCAGTCTGTGCAAAGGGATCGGTGTCGCCCTCTCCTCCTTCGTTTGGGTGAAAAGACTTACCCGAAGCACGATGTTTTCTTTTTGTTCGGCCGTTCCCCTGATCGGTGCGTTGTGGTCCTGTCTCCTTCTTTCGGCTCCGCTCCACATCTCCCTCTATTTTATAGCATGGTTCGTATATGGCGTTATGCAGGGGGGAAGTGAGTTGGGATGGAAAATGGCGGGACCCCTCTTTGCAGACCGCTCGGATAGCGTTCCCTACTCTTCGGTGAGTGTGTTGGCCATCGGCGTTAGGGGCGCACTCTTTCCCTTCATCGGTATGGGCATCGGCGCCCTGTGCGGTACGCAAACAGCCCTGGTTACGGGGGCAACATTTCTCGTAGCGGGGTACGCTATTTTACGGACCGGAAGGTGCGCAGGTAGCTTACCGGCAC
>JAPOVA010000024.1:0-24502 GCA_026708385.1 Simkaniaceae bacterium | reverse complement strand
AGCTCGTGACCTATCGGTTGCTACCCACGTGCATGATCGTCTCGGTCTTTTTCGCGTGCGGAAGAAGGAGTCGTTCTCTCCTTTCCGATCAGGTGCCGTCCCGCCGGTCGAGTTGTCCTTTCAGGGTTGCCGGCTTCTTTTCCCTATCCGTGATCTTTGCGGATAAGAGCCGTAATTTCGATGCCTGCTCACCCTTATTTGAGGGGTCAAATGTGTTATTCACGATCATCTCGCACGCGAATTCCGCGCTATCTCGGCGGAGTTCGGCTAAGGCCGTCTCCGTGTGGGATATGGTCCCCTTACACGGAGTCTCCATCTTATCAATGCGTTTCAGGGTTGCCGGCTTCCTTTTCCCTATCCGTGATCTTTGCAGATAAGGGCCGTAATTTTGATGCTTGCTCACCCTTGTTTGAGGGGTGAAATGTGTCATGCATAATCATCTCGCACGCGAGTTCCGCGCTATCTCGGCGGAGTTCGGCTAAGGCCGTCTCCGTGTGGGATATGGTCCCCTTACACGGAGTCTCCATCTTATCAATGCGTTTCAGGGTTGCCGGCTTCCTTTTCCCTATCCGTGATCTTTGCAGATAAGGGCCGTAATTTTGATGCTTGCTCACCCTTGTTTGAGGGGTGAAATGTGTCATGCATAATCATCTCGCACGCGAGTTCCGCGCTATCTCGGCGGAGTTCGGCTAAGGCCGTCTCCGTGTGGGATATGGTCCCCTTACACGGAGTCTCCATCTTATCAATGCGTTTCAGGGTTGCCAGCTTCTTTTCCCTATCCGTGATCTTTGCAGATAAGAGCCGTAATTTCGATGCCTGCTCACCCTTGTTTGAGGGGTCAAATGTGTGATGCATAATCATCTCGCACGCGAGTTCCGCTCTATCTCGGCGGAGTTTGGCTAAAGCCGTCTCCGTGTGGGATATGGCCCTCCTACACAGAGTCTCCATCTTATCAATGCGTTCCTTAACCGCGACGATTTCCCGTTCGACACCTGCCCGTTGTCTATCGAGATGTTCCGTTTGTGTGCCCGGCTTCTCTCGGATAGACGGATCTTGTCCTTTCTCCCGTAACACATATGCTTTCCCTTCGAGATAGGAGAGTCGGTCCCGAAGGTAGGTGCGTAGAGGCGTCCACTGAGATCCCTGCTCCCTATCGGGTGTAAGGCACCATATCGACCGTTTCTGATCCCTTGTCGAGAGGAGTTTTTCATTCGCTACCCAATACTTGTCCAAGAGCGCACTGCGCTCTTCGGGGAGAGGGGATGCTCCCCTTTCCGTATCTCGTCGCATCTCGTCCGATCGACTCCGTATATCGGTCAACTTTTGTTGCAAGCCTTTCTCTGTTGGTTGTATAATATGTTCCACCACCTGCGAGATTCGGGGCAGGAGTACCTCGTCCTGTTGCAGGGAAATCTGATGGGATAGGATACGCCGGTTCTCGTCCAAGGATGCGATTTGTTGATCGAGCCTGTCAATCCGCCCCCGGAACGTAAATAGCGCGTTTTCGACAAGGCCGTCGCCGGTTTTTCGCGAGGAAGAGGCTATCTTTTGCAAAAGTTGCTGTTTGTCATCACACTTCTCCTTAAACGAATCGTCAAGGTGGGTGAGCCATTCTTCCAAAACCTTCTTCTTTTCCTCCTGCGGCTTCGGCCACCCTTCCTGCAATAGACCTTCTCGGAGCTCTTCTACCATTTGAAGACGTAGGGTTCCGAGTCGTATCAACGAATCCCGGGCCTCCATACTCCTGTCCCAACTTTCGTCCCCATCCGGGGAGGGTGTGTCTCCCCTCGTAACGCTCTTCGGGGTAATCACCCCGGCCACTGTCGTGCCCGCTTTCGGGAGGTGACCTTTCGGTGCCGCCGCTTTCTCTTTCCACTTCCTGAGCGAGGCGAACTTTGCCCTTGCCCTTGCGCCTGCCGTAAGCTCTTTCATGAGGCGGTTTTTCGATGCCATCATCTCCTTGTCCAGGGAGGCTAACTCTTGGAGAGAAGCGGGTCTCGCCTCTTTGTCATAGTCTTGGCGTTTGGGAAGTATCACCCCTTCTATCGGGCGTACCTCTATTTGGGATGCATCGTTAAAAAGATTGCCCTCCGGGTCGCGTTCGACTATACGGACCGAGATGATCGGGTTTTGTAGTTCGGTCTCCATTTGCTTGAGAAGAAGCTCATCTCTCCGCAACTCACCGGTTATCTCCTTTATCCGCGACTCACCGATCATCTCCTTTAACCGAGCTTCTTTCCCCGGATCCGAAACCGATTTTCGGTTAAGGTGAGTGGCACGGATGAGTACCTCCTCCTCTTTCAAGCGTCTGATGTTGTCGCGGAGCCTTGCGCATCCCATCCCTGATGCGGGAAACTGCTTGCGTTCTCTTGCGGGACGCGGGAGGGTTCTTTGGGGGAAGGGGGTAAAGGAAGTTGTTGCCTGCGTTACTTTGTCTGCTTGCGTTCCGAGGGTACTCTCGGAGTTCGCAGTACGGTGTAGTGGGACGAGTGGAACATCCTTGTCGTTCCTCTCTATCGAGCCGTTGTTGTAAGTAGTGGACATGTAAAAAAAACAAGTAAATATCAATAATAAGCAAAATAATTCAACACTAATTATAAGTGTATGTGTATTTTGATGTCAAAATAACAATAAATGTTGTTTGCGGATATAAAATCGCCTGACCCGGAATCTTATGGCCCTAATCGTGGTTATGTATGTCATTCATCGTGAGTCAGTAAGGTTTTCTAACCGGTTCAAATTACGGGTAAGTGTGTGGCGGAGTCCCCCTGTGTACACGGTGCGGGCGTTAGGGTAATTTACAAATAAATCGTGTCTTTGTTAGCATTCCCGTAGACTTGAGTGTTTATAGTGATTGGTGTATTATAAATATATGATCGTTATTGATATAGAGGTGTTGCTATGACGGCATTAACGCCTGTCGATGTCCGTTCCTCGTCAGCTATCCGTGGGATCGGTCGGAGTGCCTTGGGACTCGGTTCCTCCATGTTGAGGGGCTGTGCGAGTCATGTATGCGGGGAGGCGGAGGAAATCATGGTGACCCTGTGGAGTCATTTCGCGTCCGATAACGAGCTCGCAGTCATCCATTTGGAGCATGGAGGGCATGTATTCGAAGAGGCGGAGGGAGATACGGGGGCCGCGCGGGAGGGTGCGAAGGCAAACTATTCTCTTTTGTTGACGGATGGTGCGAGGTATATATGCGGAGAAGGGGAGGGAATGGCGATGGTTGCCCGGGACGGCTACGAGCTCGTGACTACCCATCCGGTGCACGGACACCTGTGTAACCATTTGGAGGGGGGCGCGGAGATCGCGCACGACGGCTTCGGGGATGACGAACGCTTAGCGATCCGGTCGGTCTCCTCTTCGGCGGGTGCGAAGGCGAGTTAGTGGCACTTTCGTCTTCTCCCGGAGCGTTCACCGGTTGTTCGCGTCATAATGTGTGCACCCCGAAATGTTGCATTGCGTCACGGTTTCGGGTATGTCGTTTTGTCCGCTTGCGGATAGTTAGGGAAAGGATTTTTTGCATGTAACACGGCCGTGTCGAACAACCCGAACCGTGGCCCGTGTCCGGCATCCACGACGGAGAACGGCTACTTCGGGAAAAAGGGTCGGCCAACAGGTGTTCGGTGATGATCTCATCTTTCCGTTACCCACTTCAAAGATACGATACCGATGCACCTCTACCGAGCATTGGAGGGGCATTGTGCAATCGGCCGGGATAAGCTGACCGGATATTCGCGGAGATCGCTTGTTGAAGCGACATATTTTCGCATAAAACGCTTGCCCGGTCCGAGTATGTATGCAAAAAAGCGGTTTGCAAAGAGTGGAGATGCATCCGAAATGTCGGATGATGCATCGCATGAGAGAAGAGAAGAATCGGAGCGGGTAGAGAGGTCATCCGCCCGTTTATCAAAACGTGACTGATTCGTTGCAATCGACTTTTTCCACACGGTTATCCGAAGGCAACAAACATTGGTACGTACCTGTTTATGTTTATAATAAATTCAATAAATAGAAAAACCTTAATATTTACGAATAACAACCCCTTTTGCTAAGATCAAGATGGTTGTGATTTCGCATGTGAGGTATATTATGGGAGACATATCGGAAAGGCCCGGAGACATAGAACTTCTACCACTCCACGCAGGATCGTATGCTTCACTCCCGTACGGTGCGACCGATGTCGATGCGGTCGGTGCCGATGCGACCGCAACGGCAGAACAAACGGATCAAGTGTGTGGCGACGGGCTCCAAGCGATGTCGGACTACATTTGCCGTACCATCTCCGAGTATAAGGGATGGAAGCGTGTCCTACTCCGAGTGTCCGGCGCCACCGCCTGTGTCGTCCTTTGTGTCGTCCTTTCTCCCATACTGCTTCCCTCACTCATCTATATAGGTATCTTCGCGTTGATCGTGCTCCCTTTTGTGGGTTTCAAATAATGATTCCACGCATCGCTTTTGAGCGATTGCCGACCGGGAACGGATGTAACAAGGATTTTTTTGCATGTAACACGGCCGTGTCGAACAACCCGAACCGTGATCCGTGTCCGGCATCCACGAAGGAGAACGGCTACTTCGGGAAAAAAGGGTCGGCCACAGGTGTTCGGTGATGATCTTGTCCTTCCGTCACGCACTTCAAAGATGCAATACCGATGCACCTCTACCGAGCATTGGAGGGGAATTGTGCAATCGGCCGGGGTAAGCTGACCGGGTATTCGCGGAGATCGCGTGTTGAGGCGACATATTTTCGCATAAAACGCTTGCCCGGTCCGAGTATGTATGCAAAAAAGCGGTTTGCAAAGAGTGGAGATGCATCCGAAATGTCGGATGATGCATCGCATGAGAGAAGAGAAGAATCGGAGCGGGTAGAGAGGTCATCCGCCCGTTCATCAAAACGTGACTAATTCGTTGCAATCGACTTTTTCCACACGGTTATCCGAAGGCAATCAACATCGGTACGTACCCGGTTATATTTATAATAAATAAACTTTAATAAATAGAAAAATATTAATATTTACAAATAAAGACCCCTTTTGCTAAGATCAAGATGGTTGTGATTTTGCATGCGAGGTATATTATGGGAGACAGATTGGAAAGGCCCGGAAACATAGAACTTCTACCACTCTCGTACGGTGCGACCGATGTCGATGCGACCGATGTCGATGCGACCGATGTCGATGCGGTCGGTGCCGGTGCGGTCGGTGCCGGTGCGACCGTAACGGCAGAACAAACGGATCAAGTGTGTGGCGACAGGCTCAAAGCGATGGCGGACTACGTTTGCCGTACCGTCTCCGAGTGTAAGGGATGGAAGCGTGTCCTGCTCGGAGTATCCGGCGTCATCGCCTGTGTCCTCCTTTCTCCCATACTGATTCCCTTACTCATCTATGTAGGTATCATCTTGTTGATTGCGCTCGCTTTTGTGGATTTTGCGGACTCGGCTCAATGATCCCACGCATCGCTTTTGAGGATTGCCGACCGGGAACGGATGTAACGATGGGTACGCGTGGCCACTTTGCGAGAATGTTCGATGATTCCGAATCCTACCGGAGGAGTAGCGCCGTGTCGGATGCCCCCCTCCCCCGGAGTTTGTAAGAGAATACGACACCGTTGCGTCTCCGAGCGCAAGGAACGGTCTCCATCTCATTCCTTCCTATCTCTCGTTTCGGAGATTGTTGAGTGGGCGCGGAATAGGGAGGATGCGCATCCGGCGTGAGAGGAGGGTGATCCGGGTCGGTCGCGGAACTCCGTTCGGTGATGAGGTGATGCCGTTTGTACGTAGATCTCTTCTCCGTTACACTGACCGTAGACTTGCACATTCGTAACAGTCGGTGTACATGCGAAGGATCAGATCCCGGTATGCATCGATCCCGGTTAACTCGGGGTGAAAAGTGGTACAGTAGACGTTCTTTTCTCGAACGAGCACCGGATCTCCTCGGTAGCTGTCCGAAATCTCTACGCCCTTCCCCGCTCGCGTGATCTTGGGGGGACGGATAAACATCACATCCCTTCCTCTATCAGACCGTTTGATACCGCTGTGTACCTGTCTGCCGTAACCGTTTCTCTCGACATCGATGTCGATGAGGCCGAATCCCTCCACCTCTTTTGTTCGAATATGAGAGAGGAGAATGGTACCGGCGCATGTGCCGAGAAGGGGTTTGCCTCTCCGGGCGAAAGCGGTGATCCGGGGGATCAGATCGTACCTCCGACAATAGGCGTACTGTACCGAACTCTCCCCCCCCGGTAGGATCAAGAGGTCGAAACCACCCGGTTCATCGTCAGGTAGAACCGTCTTACGGGCAATGCCCGCCTTGTCGAGAGCTCTTTCGTGCAGAGCTCCGCCACCTTGGTAGCCGAAAACACCGACGATCACCTCCGCTCCCCGTCCGTCACGGTTGCATGGCTACGCCGACACCCGTAGCGACGGTGGCGAGGCGACGTTTGTCTCGGAAGGAGGCGACCGCATCGACGATCGACCGGGCCATCCCTCCCGGATCGGAGCTGAGGAAAATGCCACTCCCCACAAAGAGAGCCTCTGCGCCGAGAGACATGCAGAGGGCGGCATCGGCGGGAGTGGCGATCCCCCCCGCCGCAAAGAGGGGAACGGGTAGTCTGCCCTTCTTCGCCGTTTCGATCACAAGGGTAGAGGGAACCCCGCATTCCGATGCCTTCCGCTTGAGAAGCTCTTCATCCATCAGGGTCAAATCGTCGATCTCTCTTCGGATCCGCCGTAAGTGAAAGACGGCCTCGCATACGTCTCCCGTCCCTGCTTCCCCCTTGGATCGGAGGAGGGCGGCCCCCTCACTGATCCTCCTAAGCGCTTCGTCCAAATTTCTGCACCCGCATACGAAAGGGACCGTAAAAGAGCCTTTATCGATGTGAAACTCCCTATCCGCCGTCGTGAGCACCTCACTCTCATCGATAAAGTCCACTTCGAGTGCTTCGAGTATCCACGCTTCTGCCGTATGGCCGATCCGACACTTTGCCATGACGGGAAGGGAAACGGCGGCTTTAATGCTCTCGATCATCTCGACCGATGAGGCTCTGGCGATCCCCCCCTCCCTTCTGATCAGGGCGGGAATCCGCTCCAAGGCCATCACGGCGCACGCTCCCGCCTCTTCCGCAATCTTTGCCTGCTCGGGTGTCATGACATCCATAATCACGCCGTTACACAACATTTCGGCAAGTCCTCTTTTAGGATCCATGGTCGGCTACCTCGATTTCCCGTATCGCACTATTTTTTCGCCCCCATGATATCCGTTACGCTACATTTTCGCCATAGGGGAGTTCGGGTGTCGGAGGCGAGAAAGGGGGGGGGGGAGTTATCCCCTCTTTCCCACGCAAAGCAAGGTCTTCACTCCGCATAGGATGGAGAATCGACATGCACTAAGACAAGATCGGTAAAGGCTAAACACGAACGGGCGGAAGAACTGCCGATGGCGAAGGGAAGGTCGACAAGGATGATGTCGTACCTCTTTTTCTTTCCTCTACCTTCGCCCGAGTACCGCGCTGTCCGAATTTTCGAGGAAGCAACGGTAGGGGAACGATCCGTATGAGCATGGCTCTCAATCACCGTCCCGCTACCCCACACGCCTCGCAGATAATCCGTTCACACTCTGCGAGTATGTCTTCATCGCGTTTCGCTACGCCTCCACGCGCACGATTGTCGGTTGCACCCGTTCCGCACGCATCCGTAGGCCATACGCAAACGCATCCGCCCTTTTCCACTCTCGCCGTTGCTCTCCATCTATGTCTTCGAGGACCCCCGCTATCATCACCAAAGGAAGGGCGATCGCGATACCACCAAGCCCCACAAGCCCTGCAAGCCCTGCAAGCGGAAGATCCGCATTCGCGATATATGAGGCGACCGAGGTCAAGGAGGCGGCTTGCACCACCGGTAATCCGATGACGCATAACAGACACACTCGGCGGTAGTTGGTCCGCACGCGATTCCGGCGTACTTCGAGTGAGATCCGTTCACGAATCGTATCTATCCTGTGTACCTGTTCGTTAAGGGCATCGACGGAATGCCATCCCGACTCCCCGTCCTCCATCCTTTCCACGGATTCCTCGATCATCCGTAAACGATTCATAATTCCTCTAACGTCTTCACAACTTGTCATGAGTACACTCCCTCCTTGTTCGATGTTACATACGGGGGCCGATTGCACATTGTACGCAAAACCCCCGGATTACGCAACGTATCCGAAGGCGCTATGAAAACAATCAGTTTAGCAAGGCGATACACTCTTTAAGTGCCGACTACATTTATATGCCTATCGGTTGTTGCAATGCAAATGCTGATGTCGAAAACATTCGTGCGACCAAAGAAGATGAACCCCATAACACAACACCCTCTCAGCCGGGTCCTTTGGGAGGGCAGAGAGTGGCAGGCTGTTCCGCTTGCACAGGCCCGACTTTGCCGAGAAGAGTAAAAACAACCCTTGGTTACTTGCTCAAGCGGAACCATCTCGATCAAGATTTAACTACTACCACACAACCCGTGGAAGCACCGGGTGCGAACCACCCCTCCGAAGAATTAGAGCGGAAAATCCGCAACGAAGGGCGGGGGGTCGGACTTCACCTGTTTCTTCCCGTTTTTCATCGAATTCGGGATTTCCGGAACCCGCCCGGATCCACGACACGCACCTCCGAGGAGCAACAGCGGAGGAACCCGACCGGGTATGAGTACGGGGCTCTTGACTGTTGCCTCGGACACCTCGCGGACAGCCTAAGCGCTTTCGGAGAGCAGATTTTCATGGTGTTTCTCCGGAATGCCGGCCACACGGGTCCGTTGTACCCGTTCCGCGCGTGTTTGCACACGATTCGCGAGCGCATCCGCCCTTTCCCACTCTCGCAATCTTTCCTCATGCTTCTCCTCGTCCCTTTCCGACAGTATCAGCGTATAGGACGTGATCAAGGAAGAGATGAATATATTCGCCACAGGCAGAAGAAAGCCGACCTCCCCCGTGCCGAACAGGGCGCCGGCTACGGCCACGCCGGCGATTGATCCCGTCTGATACACGAAGACGCACGCCCTCCACACTTGTTCAACACGACACTTCAAGCGTTCTTCCTTTGTCCCGGATGAGATCTGCCCGCGCATCGTACCTATCCTCTCAACCAAACAGTCGAGGGTATCGGAATCCGGCCCCGGATCGCCACTCTCGATCACACCCAAGGACCCCTCGATCGACCGCAAACCATCCATAACTTCCCTACAGCTCGTCATCAACATAACCTCCGTTTGAACACTCCGGGGGCGATCGTACGCGAAATTTCCGAATTACGCAACGTAACGTATTTGTCGCCCGGTTCCGGCAGTCGTGTGCGTGAAGTCCGATCTTCATGAATGCCTCTCCCGAGGGAGAAGCAACACACGTCTTTGTTTCTCAAGGTATTGATTTTAATAAAATTGTTTACGGAAAACATGTTGCTTTCCGGTGTACCGGTACGTATACTCCGCTCCCGGTAGTACGGAGGCGTGGGAGAGATGTGTGTGTCTTTCGAGACCGGTCCGTTCGAGAAAGGAGTCGCGAGGAGTGCTCGAGATGTCCGAGCGACCGGGAGACGTAACGTATGGGGGTACGGACTTGCGGATACGGTGACCGAGATGCAATTCGTGGGCGGCGGATCGTGCCGTTACGGGGTGGTTGCGGTCTTTGCCGTGGTTGCGATCCTTGCCATCGCCAAGGGCATGTACGGGTACACGGGGGACAAGGGTATTCCGGCTCGGTTACTCGCACTGTCGGCGGAGGACCTGCAATGAGAGAGCAAAGGGCCGTCCGATGTTCCCGAGAGAGCGACATCGCCGGAGGAAGAGCCCGTGTATTGCAGACCCGGGGATCCCGGGTACGCCATGTGGCGTACCCGGCATTCGTGCGAGGAAGAAGTTGACCGGAGTCGGTATGTTCGGCGCATTCATGAGGTATGTCGTCGGTAGACTGCCCGGGAAAAGATGTCCGTTTTGTTCATGATCCGTCCGACAGAGAAGCAACACACCTCCTCATTGCTCACGGAAGAAGAGCGCGCCCGTGTCGCGGGAAAGGCCGTGCCCCGTCATGTGGCGATCATCATGGACGGAAACAGGAGGTGGGCAAAGAGGCGGGGAGGTACTCTCCGTTTCGGTCATAGTCGAGGGGCGGAGGCGCTCGATGGCGTCGTTCGCACCGCCGTTGCTCTGGGTATCGGCATTCTCACCGTGTATGCCCTTTCTACCGAAAATCTGCGTCGCCCGGCTGTTGAAATCGATGCCCTCATGCATATCTTGGAGAGGTATCTACTCCTGAAAAAGGAGATGATGATCCGGAACGGCATCCGGCTCACGATGATCGGTGATCCCTTGCTACTTCCGGAAAGGGTGCGCAACAGGGTTCACGAAGCGGAATCGGTGACTCGGGGGGGCACCACGATGGAGCTCGTGCTCGCTCTGGGATACGGAGGAAGAGATGAGATCCGGCGCGCCCTGATCCGGTTGATACGAGAGGTGCGGATCTCTCGGTGCAATCCGGAAGAGATTACCGAAGAGATGATAGGTCGGTATTTGGATACGGCGGGGCGACCCGATCCGGATCTTTTAATCCGGACGGGGGGTGCCACGAGGATTAGTAATTTTTTAATTTGGCAAATTTCGTACACTGAGATCCACTGTAGCGACGTGCTCTGGCCCGATTTTTCCAAAGAGCATTTGCTGGAAGCTATCGCGGTATTTCAAGGAAGAGAGAGGAGATTCGGTTCATGAATCGGCAGGATATTTTAGCGAGAATCCCCTATGCCATAGTGGCCATAGTAATCGTAACCGTCTGCACCCTGTTTGCCTATACACCCCCTATGCCTTGGGTGGTGATGGTGCTCGTCGCTTGCGTCGGGGTGGTCGCTACGCAAGAGCTGATCCGGATGACCGACATCAAGGGGAAGGGAGATAAAGCCCTCTTGTCGGCCATGTCCGGCCTACTGATCGCGACCTGTTTTTGTGCCGTCCGGTTTCCCTCTTGCACCTCCCTCCCCTTTGTCGTCTTCTTTTTCTTCTGTTTACTTCTCTTTTTGTTCCGGTTTCATAGAGTCGACGGATCGATGTACGCCGTTGGGCAAGGGATTTTCGGCCTTCTTTACGTATCCTGTCCCTTGGGACTCATGCCCTATATTCTGTATGCACGAGATCCCTGTTGTGAGGGGTGTGCGGGCCGGTTTTGGTTTACCTATCTCATCGTGGTGACCAAGATGACCGATATGACCGCCTACTTCGGAGGCAAGCTCTTCGGGAAGAGGAAGCTCGTTCCGCAAGTCAGTCTCGGTAAAACGGTTGAAGGGGGGGTGTCGGGACTCTGTGGCGCCGTGATGGCGAGTTGGCTCTTTTACTGTTTCGGTTCCGGTTTTCAAATGCACCATTACGGTCTCGGTGTCGGTCTTCTTGCGGGAGCGGCGTCGGGGGTGATAGGGCAGATAGGAGACCTTGCGGAGTCTCTTTTAAAGCGCGATGCGGGGATCAAGGATAGCAATTCCCTTCCCGGGTTGGGGGGTGTATTGGATATGATTGATTCTTTACTATTTACGACAGTAGCACTCTACCTTTTTCTCCGGTTTTCCGGGGGGGGAAGGGTGGTAGGGGGGTGGGGATGATCATTACGATAGACGGCCCTTCGGGTACGGGGAAGTCGGTGACGGCAAAGAGGTTGGCTCTTAGGTTGGGGTGTGACTACTTCGATACGGGGGCGTTGTACCGGGCCGTTGCGTGGAAGATCCTCAAATCTCGGGTTTCTCCGGGTGATACTGCCCGTGTCGAGGAGGTCGTACGCTCCTTTTCGTTTTCGACGCGAACGCTCGGTCCGGATGGGCTCGAGCGCGCCTATTATGTTGACGATCAGGATGTAACCGAAGAGATCCGCTCGATGGAGGTGACGGCCGTTATCTCGAAGGTGGCGGCGATGGCTTGTGTGCGTGAGGCATTAATCCCTCTGCAACGCAACGTGGCCGATGAGGGATCGGTCATCTTTGAAGGACGGGATTTGGGTACGGTGATCTTCCCTCATGCCGATGTGAAATTTTTTCTTACTGCCGATGTCGAGACGCGAGCCGGGCGTCGTCTTGTCGATCTGTCGGAACGTTTTCCCGAAAGGACCGACCTCTCCTATGAGGCGGTGTTGAAGAGTATTACCGAACGAGATAGGTCGGACTCTACCCGTAGTTTGGCTCCTCTTACACAACCCGCCGATGCAATCGTAGTCGATACCACCTCCTCCGACGTAGAGGAGGTGGTCGATATTTTGGAAAAGTACGTACGAAAAACGGTGTAGAGGGCGATGCAACGACTATTCTATCGATTTTCTCGTGTCGTTGTACATGTATTTTTCAAGGTGTTCCACGGAGTGCGTATACACGGGCGCGAAAATGTGATTCCGGGAGGGGCCATTTTGGCTTCCAACCACGCTTCCTACTACGACCCCCCCCTCGTGGGTTCCTCGCTTTGCGAACCTATCCGGTTTTTTGCGCAAGAGCGTCTCTTCCATTCCTTTTTCGGAGTTTTGATCCGAGCCCTGAATGCGCACCCCGTTTCCTCCGGAAGCAATCTGATCACGATGAAAAAGATGTGCGCACAACTCATCCGGGGCAACAAGGTGCTCCTCTTCCCTGAGGGAACCCGTTCGAAAACCGGTGAGTTGGGGCCGATCAAACCGGGGATCGGCATGCTCCTTTCGCGTAGTCGGACGGCGATCATTCCGGTTTACGTACACGGTACCTTCCGAGCTTGGCCTGCAAACAAGTCGCTTCCCTCCCTCTTCGTCAAGATGGCCGTGGTTTTCGGCTCTGCCATAAAGTGGGAGTACTATGCCACCGGAAAGGGGAAAGAGGTGCGGGTCAGGATCGGAGAGGATGTAGCTCGGGCCATCGGTCGGCTCCGAGAGTGGTATGAGGGGGGGGCCGAGGGAAGGCCTCCTTAGGGAGGGGTGGATTTAAATCATCTTTTAGGGTACGATCACCTTCCCGTGATGACGGGCGGGTGGGTCGAGTTGAGGATGATCGAAGAAAGGGGTACGATGGGGAGTTGTCGGTGCCCTGTGCGGTCGGTAGCGGTAGGTAGATGTTGCAAGATCAGGTTGTGGCGGATGCGTATCGGAACGGTCACGTAGAATGCCGGGGAGTTGAATATATATGCCGCATGTTAAGGTACGAACGGGGGAGTCCGTCGATAAGGCGCTCCGCATTTTAAAGAAGAAACTTGATAAGGAGGGGGTCATGAAATCTGCGAAGGCACACAGATTCTATAGCAAACCTTCCGTTAAAAAAAGAGCAAAGTCCAAGGCTGCACTTAAGTATCGCATTAAAAGAAGTCGTTGATTAAGTAAAACGAAGAGACGTTCGACAGATGACTGATTATTACCAAATTCTCGGCGTCTCGAAGGGGGCAAGTGCGAGTGAAATCAAGAAAGCATACCGGAAGCTTGCCGTTACGTGTCATCCCGATAAAAATCCCGACGATAAGGAGGCCGAAGACCGTTTCAAAGAAGTTTCCGAGGCGTACGAGGTGTTGAGTGATGAGGAGAAGCGTGCCGTTTACGATCGGCACGGAAAGAAAGGTCTCGAGGGTTTGGGAGGACAACACGCCGGAGGTGGGACCGGGTTTTCTTCGATGGAAGAGGCGTTGCGTACCTTCATGGGTGCGTTCGGCGGCGGGGGAGGCGGTTCCGTTTTCGATTCGTTTTTCGGACAGGAATTCGGAGGAGGTAGGCCGGGGGCAAGACAAGGTACGAATAGAAAGGCGGAACTCGTCATCTCTTTCGATGATGCTGCGCGGGGCATAGATAGAGAGATTGCCATTACGAAGTACGTGGAGTGTAGCAAGTGTCACGGATCCGGAGCCCGTTCGTCGAAGGATATTACGACCTGTTCTACCTGTCGAGGATCCGGAACGGTCTGTCAAACGCAGGGCTTCTTTACGATGTCGAGCACCTGTCCGCACTGCCACGGCACGGGAAGGCGGATTGCCGTACCGTGCGAGTCGTGTCGGGGAGCGGGTAAGGTGAAAGAGAGGGAGCGGGTGACCGTTCCGATTCCCGCGGGGATCGACGACGGTATGCGCCTCAGGATGACGGGACACGGTGATGCCGGAGAGGGCGGGGGTCCCCCGGGTGATCTATACGTCTTCGTCCGGGTCAAGCCACACGACCTATTTCAAAGAGATGACGACAACCTTATCATGAGGTTGCCCATCACGGTTACCGAAGCGGCATTGGGATGTAAAAAAGAGATTCCCTGCATTCTCGCTAAAAAGCCGGCCCTTCTCACGATTCCTCCGGGTACCCAAACGGGTAAGATTCTTCGCGTCAGAAACGAAGGTATGCCGAATGTTCGTAGACGGGGAAGAGGTGATCTCTTGGTGGATGTTCGGGTGGAAACGCCCGTCAATCTTACGGAGAGACAAAAAGAGCTCCTTGAGGAGTTGCAGAAAACGGAAGTTCCCGATAATGCACCCAAGAGGAAATCGTTCTTGGAAAAGTTAAAGGTTTTTTTTTAGCGATTTTTCGATAAAAAAAGGCCGTCGCGCTTTCACACAACGGCCGGGGACCGGACGTTTCCGCCCGGAAAAGAAGGGGGAAGCTTCGCCGGCAAGGGGGCGCGCCCCCGTACTGCCGACCTAGCCATTCGTGTAGCACGGAGTGTTTTTTTTGTCCAAGACTTACACCGGGACGGTTTGCAAAAAACGGGCCGGATCGCTAGCCTGTCGATCCGAACAAACCCTCTTACGCTACACGAACGGAACGGGAATATGACGGGCCGATACGATTTCTATCCGATGTTGTTGAGACCTGCCTATCGACGTTATTTGTGGGGCGGAGAACGCCTCGCCCGACTCTTTGCCCGTGCCGAGCAGGGGGGGGTGATTGCCGAATCGTGGGAGTGTTCCGACAGGGACGAGGGACCTACCTTCATCGATAACGGATCCTACGCGAACCGGATGCTTTTCGATCTGCACGGGATGTTGGGGGAGGAGTTGGCGGGGAGAAGGGTAGAGCGGATGCCCCTTTTGATCAAGTTACTCGATGCCGAAAGGGATCTTTCGATTCAGGTTCATCCCGATGAACGAAGGGCCCCCCTTTTCCGAGGGGAGGCGAAGACCGAAGCGTGGGTTGTTATGGCGGCGATGTCGGGTGCTTTCGTCTATGCGGGTTTTGGCGAGCGGATAAGTGAGGAGAGATTACGAGAGGCGATCGACAAGGAAACGCTCCCTTCCCTTTTGCATAGGATTGACGTCGAAGAGGGGGATGCGATTTTTATACCCGGAGGGACCGTTCATGCCATCGGTGCCGGATGCGTAATCTTCGAGGTGCAGCAAAATTCCGATACGACCTACAGGTTGTTCGATTACGGAAGAAGGGATACAAAAGGCAAAAGGAGGAAGCTACACGTGAAGGAGGCTCTCGCCACGGCCGATTTGTCCGTCTGCGCGGGGGGTCGCATGTGCCCCGCAGTGCGGGAAAAAAATAGTGCTTGTGAAAGAGAGGAACTCATTTCGTGCCCCTACTTTCGCATTGAAAGAGTATGGGTGTACGACAGGATGGATTGTGGGTTTGCCGAAAAGAGCTTTACCTACTATTTCATTGCGGGAGGGGGGGGCAGGGCGGAGACCGACCATGGAGAGTACGACTTGAGCTACGGTCGTTCCTACCTTTTCCCGTACGGTCTCAAGAGGTGGCAATTGAAGAGGGGTGAGGGGAGCTTGTGTTTACTTCGCGTCTCTCTCCAATCCGTAGGCGGCGAGGGCTAGGGCACTTTTTTCGCTCAACCGGAACCGTTTTCGTACCGCGACGATGCGTGCTTTCTGCGGCTCTTTCCAGCAGTAGGGGGCGAGTTTTTTTCTCAAGGGATCGAGAAGGAGGGGACCCGCATGGGTTGCAAGCGTTCCCAAAACGACAATTTCCGGATTCACGATCATCAAGATGGTTCCGATGCCCTGCGCCAACCTATCGATGAACTCTCGCCACACGGTGAGGGCAAAGGGGTCTCGTTCTTTGATCGCCATGAAGATGACCGCCATGTCGACCTTACCTGAGTTTTTCTCCGCCAACGTGGGGATTTTGCTCTTTTTTCCCGAACGTTTCAGTTCTTTGACGACGTATTTTGCAAAGGCTTTGCCACCGCAATACGCTTCGAAGCATCCCCTTTGGCCACACGAACAGGCTCGTCCTCCCGGAACGAGGACGAAGTGTCCCACTTCCGCTGCCGTATCGGTAAATCCCTGTACGAGCCGACCTCCGGTGATCAGACCGCCCCCCATTCCCGTCGATGCCGTCAGGTAGATCAGATTCTCTTTACCATACCGACCGAATCTGTGCATGGCAAGGGCTCCGGCATTGGCGTCATTGTTAAAAAATACCGGTTTGTTGAAGAGGGTCTCCACCTTCCTTACGATAGGTAGGTTTTTCCAACCCGTCAAATTCGGAGGTGTTAGCAACTTGCCGGTAACGGTGTTTAAGGGACCCGGGCAAGCAAGTCCGATCGCTTCGATATCTCTCGAAGGGATCGCCTTCCGTTTACAAAGAGCGGAGCCGACCTCTGCGATTCGTGTCAAGGTACGTTCGCATCCCCCTTCCGGATCGGTGGGAATGCGTTCCGATAGGAAAATCGCCCCCTCTCGATTTCCGACACAGATGGTTGTTTTCGTACCACCGATATCGATACCCAAAATGATTTTTTCTTTAGCCACGCGTGCGATCTGCATAATTGCTCTTTTCGCATATTATTTGATTTGCAATTCACAGTACAGGGAGATCGTACGTAGGCGCGTGAGCTATCCGGTACGGATCCGTCGAAGGGGCTTTCGGTCACCTCCCCTGCGGGGTGTATGCTCGTAGCCGTACATATTCCCGGTATCTTTTTGCTGAGAAAGGAGGTAGACTTCACCTTACCTGAGAGAACAAAGGAACTTGGCGGGTGATTGGTGAAAAGATCCTGATCTTGGGGGGAGGGATTTCGGGTCTTGCGGCGCGCTATTTCTTATGCCGGGGCAGACCGGATAGGGAAGTTGTTCTTGTGGAGAAGGAAAATCGTCTCGGAGGGATGATCGCTACCTCTTGCGAAGAGGGATTTTTCTTTGAGGGGGGGCCACGGACCTTTAGAGGCCGGGGAAACCGGGAGCTTTTGGCGCTCATTGACAGGCTCGACCTGAGGGGCGACCTTCTGTATGCAAAAAAAGGCTCTCGTCGCCGTATGGTGTGGAGCGGGGGAAGAATGCACACCTTGCCCCGTACCGTTCCGGGTCTCTTCTTCTCTCCTTTGGGTCGGATGTTGTTTTCAGCCCTTCTCAAGGAGAGAAAGGTACCGCCGTACCTCGGCGACGAGACGATCCGCTCTTTTGCCCTACGCCGTTTCGGAAGGGAGGTGGCCGACACCTTTTTCGACCCGCTTACCCTCGGCATCTACGGAGGGGATCCGGACAAACGATCGATCCTCTCCTGCTTTCCCGAGCTCAAAGAGTACGAGAAAACGTACGGTTCGCTCTTGCGTGGTTTTTTGAAGGCAAAGAGAGGTGGCAACTCTTCCGGTGTTTCTTCTCTTTTTACCCTCCGAGGTGGTATGGAGTCATTGATCCGGAGGTTGGCCGACCGGGGAAGAGGAGAGATATGTTGCAATGAAGAAGTGCAAAAAATAGAGGTAGCAAAGGGGCATGTCGTCGTCTTTACGCAAAGGAAAACTCGGGTGGCGGATCGCCTCGTGTGTGCCCTCCCTTTTCGCGAGACCGCCCGCCTCCTCCCTTTGAAGACTCCCGAAACGGAGGCGTTTTTCAGGGGTTTCTCCGCTACGAAGTTCGGAACCGACCTGTCCGTGATCCGGCTCGGCTTTAACGAAGGGGGGCTCCTTCCCGCAGGTTTCGGATACCTGATCCCTTCCGCAGAGAAAGAACCCCTTCTCGGTGCTATTTTCGACTCGTCGATTTTTCCCGAGCAAGACGGTGGCAGGAGGCAGAGCCGTCTGACGGTGATGACCCGACCCGATCCGGCAAGGGAGGTCGGTGCAATCATACGCACCATCCGGAAACATCTACGTATCGGTGCCGATCCGGACTATGTGAGGGAGGCGACATACCGGGAGGCCATCCCTCCCTATACCCCGGGACATGCGCGACGTCTGCGCGCCTTCTCGGGCGTTGTGAACGACAGGTGCCCGCACATTTCATTCATAGGCAACTACCTTTCCGGTGTTTCGGTCAACGCCTGCATCACATTGGCCTGCATCACTCCGGATTAACCCTTTCGCCTTGCTCTTCTTCCGGAGACCCCGGCTCCTCGGAGAGGATGTCCCCTTCGATCCTTTCCGAAGAGTTTACCCCGGAGGGGGTTATGGGGTTTGCTCTTCTTCCGCCTTCGTGTTGGGGGGGTATGGGAGACGGAAGAGGGCGAAGGCACCCCGCAAACACGTACGGACCGAGTGCCGGAGATGCCACCAAACCCATAGCAATGATCGAGGAAACTCTGTCAAAGTTTTGACGCATTCGGCTCTGCGCGAACCACACGACCGATCCGATCATCAACAGGGATCGGACTTCTGATCGGATCTCCCGGTCGAGTAAAAAATTCCAAACGTGCGTCGCAAAGCGCGCAGTCCTTGCTCCCGGATCGTCGACGGTGCCATCCGGTTGCTGTGCGACTACCCCGGACCCGGTAACGGTGCGGGCCGAAGATGAAAATACTCGTAGCAGTGACATTGACACGGCAAAAATCCTCGGTATGGTAAATTCGTGGCCGGTAGTGTGCCCGATTTCGTGATTGAATGCAAGCAGAGTACGCCTATTTCGGTAATTCCCGTTAAATAAGTATTTGTGGATAGTGATTCGTACATTGACGTAAAAGCACAAAAATCGCAAATATCCTTGAGGTTAAGGAGTTATTTACACAATTCCCTCCGTCTCCCGAAATCCGGGGGTAGGGCTTACCGGTTCGATAGATCCGGTACGGGCTCTCTTTCGGGGTATTTAATGCGTAGATGGCGGGCAACCGAGAGATTTTTCACGATGGTCTTTTTTACGATTTCAAATTCTTTAAAGGTCAGATCGCAATGGTCGAATTGTCGGTCGGTTTGCTTCTCTCCGATCAGCTTTTCCACGAGTTCCGCTATGGAATGTTCACTCGGATCGGTAATCGATCGGGAGGCGGCTTCGACCGTATCGGCCATCATGATGATGGCCGATTCTTTTGCTCTCGGTTTGGGGCCGGGATATCTGAACCGGTTCTCATCGACATCGGCTTCGGCCCCTTCCGACTGTTCGATCTGCTTTCTGTAGAAGTAGTAGACGGGTGTGGTACCGTGATGTTCCTTGATGACGTTGATAAAACTCTCCGGCAGGCCCGACTTGCGTGCCAACGTCTCTCCGTCCGTAACATGGGCGATGATGACCTGTGTCGATTCGGCAGGAGTGAGAAGTTGGTGGATGTCGAAACCGCCCATCTGATTTTCCGTAAAGTAGTGCGGATTGGAGAGCTTTCCGATGTCGTGGTAGAGGGTGGCGACGCGACAAAAGAGGCCGTTAGCTCCGATGGCTTGTGCCGCGGCCTCGGCGATACTTCCGACGACGAGACAATGTTGATAGGTTCCCGGAGCCTCGACACTCAGACGGCGGAGTAGCTCATTATTCGGATCCATATACTCCATCAGTGTGATGTCGGTCATGACGTCGAAGGTCGATTCGAGAAGGGGGAGTAACCCCACGATCAGGATGGCGACAAGGGCAAGGAAGAAGAAGGTGCCGGCAACATCCGAAAGGACGGCGGGGTTACGAAGGGTGTCGCCCTTCAAGTAGTAGATGAAGAAAAGGGGAAGGCAGCTCAGCCACGCCTTTCCGCATACGATGAACACCTCTTTCCTGTTACGCATGTTGCGACAACTCAAGAGGGCCACGATTCCCGCAACGGTGTTCGCAGTGATAAAACGTCCTTGGTCGACCGCAAGGACGAGACCGAAGATGACGGTGAGAACGAAAGCGGAAAAGAGTGCTAATTCTCCGTTGAGCAAAATCGCAATCAATATGGCGGCGAAAGGGACGTAAAGGGGGTAGCGGAGGGCATCGAGCAGTCCGAGAGCGTGGCGCAACAGGAAAAATTCCATGACCTTGGCCAAGACGAGCGTAAGGGTGATGATGGTTGCGTAGAGGAGCAGTTTGGCGAAAGACCGGTAGATTTCATGCTGTCGCATTCTGAGGTAGAAGGCACCGATGAGGACGATGGCGAACGCAGTGAAGGAACTACCGAGTAGTGTCAGGGGACTCCACGGCCTCCTTTTTTTTACGATGGCCTCTTTCATCGCCCGTAACATCGCTACGTGGACGGGTGTGACCTTCTCCCCTCGGTCGAGGATGGCGTTTCCGGCTTGAACACGGGTGAATTTTTCCGGAACGGTCGCTTCGACAAGCTCTTTTACCTCTCTTCGAACGGTCGGGCTCGGTAAGAGGGGCCACGAAGGAGAAGCAAAGTAACGGAGGATGTAGGAGAGGGCGGGCTCTGTCGCGCGACCCTCTTGTCGAATGAGAGTCCTTTTGATCGCATCGGTAATTTCGGGTGACAAAGAGAGCCGATTTTCCGGAGAAGAGGGAAGGAGGTAGTATCCGGACTCAGCCGAATGCAGAGATGTGAGTATCTTCAGCGTACGCCGGTCGGTGAAACGGATTGCGATGAGCGACTCCTTGATCCGGTCGGCGAAGTGATCCATGTCTTCGAAGGTGGTGTTGTGTAGTGACTGACGCCATCCCGGATTCCGGATGAGGTATTCCTCGAATTCCGAGCGCGTCTTTTCGATCGCTTTCGGACTCAAGACATAGATCATGCCGACATCTCGCCCCGTTTGTTGTCTCAGGATGGCAGTCTCTTCTCTGTTCGGAAAGGAAAAATCGACCTGTGCCACGACGTAGGTTTTTGCAACGGTTCCCGCCTCGGGAACGTACACGCGCACCTCCCGGAAGTGGACGAGAATTCCGAACACGACGAAGAGAAACAATCCGATAAGAAGACGTTGACCGAGTCGATTTTTTTGCAAGGCCCCGGACTGCCGTAAGGTCTTGAAGCGGTTCGACCGGTTTTTCGGTATCTCGCTCATAAATAATCGGTCTTTTACCAAGACCGGAACCCCGTGCCTGCATATTCAACAATCAAGAATACCCCCATTCTACCGGATGTGTCTATTTGTTGAAACCGGGTTGTAACAAGTGGTCGATTGTGGCAAAATGGCCCCGTTATGAAGGGAGAGCGACTGAGCAAGGTCTTGGCCACCGCGGGGGTTGCCTCGCGCAGGGTGTGCGAGCGGATCATATTCGACGGAAGGGTTGCGGTGGAGGGGGTCGTCACCCGCGTTCCCCAAACCCTCGTTGAGAAGGGGAGGACGAAGATTACGGTTGACGGTATCTCCCCGGGTGGCAGTGAGGGGAAGAGGTACTATCTTCTCAACAAGCCGAGGGGATATGTCTGTTCCGGCAAGCGGGAGGGTTTGCAATGTCGTGTTGTCGATCTTTTTGCCGATGTGGGGGTCCGTCTTTTCACCGTCGGAAGGTTGGATCGCGATACGACGGGCCTTCTGATCGTGACGAATGACGGACACTTTGCACAAAAGGTGATTCACCCTTCCGCCAACCTTCCCAAGGAGTATCTCGTCAAAACGGTAGAGGAGGTTAGCTCCGAACACCTTGCCCGGATAGCCGGAGGGATGGTCATCGGGAGAAGCGGGGTGCGACCCCTCAGCGTGAAGAAAGTGCGCAGGGGGACGATTAAGGTCGTCGTCAAAGAGGGAAAAAAACGGGAGGTGCGTCTTTTGGTACGAAATGCCGGCCTCACCCTCCTCTCTCTTTCTCGGATTCGGATCGGTAATCTCCGTTTGGGACACCTTCCCGAAGGGGGGAGACGTGAGATTTTCGAAAGAGAAAAGAACGCTCTCTTGCAAATATAGTCGCGATGTTTCAGAATCGCCGGTGTGGCGCACGCCGGGTGCGTCGGGAACGTAAACGGCAACCCGCTCGATGTTAACGACAATAGCTCGTCTCTTCGGTAAGTCTCCCTTCCTCCCTTTGCAGTCACACATGAAGAAGGTGAGTCTCTGTATCAAAAAGTTGACTGAGATCTTCGAACATCTCCCTTCCGGCTCTTCGGACGCACTGGAACCGCTCGTAAAGGAACTTTCTCATCTGGAACATGAGGCCGATCTTACGAAAAACGATATTCGTAACCACCTTCCGAAAAGCCTCTTTCTTCCGATCGATAGGGGACAGTTTTTGGAAATCCTGGCGATTCAGGATAGTATCTCGGATCAGGCCGAACGTATAGGCAATCATTTGGTTCTCTATCCCTTGGAAAAAGAATTGTATGGCGATTTGCGCGCCTTGTACGAGCAAAACGTCAAGGCATTTTGGGATGCGCGCACCATCGTCAAAGAGCTTCAGGGATTGTTACAGACCTCCTTCGGAGGGATGGAAGCCGAGAAGGTGAAGACCATCATCGAGAACACCTCCTACCTCGAGCATGAGGCCGACACGATGAAATACGAGATGTTGAAAAAGTTTTTTTCCGGCAGTGAGAACCGGTCCGGTCCGGTCTTTTACCTCTACATTCAGCTTGTGGAGAAGATCAATGAAATCTCTCACATTTCCGAAAGCTTAGCTAACAGAATTCGCATGATTTTGGAACTGAAATAGTCATGTCTTTCGAATATATGTTGATGATCCTGATCCTTGTTGTCGGGTTCTATATGGCGTGGAACATCGGTGCCAATGATGTAGCCAATGCCATGGGAACGTCGGTCGGGTCGGGCGCCCTTACGCTCGTCAAAGCCGTCGTCATCGCCGGAGTCCTGGAATTTTGCGGAGCCTTCTTTTTAGGCAACAACGTATCGCAAACTCTACAGAGGGGACTCATCAATCCGGCGGCTTTTGCCAAAGATCCGCAACTCTTTTTGCTCGGCATGTTTTCCGCCCTCCTTGCAACGGCTCTTTGGCTACAACTCGCCTCCTACTTCGGGTGGCCCGTCTCCACGACGCACGCCATCGTGGGATCTCTTCTCGGGTTCGGCATTCTCATCGGGAGGGGGGATGCGATAGATTGGGGAGAGGTTGGCAAGATTGCTCTGAGTTGGTTGATATCCCCCGTTTTAAGTGCCCTTTTTGCCTTTCTACTGTTTACCGTGTTACAGAGGCGCATCCTTTTTTCCGTCAATCCGGTACAAGCCTCAAAAGAGTTGATGCCCTACTTGGCTTTTGTCGTTGCGGGAACGTTTACGTTGAGTGTTCTTTGGAACGGTATCGGCCATACACACGTTCGGCTCTCTCCGATTGCCGTTCTCCTCGTCGCGTTCGGGGCGGGATTGATCGGAGCCGGGATTGCCCTCCTATTTTTCAGAAAGAAGGAGTACCCGGAAGAATCGAACAGACCCCACCCCAACCTCTCCTATCAAGTCTTCAGTTTAAACAAGGCGTTGCGGCATTTAAGGAGGGCCGAATCGGTAGCGCAAAAAGGTGAGCGGGAGATGATAGCCGAACTCTACGGCAAGTTGCACGCACATGCGGAGAAGACGCGGAAACGGGTCGGATTCTATTCAAAGGAATCGACCATGCAGGGGGTGGAGAAGATGTTTGCTTCGCTACAGATCGTCAGTGCTTGTTATGTGGCATTTGCCCACGGGGCGAATGATGTGGCCAATGCGATCGGTCCCGTTGCGGCGGCGACGGAGGCGATCCGCCGGGGGCATGTGGGGGTTGCTCGGACCATTCCCCCCCATCTTCTGGCTTTGGGGGGTGCGGGCATTGTGGTCGGGTTGGCAACGTGGGGGTGGCGTGTGATGGAGACCATAGGCCGGAAGATTACCGCTTTGACGCCGACTCGCGGTTTCAGTGCCGAATTCGGGGCGGCCTTTACCATCCTCATCGCCTCCAAACTGGGTTTGCCCATTTCGACGACACACTGCATCGTCGGTGCCGTTCTCGGGGTCGGTCTTGCGCGGGGTATTTCGGCGTTAAACCTACGGGTTCTGAAGGATATCGCCCTTTCGTGGGTGATCACCCTTCCCTCTTCCGCCATCGCCTGTATCGTGATTTTCTATTTGGGAAAGGCGCTACTTACTGCGTTTTCCAAGTAATGGCGGTGCCGTCACTATGTCCGGATAGCATGGGGAAAGAGGTGTTCCTCGCCGAACTTTTTTTCTCAATTTGTCCATAAAAAACCTCGGATAGGATACATCTACCAAGGTTCTTCGTTTTTTTCCTCCCCCGAAGAAGAATCCCGAAGGAGAATAGGGAGGGCGGGATTTTTTTCAAGCAGGACCTCCCCCTTCTCACAGCCATCTCTCTTTGATTTGTCCGATCCCGGTACGGATCGTTTCGGGTCTTATCTTCCGCAGGTTGCTGTTGTTCATTAGGGGGTTGATGTGGTACGCTCTTCCGCTTTAGACGATGGAATCCTTGAGAAGGGCGCTATGGCATCGGCAATAGGTGAGGGATGGAATGTGGTGTGGTCCGAGAGCAAGCAGAAGGGTACGGCCA
>JAPOVA010000048.1 GCA_026708385.1 Simkaniaceae bacterium | reverse complement strand
TCATTGCGGGCACTCCGACCGACAGACGTAGATTTTTCAACTTGCAACTTGCCCAGAAAGACACTCTTTACGTTCGTCATCTCATCCGCTATCACAGAGCGTTACAACACCGAAATATCCTCCTCAAAAAGAAGGATCCGTCCGGAATCGCCCCCTTTGAGAAAGTGATGGCGGAATCGGCCCTCTACATCGTACGGAAAAGGGAAAAACTCGCAGAGGATTTGCAAATCGAAACCGACCTCCTTGCCGAACACCTTGCGGATCGGAAAGACTTCTTCACCCTTCTTTACTCTCCTTCGTTGAGGGCAACTTCTCCGGAAGAGATCGCACATCTTTTTGAGAGAGAAAGGGAAAAAGATTTTCTCTTCGGCTCTACGACACGCGGCCCCCACAGGGACGATCTTCTCTTTTTTTGTCGAAAAAAAGAAGCTAAGAGCTATGCGAGTGAAGGGCAAAAGCGGACCTATATTGCCACCCTTAAGCTCGCGGAGAGAAAACGCCTACACACGAAGGCGTTCCTAGGGGTCGATGACTTCGGCTCTCACTTGGATCCGAGTAGGAGGCACCTGTTGGGCAAAGCACTCGGATCGATCGAACAGGTATTCATCACCCTTCCCACTCCCGGAAAGAGGGACGAGGAGATCGGAGACCTTCCCTGCAATCACACCGTTCTCATTGATTCGGAATCTACTTAGCGCGACTTTCCGCAATTTTTATGTACGCATACAAGGCCATATCCCATCTTTTCTCCGCAAGCGACTCCATCATCAACTTGTGGTAATCGGAATCGGCGGGTAGAGAGAGGCCCAAGATTTTTTCCATATCTTGCGCTTTTTCTTTCAGTTCCTTGCGCTCCAAGGAGAAGGGGAGTTGATAGGCTTCATCTCCCGCACATTTAATCAACCGACCCAACTCGGAGACGGGATCCTGCAGGGCGGAAGATTCCTTACCCTGTTGCAAGAAGGCGGCAAACTGCGCCGCCAATTTTTGAATGACGGGATAGCGGGAGTGTTCATAGGAAGCAAGAGCTTTTCCGTCCTGCAAACCACGCAACGAGTGGAAGACCTCCTCCGTGAAAAGAAAGAGTTCTCGATCCGGCTTTTCGCCCTCCCGAAGAGAATTCTCACCCTCCGCACGGAGTGACCCGAACAACAGGAGAGCGCTTACACAAACAAAAATAAAATTTCTCATAAGATTCGGACCCTCTCTATATCTTCTAAGGATATTCGAAGTCCGATTTTTTTATCAATGTAAACCAACAATTCCTGCTAAACATTTTTTGCGGAGGTGGGTAACAAATCTTCATAACGGGGGGTCAAAGAGGAGAGATGCATAATCCGGAGAAAAGAAGCCTTTTCAACAAGGGGTTGCCGAAACATAGGCGGGATGTGTTTCGGAAGATTCCGAATCCGAGAAGAGCAACAACACCGAACTTGGCAGACGGCCCTCTCTTTTCGGCGCGGGCCGGATCGATCCGGTGCATTCCGGAAAAATAGGCAAATATGTCCGAAATACACAATATTCCTTCCTACATCCGCATGAGAGAAACGTTGGATGGTACGCAACCGAACCTACTTCGAGAATGTTGTCCGAATATTTTTCATCACCTGCCGAGAGGGGAGGTGTCGGGAAGCTACGCATGTTCGGGGCCGGATCCGCACTCCGCCGACGCAACGGACATGTCCGACTCCGGAAAAATGCCGTCCGGAATCTGCCTTGTTTGCTTTCCGTCGCGGGATGTGTTAGCCTGCGTCGTCGCGAACCCGAGAAAGGAAGACGTGTCCTGCTTTCGTTCCGGTAGAGAGGTCGTTCACGGTGGGGACGGCACGGACGGTGACTCTTGGCCGAACGATCACCTCGGATAAGGCGGAGGAGATCATCGATGAGTTCCTTTGGGCGCGCCCGTGTGATATGAACGTATTGGGCTTGGAGACCTCTTGCGACGAAACTTCCGTAGCGGTTGTTCGAGGGGGCAACCGGATTCTGTTTCATGTGATCGCCTCCCAGGAGCGGATTCATGCGCGCTACGGGGGCGTATTTCCCGAACTCGCCTCAAGAGAACACGTCGATCGGATCCTCCCCCTCGTGGAAAAGGCCGAAGAATGTGTCTCCGGAATCGATCTTGTTGCCGTGGCAAACGGCCCCGGACTCATCGGTTCCCTTCTGATGGGGACCACGGTTGCGCGGACCCTTGCCTACGGTCGCAACCTTCCCCTGGTGGGAGTCAACCATGTAGACGCGCACCTCTATGCCGCCATGATGACAACGAATGAACCTCCGCCCATGCCTGCCTTGGGTATCGTCGTATCGGGAGGGCATACCTTTCTGGCGAAGGTCACCTCCATCGGCAACTACTCGGTAATCGGCACAACCGTAGATGATGCCGCGGGAGAAGCTTTCGATAAGGTAGCCACCCTTCTCGGTTACCCCTATCCCGGAGGCCCCCGCATCGAAAAGCTTGCGGAAGGGGGTGATCCTTTCCGGTACGACTTTAAAGCGGGACGGGTAAAGGGGCGACCTTTGGATTTTTCTTTTAGCGGATTGAAAACCAACGTTCTCTACGCCATAAAAGGGCAGAACGGCCGAAAAGACGATCCCGTTCTCCTAGGTGAGCGGGAGAAGAGGGATGTGGCCGCAAGTTTTCAGAGGGTCGCCCTTTCGGATATCGTCACCAAAAGCATGCAAGCCGCTCGCACGTTCGACTGTAAGGCGATCGTAGCGGGTGGTGGCGTCGTGAACAACCGGTACTTGCGAAATCTCTTATGCAAACACAGGGAAATACCCGTCTTCTTTCCTCCTCCCGAACTTTCGGCCGATAACGCCGCCATGATTGCGGGGCTGGGTTACGTACTCCATGCTCGAGGAATGCGATCGGACCCCTTTCGACTCCCCGTCTTTCCCCGGATGAACCGGTAGGATACGGACAAAAAAGACCGATGCCGGTACCATGGCACCCGTCGATTGAATGTAAACGGGAGTATGTGGAAAATGTCTGCTGTCGGGAACCGTGGTGCGGGCGGAGAAGTCGCGTACGTTGCAAATCACGACAAAGTCTTCGGGGGTGCCCGGGGTGCTCGTCTGGCGAGAAATATTCATGCATTCGGTGATCCGTATCTTTGGCGTATCGCCGATGAAGCTGCGAGAGCAACCGGATCCCGGAGAGAGGTGATCCGGGTAGTCAACAACGCTAGGGACAGAGCGCATCGGGAACGCACGGAAAGCGGGCATTGACCGAATTACGTAATTTGATTTTGTCGAGCAACAAAATACGCACGTTTCCTAAAGATATGAGGTAGCCGTGTAATCCGGGAAGTCGGATATGGGCTCTCGTGAGAAACCGGGGATATTGCTTCGGGAAGCAGTGGAACCACCCGACCCGGAATACTCGGATACGGACTGTTGTAAACGACTCGTAACGTTACCCGAGAAGGTGAACGCCCCGCCTCGCACATGCCGGACATAGCCCGCGTCCCTCAAATACGGATGCTCCCGTCGCTATCGATCGAGCATGCAGCCCGGGGTGGCTATTCCGGCGAACGGAATCGTGTCGGCAAAGTGCTTGAGTGCAAATGTGCCTTTCACGCACAATGCGTGTCGAACCGGGAGAGAGGTCGTGGCAAAGAAAGGTGCGAGAGAGAAGATTCGGCTGAAGAGTACCGAGAGCACCGAGGTGTATTGGACGTTCAAGAATAAACGCAATACACCCGATAGGCTGGAGCTGAGGAAATACGACAGAAAGCTACGCAAACATGTGACTTTCAAAGAAGCCAAGTAGTCAATGCTTTTTGAGCTATCGATTGCGAAGAAGTACTTGATCCCCAGGAGAAAGAATCTTTCCGCCTCCTTGATTGCCCTTATGTCCGTAGTAGTGATCGCCCTTGTCGTATGGCTCGTGCTGGTCTTTCTCTCCGTTACCGAAGGGATGGAACGGAATTGGTTGAAACAGGTCACCGCCTTCAACGCTCCCGTCAAGATCACACCGACGAGGGCGTACTATGATTCCTACTACTATCGAGTAGACGGATGTAGCGAGGCATCCGGGTTTCTTCATAAGACGATAGGAGAAAAAAAACGGGCCGAACGGACCGATCCCTACGATCCCCGAGTCGACCCCGCTCTACCCCCCTCTTATATCCGAGATCGAGAAGCAAGTGATGTTCCGAAGGATCTCGTCAAGGAGGCATTTACGATAATCGATACGGCCTCGGGAGGCCTAGAGGCCGATGATTACGAGGTAGGGGGCGCGCTCTTCAAGGCGTTTGCGGTCGACTCCTCAGGACAAACCGACGACTTCGGTCACGTCACACAAGCCTCCTACGTCGGATCGCTCTCCGAAAACGATACTTCCTTCTTTCGACTGATCGATCCTCCTCGGACGGAAGACCTCAATCACCTCCTCCGATTGGCATACGCCGGAGAAGGAAGTTCCGGCCCGGCTTGGATTTCCCACATCCGGCCACGAGAAGTCCGTGTGACGAGTCACACACTCTCTCCCCTCTTTTCCCTATTACCGGAGAAAGGAGAAGTACACGTAACGGCCCTCATCCGAGAGGAAACGGTCACCGCACTTACCCTTTCCCGAACTTCTTTGCATACCCTGCACGGAGAACGGAAGGAAGGCATCATCGTGAAAAGGGGAGAGGAGCTACTCTTTACGGACAACCGGAAGGATTACGCACTCTCTCCTTCCGTCCCCCTTCTGACCGATGCCCCCCTCTCCATGACCGTAACCGGCCCCGTCACCTTTGACTCCGACGAACCGACTATCCCCGTCCGATCTACTTTACGACATGCGCTCTTTGCGGGAGAGATACCCCTCAAGGAGGTCGAAATCACGAAAGCCTCTCCCGTGACCCTTTTTTCAACGCCTCCCGAAACCCTCCCTCCGTGGGTATGCCGAGTCGCGGGACGGACCCGTCTGCCCGAAGGAAGGTCACATGCCGTCATCGTACCGAAGGCTCTCCGGACGCACGGCATCAAGATCGGAGATCCGGGTTACCTCTCTTATGAAACATCTCTTACGGGATCGATGCACGAAGAACGTCTCCCCATCACCGTAGCCGGCTTCTACGACCCCGGCATCATGGCGGTCGGTGCACGCATGATTCTGACCGACAAGGAGACGGTGCGCACCCTGAACTCGAACGCACCTTCATTCGGCGACAACATTGTGGAGAACGGCATCCGGATCTTCTGTCCGGATATCGAAAAGACCGGCGCCCTGTCGCAAACTTTGCGTTGTTCCTTCCGTGACGCCGGCATCCTGCCTTATTGGAATATCACTCCCTATTACGAATACCCGTTTATTAAGCCTCTATTGCAACAGTTTCAAAGTGATAAATATCTGTTCACACTGATCGGAGCGATCGTTCTCATCGTCGCCTGTAGCAATATTATTTCCCTTTTAGCTCTCCTCGTCAACGATAAGAAGAAGGAGATTGCCATACTCAGTGCCATGGGAACGTCCAAGAGACGGATAGCCGTGATCTTCATCTACTGTAGCCTCATCATGGGAGGGCTCGGCACCCTGTTCGGAATCTCCGCCGCCTTTTTGACTCTACACAATATCGATCACGTGGTCCGGTTCCTGAGTTTTCTTCAGGGGCACGACGCCTTTCACACCGCTTTTTACGGTAAATCGTTACCCGATACGCTGAGCCGAAGCACCCTTATCTTTACCCTCATCGCAACACCTTCGGTCTCCTTCGTGGCAGGACTTGTTCCTGCCCTACGGGCATGCAGGATGCACCCCTCGAAAACGCTGAGGGAAGAGTGATGATTTTGCAGGCCGAAAAGATCGGTAAGCGGTACGGCAAGGCCCTTATTCTACGCAACCTATCCCTGTCGGTTGCTCCCGGGGAAAGCGTTGCCGTCATCGGCCCCTCGGGAACGGGAAAGAGCACTCTCCTGCACATTTTGGGTACATTGGAAAAACCCTCTTCCGGAAAGCTCCTCATAGCGGGCAAAGAGGTGTCCCGATTCACGCGGATGAAAATCCGAAACAGACATATCGGCTTTATATTCCAAAACTTCAATCTATTCGAAGAGTGTTCCGTGTGGGAAAACGCGGTGATGCCGGCTAAAATCAAAGGGGAGAGTAGGGCAAAACAAAGGGAAGCAGGCCGTCACGTAAGTGCACTGCTGACAAGGGTCGGACTGCATGAGCAAAGAGAACGGGCCGTCAAACACCTCTCCGGAGGCGAAAAGCAACGGGTAGCCATAGCTCGCGCCCTCTGTAACCGCCCCGCACTGGTCTTGGCTGACGAACCTTCCGGCAATCTGGATGATGAGACCTCCGGTACCGTGTGTCGACTCCTCACCGAATCATTGAAAGAGAGCGGGGGCTCTCTCATCGTCGTCACCCACGACCCTCTACTGGCCGGTTTGTGTGAAAGAACATATCTCATGAAGGATGGTCGGCTTTCCGCGTATGCATAACACGAAGGCATGTTTTATGGTATCACGGTCACCGTTAAACGTGCGGGTACATGATGCGTATTCTGACGGATTGATCATCGATCACATCACCCACAATTCGTATATAGGTGACTGAAAAAAGGGGTCCGACTCCCGGTTTTTGAAGATAAACTACTTGATTATCAAGGATTTGTAAGGAAAACATAGTGTCCGCATTCTTCTCTCGTCACGGTATACACCTCTTCGGAGGTATGCAAGCGGCCCAAGAAGGGCACATATGACGGAATCACACCCGAGCCGATCTACTTCCGACGCATTTGAAAGATTCGGAATCCCCGACCCCTCCTCCGGAAAGTAAGCAACCCGACATACTCGGATTCTCCATTCCGGACCGATCGGCAAACTCGACACAACATGCAGTCGTGAAAAGACAAGCGGTCGGCAAAGATGGCCGACATCCGGCACAAGGCGTGGAGGGAGGACCTCATCTTCTATTTTTGAGACCTCGATTACATGCCTTTTGCAATCGTCGCAACCGTACCCTCACCGTATTTCTTGACATAAGGAACCGGCGGGCCGTTGACTCGGTAGCCCACTCGAAAACTTGCGACGCCGTGGTCTTGCGCGGTGCACGCATATCTTGACTCGCACATGTAATCATCGTACTACGGATTCCGGATTCGCTCCTAAGTTGTTACGGATAGTTTACATAAGAACGTAAGGCCTCCTATTTGTAACGTACTCAATCCGATGCCGAAAGGGCACTTCCACAATCCTCCCGAACATTTTCAGACACCCTCTCCAAGGACGTAAACACCTCACCGCGGATAGTATGGTATGCGAACGAGTACCCGAAACGGGCCGGGAGGATCGGATCGTACCCGGGTGGTTCCGTACGCATAGGGAAAATCTTGTGCGAATTGTTGTGGTGGTGTTACCATCGTGGCCCGCGTTAGAGTTTGCGATGGAGGGGTCGAGTGGTGTGCATCGACAGTCACAAAAATTTGCCTCGTACGGGTGAGCGAGGATGGCCGGATTTCCCGAACGGGGCCGTCGCCCCTTTTCAGGGTGGGGAAGCGTTCTCTTTTTCGGTTCTGTCGGGTGTCTATCCGAGCAGGTCACCCGTTCGGTCCGTCGTCTCTCTTGCAATCAGGGCTTTGACACCATACCGCACCGAAATCTTGACATGCTGTGATAGGGCGCGTGAAGGGTTCGGTAACCGAGAAATGCGGGCGGATGCCGGTCGATGCTCGGGCCTGCGGGCCGGCGTTGGAGACCGAGCGAATGTCGACAAGGTTCTTGTCATCCGAGCCGGGGAGACGGATATCGGAACCGCCTTGAGTCGCTCCTTCGAGGAAGGGGTTGAGGACCGGAACCCCGGTTGCGGGGGGCGACGAAATCGTTTTTGTGTGAAGCTATGTCGTCAACGATAGGAGAAGGGAATCGTTGCCGGATACCCGAATGGGATCCGCCCACACGCCGGATGGAGAATCCGCGAACCGCGTCGGTTTCTTCTCGGATTGTGCCGTCGGTCGCTTTGACGGCGTACTATGGTAAGGTTTTGGTATACTGCGACAGAGCATATGAGGAGTTCGTATCCGGCAGAGTGCGGGGGGGCGCTGACCGGCGCTCGGGTCTGCGGACCGGCATCGAAGGTCGAGCAAATACCAACGAAGTGCTTGTCATCCGAGCCGGGGAGACGACTATCGGAACCGCCTTTGAACGGATAGCCTCTTCTCTATCCGAACGGACGCCCCCGTAATCCTCCCGAGCGTTTCCGGTCGGCTCTCCCCGAGGACTCGAACATTGTGTTCCCGGTGCACGGTGTGCGGACAAGTTTTCGAAAGTACGCCGGGGAGGTCGGACTTTACCTGTGCGGTTCCGTACGGGGCGCGGAAAGAGCCTTGTGCAAATATTGTGGCGATGTGACCGTCGCGGACCGTGTCGCACTTGTCGCGTCGTGGAAGAATCGAACGGCTCACGCTGTCAATCACGAAAATCCGGTTCGGACGGAACGGTTGCCGATGCCCGAAGAAAGTGAAGAGGCGGTTCCTTCTCGGGGTGTGTTTCCTAGCGGATGGCCCATCCGGCATAACGTACTTCTTGCAATCCGATTTTTTATATACTTTACCGGCGAGGCGGAGAAACTGACGAAAAAAGTGGAGACCCGATGTATGCAAACAGGTGTTGAGGTGTGCACGGACTTACGGACTATCTTTGCAGACCCGACAAATCATAGTACACCTTTCAACCGGGGCGGGGGCCGGCGACACCGGAGATAAAGAGAGAACGGGGGCAGGATCCTGCCCGCAAGGACCTACCTCATGAAGGATGGTCGGTTCTCTACACGTATGTAAAATATTTATCATTATATATTTAAATTCCTATTCTCAAATTATATTGTGGACATGAAGAGACGTTTTATGGTATAATAGTCACCATTAAACGTGCGGGTAATAATATGTACTTGGACAGATTGATCATGGATAGCATCATCCACAAGTTGTGTATAGGTGACGGAAAAAGAGCCATTTACGACCAAAACGGGATCGTTATGGGGGAAGGGGGATCCGATGCCTATTTGGACGATAAAACACTTGATTACCAAGGATTTATGTCCGAACAAGAATACTGTCCGCACTCTTCTCTCGTCATGGTATACACCCCTTCGGAGATATTCAGACGGCGCGAGAAGCGCACATATGACGGAATCACACCCGAACCGATCTATTTCCGACGCATTTGAAGGATTCGAAATCGCCGACCCCCCGTCGGGAAAGTAAGCAACCCGACATATCCGGTCCCCCTTTCCGGGGACCGGTCGGCCAAGAGAACCGATCTCCGACAGGGCACGGAGGAAAGGGTCGCACCCTCCGCTTTTGAGATCTCGATTACCTTCCTCTTGAAACCGTCTCAACCATAACCTTACCACATCGTGGGTAGCGCGATATCCGAACGAGTATCCCGGAGCGGAGGGGGGGATCGGATCGTACCCGGGCGATTTCGTACGAATAGGAAACATCTTGTGCAAATGGTCGTGGCGGTGTTACCATCGTGACCCGTGTCGGGTTTACGATGGAGGAATCGGATGGTTCGCGCTATCAGTCATAAAAATCTACCTCGTACGGATGAACGGGGACGGTCGGATTTTCCGGATGGGGAGGCGCTCTCTTTTTCGGCTTTGTCGGGTACCTATCCCGGCAGGTCACCCATCCCGGCCGCCATCTCTCTTGCGATCAGAGTTTCTACGTGCCGTGCGGGAATTGCGACATACCTTAATAGAGTTTTGGCCTACTGTGATAGGGCATCTAAAGAGTTCGGCCCGGGGAGTGCGGGCAAACGCTGACCGCTTCCGGAACGGAATGTGGGGGGCCGAGCAACATCGGAACGAGGTCTACCCGCGCACGGAATGGAGAATGCGCGCATCGCATCGGTTTGTTACCGGTCCTTTTGTTACCGGTCCTTGGGAACCTCTCTGCCGGAACGACAGCCACTCGCGGGGTGCGCCTTGTGCACGTGTACTCCGTGACGTGTTGCGGTGGTTTGTGGCGCGATGAGGCCGTGACACCGGAGGTAAAGAGGGGACGGGGGCGGGTAGCAATCGGGGGGGGGATGCGAAGTGGAAGGGGTGGGTTGTCACCTCCCCCGAGAGGGTGCGGTAGATCCCGGTACACACGAAGAACGGCCCCGGAGGCGCATCCTTCGGCAAAGATGCCGAAAAGGGAAATGTCTTCGTGCCGGTTTCTCGTATCGCAGAGTTGTCGAAGGTTCGGTCGGGCAAACCGGGAACCGGAACTTCCCGTCCGGTTCCGGATGATTACGGCAGAACAATCGTCAAAAAAAGAACTCTCCGGTATCCTGCCGGCGCGGTGAGGAAAACGGAAGTGCCTATGAGCCGATCGATCAATACCCCCCGTGCGGAAGCAGAGATCCGGGACATGTTCGACGGCATCTCGTTCCGTTACGATATCCTCAACACCATCCTCTCTTTCGGCATTGACGGACGTTGGAGGAAGAAAATGCGCCGTTTCCTCCCCGACAAAGCCGATGTTCGATTGCTCGACGTGGCGACGGGAACGGGGGAACAGATCATTTCTCTCATTACGAAGGGGGGACGGATACGTAGCGCTCTGGGAATCGACCTTTCCGAAGATATGATCCGGATGGGAGAGCGGAAGCTCATGAATAAGCCGTATGCCCACCGGGTCACCTTGGCTAAGGGAAATGCAACCGACATCCGTTTGGAAGAGGGTGCGGTAGACTGCGTAACGATCTCTTTCGGCATCCGGAATATCGTTGATACGACCAAGTGTTTGCGAGAATGTCGACGCGTCCTGAGCCGAAACGGAAGATTGCTCATCCTCGAATTTTCTCTTCCGACAAACAGGATCATACGTAACCTCTACCTCTTCTACCTCCGCCGGATTCTGCCCCGCATCGGGGGGTTCTTTTCAAAAAATCGACACGCCTACGAATACCTGGGTCGTACCATTCTCTCCTTTCCTTACGGCAAAACATTCTGCGACCTAATGGAAGGAGCAGGCTTTACCGATGTCCGGGCTCATCCCCTAACCTTCGGGGTGGCAACATTATATGTGGGAGAACTTGAGGGGAAGAGAGTGTGTCCGCCCGACTAATCGAAAAAGATCTCATCGCGAACGAACGCTTTTTCCCCCGCCTCATAGCTCAGCTCGTCCGGGGGGGCGTGCGTTATTTTTGCATTGCTCCGGGATCGAGAAACACCCCGCTCACCGTTGCAATCGCCCGACATGAAGAGGCGACAACCTTCGTCCATTTTGATGAGCGCGCGTTGGCCTTTCATGCACTCGGATATGCCAAGGCAACGGGTAGCCCCGTTGCCGTCGTCGTCACCTCCGGAACGGCCGTCGGCAATCTCCTTCCCGCCGTTATGGAGGCTACCCTAAGTCACACACCCCTCCTCCTTCTCACGGGAGACAGACCCCCGGAGTCACGAGATACGGGAGTCAACCAGACCTGTGATCAAGTGAAGATCTTCCACAACTTCATCCGATGGCAGGTCGATCTTCCCTGTCCGACCGATGCATTACCCCCCTCTTTCATCGACTCTACCGTTACCACGGCACTTCTGCACATGCAACACCCCCCTCCGGGTCCCGTACACATCAACTGCATGGTGAGGGAACCTTTCTTTACCGCCCCCCTACGGGAGAAACCGGAAGTGCACCACCACCCCCTTCCCCACCTCGTCCGTTCGTCGGGCGTTCCCGTTCTCCCCGAAGCAATGATTGAAGAGATCGCCTCCCTTCTCGCGTCGTACGAAAAGGGGATCATCATTACGGGCGTTCCCCACGCACCGACCGATACCGAGGCCCTCACCGTCCTGTCACGTACTCTGCAATGGCCGGTCTTTCCGGATATCCTCTCTCCCTGTCGGATAGAGGGTGCTTCTCATCCCGAAGGTTGCGTCGTTCCCTACTATGAACTTCTGATCGAAGCCTTTCCCGAAGAAGACTCCTTTCCCGAAGCCATCCTGCAACTCGGAGATCGCTTCGTTTCGAAAGGGCTGTTTCTGTGGTTGCGCAAAGCGGCACCTTCGCTCTATGTCCTCTCCGCCCCCCACGCCGAACGGATCGATCCCCTGCACATCGTGACGCACCGTCTTATCTCCGACCCGGATCCGTTCATCCGGAAGCTCATCCCCCGTCTTCGGCACTTTCCACCCCCCCCTTCCGACTGGTATGAACTGTGGCGTTATAGAACGGAACGCGCGGACAAAGCGTTGCCTGCGTTCTTTGCGGAACAAAAGAACCTTACCGAATCCGTGTGTTTCCGCACCCTTCTCCATATGTCGGCACGTCCCGTTCTTTTTATCGGTAACAGTATCCCCATCCGGGAAGCCGACAGGTTCTTCGCCCCCGCCACTTGCCACCCGTTACGCAAGTTTCCGGTACTCTTCGCAAACCGGGGCGTATCCGGCATTGACGGCAATATCGCCACCATAGCCGGTATAGCCGTTGCCCTGAAGCAACCTGTGGTAGCTCTCATAGGAGATCTTACCCTCTTGCACGACATGACCTCCTTGGCTCAGATCAAAGAACTCGAATCTCCGGTTACCCTTATCGTCTTCAATAACGAAGGTGGCGGCATCTTCTCCTTTTTACCCATCTCATCTTGCGCGTCGATCCACCGCCCCTTTTTTCAAGCCCCCCACGGCATCGACATAGAGAAGGTGGCGACCCTTTTTGCATGGGAGTACGAGAAGATGTCCACTCTGTCCTCCCTTTCTTCCCGGCTCGATGCCCTTCCCTCCCGACCTACCCTGCTTGAGGTAGATACGGAAGCGGAAGAAACGAAACGTGTCCATGACGGGGCTGTTTCCGCGCTGAGATAATCGGACAAAAAGGTCGGTCTCGCCCACTCCCTCTGTTGCGTAGGGGGGAGAGGGATTTTGCGTGCACGGTTCCGAAAAAAATGATGTTTCCATCGGTTAACAATAGGGTGATGGGTGTAGGATAGCGCTCCCGCCCATATAAGAAAAAGGGGACAAAGGTATGGGAGCGAAAAGCCCGACTTCTACAACGCACGAAAATATCACGGCTACATAGGATGTGATTGCCGACGAGATCGTAACAAATCAGCCCGTAGCCGGTACGGTCAACAGTGTCGCTCGCCGGACTATACATACCACACCCGAACAACCTAAAATCTTCCTTTGCGCTATGGCAACCGAGCCGGTCGTGACAGCCATTTGCATAACGGGTTCGGGATTCACCGGAGCGGAGGTAGTTCCGACAAAGGGAACAACGGATTGCGTTATGGCAGGAGCGACCGTCACGGGAGCATTACCTTCCGGCCTGTTGTGGTGCGGGCATGCTCCTACCGACTACGTAGCGGTTTCGTGAGGATTAGTCGCACAAGCTCAACTCTCGGCTTACACCTCAACCCCCTTCCCCCTCTCACGCCCTTTTCAGTCCCCTACTTTCTCTCGAACGAGCAAATCCGGAATGGCGAAATACGTAGCCGACGTGTCCCCTCCTCGCCCACGCCTCCATGAGATCCGACACCTTATACCGGACACGTGTCTCGGTGTCCGTTGCAAATGCGGGATCCATGCAAATCACCTCCCCGGTGCTCCCGTCGAAACCGATCACGACGAGGAGATGTCCCTCTTCATAGGGTTGGGCACTTCCGGGAAGGGGACCGCGCACGCTGATCACCACCGGCATACCCCCCTTCAGAAGATCCAAGAGATCGCGAAACGTGCAACGTGCAACCCAACAGGAGTAAGCCGGATCGGCGAGACGTTGGTACGCTTCCGCCACATTGAGTACCCAATTGCCGAAAATATCAAAGGCAACATCTCGGACGCTCTCTGCAAAGACTACGGGATGTAAAGCATCGTCTCCTCGCAAGAAGCGCACCAAAGCGGTCGTCGAAGCGGGAGAACAGAGTCGCGCCCTCCTTTCGTCGGGAAGGGCCATCTGCGAAATCCCTTTGACATCCAACAAATACCGTTCGTCATAGCGAGGAAGAGCCGCGACTCTCTCCTTTCGCGCCACTTCCGAATCGGCAAAGACGGTAAGAGATTTGAAACCTCTGAGGTCGGCCCCCTTCCGGGCCGTCACTCTGATTCGAAACCCCGTTCCCTTCTCTTTCCCCGCCGGTTGAACCGAATCCATCCGGACGCGGACCCCGAAGGGATCGTCCGACACCTCTTCGGAATCGACCACAAACCCCCTTTGCGAATCAACCCCCCACTCGGCGTAAGGGGTCCAAGAGGAGTAACGTCCTTCCTTGCCTACACATACGGCAATCGCGTAGTACCCCCGAGCGGGCCTGAGGGCGTTCCACGAAATGATCAACTCATCGAAGGGAGAGACTCCCTCCCGTTCCCACAGGTACTCCGTACCTCCCGAATCGGAAACTTTCCGATGATAGGTCTCGGAAAAAAGGGGAAAGCAACACATACTCAACAATAAGAAAGACAACAATTTGCGTGACCGCAACACCATAAATTCCCCTAATCACACAGACATATGGAGGTGGAGAGAATCGAACTCTCGTCCTTAGCAAATTCCATAGCGGCGCCTACATGCTTAGTGCCTTACTACCCTTTTCCTTGTCAAGCCCTGCCGTAAGGCACCCCGCTCGGGGCTTGCAACAACATCCCGTTCGAACTGAGACACCCTCTCCCGGGACGGGGAGAGCGGGTGTCCGCACCGAGAAAACAAGCGACCCCTCGAGCTCTCGGTCAGACTCGAAGGCGCGGACTGCTTTATGGACGGGTTAGGTCCTAAGCAGCCTCCTCGTAACCGCCGTATTCATCGACAATTATTTGGTCTCGGTTTTTTTGAGAGGCCAACCGAATCCTCTGCATGCCACCGGTACTTCGTTTCCAAGTCGAAACCATGCACCCCCGGGGCGGATTGTAGCATACTTCTTGAATTCTCGGGTAGAAATTTTTAAGCCTCTTATTATAAAGAATTTATTTATTTGACCCGGAACTCAATCTCCGGTAGAGAGCCAGTCCGACGATGTAGAGGATCGCCGTCACCAAGACCGATACCGGGTAGCCGATCTTCGTAATATCCTCTTTTGCTACTTCAATCGTCAACACCAACCCCTCCAAAGAAAGTGCCGACGCGATGATCATCGCAAATTTCGTCAACGCCTTGCGGGACTCCCCCGGACGGCCTCTTTTCACATCGCCCCTCAAAACCTCCTCCACCATCAAGTACTTACCGACATCGATCACCGCAATGGAAAAGACGATTAACCCCACTTCGTCAAGTAACTTGTATACGGTATAGTCGGCAGAGCCGATCTCTTGAATCATACTCCACACCGATGAGACCAAAATGCAAAGCGCAATCATGTAGAGAACGACACACCCCGCTATATAGATTGCATTCGATACCGACGTGACCACTTTTTTCATATTCACTCCTCGTCATCCAAGACTTGTTGCATCTCATGCGTAAGCTCCACTTGACGCAAGTCGCGCTGTTTATCGGGATCCACCGCAAAGACCCGGATGTTACCGACACGCCCCGGAATCTGTCTCTCACTCAAGTTTTCACATACGATATAGTTCTTCACCTTGTCATAGACCGGTTTGGAGATCAAAATCGACTGCCCCACAAACTTTGTCAGCCTCTCCAACCTCGATGCGATGTTCACGGTATCCCCGATTGCCGTATACTCCATCCTCCTTTCCGAACCGATATTACCCAAAACCGCCAACCCCGAGTGAATGCCGATCCCCATCGAAAAGGTCTCCCTCCCCTCTCCCCTCCATCCGTCTCGTAATCCCTTTAACTTGCGTTGCATATGCAATGCGGCCAATACGGCGTGAAACTCCTGCAACCGGTCCTCAACGGGGGCACCGAACTCCACCATGAGCCCGTCCCCGGTAAACTTATCCAAGGTGCCCCCGTATTGGAAAATCACCTCGATCATCGCCGTGAAGTATTCGTTCAGTAGTCGCAAGACCTCCTCGGGAGGGAGTCTCTCCGCCATACTCGTAAAATTGCGGATATCGGAAAATAGTATCGTTACCCTCTTTCTTTCAGCTTCTTCCGAGAGAAGTCGCCCTTCATTTAATAGGTTGCCGACCGGATACTGCGACACGTAACGGGCAAAGGTAACCTTGAGCTTTTCCCTCTCCTCCAACCCCTTGGCCATCCCGTTAATGGCAATCGATAACTCGTTGAATTCATCCCCCGTGTGTAAGACGGCACGAGAAGCATAATTTCCCCTCCCGATCCCCCTCACCGTATCGCATAAAGTGGAAAGAGAAGAGGTGACGAAGTCAGCCAGAAAGTAGGCGAAGATCAAACCGACACCGATCGATACGATAAAAGCGATACAACCGTAGAGGATCAATTGTCCCGTCTCGTGATAGACCTCCTCCATGCCGATCGATATACCCAAAAGGGCGATCGGATCCCCCCCCCGGTTCGACACGGGGGCAAATCCCGTTATCCAATTACCCCCCGTCTTCAAATGTACGTTTCTATTGACATAAGGAACTAACGATCTTTCGGGAGGCCGCAACCGTTGAGATACATATTCACCGTACCCGTGCCCCGGGTGCCCCTCCTCTCCGGGATCGATGACGTACCGGTACCGTTTTGCCACGGGATCCCATTGCACGAGATAGATCTCGTTGACGTAGATGTCGGTGTGTTGGCTCACCTTCCTGATGCCGATCAGCTTCTCTTTCAACGTACGAAAAGCGGGACCTTCCGGATCTCCCCGAGTCCTTATCACCGATTCCACCACGTCGGCATCGAGGAGCTGCACGGCTCCCCATACGACGGCGAGCACTTTACCCCGCACCTCATGCAAAATCAAATGCCCCGCCTCTCCGCAAATGATCAGCAAAGATACGACCGTACTCATCAAACTCAAAGTCGCAAAAAAGTAAAATATCTTAATCCGAAATCGCACGATTCTATGTGTCTGAATGAATACACCTATGATTTCAAGGTAATTGTTATAGTGTTTTTGATCAAATAGAAAGGATACTATACGGGATACTATACTAATAGTCCCGTTGGATGTTCCAAATAGTACGTAAGTGTCTGCAAGAAACGGGCGGCTGCCAAACCATCGATAATTCTATGATCGCTCGAAAGGGAGAGTATCATCCGCTTTCCGAGAACTACGTGTCCTCCTTCCGCAACAGGACACTCCCGTACCCGACCGACGGCCAAAATCGCCCCCTGCGGGGGGTTGATCACCGCCTGAAAGTCATCGATGGCAAACATCCCCAAATTCGAAACGGTAAATGACCCTCCCCGGTACTCCTCCGTCTTGAGCTTTCCCTCTTTCGCCCTCCGCACCAAGTATTTGATTTCCGCCGAAATCCGACCCAAATCCTTGTAATCCGCATGCCGGACAATCGGTGTAATCAATCCCCCCTCCCACCCCACGGCCAAAGCGAGATCGACCGTCTTGAAACGGATGATCGCCTCCTTTTCCCCGTCAAATCCGCTGTTGATTTCGGGATGTCGCCTCAAAGAGAGCGCCGTTGCCCGCATGACAAAATCATTGACGGTAATCTCGGAGCCCCCCCCCTTCAATTCGTGATAACTACGCATGACGAAGGAAGCGTCGATCTCCGTCTTGAGATAGAAATGGGGAATGAAGCTCTTCGATCCCTGCAGTCTCCTGGCAACCGTCTTACGCATCGGGGTCATGGGAAGCAACTCGTACGATCCGGGCACTGTCTCGGGGGGGGCGTAACGCCCGAACGTAATCCCCCTCTTTTGCCCCGACGGGAGATCTCGACTCATCACCCGCCCCCCGGGACCGCTCCCTTTGACCGTTGCTATGTCGACCCCCTCTTGCTCCGCCTTCTTCTTTGCAAGCGGTGAAGCAAGGGGACGTCCCTTTACCTCAGTGTCAAAGGAGAAAGAGTAGTCGTGAAGGGGGGGGGCAACGGGAAAGAGAGGCTCATCCGGCACACGCTTTCGCTTCTCTTCTCGCAAATCCACGGCCGGAGTAACCGGAAGGGAAGGCTCGGGAGGTGGCACTCTTTCCTCCTCTATTCTATGTACGAACTCTCCGATCTCCTCTTTTTCCGATTCCGAACAGATCGCAACGACCCCCCCCACCCGGACCGTTTTCCCTTCGGAGACGAGAATTTTTCGCAAAAACCCTTCGTCAAGGGCATGATACTCAACAGTCGCCTTATCCGTCGTTACCTCAAAGAGAAGCTCCTCCGCCTCTATCCGGTCCCCCTCCCCCTTGTGCCATGCGGCGATCTGCCCCTCCGTCATCGTAGGCGATAGCTTCGGCATCATGATCACAAAAGGCATGCCCTATCCCTTCCCCTCCAAAGCGAGTACTCTCGAGATCGCGTCGGTGATGCGTCGCACGTCGGGTTGTGATGCCTCTTCCAGATTCTTGGCGTAGGGCAACGGCGTCTCCTTTTGGCAAACCCGGACAACCGGTGCGTCAAGATGATCGAAACACCCCTCCTGAATCCGGAATCCCACTTCGGCCGCAACCCCCGCAAAGGAGTGCCCCTCTTCCACAACGACACAAAATCCCGTCTTACGCACCGATCCGGAAACGGTTGCCATATCCAACGGTTTGATCGTACGGAGATCGATAACCTCGATGTGGATACCCCGTTCGGCAAAGCATTCGGCCACCCGAAGAGCGTAAGAGAGCATCCGACTATACGAAATCAAGGTAAGATCTCCCCCCTCCCGCACCACCCTCGCCTTGCCGATCGGCACGAGATATTCCTCTTTCGGAACCGCACCCGTTATCCCGTAATCGAGCTCGTTTTCCAAGAAAATCACGGGATTGTTTTCTCGGATAGCCGCCTTCAAAAGCCCCTTGGCATCATAAGGGTTGGAAGGAGCCACGATGATGAACCCGGGAAAATTGCCGTACATCGCCTCTACGCAGTGCGAATGTTGGCAGGAGACTTGGGCGGCGGCTCCGTTCGGCCCCCTGAACACGATGGGAACGGAAAAACGCCCCCCCGACATATAGTAGGTCTTACAGGCGTTGGAAATCAGCTGGTCGGCCGCAACGAAAGAGAAGTTGAAGCTCATGAACTCCACGATCGGTCTGAGCCCCGTCATAGCGGCACCGATCCCCAGTCCCGCAAAACCATTCTCCGCTATCGGAGTGTCGATAATCCGAGAGGGGCCCCATTTCTCGAGCAAGCCCTTCGACACCTTGTAGGCACCGTCATACTGCGCCACCTCCTCTCCCATCAGAAATACGGTTTCATCACGGATCATCTCCTCGTCAATTGCTTCCCTAAGTGCTTCGCGCATCTCCAATTTCCTCACGTCCGTCATGGAGCAAACACACCCTCTTCAAGGACATCCGGCTCGGCAAAGGGGCTCTGCTCGGCAAATTCCATCGATGCCAATACCTCTTGCTTTACACACCGGTTGATCTCTCGGAACTCCTCATCCCCGGCTACCTTTACCTCTTTGAGAAGTTCTTGCAAATGAAGAATCGGATCTTGCGCCTTCACCTCCGAGAGCTCCTCTTTACTCCTATAGGATGCGGGATCCGAAATGGAATGGCCCCGGAACCGCTCCGTTACCGCCTCGATCAACACGGGACGACCCGTCCGTAACACTTCCTCACGTACCTTATGGAAACCGGCATAGCAAGCGAGAACATCCATCCCGTCAAAGGTATAGGAAGGTATGCCGTACCCCTTTGCCATGTTCTCCGCAATCGGTTGCACACAGATCGCACGGCCGACCGCCGTTCCCATCCCCCACCGGTTATTCTCAATAACATAGATGGCGGGAAGGTCCCAAAGAGCCGCCAAGTTGAGCGATTCGTGCACCGCCCCTTGCGCTACCGCACCATCTCCGAAAAAACAGACCGCAACACCCTTCTGTTTCCGGTATTTCAGGGAAAATGCCGCCCCCGTAGCCACGGGGACATGACCTCCGACGATGCCGAACCCCCCGAGAAGACGATCCGAATAGAGATGCATCGATCCGCCCCTCCCGCGGGCATTACCGGTCCTCTTGCCGTACAGCTCCGCCATCATGTCGTTCAGGGTTGCACCGGTCAGGTAGGCCAGAGCATGGCACCTGTACGTGGTCGCCCACCAATTCGGTCCGACCCCGATCGCGGCGACGGCCCCCGTCTGAATTGCCTCCTGCCCCATGTAGGCGTGAAAAAAACCACCGATCTTCCCCTGCTGATAGGCCGATTCGGCGCGCACCTCAAACTGCCGGATCGCAACCATCCGACGAAGCAAGTCGAGGAGAACCTCTTTGCCCAACTCTCCGACAATACGATCACGATCGTAATCGAGAAAAGTATACTTCACCTCGTGCATTTCTTCTTTATTCATACGAGTAAACGACCCGACTCCGTCATAGTCAACCGCACAATATTTTTCTAGTACGAAAGCGGCCCGTTCACCGGGGCGCGGACATCCCCGCCCCCCATCGAAGAGATCACGTGGGGGTTATTCGTGACGGGAACCGTGGAGAGAGGTTCCTCGTCCTCATCGGAACGGGGCCCGCATCCCGGACACAAAACCGATGCGAAGCAACACAAAAGCAGGGCGATGATCTTCGGTTTCACGGGCCTCCCTCTCCACGTGGCGAACTCCCGCAGAGTGTACCCGTTTAACGATTTTTGCTCAAATGATTGCATGAATATCTCCGGAACTGCTACGGTGCCGGGCCGTTCGCCCGTTGCTCCCGTGCGGTGGGGGAGGGTGGTATGCGTCGCCAACATCAACGGGTACTCGGGTTACCCGCCCCGGTCCCCGCAAACGTTGGCCGATGGCGGTCTTCGGATCCGGTTGGCGGTCGTGCCCCGTACGGTTGAGGGCATCCCACGGTGTCGCCCGTCGCTCATGGGTTGCGTGGAAAACGGGATAACCCGCACTCGTCGGTGCAACCGGATAGGAGCAATCATCGACCGAAGACGGTATCCGTGTGGGTGGGGAGACGGCCTCGCTTGACGCGGACGGACATAAACGGATATACGACACCGTACGCGTCACGTGTAAGAGATGACGAAGAGAGCAATTTTTTACGACACCGAAACCACGGGAGTACGCCCGGAAAGCGACAGAATCATCGAGATCGCCGCATATGATCCCGCAGAGGATAAGACCTTCCTCACTTTCGTAAATCCCGGTCTTCCCATCCCCGAGGAGGCCTCTGCCCTCCACAAGATTACGGACGATATGGTCTCGGATGCCCCCTCTTTTGCCAAGGCGGGAGAGGACTTTAAGGCGTTTTGTCGGGACGATGCGGTTCTCATCGCCCACAATAACGACGCATTCGACCTCCCCTTTTTACGTGCCGAATGCAAAAGACATGACCTTACCTTACCCCCTTTTCCCTCGATCGATTCGCTCAAGTTTGCCCGGAAATACCGACCCGATCTGCCTCGCCACTCACTACAACACCTCCGTGAGTATCACGGTATTCCTCCGAATCGAGCACACCGCGCCCTTGATGACGTCATCGTCTTGCATCGTGTTTTTTGCGAACTCATCGACGATCTTTCCATAGAGACCGTGCTGGAACTCATGGCGGAAACGACCGTCCTGCATCACATGCCCTTCGGAAAACACAGGGGGAAACCCTTACGAGAGGTACCGGTCGGTTATATCCGTTGGCTCAGCGATAACAACGTGTTTGACAAAGTCGAAAACCGAGAGCTGAAGAAAGCATTCGTTCGATTAGGAATGCTCAACTCCTGACCCCATCCGGAATATGCAACACCCGACATACATATGCTCCTACTTCTCGGATATGTCTCGCCCTAAGACAACGTGCCTTGTGCAAATGCCTTCGCATCATCACGGGTCCGTTCGATTGCAGGTGAACATAACTCTAAACGTTGATGATGGTCGTGAAGATGACCTTCTCGTAAAATGGTCGGCGGGTATGGCCGACGAGAGCAAAGAGGTCGAGACCTACCGTGCATCGCTCATCGAGCTCGTGGAAGTGGTGAGTAAGGAGGCTCTCGGTAGGCGACCCGGAGAGTACCGAACGGTAGAAAACGACCGAATAATCAAAGACTTCACACTCTCTCAAACGCAACCGGAATTTGAGGAGGAGCGGGTGCGATCCGTCTCCGACCAAATGCGAAAGATGTCGGACGTGCGGACAGGTAAGCAATCCGTGCTGATTATTGAGAATGTCTACGCCGTTCGTCCTCTTCCGAAAATCTCGGGCATTGCGTTGTGTACACCGAGAAGTCACCCGAAAATTTCCTCTATGATTAGGAAGTCGTCTTATGCCGGGAAAAGAACACGCGCTATCGGGCGAAGGGAAATGATCCGGCTAAAATCTTACATGTCATCCTCGGAGTCATACGACGGTGAGGGGCCGGAACCGATTTCATCGGAGCCGTACGCGGAGCCCGACCTTCGCGTGTTGGCAAGGGCCGCGTATGGTTCGGGATCGGGAGAATCACCCCGATAGGGTTTGTAGGGGAGGTCATCTACGAACGGCTTGTCACCGGGCATAGGGGAGTCGCGGGAGCACACCCTTTGTTGACTTCTCCATGGAAACCACATGGACGCGCCGACAAATCCGGCGACGGCACCGGCAATACCGGCGCCCCACCGCCCCCCGAACGCGACCAAGATGGGAAAGGCCACCCGGAAGCTACGTTGTGCCACCCCCGACAAACGGGAAGAAAGGAAGCGGGTGGTGTTGTTATCGGAACGAGAGGCGAGATCAACTCTTACGGGCACTACCGGGCCATGTTGTGTTCTCGTTTTGTTCTCGTTGTGTGCTCGTGTTTTGTTCTTACGTACATTTATATGCCTTCTTCTTTGGAAGACGGCACCAAGATATGACAACGAGATTTTCGGAAGCAACTTTTTTTCTCGGGTGCTTTTGGGAGGGGTTGACGACTTTTTTTTAAATAAAAGCTAAGATGCAACCAGGTTCCGGTTGGAGGACGATCGTGGTAAAAATACTTTTGACTATCCGGACGGGTTACCTGCGGAAGTGGGCCGACTCACCGAATCGACATTTTCGGATCTAAGAGGTAACCGGTTCGATACCCTATCTCAAGACATGACCATCCCGGATAGTGCGGTATACCTCTCCTTGCAAGAGAATCCGCCAAGCAAACAACCTCGGAGGCAACGCCACATAGAACCGGACCTCCGGGACATCGCGGACAAGTTCTTTCGGATGGCGAAGCTCGATTACCGTTCGGACGAACATCCGTTGCCCGTCACTCCGGTACGGAGATTCTCCGGTCATGTATCCCGAGCAGGGGGGCATGTCCCTCGATAAGAGGATCGTCGATCGACTTCCCCCCGCTCACACGGGAGAGGGAACGGAAAGCGGATTCGGCCCGAACATCAAGAACCGAAGGAGACGTTCGACTCCCTGCACACCCTGTCGAAAGGGATGTGAGGAAAGGTGGTAAGGGCACCTTCTCGTAGTTTTTCCAAAAATTCCGACTTCGCCGGATCCGGAAATTCCTTTGCAAGCACATCGGCCCGGCTACGTAAGAATCGCACATATGTCGACTCCCCCCCTTTTGCACCCTCCCCGTACCGTACGTAACGATCCAAAATCCTCAGCCGGCTTCGCAACTCTTTGCGGAAAGGGGCGAAGGAGGGAAACATGCGCACGATCTTGCTCTCCATACGAGTGACACTCGTGTGACACGTATGGAGTTTTCGGAATGCAAAAAACAGAGGTTCTTCGGGATCGAAATGTAACCGATCACACAACATTTCCCCGTGCAATGCCCATATCTCCACTTTTTTTTGCGCTATTTCCCAAAAACCCCTCTTCTCTTCATAAAGGGGAAGAGGGATCGCCTTGCGCACGAACCGGGCCACCCTATCGGTTGCTCGCGTAGGGGACTGGTCCGGAAACGCAAATAGCGTAGCCCCGAGTTCCCGCCTCAACATCGCTATCGACTCTCGGGGAAGAGCTTCCGAACCGGTCTTGGCATCGAACACTCTCCCTCGAGTAAAACGAATAAAGTTATCGAATATTCGATCGGTAGCATCGGGTAACCTCTCCGCCATCTTGTAAACGCTATAGATTCTTTCGGCGAGAACATGCATCGTCTCTTCTTCATGTCCCGAAGAAATGCAATCGATCTCGGAACGGACGAAGAGGACGAAAGGAGATTCGGGAGAGGGAACCTTATCCTCGTAGAGCACACGGTAGACCATCTCACGCATCTCTTTGCGAGAAATCCCTCCGGGTAAAGCTTTAACGAGGGGATAGAGGGTGAGAAGCCGGTCGGTGGCCCTATACTCATACGGCGAAGAGGAATCCGGACTCTCTTTTAAGTAGCGCAAATGTATGTCGATGAATCTCTCAAAGGCACGTCTTTCCTCGCGGAGAGGAAAAAGGGAGGCATCGATATCGACCCCCATACCGACCCATATCGCCGAAAGGAGGGGAAGGATACGGTTTTCCCGAGCCAAACGGTTTATATGACCGAACGCTTTAAGTCTTTTGATCGTCTTAGTCTTAAGGGAGATAAAATCGGATCCGGGATAATCGCCACACACCTCTATGACCATCTTGACGATGAGTTGATCGAGTCGATCGAACGGTTCCGTATTCCCCCGTCTCTCGGCCACGGAAGAAGGAGAAGCCATACTCGTCCTTGCCGCTCGGACAATGCGTGCTACATGTTCGAGGTCCGGCTTTTCCCCCCTGACAACGGCGATACACTCTCCGATACGGAAGATGACATCCGGATCGGCTCCGGTATCGCCCCCTTTCTCCAGCTCTCGCCGTACGAGAACGGAGGGCTCTATCTTGCCCTTATCCTTCTCAAGACTCGTATAATGGGAGTCGACCCTCTTCCACACCTCCTTCAACATGCCGAAATCAAAGCGATACTTCGGAAAGCGTTTTTTCAGTTTGGCAAGCAAATCGGATGCCAACCGTTCTTCTATGGCACACGACCAGCCACTCACCCTTCCCGATCTTTTGATCTCTCGTCCGATGCGACGGAAGAGAAAGAGATTACACTCCGAAAAAGGATCCTTGCCGGGGGCGATTTCCTCGGAAATGTCCTCGGATGACGATACCCGTTCGTGATCGGTGGAAGGGTGGGGGGTAGCGAGCATATCGTCATCGGGCCGGATCGGACGGAACTCTGAATGACCGGGCATATCGAATCCTTAAATGATGTATGACATGATCTCACATATGAAGTTTTCATTTTTTTTTCACAAACATTTTATTAAATTAGGTAAAAACATCTTTCTATGACACCCACGTTTTATGTCGTTTCATCCCGTAGTCGAAAAAAGAGAAGGTATGCATAATAGCCTCCATGACTCCTTCATCGCCCGCTACGCTCACCGTTACCGAACTCACCCGCATCATCAAACGCCGGATCGAGTCCTCCTACGACCTCGTCTCGGTACAAGGAGAAGTACTCAATCTGCGCGCACAGACCTCGGGACACTACTACTTCACACTGAAGGACGAACATGCACGGATCTCCATCGCCCTTTTTAAGGGAGTCGCACGGGGTATTGCCCGTTTACCCGAGACGGGTGATAAGGTAATCGTCACGGGCAAGCTCAGCCTCTACATGCCTCGCGGAACATACCAAATCATCGCCCGAGAGGTGCGGAGTACGGGACTCGGCGAGCTACTCATTCGACTCCATAGATTGAAAGAGGAACTCAGGAAAAAAGGTTTTTTTTCCCCGGAAGCCAAACGTAGCCTGCCCTCCAACCCGACCACCATCGGTGTCGTGACGAGTCCTACGGGCGCCGTTATTCAGGACATCTTACAGGTACTCGAGAGGAGATATCCCTCCTTCCATCTGCTCCTCAACCCGGTCAAGGTGCAGGGTCCGGGAGCGGCCGAAGAAATCGCTCGCGCCATCGACGATTTCAATCGATTCGCATTGGCCGACGTCCTGATCGTCGGTCGGGGCGGGGGGAGTATGGAAGATCTGTGGCCGTTCAATGAACGATCGGTCGCCGAAGCCCTCTTTCGATCGACCATCCCGGTCATCTCCGCCGTCGGTCACGAAACCGACACAACCATTGCCGACCTCGTTGCCGACACAAGGGCTCCCACCCCTTCCGCTGCGGCCGAAATGGCTACGAAGGAACAGGCGACGCAACTGGAATTTCTGCGAAAAGCGCGTCGCCATATTTCGTTTCGTCTTGAAGAGACGGTCCGCAGATCTCGAATCAAACTGGCAAACATATACAACCACCCTCTCATATGTACGCCCGACATGCTTCCGGCCGGCTTTTCCCAAAAACTCGATGAAACCGGTACCATGATCGATCGAGTTATGGAAAAGGGGTTGGCGGAGAAACGGTTGGCCTTTTCCGAAAAAAAACATCAACTTGAGAGGGTAAACCCTCAATCCCGTCTCCGATCGTATAGGGAGAAAACCGCCTACCATGAAAAGACCTTGCTACGGCTATCCGAGACCTACATAGCGAGGAAACGGGAACATCTGACACTCCTCGAAAGGCACCTCACCTCGATCCGACCGGAGCAACTTCTCCGAAAGGGGTATTGCATTCCCTTTGCCGAAAAAGATGCTTCCGTTATCATGACGGCGAGTTCCGTCCGTCGGGGTGATGCGATCCGGTTGCGATTCCGGGACGGGACGGTGAGAACCAAAGCATACGAAGTGGATAGCGTACCGTGACCACGCAGGATCACACCTCTTTCGAAGTCGCCTATGAACGACTCGAGATCATTTTAGAGGAACTCAATACCGGAGAACTCGCCTTAGAAAAGTCGCTCACCCTCTACGAAGAGGCGGACAAACTCATCACCTATTGTACGCAAAAGCTCGAGAATGCGGAACGGAAGATCAGGATGCTCGTCAAAAACAGGGAGGGAGGTGTCACCGTCGACGCGAACGGAGATCCCGAAGTCGTCGCTTTCTCCCGGCCAAGCCATTATGAATCCGGGTGATATCCCCCCCTCTCCCGAAATCCTAAGAGGGCTTTCTTTAGATGATCTGCGGGAGACGGCCCGTGCGGTCCGTCTCCGCATCATGGACGTCCTTGCCGAAACCGGGGGACACCTCTCTTCTAATTTGGGAGTTGTCGAGCTGACCGTTGCCCTCCATACCGTTTTCGATACGCCACAAGACAAACTGATCTTCGATGTCGGACATCAAGCCTATCCCCACAAGATTCTGACCGGTCGCAACCCGGTTTTTCCCACAATCCGACAAACAGCCGGTCTTTCCGGGTTTACCCATCCCGAAGAATCCCCCCACGATCACTTTCACGCGGGACATGCCGGCAACGCCCTCTCTCTCGCCCTGGGACTTGCAAAGCAAAGAGATCTCAAGGGAGAAAGATACCGGATCATCCCTGTCTTGGGTGATGCGGCACTCACCTGCGGCCTTACCTTCGAAGCATTGAACAATATCCCGGAGACGATCGACGATCTGATCATCATCCTCAACGACAATGCGATGTCGATCGCCAAGAACGTAGGGGCAACATCTCGGATCCTCGATCCCGGATCCGGAAACGGTGCGGCGTCGGCCTTTATCGGTAGATTCGGACCGACCTACCTGGGTCCCGTTGACGGACATGACCTTTCCGCACTCATCTCTACATTCAGGGATCTTCCGAATCGTCGGGGTTCCAAACTCATCCATGTCCGGACGATTAAGGGGTACGGTATGGCACATGCCACCGCCTTTCCCACCTCCTATCACGGCGCCAAGCCGTTCGACCGGAAGACGGGCCGGTTCCTCCCCGCCGAGCAGCGACCCACCTTTCCCGGGATCTTCGGATCGGAACTTGCAAAAATGACGGAGAAAGATCCCCGGATCGTATCGGTTACTCCGGCGATGCCCGACGGATCGTGCATGACTCCCCTCACGGACCGTTTCCCCGAACGATGCGTGGATGTCGGCATTGCGGAAGGACATGCCGTAACCTACGCAGGGGGTATCGGTGCGGGAGGAGGTTGCAGGGTTGTTGTCTGCGTCTACTCGACCTTCCTGCAACGGGCATTCGACAACCTGTGCCACGACGTGTGTATACAAAAAACAGCGCTCCTCCTAGCCGTCGACCGGGCAGGCCTTGCGGCGGGAGATGGCGTTACGGCACACGGCATCTATGACTTAGGTTTTTTGTACGCCATGCCGGGAGTGGTCATTGCACAGCCACGAAACGGCGCGATGTTACGGGCCCTCATGCAAAGTGCCTTCGCATGGAACCGGCCCGTCATCATCCGTTATCCCAATCTCCCGACAACCGATACCGATGATCGGATTCCCCGCCCCTCTCTCGGTACCGGAACCGTCATGACCGATGAGGGACGGCTCGTTATCATCGCCCTGGGCCATATGGTCGAAACCGCTCTTCGCGTAAGGAAACTCTTGGCAGTGGAGGGCATTTCCTCTACCGTGATCGATCCCGTCTTCATCAAGCCACTCGACGAAAATGTCTTAAAGGAACATATCGCCAAGGCGGAAGGGGTGATCACGATCGAAGAACATGCCTTGGCCAACGGATTCGGGATGCTCATCCATTCATTTATGATCCGAGAAAACCTCCGTCCGGCTTACGTTCGAAGTTTCGGCGTGCCCGACACCTTCGTAAGTCACGGCTCGTATGCCGACCTGATCGATCGGATCGGACTCTCCCCGGAAAAGATCACACGGGAGGTGCTCGTCTCGCTAACCGCATCCGGAGAGATCGCACGATGAAGATGATCGCTCTCTTTCCGAAAGTCGACCGAGAAGAAGCGTTAACCGCGGCACGGCAGGTCATCTCGTTTCTCAAGCAAAGGGGGATCCGTATCGTTATCGAAGAGGAAAAGGCACACCTTTTTGACGATCCTCCCCTCACCTCCGTCGACCCGAGCGCCATTGATCTACTCATCACTCTGGGAGGAGACGGTACGATCTTGCGTGTCGGACGCAGGTATGCACACCTCAACGTGGCCATACTCGGCATCAATCTCGGCAATCTCGGATTCATGGCCGACGTCCATATCTCCGATCTCCATGTCTGCCTCCAAGATATCATCGACGGTAAGTTTTCCGTCCGGAACAGGCTCATGCTTGAAGGAACCTATCCGGACGGCACCTCCTTTTTCGCCATCAACGACTGCGTCTTGCACCGTGCATACAATCCCGGTCTTATCGAAATCACCGTCTACATAGATGACGCATACCTCAACACGTTTAAAGCGGACGGCCTCATCCTCTCTACTCCGACGGGATCGACCGCATACTCCTTGGCCGCCGGAGGACCCATTCTCACTCCCGATCTCGAGGCATTCGTTCTCTCCCCCGTCTGCCCGCACACCATTTCCCACAGACCCCTTGTCATCAGCTCTCGACGCACCATCCGGTTTGAAGCACTCAGCAAACAGAGTCCCATAGAGGTGGTGAACGACGGGTCGGTCGGATTTGAAATGCAAAACGGAGAGACGATGACATTGAAGAAGAGCGGACAAACTTTTAAACTCGCTTGTCTTAAGCGCATCAATTTTTTCTCGATTTTGCGAGAAAAGCTCGGACTTTCCGGAAAACTACATAGTTCAAGGGTAACGTGAGGTACACATGTTGAAAACAGGGTTGCACTGCCTACCCCTTCTTTTTCTCCTTCTTTTCCATAGAGTGCATGCTCACACCCCCCCGCCCTGTTTGAAGGAGAGTAAGTACCTGGTAGGACGGCCCGTTTTGAGTCTTCATGAAAAGTCGACCGAAGATTCTCCCTTCGTAACGCAAACAGTCTACGGACATCAGGTGTACTTGGTTGAAAACGTCGGTCATGGTTGGGCTCTCATGGAAACGGAAGACGGCTACCGCGGGTATGCGAAGATTGAGGGCATACTTCCCGATAATCCCCGCTGGAGGGGAGGGAGACATCTCTGTCGCACGAAGTCGGTAGCCGGTCAGGTGTATTCCGTTCCCGACACGGAAAAGCCCGCTCTATTACGCCTTCCCTTCGATTCGAGGATTCTATTAGTCCGAGATCTTGCCGGATCCGACGACCGCTGGTTAGAGGTCATTCTCATCGGAGGGGAAGCGGGGTGGATACAAAGGGGGGATGTGGAAAAGGTGACGACCAAAAGTGTGGAAGAGGTGGTTGCCTTATCCCGTCAATTTTGTCAACTCCCCTACATTTGGGGAGGCACCTCTTCCGAAGGGTTTGACTGTTCGGGATATGTGCAAACCCTACTTAAGCAGACGGGAGCCGTATTGCCCCGAAATAGCGGGGAACAGGCAACGTCCGATAAAGTCGACACCGTCAATCATCCGGAATTTCCCGGCGACCTACTCTTCTTCGGACACGATAGGATCACCCATGTCGGCCTGTATTTGGGCAACGACCGGTTCATTCACTCTTCCGTATGGAACCATAAGCCGAAAGTCGCCATAACGGGTATGGATGTGATCGCCAAACCTTTACTCGCAACGCGCAGGCTGAAAGAGGGTGCGTACGCCTACCGGGCTTCCATTCATCCCATCGACGAACATATGCGGGCAAGGCCGACCCGTTTCCGGAAAGGAGAACATATCGCAGAATCTCTACGTTACGTCCGGTTGTCTCACAGGGGATTTGACGGCTACGTCCATACCGGTGAATCGTTCGTGCACAAAGAGGTCGCCCGAGAGATCACGGAAATCTTCGAAGAACTTTTTGCCTCGGAGTATCCCATCGAAAAAATGCTTCCGGTTAATGACTACGGAACCAATGATATCCTGTCATACGAGGACAATAACTCTTCCGTTTCTTATCCGCAACGTACCGATCACGGCCTTGATCTTGCGGTAGATGTCAACCCCCTTTTCAATCCCCACCGTAGAGGCCATGTCACGATCCCGGAAAACGGAAGAGAGTTTATCGATCGAACTCTTCCCTGCAGGGGGATCATCACCCGTGATGATCCCTGTTATCGAGCCTTCGTCTCCCGCGGATGGAGGTGGGGGGGGGATCTGCCGGATGAACGGGGTAACGTCGCTTGGCAACGCTTCTACAAAACGGTACGCACGGAAAACGGAAAGGAGGGATAGAGTCCGCACGAGAAAGGAGAATCGGCACCTTGCCCCCTTCGCTTCCGCCCCCCTACGGAAAGATATGAGAACTATTGCGGATAAATGTCGGTGCGTCTACGATGTTTCCTTTCGTGATCAGGACGGAGGTTTTGTTCGATGGCCGTGTCGCGCGTAGTAGATTTTTTGTCGGATCATTGTTTCGGAGGTTTTTCCGAAGTATACCGGGCCACACACTACGCAGCGCCGCCTCGGAAACCTTGCGGTCGTTGCGCCGGAGGTGACGACTCTCGGCACGCTATCTGCGATGCGCACAGACAATGGAGGGCAAACAGAAGTCGGATTATGTACCGGAACGGTGTCCGGAATGACCTCTTGTTCTTGCAGAGCGATGGCGGGGGAAGGACAAAATCACGGCCGTACTTCGTGGGAACGAATGCGTGTCGAGGAGGTGACGCCGCCATACATATTGACGATGATTCGGCCCACAATCCGGCTGACCGGGATCACGCCGGTTTTCTGATTAATCGAGAGATCAAACACGTCCTGTCCAACGATGCCGTCACGGGCGGTGCTGCCGTCGCGGTCAATGACCTTGCTCGACCCGTGATAGCGGGAGTGGGATGCGTGCGGGCTTTGCGCGCTTTTTCCCGTAAGGGGGTGGGTGCGGCAACCCTCCCCTTGTTCGGCACGGTTGCCGCTTTTTATGTGTGTAATCGGGCAGTCGATGCGGTGTTTCGGTGGCGAGAGGTCAAAGCGGATACGTTTGCCATAGCCAATGCAACCGACGAGGAGTTGAAAGGGGGATGGCGATGGTTCGTAGCTCTGAGGGATGCGAACGCCGATATATCAAAAAACGTGCGGGGTCTTCTTACCGATCCCTTCCGCCCCCTCGGCATATGGCGGGAATCGATAAGGCTGTCTTCCTCGGGAGAGGATACGTTTGATCACGGACATCCCACGTTTGCGAGCAGGATTCGCAAAATCGAACAGGTTGCAAGTGCTCGGGGAGTCACAATAGATGAAACGAAGGAGGCATCGCAGGTAGAACGCTTGCGGCTTCGTGAGTTGAGGAGGAGGTCACTTGCATTGCACAATGCCTTACCCCGTTGCGGTGAAGGTAAGAAATCCTCGGGGTCGTACGAGCACATCATGTGCAACATGTTGGATGCGATGCTTCCCGAGCCACCCCCCGAGCCGGTCACCCTTCCCGCACGAATCGCGTTAGAAGAAGTTGCGGGCGGGGAGCGGAAATAGATCATCGGTTCCCTAACCAACGCTACGGGGGAAGTCGTATGGAAAACGGATCGGTAAAAAAAACCACTTTCTTTGGCATAAAATAGATCTCCACGTATACTCGGGAACAACCGACGAGTGCAACCGAGAGAGTGCCATGCTTCCCTTCGTAGGACGCTCCTTCCCGAACGTCACCCCCCCCGGACGCGTTCCCGAGCATCTCCCCGATCCCTCCGTGTCCGCACCGTTCAAAGTCAAGATGAGGAGGGGAAAGAAGAAGAAGACCCATCGGCCCGATCCTCCCTCCCCCTTTGATCTCGTAGCCGGGTCCATCCCGGGGTCGGGGACCGGCGTGTCACCCGTAAAAGGGGGTAGTCCGAGTGTCACCCCCTCTGCCGAAGGGGGGCAGGTCGGCCGGATCATCTCACCCGGTGTTGATGATCTCGTCGCCCGAATGGCTAACTATCTGTGCATAGCAAGCAAAGAGGGAGTCTCCAAGGTCGAGATGACTCTGCACACAGACGATCTTCATAGTCCCTTCCACAACACGATAGTCCGGATCGAGCACTACGACACCTGTCCGTGTAGCTTCAATATCTCCTTGGAAAACCCGGATGCTACCGCGGTCGCCCTCCTCTCCGCGGCCGTTCCGTCACTTTGCCAAGCCCTGAAAGATACCCTACCCCGCTTTGTGATACGCATCGCCCCCCCGTGCCACCCGGGTTCCGTCCGGAATAAGAAGAAACGAAAACCGGGTAAACGGGCGCAACCGGTGGCCGAATGAACCGGAGACAACATAGCTTCATCCTACGGACGGAAGCATTGCTCTCGGACTCCTTGGGCTCCCCCTTTGGGGTACCTTTCCGGAGTTTCCTTGGGATCTTTTTGCCGAAGAATTTGCCGGAGCCTTCGAAACGGAAGGGATTCGCTTCCGTTTGGCCGGAGCCGATTGGAAGGAGGGATCCGATACCTTTGACTCTCTGGGCACCTCTCCGTTACAGTTGGGCATCGCCCTGACACCGCTTCGGGGAAGCCTCTCCCTTATCGTAGCCGTGGAGGACATGAGAAAACTCTCCTCTTGGTTGATCGATGCGAAAGCAAAAGAGGCCGGCTTTGACGATCCTTTGTTGCAAAAGGGCTTTTTTCACTATCTGGCAACCGAAACACTCTCCCTGATCGATACCATGCACATTTTTCCCAAGCTCGCCCCGAAACTCATCGAAATTCCCCTCGTCGAAGAAGATGCCTACTGTCTCGATATCGCCGTGGAAAGGGGAGAAGAGATTGCGTATGTTCGTCTCACTTGCCCACCGCTTTTTCGACAAGCATTCAAGGAACATTATGCCGGAATACGAGACCTCTCCCTCCCTTCCGAAAGATATGCGGAGATCTACATTCCCGCCTCCGTTACGGCAGGAAGTACGACCTTGACACAATACGAGGTAGGTAACCTCACGGAGGGAGACTTCGTCATACTTGATGACTGCTCTTACCTTCCCGAGCAAAACCGGGGCACCTGTCAATTGATAGTGGGAGAAAGCCCCCTCTTCCATGTTAAGATAAAAGATGAGAATATGAAAATTCTCGACTATACGCTATGTCACGGGAGCGATTCAGTGGACGACGAAACCGAATACGAGGAAGATTCCCTTTCCTTCGACGAAAACACGGAGGACGAAGAGGGGACCTATCTCGAAGATGAAACGGATGCGGACACCGATGCGGACGAGGATGAGGCTACCGAAGAAGACGAGGAGACATACTACGAAACGGAAGAGGGAGAGACCGAAGACGAGGAAGAGGGAGAGACCGAAGATGAGGAAGAGGACACGATCCGGGGACGGGAAAGTCCCGAGAAAGGGCTCATCTCTCCCGATCGCGTACCCGTTACCCTATCGGTTGAGGTGGCACGCATGCAGATGAATCTCGATGCTCTCTTACGACTCAAACCGGGTGGCACACTCGATCTGAAGGTATACCCCGAAGAGGAAGTACGCTTGGTCGCGGGGGGGAAGTGTGTGGCTAAGGGGCGATTGGTACGGCTCGGCAAGACCATCGGAGTCAAAATCACGCGCACGGGCTAGTATCTACCCGCCATATGGATAACGCACGCTTTTACAAAAGGCACACCCTCCCCAATCTCACCGAGCGGGAAGGTCTCGCCCTTCCTCACCCCGACACGATCGGCCCCTACAAGATCGACGCATTGCTCAACAAAGGGGGGATGAGTTATCTCTATCTCGCTACCCATCCCAAGGGATTTCTCGTTGCCGTTAAGGTTCTCTCTCCGAAACACAAGGCCCGACCCGAGATTGTAACACGGTTCATCAAGGAAGGAGAGATTCTCAAAGGGGCCGACCACCCCAACGTCATCAAAGTGTACGAATCCGGAGAGTGGGAACACGGCCTGTATATCGCCATGGAGTTTGTCCGGGGCATCCCTTTAAACCGGTTTATCACCGAGCAACACCTTACTCTGCGTAGCGCCCTCAACGTCGTCTTACGGATCGGTTTTGCTCTCTTGCACCTTCACACGCACGGCATCATTCACAGAGATCTCAAACCGGAAAATATCTTGCTTACCGACACGGGAAAGGTAAAGGTCATCGATTTCGGTATCGCACGACCCGCTCATGATACGACCTCCCCGCCCCGCGAGGCTGAAGGGCGGGTGCTCGGAACACCGAACTACATGAGCCCGGAGCAACAAAACGACCCCCTCACCGTCACCTTTGCAACCGATATCTACTCGCTCGGCGTCATTGCTTTCGAACTCATCACGGGAAAGCTTAGCTACGGAACGATCCGCCTCTCCCTACTACCCGAGGAGTTGCGGGAAATCATCGAAAGGGCGGTAGCCCCCTCCGTCGAAGATCGCTATCCCGATATCGTTGATCTGATCACGGCCGTTTCGAACACGTTGCGGTCATATGCGGAAGAAAACGATCTCCGAGAAAAGGAACCCGAGCAGGTATGGAAGGAACCGGAGCCGCCACACCATCCACCGCTACCGGACACGTTACCGGACAGATCCCTCTGTGACGTCGGGCTGGCCTACCACAGCGCGAGCAATCCGGATGAACGTTCGGAGAAAAAAGTTCCCCCCCCTTCTTGCGGAACCTATTATGATTTTTTTCATTTGGAGGACGGTTCCTATTTGATGCCGATCGCCTCTCCGGGGGGAGATCGGACCGAATCGGTAGAGGAAATCGGCTTCATCAAGGGAGTCATGCATACCCTGATCCGGTCTCGGGAAAAGAGTGGGGAGACCCCTTTCCTTTCCGTCGATTTCATCACCGATTTAAGTGACGTGCTCGCATCGCACAAACGGTTTCCTTCGTGCTCATTCTGTCTACTCCGACTCATTCCCGAACTCGACCGGTTCTCCTTCATCTCATGTCGCTTCCCCCCCCTGATCCGACTACCCTTCGGTAGCCCCGAACCCCATCTGCTTTCCAATCAAAATCCCCCTCTCGGTATCGCATCGCAACACGGCTTCTATGAGACGACCGAAACTTGGGAAGAGGGAGATATCCTGGTCTTGCACTCCTTTCCCGACAGCGTAGGGGATTTCGACTACGGAAAAGCATTGGAAGAGGTGATCAGGTCTTCCTTATCCTCCTTCGTCGACTTGGCTGCACAAACGCAAGCGGAAGGACTTGTCTTGGAATCCGCAAAGCACGCCGGCCCCGCGCGGGATAGCTCCTACTTCGTCCTTACCCTCAAGAGGACGGCTTAAGCAAGTAGGGCACCCGCATCATCCGCAGGATTCTTCGACGAACGGGACGCCGGAGATCACCTTGATCGCCTACGAGATCTTCAAACGGGAAGGGGTGTTGCTACAATCCTCGGACTCAACCCGTTTCTTGTATCAAAGTGGAATTTTTGCTACGCTGAAGCCTGTCTCGCCGGTCGTAACTCTTCGGACCGACCATGTGGCAAGACTCCCGCAAACGTAAGGAAACCGGGGCAATCGCCTAAGAAACGGACGTTAATGCATCGATTTAAAGCCGGACGTATAGCTATTTCTCTCTTTATCTACGGACTTGCCTTCTTCATGTGTGCCACATCCTTCGCAGCCCGGAGCAAAAAAGAGAAAATGAGTGCCGTCGAAAAAAAAGAGGGGTATGTGATCAATTTCGATAACGTATCCATCAAGGAATATATCGGATTTATCGGCAAGATTGCCGGAACGAACTTCATTTATGAAGAAAATGCCCTCAACTTCAATGTCACTATCAAATCGGAAGAGCCGACCTCCTTGGTCAATATCATGTCCGCCCTGATGCAGATATTGAAGATGCACGGCCTCGGCATCGTCGAACAGGGGAACAACCTATTGATTACGAAATCGGGAGCGATCAACCAAATTGCCACCGTCGTCTCGGATGAACACCCTCTCAAAGGGGACCGACTACCCGCCGTAATGACCCGTGTCTTTAAACTCGCAAATGCCAACCCCGCTACCGTCGCCAAGCTCGTTACCCCCCTTCTCTCGCAAGACGCCATCCTGGAAGTATCCGCGGAAACCCGCCATCTGATCATCACCGATATCACCCACAATATCGAACAGATTCGCGTGCTCCTCCTGAGCATAGACAACGCGCAAACTCCCTTGGAGATTGACTGCTACACCGCTAAAAATCACTCTCCCGAAAGTTTGATTCAACTCGTCGACAAAATCATCACCCCCGTAGCCGAGGGCAATCCCGTCATCTTCGTACCGCAAGGTTCCACGCGCAGCATCTTCGTCGTATCGACACCCCGTCTGATCGAAAAATCGATCATGATCCTCGAAGACCTCGATGTCCCCCCCCTCCTTACCCGAAACATCGTCGGCTCCGTCACGGGGGACAATCTGTTTCTCTATCACATCGTCAATAAACCCGCCGATGTCCTCAGGTCGGCCATCCGGAAAATCGAATCCGATTTGAGCAAGATGGGAAATGCGGCCAAACATCTCATCAATACGCTCGGTACGATGCGCTATATCCGTGAGAGCCACGCACTTTTTTTTACGGGGGATCCCCATTCCCTCGCCAACATCGGTAAGATCCTCTCCGAGTTGGATATTCCCGCCTCGGGATCCGAGGAGGAGTATGTGAAAAATGCGTTCCATATCTACGGCATACGCAATGAGTCCTTTGATAGGATCACCTCCGCCATACGCAAATTGGTCGCGAGCTTGAAGAAAACCCCTCACCCCGATACCGACTTTATCGATGCCGTCGCCTCCATGACACCCATTAAAGAAAATCGCTCCCTACTCTTCATCGGCGATAAGTACTCGATCGATCGATTGAAAGCTCTCTTACCCCTCTTCGATACGTCGACCGATCGGTTGATGCACGGAGATTTTTTCCTATACTCACCGAAAAACCTTTCGGGAAAGGAACTCGTCCGACAGATCAGAGAGGTGGCCGAGTCTTTGGAACGGGAACATCTCAACGATGAGTCCCTCCTTCCGGCACTGAAATCGGCTCACTGGGTTGAGTCGGCCTATTCGCTTGTTTTCGTGGGTAGTACGCAAGCCATCGACAGGATTCGGGCCCTCGTAACGGCGATGGACGAACCGGAATACGTGCTAAAAAAAACCGATCTCTACGTCCATATCGTTCGTCATGTCGAACCTCGCTATCTTCATGAGGGATTGAACGGAATTGCCGGTGCGTTGCGTAAGTCCGACCCCGTAGCCGAAGTGTTGACCAACATCAAATATGTCGATCAAACCCGCTCTTTCATCGTACAGGGACCCGCATCGGCCGTGGCACGCGTTCGAGACATCATCCTCTCCATAGACACGGCGGAGATCGGCTCCGAGCAGACGACCACCTTTCCGGGATACGACACCTACCCTCTCAAGCATGTCACAGGCTCTTTCGTGATCAAGATGCTCGAGCAAACGATCAGGTCGTTACACAGAACCGACAAGTCCTCCCCCCTCATTCGAGCCATTCGTTGCATCGAGTGGAACGAAGAGGCAAACGTGTTGATCCTGACGGGAAAGGAGGAAACGCTCGGGGAGCTCAAAGATCTCATCGCTCGATTCGATACTCCGGAGTTGCAGACGTCCGAATTCTACGTCTATCACCCCGAGCACATGGATGTCGCTACTTACCTCGCGAGAATCCGGGAAGTCACCCCCGACCTGAGTCGCCATGAACTGGCCGACCGGGCTCTTTTGCGTACGTTGAGAACGGCGGAGAGGACGGCCGACGACACCGCCGTCCTCTTCATCGGTACCCCCGAATCGATCACCGCGCTACGTGGAATATGTCCCGTTTTCGATGCCAAAGATGAGACGAGAAAGACCGAGTTCTATTTCTACAAACCGCTATCGGCCGATGCCGTCTCCTTCACGGACAACATGCTCCGCATCGGAGAGAACATGGCCAAGTCGGGACTCTACGACCCTCCCCTCATCGCCGCCGTCCGTTCGGCACACCTCTCCATAGGTGATACCGCCGTGATGTTTACGGGCACGCCCAACGCCATCGAACAGATCAAGGCGATGCTTCCGAGTGTCGATGCAAGCTCCGTTGCGAAACAGGCCAATCCCATCTTCTTCTATACTCCTCTTCACGTTTCGGCCGAGGAAATTATCCGGGCGAGCGTGCAGGCGGCCAAAGAACTCGAGGGGGCCAAGCAACCCGACCAAGGTCTGATCGCCGCCCTGAAATCGGGTAAAGTGGTCGCACTCGGCAGATCGGTCCTTTTTATCGGAACGGCATCGGCCATCGATCGTCTCCCCAAGATCGTCTCCGTCTTCGACGGCAAGAAGGCCTCCCTCGACGAAGTCTACGTCTACGAACCCCGTTCAACCCGTGCGATCGAGTGGGAGCAACGCTCTTCACAGGTAGCGGACAAGTTGAAAAGTGCCGGACTCAATGATCCGGAGCTCTTGCACGCACTCAAAAGTGCCAAAGCAACACCTGCGGGAGATGCGGTAGCCTACGTCGGTACGACGGAATCGCTCGCTAAGTTACGCGAGCTGATCACCACCTATGACACGAGCCTACAGGAGAAAAAGGTGACCCGGTTTGCCGTCTATCAGCCCGTCAACATGTCGCCGACCGATATGCAAAAACGGATGGCCGACGCGGCACAAAGATTGAGGCGTTCCGGCCTCGAAAATCCCGACTTCATCAAAACGTTGCAATCGGTACAGGTTGCATCGGAGGGCAGGTCGGTTCTCTTTCTCGGAACGGCATCGGCCGTCGAACAGGTTGCCGATCTGGCCAAAGAGTATGATACGCATAGCCAAGCACCCGAGAAGGTGAACGACTTTCTGGTCTACACCCCGAACTTCCTTCCGACCTCCGATCTCCTTGCAAGACTCGACGACATCGCGGACAATATGACCGCATCGGGACTTGCCGATTCGGCATTGATCCGGACCCTCAAAACGGCCAAGGGAATATCGGGTAACCTATCGGTCCTTTTCATCGGCACGCAGACGGCCATTACGGGTGTGCGGGAGCTGCTTCCGGGAGTGGATCAGAGAAAGGCAAGCGACATTCCCCCTACCACCAAGACCGGGTTCTTTACCTACAAGATCAGATATGCATCCGGTCCCGTATTGGTCTCCCACCTCAAGGGGATCGCCCTTGATCTTTCCCGGAGTCACGACGCAAGCGAGCGCGATTTCATCAAGACGTTGGAACATCTTCGCTATTTACCGGAAAGTAACTCGATCACCTTCATCGGCACCCCGCAAGCCCTTCAACAGGCACGAGAACTCGCGGCGAAATTCGACGTACCCGAACTCAAAGAACAATCCAAAGAGAAGCGAAGCCCCTCGGGCTACGATCTCTACCAACCCAAATATCTCCCGGGAGAAGAGCTTATCGGCTACATGCAACACTTTCAGCAAAACCTTCTTGCCTCCCAAGTACGGAATATTCCTCTCTTTGAAGCAATCAATCACCTCAAGTGGCTACCGAAGGTCTCCTCCATTCTCGTTTCGGGCAATGAGAAGGAAAGAAAAGAGATCATTGTCCTTTTAGAGAAATTCGACAAACCGATCGTCCCCAAAATCACGGAAACCAAACGGGCGCCGATCCTCCCCCTGCCCGAGACATCTCGGGTCGGCTTTCTGGTCCATAGGTTGCAGTACCACACGGGTTCGGAGATCCAAAGTGCATTAAAAACGATCGGCTCCGAATTTGCACATGCGGATACACGATCGGAGAGTACGAAAGAACTTGTCGATGCCATCAAATCGATTCAGTGGGTCCGGGTGACCAACTCTCTGATCGCAACGGGCAGTCCTGATGCTCTGACGCAACTCAAGGAGTTGATCAAAAATATCGATACCCCTCTCAAGCAGGTCTTCGTGGAGGTTCTCGTACTCGAAACGACAATTGACAATTCGCTCAATTTCGGATTGCGTTGGGGATCGCAGGGCACCTTCCGCAACAGATTCGCCTACGGAACGGGAGGCTTTCCTCAACCCCCCGGCAACAACGTAGATGCCTTTACGAATTTTTCCCGAGGACTTCAGGGAGTCTCCGCCACCGCTCCTCCCCAAGGCAATATGATTCCCCTCGTTGCGGGATTCGACCTCGGTGTGATAGGGAATATCATCCTGCACAAGGGAAAAAGCTACTTTGCCCTCGGGTCACTCATCAATGCTATCAAAGCCGAGTCCGATTCGACCGTCGCACTCAACCAAAAGGTGGTCACGCAAGACAACAAAAACGCACGAATCTTTGTCGGACAAAATGTTCCTTATATCGGCTCGGTAGTCTCCAATACCGGGAACAATACGCTGACAAATTCCAACTTGGAGTACCGAGACGTCGGAGTCAACTTAAGCATCACGCCACAGATCGGCGATGACGGCACGGTAACCTTGGATATCGACGAAGAGATCACCCAGCAGGTACAAAATCAGGGAAGCGTCAACTCTACCGATGCGCGCCAAACCGGCCTTATCGGCATCACGACCAGCAAGACGAGCACACAGACTTCGGTCACCGTACCGGACAAATCATTCCTCGTCCTCAGTGGTCAGATCAACAACTCGAAGACGAAGACGAAAACACAGATTCCCTGTCTCGGAGGTATTCCCTGGATCGGGGCGGCATTTGCACAACACGATACTCTCACCAACAAAACGGCCGTCCTCATCTTCGTGCGCCCCCACATTGTGCACTCGTTCGATGTCTACAAAGAGATCTCGACCGGCCAAGAGGAACTCCATCGGGAGCAAGTGCGTGATGCGGAGACCTTTGATGAAGGGCTGGAACTTGTGAAAACGGCGGATGATGCTGCGTGAGATGTCTCGAATTACGCGCCTGATCGGCGCCACCCTCCTCCCCATCAGTCTCCCTGCCATACTCACGTGCTCTTATAGAGTACCGAACCGGATCGAACCACACAGCCACTATACCGTACGGGATCGTTATCTCAAGAGCCTCCCCTCTCCCTTCCCCCCGCTCACCTTGCACGAAAAAGAGATGGAGTGGGGTCGCGAGTATAAGGTGGGAGAGGGCTTTGCCAAGGATCTCGATCTCTATCGGGCCATCACCTCATTCAGACGAGCCGAATACCTCATGCCGACGACAAAGTCCTCCTCCCTCGAAGAGAGGCGCCGTGAACTCCGGTACCGGATCATGCTCTGCTACTATTTCGGCAAACGGTATGAGGAGGTCATCGCCACCTACAACCGGTCTCCGCTTCATCAGGTCGGTCCCGATTTTCCCCTCTATCACGACCTCTTGGTCATGCTGTATGAAAGTTATAAACACATTGATGAACCGAACAAAGCCGAATTTATCTTGCGACTGATAGGGAGGCACTACAAAAATACGGCGGAAAGGTTAAAACTCGGTGTCGATCTGACGGAAGGAGACTTATCCTCCCTGCACACCCGGGCCGAGCCGGATTTCCTTTCCGATGCCGAAGGGAGGAAAGAACTGACCGCCCTCTTGCACACCTACGCCATGCAACGCAAGTCGGTCCGGACTGCCGAAAACCTCAACTTGCTTCTCCCCGGCATGGGCTATCTCTACATCGGTCAAAAACAGTCGGCCCTCACTGCCTTTCTTCTCAACTCTCTCTTCATCACCGCCGCCGTGCAATTTTTCCGTCATCATCATATCGCAGCCGGGATCATTACGACGAGTGTGGAGGCGGGATGGTATTTAGGTGGAGTGTACGGAGCGGGAGAGGCAGCCAAGTTCTATAATGAGCGGCGCTATGAGGAGCTGGTTCGGCCCCTTATCGCCCAACACCACCTTGTCCCCGTACTCACATTGGAATATGCCTTCTAACCATCTTTTCACAGCTACTTTAGGGATACTCTGCGCGACCTCCTCCCTCCTCTTTGCGGAAGTAGGTTACGTAGAACCTTGGGGAACCGATCGAGCCCTTTTGCCTGCAATGCGGAGTGAACCCTGGGAGCGGGACTACACCGGACTGCCTCCGAGAGGAAGATACCGTCACCTCCCTTATCGAACACCCGGTATCGCTACCGCCATGGCAAAACGGATCATCGGATTTCATCAACGGGTCATCTCCCCCGTTGACGGCCCCCGTAGCCACTTCCTCCCGTCGAGTTCGTGGTACATGATGCTGGCCATCCGGCATTACGGATTTCCGAAAGGATTTCTCATGGGATGCGACCGCCTCCTACGAGAAAACAGAGAGGAATGGGTCTACCGAACGGTCACCTTGGGAGAGGAGACGATAAAGTGGGATCACCCCGCCTATCCGACGTACTGACACCCCGGAGCGCCCGTCACGAAACGACTCGAAGCCAAGCGCCCGACACCGTTCGCGAAATCCCCGGAATTCCACGCAAAGGAACGGGCCCGGGGGAGGTCGCGAACAAGAAGCCTCCCTTCCGAGGAACACCATACGGCCCCGCACCGACACCTTACCCGACTTCGCGTCCGAAAGCGCGCAAAGCCATTTCAGACTTCACGCGAGCGCTTTTATTCTTCTTGTAGATGCCCCTTTTGACCCCCTTATCCATCAAACCATATACAACGCCGAGCTTCTCCCGGATCTTGTCCTTGTCATGCGACGAAAGGGCTGCCCCGAAAGCATTGACGGCAGTGCGCACGCGTGATTTGAAAGAAGACCTCCGCAAACGGCGCCTACCATCCTGCAGGACCCGTTTTTCAGCGGTAGGACGCCTCTTCTTCCGTTCCCCATCCCTCTTCCCTTCTTGATCCATCAGTCACCCCCGTCCACAGACATTCCCTACTCCCGACCCCCCGGAGCCTCTCAGGAGTATGAAAAAAACCCTACATTTTTGTCACGCAAAACCCGGCACGCCTCCGGAACCGCACGGACACGGTCCGATCTCCTACCTACTCTCGGATTCGTGCGTAGGAGCTTTGAGCAGTACGGAAAAGGAGAGGAACGACGGGAACAAGAGGAGACTCGCGAACCTTCGTACCATTCTACCTGCCGAAAAAAGCGTTCGTCACGACACGTCGAAGCAACCGGCACACGTGATGCCCTCTCTCCACTCTCCTTTCCTGACGAGAAAACTCTTCCGGAGACATGCTCTCACGGGGCATATCGCCGGGAAGCACGGGAAGGGGGGTGCCCTTCCCCACCCTCCTCGCACCGGCAAACCACTCCTTTTGGTCGTAGAAAAAGGGAAGGTCCCCCTTATCCGTCCCGGAAACGGAGGCGCGGACGAAAAAGGCACTGCGCTCGCAACGAACCATCCGCTCGGCCTCCGAAGGACGTTTCCCGTTAAACCGAACGTCATGGAGAAACCACACGACCCGACACCCTGCTCGCCCGTAATCTTCGTTCCGACAGCGTACCTCCTCAGCCGAAATCGAAGAGCACTGCACCTCCATGACGAGTCGCTTCGTAACCCAAAACACGTCGGCCACCCGACCTACTCCGTCGAACCGTCTCTCCATAATTGCCTCTCCCTCGGGTAAGAGATGGCAAATCTTTTCTTGAATGAACAGATGCACGGCACTCTTTCGTGCTTGACGACAAGAACCGAAAAGACGACAATGGAAAAAATGCTTGCGCCGACTGTTGCCCTCTTTGACCCGGAGACGACCGAAACACTCGGGACATCCGTAGTTCCGACCCTTGATCGCCTCCCGGACCGCCACCTGACGGGAGGGGCCTTCCCCCTCCTCGTACGCGAACAACTGCATCCGCCTCCTTCCGATCTCTCAAAGACCGGTCCGCACAGGCTACACGTTTCTCCCTTTTTGGCAAAGTAACAAATTATGAATACGCCCTCCTCGGAACAGGGGTTCGACCCCCGGCACGAACGAAAAATCGAAGAGCTCGTAGCCATCGCTAAAGAACAGGGACACATCTCCTACGAAGAAATCAACGAAATCCTACCCCTCAACCTCGACTCCCCCGAACAGATCGACGAAGTACTTATCTTCCTCAGTGGCATGGATATCCCGATCCTTAACCAGGCCGAGGTCGAAAGGCAACAGGAGAAGAAAAGGGAAGCAAAAGAGGTGGAAGCTCTCCCGAAACGGGTGGAGGGAGGGTCGGACGATCCGGTCAGAATGTACCTCAAAGAGATGGGTTCGGTCCCCCTCCTCTCACGAGAAGAGGAAGTGGAGATCTCAAAGCGGATCGAAAAGGCACAGATACAGGTGGAACGGATCATCATGCGTTTCAGGTATTCGACGAAAGAGTCCATCTCCATCGCCAACTACCTCATCTCCGGAAAAGACCGGTTCGACAAGATCATCGCCGAAAAAGAGATCTCCGACAAAAAGCACTTCCTGAAGATGCTTCCCAAGTTGTGTGAATTGCTGAAACAAGAGTACGACAAACTGGAAAAGCTCTTGATCGCCTCCGCAAAAAAAGAGGTCGGCGAAGCCGAAAAAGTCCACCTTTCCGAGGAGATCGAAAAATGCACCATACGCACGCAGGCCTTTTTGCGACGGATGCACTTCCGCCACAATATCACCGAAGATTTCGTCGAGGTGATCCTGGCCTCCTACGAACGCTTTCTGGCCCTGGAAAAGGAAATTCGGGAACTCGAACCACGGGCGGAAAAAAATCGCTTCGCCGCCGCAAAACTCCATACGGCACGGAGACGACTTGCCAAAAGAGAGCTCGCCGCGGGACGCACACTGGACAAATTCAAAAAAGATGTCCGGATGCTCCAAAGGTGGATGGATAAGAGTCAGGAAGCCAAAAGGGAGATGGTCGAATCGAATCTCCGTCTCGTCATCTCGATCGCAAAGAAGTATACCAACCGGGGGCTCTCTTTCCTCGACCTCATTCAAGAGGGAAATATGGGGTTGATGAAGGCAGTCGAAAAATTCGAATACCGACGCGGATACAAATTTTCCACCTACGCAACATGGTGGATCAGGCAAGCCGTAACACGGGCCATCGCCGACCAGGCACGTACCATCCGGATCCCCGTACACATGATCGAAACGATCAACAAGGTACTCCGGGGAGCCAAAAAATTGATGATGGAAACGGGAAGAGAACCCACCCCGGAAGAACTGGCGGAAGAACTGGGATTGAGTCCCGAACGGGTTCGCGAAATCTACAAGATCGCACAACACCCCATCTCCTTGCAAGCCGAAGTGGGCGATAGCGGTGAGAGCCAATTCGGAGACTTTTTGGAAGATACCACCATCGAGTCACCGGATGAAGCAACGAGCTATTCGATCTTGAAAGATAAGATGGGGGAGGTGTTGGCAACCCTGACCGATAGGGAAAGGACGGTTCTCATCGAACGATTCGGCCTGCTCGACGGCAAACCGAAAACGTTGGAAGAGGTCGGGATCCGGTTTAGGGTAACGAGGGAACGGGTACGCCAAATCGAGGCAAAAGCGCTGAAAAAGATGCGTCACCCGACGAGATCGAAACAGCTACAGGCCTTTCTCGATCTCATGGAGGAGGAGTAGAAGTGTCCGAACTCAACGAAAAACAACAACTCGCCGTAAACCACGTAGAGGGTCCCCTACTCGTTTTAGCGGGAGCGGGATCGGGTAAAACACGCGTCGTCACCTACAGAATTGCCTCCCTGATCAAGTCGGGTGTATATCCTTCGAAGATCTTGGCCCTCACTTTTACGAACAAGGCCGCCGCCGAAATGCGCACGAGGATCGGTCGGTTAACCGACCGTCACGTGCTGACGTCGACATTCCACTCCCTGGGGGCCCGTATCTTGCGCGAATCGGCCTCCGCCTTGGGCTATGAGGAGGATCCGGTCATCTACGATGAAGACGATACGATGCAACTCGTTCGCAATTGCATCGATGCCCCGGACAAAAAGAAAGACAAAACATTCGTCAAGTCGGTCCGATCGACCATATCCTTCTACAAGAACAGACTCCTTTCTCCCGAATCGGCCTCCGACCTTCCCGATGAAGGCCTCGACGATGCCCTCGTCAAACGGATCTATGCGCGCTACCGAGACAAACTCAAAGAGTACAATGCCCTCGATTTCGACGACCTCCTCTTTATGACGGTGACCCTCTTCCGACAGGTACCCGAAGTACTGCGTAAGTATCAGGAAAGATGGTCGTTCATCTCGGTCGACGAATACCAGGATACCAACCTCGCACAATACGAAATGATCAAACTCTTGTCCGCCCTGACACACAACGTCTTCGTCGTGGGCGATCCCGACCAGTCGATTTACTCGTGGCGCGGAGCGGAGATCCGAAATATTCTCGAGTTCGAAAAAGATTACCCGGGGGCACGAATCATTACGTTGGATCGAAATTACAGAAGCACTTCCCATATCTTACGGGGAGCAAACGGCGTAATCGCCCACAACCGATCCCGGTATGAGAAAAATCTGTGGAGCGCACTCGGTGAGGGAGAAAAAATCAAGATCCGAAGGATGGAAAACGAACGGGAGGAGGCCGAGTTTGTCGTTGAAACCATTGCAACGAGAGCCCGTCGCGATGCGATTCCCCTCGACGAATGTGTGATATTCTACAGAACCAATGCTCTCTCCCGAGTACTCGAAGATCGCTTTTTCGCACACAACATTCCCTATGTCATCGTAGGAGGCCTCTCCTTCTACCAAAGAAGGGAGGTCAAGGATATCTTGGCCTTTTTGCGCGTAACCCTTTCGGATACGGACTTTATTGCCTTTTCCCGTACGATCAATCTACCGAAACGGGGCATCGGCAATGTGACGTTGACACGGTGGCACGAGCTGACCGATACCCTCTCCGTTCCGATCATCCCCTTCTGCCGTCAATTGCTCGCGGGAGAGGTGCCGGCGATCACATTGACGAAGAAACAACGGGAGGGGCTTGCCGACTATATCCGACTCATCGACACCCTCCGTGACATGGTTCGGAGGGACGAACCGTTAACAACGATCGTACGAAAGGCCGTCCGATCCTCTCGGTACATGGAAGTACTCAAAGCGGATGAGGTGACATATAGCGAACGGAAAGAGAATGTCGAGGCACTGGTCAATAAGGCGAGTGAATGGCGTCACGAAGAGGAAGAGGCAACCCTCGCGAACTTTATCGAAGAGCTCTCTCTCCGTTCAAGTGCCGATGTGGAAGGGACGCGAGAGACCGTACGACTGATGACGCTCCACAACGGAAAGGGGTTGGAGTTCACCCTTGCCTTTATTGTCGGAATGGAGGAGAACTTGTTGCCCCATATCAACGCACGGGATACCGAGGAGGGCGTAGAAGAAGAACGACGGCTCTGCTACGTCGGCATGACACGTGCCAAACGACTCCTCTACCTTACGGGGGCAAACCTCCGTCTTACCTGGGGTTATCCGCAACACATGCGACCGAGCCGTTTTATCGGAGAAATCCCCGCGCAATACCGAGAAGATCTTACGGAGGCACGAATAGAGGTGTAAGACCGATTGAGGAGGAGTGTCCGAGCGGCCGAAGGAACACGCCTGGAAAGTGTGTATGCGTGTTAAGCGTATCGTGGGTTCGAATCCCACCTCCTCCGCCACTATCGCAAGCGTAAGTAGGGGAAGGGGGTGGCATGCCGACCGGCTTCGACCACGTGTTCGGGGTGCCCTCGCCGCCCTTTTCTTAGACGGCTGTCGGTCCGCGATACGAGATCGGTACCACCGATGTCGAACGACTCGTTACGCAACGTACATGCCCCGAAGTCACCCTGTCTCGAGGCGAAAGAGACATAAGCCGGGCGCATCGTTTTACCTCCGGTTATCGGCAAAAGAGAACCGTGCACGGGTCCTCCGCACTTCCCTACATGTCGGCCCACGGCACGAAACATAAGGGAGGGACGAATGTGTGAGGAGGATCGCATGATGACCTTCCATTCCGGTCGATGTAAAATATTGCTTAATAATCAACGCGGTGGTACCCTTCCCGAGACGTGCACTGTCTACGGGTGCATGTTTGAGAACAACACAATCAACAAATGGGAGAAACAGCGCCATGGCCATGACATCGTCTGAGCAACTTACCACTACCGGAAGCGGGTATTATGCCCCAACCAACACCTCAGATACCTCACACCCCCCGACACGAGCCGACCATACAATCAGTGAATATGCCTCGGCCATCTTCAAACTCGTCGCGTACCCCTCGATCGTCGGTGGCACCATCGGGTCCGCGACCAGATTCGTTGCGAGGGCAACACCCGCGACCTCCGTGTTGGTCGCACAGCTGGGAGCTGTGGCCGGACTCGTCTTCGCCGTGTATCAAGTTAGTAAATCTCCGGACGGATCAACTAGGGGCAAGGTAAAGCATTGCACCGTGAATCTGTCCAAAATCGCTGCTCACGTCCTCATCTTAGCCTTTATCGGATTTGTGATCGGCTTCATCGTAACAAAGACTCCGGCCCCTCTTCTGCTGACAAAATGCGGTGCCGGACTCGGGTTCATCGCCGGAGTATACAATACGTTCCATCACCTCGTAGGGAAAATCTCTTCGAATCCCATGTCCCGTGCGCTCGAGCAGCAAGCCAAGACCCTTGTCAAGAAAGCTTTGGATGAGGAACTCGAACACGCTGTCAAAAAGGTTTTGGAAGCGGATGACGGGGCCCTTATTAGGACTGCCATGACGGATACGGGCATACAAGCGACCCCTTAGTCGACTCTTTAAGACTCTCGGTCGGAAGCCGAGGGTCTTGTTTCCTTTCCGGTAATGTGCTCCCGCACCCACGATATCGTCTTCTTCCACTGATCGCCTTCTCGGTCGAGCAACATCCTCGTGTAGGTGATTAGAGAGTCGATCTTCTCGTAGTCATCTAATTCGATCTCGGCAAGGAGGGGTAGGTCTACCCTCCGGTACCGATCTCCCAAGAGTCCTCTCGTGACCTGACTCGACACCGTGTCGGGTAGATCGAAAAGTAGCTCCACGAGGGGAGAGGCCTCGCTGTGATACCCTCCCGTTAAAAGCCACTGCACCGTCCCCCAGTCGGGACTTCCCTCGATAGCTTCTTCGGGGCTATATCCCGTTCCGATGGAGAGTAACCTCACCTCCCTGAGGTCTTGACGGGGAGTAGAGGCAAATATCAAGCCGGCTAAAGCGGGATCACGCATCCCCAACCCTCCGTCTACATACCCTTCCGACGCCGGAAAATAGGTCGGCGCCGCCGTGGAACGGATAAGAGCATCCAATACTTTCACCTCCCCTCCGGCAGGGGTAACGTTTTCAAAAAAGCTCATGCGAGGTCTCTTCGTCTTTTCATCTTTGAGATCAACAGCCACAATAACGACTTTGCCCGGCAGATCCCCAAGCCTTGCGTCGGCATGCAAACCGCATATCTTCAAATATTCCTCACACGCTTCCTCCAACACCTCGCCACTATACCCGGACTGAAAGAGGGACCAACCCTGTTCCGTTCCGAATACTTTACTGCCCAAATTCTTATACGCATTTTCCAAAACATCGACGGAAGTTCCCGATGCGATACCGACGGCGATAATCGCACCGGTCGAGGTTCCCGCGTAGAGATCAAAATCCTCAGTCAGATCGACCTTCGCATCCTTTTCCAGCCTTCGCAAAACTTCCAGCGAGAGCACACCCCGTATGCCTCCCCCGTCAAGAGTAAGGACACGTACCTCCCGTGCCACACATGCAATCGTACATGCAAACGCGCATGCAACCAATACCGCACCACATCTTAACCGATCCACCGTACACCTCCGCATGATCCGCCCCACAGTACACCCGAGGGTAGGAAACATACCTTTACAATGCAAGATCCTCTACCTGCTCCGGGGTGATCGCAATCTGCGTACCGCCTCTCGCACATCTTCTCGCTTTCCGAAGGCGGAAATACGTACGTACCCCTCTCCTGCAGAGCCGAAGCCGGATCCCGGAGTCGTCACGATCCGGCATTCTTCAAGAAGGTGTCGGAATAGGTGCAGAGAAGTAGACCTCCGAGTGCACTCCGGAACTCGGACCCATAAGTAGGGAACGTGGAGACCTCCGAATACCTCATATCCCTTCTCCTCCAATGCTTGCCTCAAAAGCCGTCCGTTTTCCGAATATCCCTCCCGGAGAGCGGCGGCCTCCCGCATCCCCTCATCGGTCAGAGCGGCCCTCCCCCCCGCCTGCGCTAACCGGGAGGCACCGTTAAACAGAGTAGAGACCAGCCGGCTCCAATCTTCACGGATCGAAGAACCGTCATCGTACGTTAACCTCTTCGGAACAACCGTCCACCCCAACCGGATCCCCGTAAATCCCGCCGACTTGGAAAAGGAATTCACTTCGACGGCCGTCTCATCCGCTCCCTCAATCTCGAAGATCGATCGCGGTATACCCGGTGTCGAAACATACCGCGCGTAGGCGGCATCAAACACGATCACGCTCCGGTTTTTTCGAGCAAGAAGGACCAACTCTTCCAACCGCTCTCTCGAAGTAGCCTCCCCCGTCGGATTATTCGGCGAACAAAAGTAGATGACGTCAACGGGAAAAACCTTCCCGAAATCGGGAACAAACCCATTCTCGGGAAGGCAGGGCATAAAGCGCACATCGGTCACCCCCTGAAGACGGCTTCCGTCGACATAAACGGGATAGGAGGGATCTTGCACGGCAATCGAAACGGTACTGCCGAAAAGAGTTTGTAATCTTCCGAGATCACACTTTGCTCCATCCGAAACGAAAATTTCTTCGGGATCAATCCGTCCCTCGTACTCCTTTTCGGCAATGGCCCGACGTAAAAGATACTCTCCCCGTTCCGGTCCGTATCCCCCGTATCCCCCTTCCATGCCCAGGGCTATTCCTGCTTCCGCACAGGCGGAAGAGATCGTCTTCGGAAGGGGATCCCGTACGTCTCCGACGGATAAAGCAATCGGATCGACACCCGGATTGTTCTCCCCGAGTTCCCTCTTCTGCATCTCCACTTCGGAAAACAGGTAGTTCTTCGTGATGCGCCCCATATTGGGATTTCTCTTCATATGTACTCCTTTGCGACCAGATATTCCGCCGTCAGGATCCCCCCCCCGGCCGCCCCCCGAATCACATTGTGGGAAAGAGCCGTGAACCGATAATCGAAAAGGGGACACGATCTCAGCCGGCCTACCGTCACACTCATCCCTCTTCCCCGGTCCTTGTCATACCGAGGCCTCGGCCTATCGAGTCCCTCCACGTAGACAATGGGATCATCCGGTGCCGAAGGAAGAGCGAGGGTCTGCGGAGGACCTCTGAAGGTACGCCAAAGATCCAATACCTCCCCCCTCTCCGGCTTACGCACGAAAGCGACCGATACGCATGCGAGATGGCCGTCTCGAACGGGTACGCGGTTGCAGTGAGCCGAAACGGCAATCCCCCTTTCCCGGACAATGCCCCTTTTGCCGACACGACCCCAAACCTTCAAAGGCTCGTTTTCCGATTTTTCCTCCTCCGAGGGAATGTAGGGTATGATGTCCCCCTCCATATCGAGGGAAGAGGATTGCGAAGAACCCGCACCGCTCACCGCCTGCAACGTAGTCACGCAGAGTCGAACAACCGTAAACGTTCGGTGGAGGGGAGTGAGGGGAAGCACATAACTTTGCAGAGAGCAGTTCGGTTTGGTAACGATACACCCCCTCTTCCACCCCCTCCTCTTTCTCTGCAGATGAATCACCTCGGCATGATCGGCATTCACCTCCGGAATCAGGAGGGGGACATCCTCATCCCCTCTGTACCGAGAATTATTCGAGATGACGGGCAGATCGTTGCGCGCATAGAGCTCCTCGTAGGCCTTCACCACATTCCCCGGTAGAGCCGAAAAAAGGAACCGGCACCTCCCTTTGGCCTCCGCAACATCATCCGGATCGGCAAGAATTCGATCCGCAAAACGGGCCACCCCCCTCGAAAGGGTGCCATGCCTCTCTGCAAGAGCATCACCGTATCTCATACCGGCACTCTCTTTCGACGCCGTCATAAAGCAGAGATCAAACCAGGGATGATCGGCCAAAAGGCGGGCATAACTCTGCCCGACCGTCCCCGTAGCTCCTAAAATGCCCACGGCAATAGGAGTCATCCTCCCCCCCCCTTAGGACGGACCGATTGCCGTGGTATGGTATCCAAAACCTCTTGCAGAAGGGTGAGGGTAGAGGGGGCGGGAGGAGAAAGGGGCAGACGGCACACACCCGCGGCCATCCCGCAAAGGGCCATGGCCGCCTTGATCGGTATGGGGTTGGTCTCGACAAAAAGGGCTCGGTAAAGAGGCATCAACCTCTCATGCATTCTCTGCGCCTCGGCAAAACGGCCTTCCCGCGCAGCACGGACACTTTGCGCTACCTCCTCGGGGAGGATATTCGAAGCGACGGAGACCACCCCCGCAACACCCGCCTCCATCATGGGAACGGTCAACGCATCATCTCCCGAAAAGAGCCGAGTCTCACCACCCGCCTCCAACAACCGACTCATCTTCTCTCGGCTACCGGAGGCCTCTTTGATGCCCGTCACGTTCGGTAGCTTTGCGATCCGCGCCCACGTATCCGGTTCGATGGCCACACCGCACCGACTCGGCACGTTGTAGGCGACGAGGGGGAGAGTCGTCTGCCGAGCAATCGCCTCAAAGTGGGCATACATCCCCTCTTGCGTCGGCTTATTGTAATAGGGAGCGACGACAAGGGCGACGTCGGCTCCCATCCTCTCCGCCTCGGCCACCCTCCGGATCGTCCTCCGGGTGCAGTTGGATCCCGCGCCGACCCACACCTCCACCTTCCCTTTTCCTCCGGCCACGGCATGAGCAACGACCCGCTCCCGCTCCTCGTCCGACAGGGTCGGCCCCTCTCCCGTGGTTCCCGAGACGAGGATACCCTCTACTCCCCCCGCAATTTGTCTCTCTACATTGGCGCAAAATCCCTCTTCATCAAGTCTTCCTTTACGAAAGGGGGTAATCAAAGCCGTAATCGTACCCCCGTTACACCCTCCCTTCATGGGGCGTTGATCTTCTGCGCAAGAAAATCGGAAAAGAGGTATAACCCCTTCTTCCCGGAGAGCCATTCGGCCCCCTGCAATGCACCTACGGCAAACCCCTCCCGGTTTTTCGCCTGATGAGAAAGGGAGAGGGTGTCGCGGGGGGAATCAAAACGGACGGTATGGGTACCCGCAACATCACCTTCACGGACGCTGGTGAAGGGGACCGAGTCGACTCGCTTCATATTTGCCCTGACGATGTCGGCTATCATCAGGGCAGTACCCGACGGCGCATCCTTCTTGTCTTTGTGGTGGAGGTCGATACCCGCCGGATCGTACTCTTCGAATCGATCCATCAGACGAGACACATAGGACATGCAAGCACAAAACAGATGGATACCGATCGAAAAATTGGACCCGTACACCGCCCCCGTTCCCTCCTCTTCCACAATCCGCCTCACGGTATCGACCCGATCATCCCATCCCGTCGTACCGATCACGATCTCCTTCTTCATACGAGCCAACCGGGAAATATTGTCGACGGCGGAGGCGGGCTCGGTAAACTCCATACAGACATCCGCCCGGACGATCCCCTCCGGATCCCATGATCCGGATCGAACACGCGCCGTGATCTCATAACCCCGCAGGAGGGCCACCTTTTCAATTGCCTTCCCCATCTTCCCGTAACCGATCAACGCAACGCGCACGGGCAAGCCTGCTCCTCTCGTATCGTGAACCGGTGCCGATCGTACCCGAACGCACCATTTTCACGAAAACAAAAACCGTTCTCCCGAAAGTCGGCCCGTATGGTAACATGGAAGCCCGGGTATCCCTTTACGTAACGAGGCCGACATACCATGCTTGCCCGACACCGTTCCCTCCTTGAGGAACGGCTCACCCTTCTCCTTTCCCGTTGCCACGAGAGGGGGGGGGCGGATTCCGCCCTCTACGAAGCTGCCGGGTACGCCCTCCTCTCGTCACATGCCAAGAGATTGCGTCCGCAGATCCTGTTGGCCGTCCTCATCGATTACGGCATCCCGTGTGGCCGGGGGGTGGATCCCGCTTGCGCCTTGGAAATGATACACACCTATTCCCTCATTCACGACGACCTTCCCGCAATGGATGACGATGCCTTTCGACGGGGACGCCCCACCCTGCACACCGCGTACGGAGAGGCAATGGCGATCCTGACGGGTGACTATCTCCTGACCTACGCCTTTGAGGTTCTCGCACACGCTCCGAACCTTCCGGCCGAAAAGCGCATCGAACTCATAACCCTCTTCTCCCGTCTCGCGGGAGGAGAGGGGATGATAGGAGGACAGGTAGCCGATATCCGGCATAAAGGCCGTCCGCTCGATCCCGATGCAATCGATACGATGTTTGCCAAGAAAACGGGGGCCCTTTTCGTCGTCGCCTTCGAATCCGGGGCGCTGATTGCCGAGACACCCGAAAAGGAGAGAACTCTCCTAAGGGAGGCCGGCTACGCCTTCGGCAAGGCCTACCAGTACCGTGACGATCTCAGGGATATCGAAAAAGACGGAGAGGGGGGGATGCGACACGGCAACCGGGAGGAGATCCGAAAAAAGGCAAACGATCTCTTTCTCGCGGGATTACGACATCTACGAACCCTTTCCGAAGAAATGACTACCGTTGAGGCGATCATGACCTCCTTACAAGGCGAATCGCAGCATCTTCATCAGTAGAGTAAGACCACATCTTAGCACCTGACGGAAGGGATCGTTTGACAAATCGGATTTCATCCCCCTCTTGCTCGGCTATCATGTGTATGCCATCCGGCACTTCGATGAGCCGGTCGTCGCAAAAGGTGACGTTTGCAGCTTCAAACCGGCTATGTCCCTTTAGCCGAATCGTCAATCCGATCCCTTTACCCCACCCTCCCTCCTTTCCCTCTCCCTCCATCGAGAAGAGTGTCCGCTCATCGTTGACATGTCCTTCGTTTTTCACCCGTACGTTTTTCAGCACACACTGCCCCACTCTATCGGAATAGACCAAATGGCCGACGGCATCGAAATGGCCGACTACCCGATCGGCAAAGATCATGAGCGCGCCGTCTACGACCACCCCTTCCATGTCGAGGTCGGCAATTGTCAAATGCATCTGCGACCCTCCCGTCATCTCCCCTCTTCTGATCTTCTGTCCGATAATCGAATAGACGGGTCCCAGCGCGGGATGATAGTGGAAAACGAAGGGGAGCCCCCTTCCGGTCGTAAGGGTCATCCGGCAGTAATCGCGAAGCAGCTCCTCTCCGTTACGTAGGAAATCCCTGAGACAGGTCTCGGGCGTTTCGGGAAGGAATTTTCCCTTTTCCCCCGAACATTTCGTCGTCGAGATGATCTTTCTTCTCTGATGAAATGTCACATAAGAGGCAAGGGCATCCTGATCGACCTCTCTTTCCCCGTGCATGGAGAGTGTGAAGGCATCGGCGATGTTCTGCATCGTAGCCTCCGGCCGGGCCATCGCCACCTTTTGCAACGGATCGGATCGGACGTACTCGTCTCCTTCACGAAAATTCACCAAAAGCCCCGGCAGAGGCATATCCGGGGTCGCCCGTGCAACGGCTCGGATATCCGCAAAGAGCACGTTGACATTGGAGGGAAAAGAGTCGAGAGAGACCCCGTACTTTTCCGCTTCGGTATACTCGATATTGGTCAGCGAAACCCTTTTCTCGGCTCCCCGCACCGATTCTTTGAGTGCGATTTTTCCCTCTCGGACCCCTTCTTTGCTTTCGCACGCAACAAATCCGAATGCTTTATCAAAGCGGTGCCCGACTCCCGCAAAGGCCAACAGGCCGGAGTCGATACCGGCCATCGGGTTGTTCGCCTGACGGACAAGAATTTTCTTTTTACCCAAGGAGATGAGCCGGTCGAATATGCCCGCCTCCGAGGCGAGTTTCCACAAGACACCGTGCCCCCCGGGACGCACGATCGGGGTATGGTGTTTGTCCGAACACCACCTTCCGTGTCGATCGAAGAGGGGAACGGAAGGCTGTATCAAAAACCGAAAGCTGTCTTTGGGACGTCCGAACCACCGATTGGCCTTGCAAATCGCCTCTATGTGATCGTGATTATCCCGAACGCGAGAGGTCATCAGGACAAGCGGCGTTACGACCTGACCCCGAAAGAGTTTATAGTGGAGGTATTCACGGGCCTGCAAATCGGCAACCATCCCCTCCAGCAAACACCGGCCCCTGAGGGAAAGGCACGCAACGGGAAGAAACCGACCCGTTTCGGCATCTCCGAATCGCAATCTGTCGGCAGCCCCCCCCAAAGCGTAGAATTCGGCCATCGTATCTTGCCTTGCAATCCCCTCCAAAATCAAGGGAAGGACTTGCTTCGCGTCGGTATCGGAAAGGTCGATACATCGGGGTGGTTTCAAAACGGGAAGGTCGGAGGGATGCTTCGCATACCGATCCGCACAGAGGGAAAGGGCGAGATGTTGGTATCCGACAATGCCTCCGATTGCCCTATAGAACCGTTCCGTTGCCAGAAGATTCTCCAAGAGAGCCGGATACCGGGAGGAGAGATCTTCCGACCCTTCTTCGGCACGAAAGAGGGAAGGTCCCTGCTCTATGACGAAGAGTGCCCTTACGACATAGTTTTCTTCCGGAGAACGCCCTTCGAGAAAAGTGAGCAGGGAGGGGGGGACCGATTCCCACCCTTTGATTTCGTCCGAACGGTGCAGAAAGTGCAACCTCTCCCCATAGTCCGTCATGGACGCCAGGGTTTCGGACAACCTTTTAAGCCGTATCGTGCACCTCTGCGAGTACCGCATCTCGTTTTCGCTCGGCTCGGTGCGCAAAAGTATCTCCGACAAGCTTTCCTCCGGATTGGGGATGTCGCGCCCAAGATAGCACAACCTCCCATTTGGATATACGGAGAGCCGGAGGTTCCGAAAAATCTCCCTTCCCGTCCGGGAGTACGGGCATCGTTCCGTGCCGGGTAATCGGAACCGGTATGCGATCGACACGGCCGGAGGGTTTTCGGGTATTTGACTATTAATCAAAAGACAAGGTATGAAGAGCATCGAGGAAAGGATGTCAACGCAAAGGAGAGATGACCATGGTGAGAAGACAGCCGGCAAAAAAATCGACGAAGCGAAAGGTACCTTCGAGAGGTTCATCGAAGTTCATGCGACCTCTGAAGCTCAGCCCCGCGCTGGCTGCGTGTGTCGGAAAGGGTCCCATGCCCAGGACGGAAGTGACCAAAAAGATTTGGGATTATATCAAAAAGCATAAATGTCAGGATCCGGATAGCCCGCGAATGATCGTCCCGGATGAAAAGCTTGCAAAAGTGTTCGGTAGCAGGCGCAGGATTGACATGTTTGCCATGCCGGGAAAAATCAGCACTCATTTGACATCGTAAGGTATTCCGATCCCCCGACACGTCACGCTCACGGGGTCGGGATCGGACATTTTCGAGTTGGGGATGTACGGGTACAAGATCACCATCGCCTACGACGGATCTCCCTTCGGAGGGTGGCAGGTGCAACCGGGGATTCTCTCCGTACAGGGATGCGTGCAGGACGCGCTGGGTGCCGTGCTACGGGAACGAATCACCGTCGTCGCCTCGGGAAGGACCGATGCGGGGGTGCACGCCGTAGCACAAGTGGCACACTTTCACACGCATCACCCCCTCCCCGATGACTTTCTAACAAAAAGCCACTCTCTCCTTCCGAAGGAGATCCGGATCAACGAGATCGAGGAGGTTGCCCTTACCTTTCACGCCCGCTTCGGTGCCCGAACAAAAACGTATGGGTATGAGATTATCGAAGGACCCGCTTTAAGTCCCCTGGAACGACCATACAAAACACACGTTCGTGAAAGACTCGATCTGCCGGCCATGGAGGAGGCACTCAACTATTTTATCGGAACACACGATTTTACTTCGTTTGCCAACCGACGTGGCCGTGGCGACGAAGAGTCCGGGCAGAGAACGATCTACACGCTTACGTTGACCCGGGAACCCGAGGGACGCTTTCGGAGGGGGTTCCGGTTTGAGATAACCGGGAATGGTTTTCTCTATAAGATGGTCAGAAATATGGTCTCTACGCTACTGGAAGTTGGCAAAGGGAGGAGGATGCCGAGCTCCGTTGCCTCGCTTCTGGCTGCGAGAAACCGTCGCCTCGCTCCACCGCCCGCTCCCCCTTCCGGTCTCTACCTCCTATCCGTGGATTTTTAGCATCTCCCGGAGAGCCCGTCTACCGATCGTCTCCACCGTCCCCCGGGAGACACACGTCACAGTCCTGTGTGATCGGTTGTTCGTCTCCGTCACGCGATAGCCGGACCGGTACTCCCCAAACCACGCCACGCACCTACGAATTGTCAATTAAGAGTGACAAGAACATCTCTGAGAAGGGTTGCAATCCGTTCACGCAATCGATCCGATACCACCGTCTTCTTCAAAACGCGAAGATCTCGTCCGAAAGCCAAAAGGGCCAAAACGGGCCGATCATCAGGATCTATATCGTACGTAACGTGTGCCGTCCTGATAACCTCTTTTTCACAGACAATGAGTCCCTCATGGAGCAGGAGCTTTATCGTAAATCCGGCTACCAACGTGTCGGGTGCCGCGGGAAGATGACGGAGATAGAGGACGAGCAACCGGTACGGAGCGGGCATCGGCTTACCGAGAACCCACAACGCGCCGACGACTCGAAACATATTGCCGGCACACGTAAGGACGGTGAGAGATGTGCGTAAGTACGGGTGAAGATCGGTAACCGTCCCTTCCATGAAAACGAAAAGATCGGACCGCCCCCGTCGTAATACGTACTCCCCGCGACACAGAGGCGCGGTTAAACTCACGATCCGCGAAGTTCTCGGCGTAATCCGCTTCACGATCACGTCTATGATCCCTTCGGAAAAGGTGCAAAGCCGGATGATCCTGTTTTCTTCTCCGTAAGGTCGACTTCGTAAAACAATACCTTCCGTCTTGATTTCCCGGTGATGCCGTAACACTTACCCCCCTACCGGAAGGATTCCGGAAAGTTCTTTACCTTCCCCGCATATTTTTCCGGACAAAATAGACCCCCCTCCGGTACACTCCTCCACCATACACGACGGGTGTCGGTGGAGCAAAGGGATTCGGAGTTTCTCGGGTTCTCTTCGGACACGGTGGTGGAAAAAGAATTACGTGAGGTAGCGCAAATGGCAACGAAGACAGTACCGACCGGTACGGATCCGGAACTGCCGGATCCTTCTTATCCCCCCCCCCTCGACTTGTCTCCTCCGGGTGACCCCTCGGGAACGGTCGCCGGCTCTCCGCCCTCCCGAACGGTCCGTAACGTGGCGGGGCGTATCGTCAAGGTTGTGGCAATGGCGTCGCTGTTCGTGGGGTACCTCTCGGGGTTCGGAGCGATGGCTAATGCGACGGTTTCTCGTCCCCGGGCGTATTACACGGTCCTAACGTTGGAAGTCCTCTTGGCAATCCCTCTCTTCGCCCTATTGGACTTTCTGGAACAAGTAAATATTTGCCCGTAGCGATGAAGGACGGGCACTTGGGATCTTACCTCTGATGGCGGTGGCGGAACCCGGGGCGGTTGTCCCTTCGGGCGCTCCGGGTTTTTCTCCCGGAGCGTGTGCCCCCCTCCGGGATGACTTTCCGATCGTCCGAACGGCTCGTAACGTGGCGAGATCTTTTTGCTTATCGGTGGTCGTGCCGTCGTTGCTCACCGGATGTTCTTTGTTTCTCTTGGCGCTGACCGATGCCCCTCCCGGTCCCGACGTGGCGAGGTGCTTTGCCGTATCGGTGCTCACTTTGTCGCCGTTCATCGGATACTCCGTACTCCTTGCAATGCTGATCGACAGGTCGACTTCCCGTTCCGAGATCTGCAAAATTCTGATGGTCGGAAGTGTCGTAGCCGTGCCACTCGTCACCTTGTGGATACGTTTTTTGATCGGAGCGGGTATCTATGCAACGATCGAACGTCCCGAGCAAACCTTTTTCCCGGCTTTCGGATATTCTTCCGGACAAGCGGGATGGTCTCCGGTACACTCCCCCGCGTGCGCGATGAGCATCGGTAGCTCAATCGGATAGAGTACCTGACTTCGGATCAGGTGGTTAGAGGTTCGAGTCCTCTCCGGTGCAGTGGTGAAAAATGTGTGGGGGGTTCCGTTTACGGTGCGGGAGATAGGGTCATTCGAGAGGTGTCGCAGTCGCCTTCCGAGTTGTCCGACCCCCCCCGATCCTCCGGCCGTGAGCGGAGATTGGTCGGCCCGTCGAGGTCTCGACCGGTTTCGCGGTGCATATACTTACCGGCCGGGCTTCCCCTATCGCCTTCGCGTAGGCTAAGGTGGTCGTACTCGCCCGTTCCGACGCCGGATGTCGGGCCGTTCGCCCGCCTTCTCGTGCAGGGGGGGCGGTCGCTCCGTTCATCCGAGAAATTTTCCTTGTCCGAAACGGAAGGGCTACCGTATCGTGCGGTCCGAGTAATGTTCGGGGGCGTTCCCATGTTGCAGTTGAAGGATCCTTCGTTGTTGAAAACCGATAGTTATGTCAACGGCGACTACCTGCGGGGGCACACTCGGTTTCAGGTAGACAACCCCTTTAACGGTGAGGTGGTCGCCACCCTTTCCGAAGCAACCCGCGACGACACGAAAGGGGCGATCGCGAGCGCCGATGTCGCCTTCACGAAGTGGAGGCATCTTGCTCCGAACGAACGGGGAGCTTACTTGGAGAGATGGGCCGCCTTGATCCGTGACAATCGAGATGACTGTAGTAGCGTCATCACGCACGAAACGGGCAAACCTCTCGAACAGGCTACGCACGAACTGATGGGAGCTATCGAATTTTTAGAGTTCTATGCGCAGGAAGGGCTCCGTCTTCGAGGAAGTACGTTACCGATACACGATCCGAATCGTCGCCTTATGACGATAAAACAACCTGTCGGACCCGTCGCCGTCATCACTCCGTGGAACTTTCCCTTCGTCATTCCGATCCAAAAATGTGCTCCCGCCCTATCCGCAGGGTGTACCGTAGTGTTGAAGCCCGCAGAGGATACCCCCCTATCCTCTCTCCTTCTCGCCGAATTGGCTCGGCGTGCCGAACTTCCCCCCGGGATCTTTAACGTGGTCGTATGTCGCGATCCGGAACCGATCGGAATCGAATTCACCTCAAACCCCCTGATCAGGAAGGTGACCTTCACGGGATCGACGGAGGTGGGGAAAGTGCTCTTTTCGGCCTCCGGAAAGACGGTGAAAAACGTCTGCATGGAACTCGGTGGCAATTGTCCCGCCATTATCTTTAACGATGCCGATCTCGATAAAGCGGTCGAGTCTACATTTTGGTTTAAATTTTATAATACGGGACAGTGTTGCAACAACATAAACCGACTTTTTGTTCATGATGATGTCCACGATAAATACGTAGCGAAGTTTCATGCAATGATCGGCAAATATCTCAAGATGGGATCGGGTATGGAGCCTACCGTCAATATCGGCCCTCTGATCAATGCACAAGGAATCGATAAGGTGGATACGTTGGTGACGGAAGCGAAACATCGAGGAGCAGCGACAATCTGCGGAGGGAAGAGGGCGGTCAAGTCCGGACCGTTGTTCTATGAACCTACGCTTCTTACGAATGCAACCGACCGGATGAACCTCTACACGGAGGAACTCTTCGGCCCCGTTTTGCCCTGTTACCGGTTCACCTCCGACGAGGAGGTCATCGAACGGGCCAACAACACCCGGTATGGGCTGGCCGCCTACCTATATACCTCCGATATGGGGCGTGCCTTTAGAACGGCCGAGGCATTGGAGGCCGGATCGGTCGGCATCAATACTCATGAAGTGTCTACCACATTCCTTCCCTTCGGAGGATGGAAGGAGTCCGGAGTCGGTCGGGAGAATACCGGAAATCTCGATGAGTACTGCGAAGTCAAATCGGTCGTATTCGGCAATATAGGGGGTCTTCGCCCCTGACCACCTAAGCACTCTTGCCGAGAAACTGCTAAAAAACTTGTTCTCCGTCTCCTCATCCGGTATAGTGGGGTTAGATTTGGCAAAGAAGGAAGCAGAGTGCTATCTATGCGACGGCTCGACAATAGGGTGGCAAACAGGTCGGAAAACCGGAAAGCGGAAAGGGAAAAGCGCATTCTCTTCCGTTTGATCGACCGGTATCTCGAAACCGGAAAACCTGTAAGCTCCAAAGAATTAAAGGATTATATTTCTGAAGAGGTGAGCTCGGCGACGATTAGGAATTATTTCGCTCACCTCGAAACTCAAGGCTACCTTGTGCAGAGGCACACATCCGGGGGGAGGGTACCGACTTCCTCAGCATACCGATTGTATGCTGCGCACGCCCTACGGAATATGCAAGTGGATCCGTCACAAATTGCGTATTTTCAGAAATTTATGGATCAAGATAGCAAGGAACCGACGAGTTACCTACACCGTGCGGCCGACCTACTCGGCAATGTCGCGGAGATAGCCGTCTTCCTCTCCGCACCCCGATTTGACAGAGATGCGATCGCCGATATGAAAATCATCACCGGCGATTTTTCCGGATATCTGTGCGTTATTGTCACCGACTTCGGCCTTGTCCGGACCGAAATGCTCCACACCTCCGAAAAACTCAGCCGTTTTGCCCTTGCCCGGATCGAAAAATACTTCCGCTACCGGTTGAAACAAGGGGAAAAACCCCCCCTTAGCGAGCGGGAAGAGAGGGTAGCCACCCGCTTGTACAACGAGCTCTTCCTCCGGCACATCACGAGCTATTCTCATTTTGCCGAGCACGACGTCTACAAAACGGGTTTTTCTCATCTGCTCAGATTTTCCGAACTGCAAGACGCAACGCTGTTGGCGCAAACCTTAGCCGTTTTTGAAGATATGCCCTACATGTGTCATTTTCTGCAAGAGTGTATACGATCCGAGACAATCCGGTTTGCCATCGGAGAGGGGGCCGATGGTAAAGCGGTCGATACGAGTATTATTGCCATTCCCTATGCCATTCAAGGTCGAACCGTCGGGGCGGTTGCCCTGTTGGGACCGACGCGCATCCCTTACGGTAAACTGTTCGGTTTACTCCGTGCCTTTTCGGAGGTGATCGGTACCGCTCTGACACGAAATCTATGCAAACACAGGATTACCTACCGGATGCCCGACACGAAACGGATCCCGGTACGACAAGACGCACCCGTCTACCTCAACCAAACGGAGCGCTTACTTTTGGAAGACCAAAGTTTAAGGAGAAACTGCGATGCCTAAACATCGGCAAGAGGAAAAAGAACGACCCTTGAAGGGGGAGGAGCAACATCCGGAGGAAGAACCGGAAGACGAACCGGAAGACGATCCCCTTCCGACACCTGAGGAACTGCGGTCGGCTCTGGGTGATCAACAAGAACGGAACATACGCCTTTTGGCCGAAATGGAAAATGCCCGCAAGCGGATGCAAAGGGAGAAACAGGATGCCACCCGGTTCGCCGTCGAGAGGGTGATTACCGAATTTTTAGGACCCCTCGACCATTTTGAAAATGCACTCGGCTTCACCGCGGAAGCTTCGGAAGAGATACGGAACTGGGCAAAGGGGTTTGAGATGATCCTGGCACAGTTTAAAGATGTGCTTGCCGAACGTGGCATCACCCCTTTCACGTCGGAAGGTACCCCCTTCGACCCCCACCTCCACGAGGTGATCGAAATGGAGGAGACCGACCGACACGCTGAAGGAACCGTCACCCGCGAGTTCGTGAAAGGGTACAAAGTCGGCGATAGGGTTCTGCGCCCCGCCAAAGTGAAGGTGGCAAAGCGCACATTACAAGAAGACGAGAGTCACCAAACGGATGAGGAAAAAAGTAGCTTAAAGGAGAGTAAACATGAATCGGAAGAAAAGTAGTAAGGTTATAGGGATAGATCTCGGGACGACCAATTCCTGCGTGGCCGTCATGGAGGGAGGGTCGGCCAAGGTCATTGCCAACACCGAGGGGGATAGAACCACACCTTCCATCGTCTCGTACAAAGACGGTGAAAGATTGGTCGGCTTCCCCGCCAAAAGGCAGGCCATCACCAATCCCGAAAAAACCCTCTTCTCCACGAAGCGGTTTATCGGGCGCAAATTCACCGAAGTTGAGGGAGAGACCAAAACCGTTCCCTACAAAACGTGTCCCAACACCAACGGCGATGCCGTATTTGAAGTGGACGGAAAGATACTCACTCCGGAAGAGGTGGGGGCGCAGATTCTCATCAAGATGAAGGAAACGGCCGAAACCTATTTGGGAGAACAAATCGTCGATGCCGTCGTAACCGTTCCCGCCTACTTCAATGATTCCCAACGACAATCGACGAAAGATGCCGGAAGAATCGCAGGTCTCAACGTAAAGAGGATCATCCCCGAACCGACGGCGGCGGCTTTGGCCTACGGACTCGACAAGGGAACAAACGACAGGAAAATTGCCGTCTTCGACCTCGGAGGCGGTACGTTCGACATCTCGATTCTCGAAATCGGGGACGGAGTCTTCGAAGTATTGGCCACAAACGGCGATACCCACCTCGGGGGCGATGATTTTGATAACGTGATCATCGAATGGCTCTTGGATACGTTTAAAAAGGAGACGGGCATTGATCTTGCGAAAGATAAGATGGCCCTGCAACGGATCAAGGATGCGGCCGAAAAAGCAAAGATCGAACTTTCGGGAACACAATCAACCGAGATCAGTCAGCCCTTCATCACCATGGATGCAAACGGGCCGAAACACCTCTCCATCACCTTAACACGGGCAAAATTCGAACAGCTGGCATCCGGTTTGATCGAAAGGTGTGTTGCCCCCTGTCTGGATGCCATGAAAGATGCCGGGATGGCAAAGGAGAAGATCCACGATATCGTCCTTGTCGGCGGAATGACCAGGATGCCGGCGGTGCAGGAGAAGGTGAAGGAGATCTTCGGCAAAGAACCGCATAAGGGGGTTAATCCGGACGAAGTGGTGGCAACGGGCGCCGCCATCCAAGGAGGCGTTCTGGCGGGAGATGTTAAGGACGTTCTCCTTCTCGATGTGATCCCCCTTACCCTGGGGATTGAGACGTTGGGAGGGGTTATGACCCCCTTGGTCGAGCGGAATACGACGATTCCGACACAAAAAAAGCAGATCTTCTCGACGGCCGCCGACAATCAGCCCGCCGTAACGATCGTAGTCTTGCAGGGAGAGAGAAAACTTGCGAAAGATAACAAAGAGATAGGGAGGTTCGATTTAACGGAGATCCCTCCCTCTCCACGGGGCATCCCGCAGATCGAGGTGAGTTTCGATCTCGATGCCGACGGCATTCTCCACGTATCGGCCAAGGATCTCGGTTCGGGGAAGGAACAGAAGATCCGGATCGAGGCCAAATCGGGTTTAAACGAGGACGAGATCAACAGGATGATCAAAGATGCCGAAGAACATGCGGAAGAGGACAAAAAGCGGCAGGAGGAGGTGGAGACCAAAAACCGCGCCGACAGTCTCGTCTTCCGAGCAGAGAAAGCGCTGGGCGATTACAAAGAGAAGATTCCCGAGGTCATCGCCAAAGAAATCCGGGTCAGGATCGATGCCGTCAAGGATGCATTGAAATCCGACGATACGAAGGCGATTGCCGCTGCGGCGGATGATTTGGAAACACACATCTCCAAAATCGGTGAAGCCGTGCAACACCACGCCGGAGCCGGTCCGACAGGGCCGGGCGCGGCAGGCATGGGATCCGCGGGGCCGGGTACGGCAACCGGAGAGACCGCCGGCAACGAACGGAACGAAGAGATCGAAGATGCCGAAGTCGAGATCTTGGACGAAGAGGGTAAATAAGGGAGTAGCCGGGGCGATTGCAAAAATCTCCCCGGTTACACTAGAATGGGGCGCACCGGATGAGACGCACGGAGGGTTTTCCATGTCCAGGATCTGTCAGGTTACGGGGAAACGGCCCGGAAGGGGAAAAAGTTACTCGATTCGTGGCATTGCGAAGAAGAAGAAGGGTATCGGTCTCAACGTAACGGGAACGGTTAAGCGGCGCTTCCTACCGAACTTGGTGAAGAAGCGCTTTTGGTTTTCCGAGGAAAACCGGTTCATCACCTTACGCCTATCGGCCCACGCCATCCGAACGATAGATAAAAAGGGTTTGGGGGTCATCGTCAAAGAGCTCCGTGCGAAAGGCCGAAAAATCTAATCGGATCGCCCTTCTCCTTCTCTCTCTTTTCGGTGTTGTTGCGGGAGTGTACGGTTTCGTCCGGTACTCCCTCCATTTTCCCGTGCCGACACGGAAGAATCCGGTCCGGTTGTATGCAACACATAACGGGAGTGACTTGCGCTTGATCACTCTGAGGGCTATCGAGGGAGCCGGAAGATCGATCCATATCCATACGTATGCTCTGACCGACCTCCATGTCCTCTCCGCCTTGGCAAAAAAAGCACGCGCCGGCATCCCCGTGCACATCACCTGCCATCCCGGCAATCTTCCCGCTCTCCCCGCACTTCCCTCTTTCCACATACACCGGTACCGAGGCAAAGGGCTGATGCACGCCAAATGGCTTATCATCGACGAGACTCGGGTCTTTTTGGGAACGGCCAATTTGACGACCGCCTCCTTGGTTATGCACGATAATTTTCTACTGGGGTTCCATTCCCCTCACTTTGCCGATCACCTCATCACCACCTCTCATGCACCCTATTGCGGCACTATAGGCTCGATGCGGTTGCACTACTTCATCCTCCCCGATCAAGGGGGAGGATTACGTCATCTCCTCGAAACGATCGCATCGGCCCGGTACCGGATTGACGGTGCGCTCTTCACACTCACGCACCCCGAAATCGTCCGTAGCCTCATCGAGGCACGGAGCAGAGGGATATCCGTACGACTGTTTATCGACGCACACAACCTTCGCGGGTCGGCACGCAACGCCTCTCGACAACTGGTAGGAAAGGGAATCAGGGTAAAGGGCAATCGTACGATCCCCCTCTTACATCACAAGTGGGCCCTCATCGATCAATCGACATTGATTTTGGGTTCGGCAAACTGGACACGGGCCGCTTTTCGCACCAATCGGGACTTCATCCTCTCCCTCTCTCCGCTCAGCCGAGAGCAGTCACGATATGTGCGGAGAACGATCACAATCCTCGATCAAGAAGGAAAGGCGGAGGAGGAGGAGGAGGAGACGGTACCGTCTACCGCTCTTCCGCTTCCAAACTGATCACGTACCCTTTCTCGCTCGCGGTTGCAAGGGCCGCCTTTTCGGAGATCGGCACCACCATGGAATCATCTCGTTTTTCCCACGCGCCGTTTTCTTTTCTGAGGAGGGTGAAGTAGTGTCCCGATCCCGTAGAACCCGAATGACAAATCACCGACCTTACTCGATACCGGACCGTACGCACACCCTCTTCCGGGTTCTCTCCCTCTCCCGTGGTTCGTACACGGAAGGGGATGGCAACGGATTGATCGACCCCCCCCACCTGCATGCCGGAGAGCTTATGACCACGATCTTGTTCGGTATATGCCATCCGATTAATCGTCATGACAAGGTTCTTCGGAGGTTCGGGAGTGTTTGACAACGACGCGGGCACCAACACGGGAGTGGTAACGAGATCGTTCCCCTCCAAGTCGGTAAAATCGGCATCGGCCAAAAATTTATCGATGCTCTCCTGCAAGGTGTCGCCACGATCGTTCACGGAAAGGATCTGGCAGTCATCGGGCCGATTACTCCGTATCTCCACTCCTCCGGTTTTTACGACCGTCTTGATGCCGCATGTAACGGAAGGAGATCTCGCAGCCTCCAAATCATTAAACAGTATACCGAGAAATTCTCCGGCATCTTCTTGGCTACACGCATGGGTCCGACCCCATCGCGAGGCCGCATGGGATACGATCTTTCTCAAACAGCCCTCCACTACAAGCATGTCGGGATGTTCACTGAGATGTTCCTTTCTCAACAGGAGGAGGTTGCTTTGTAGCGCAAGACGCCCCTCATACTCGGATTCCGATTCCCTCTCTCTTCGGAAGAGCTCCTGATCGAGTAGGGCGACATAACGGTCACTCCCGGGACCCAAGAAGAAGGTCTGCAACACCGAATTGGCAAAGCAACTACTGCCTACGTTGGGTAATCCGGCAGCACTTCCGATCCCCAAGATAGGGGCCCACCATGCCGGATCGACAAAGAATCCCCTATCCGTCCCGGATGATCGGGATGATCGGGATGTTTGTTCGGCGTCACTACCTTGCAAAAAGCGCCACAATCGGGAGAGGAGGGAGAGAATGGAGAAGTTTTCCCGTGTCGAACGGTTTTTCGCAACACTGCGCACCTCTTCCGCTTGCACGGTTTCCCTAAACGTTTCGTCTTCGTCCATATCCGCCGAACACCCGGCCATTCCGACGGAGAGGGGATCGCCGTTACTCTGCGGTGTCAAGTGATCTTTTGCGACATTGTCCGTCTTCCTCGCTTCCACAATTCCCTGAAAGAGTTCATCATCCGTCACATTTGCCTTACGTGCCGCCTTCTCAACACGGGCAAAATTGCGCTCACTCATATGATCGAAATATCTATCGAGCGCTCGGTTATAACGCATTTGCACCGAACTCAATTCATGATCATAACGCATATTACACCACCTCAATAAGCACACATTGTAGCACATATGGTGATATTTTATCAAGTAAAAGAAGAGGTTGCTCCGGAACGGCATGATTGTATGGAGATGTGGAGCGAGTTTGGACTAATACGCTAAAAATAAGAATCTTATGGATTTTCTGCAGAGTGTTTTTCGGATGCATCGGACAACGAAACAACGACATACCCGATTTTTTTCTATTATGATTCAAACCTGAGAGAATGGTGCAAGTAGATCAACATTATGTGATAAATCGCTGAACGTATATATTTTGTGTCGATACGTTTCGGAGCAAAGCGTTGTTCACCCCCCCCTCGGGGCCACTGCAAAATATTTTCCGAAAAAATGTGTTGCACCAAACAGAGGCGATCGGGAGAAAGTGCCGAAGGGTAAACGCTTACTCCCCCTTAGGAAAGGGCCGTCAACACCTCGGCTCCCGAGGAGGTAATCAAGACGGTATGTTCCCACTGCGCACTCGGTTTTCCGTCTACCGTCCGGACTGCCCATCCATCGTTCTTGTCAAGGATACCCTCTCGTACGCCCCCATTAATCATCGGTTCTATCGTAAAGACCATTCCGGAGACGAGAGGTATGGCTATCCTATTGTAACAGTGAGGGATCTGAGGAGGTTCGTGGAAACCGATGCCCACACCGTGTCCGACGAACTGATTGACGACGGAACACCCCTTTTGCGAAGCAAAACTCTCGATCGCCTCACCGATTGCGAAAAGGGGAAGGCCCGGCTTGAGAACGGCAACGGCCCGCATCAGGCTCTCATATGAGACATCGACCACCCTTCTCTTCTCTTCGGACACCTCTCCGATGCATACCATGGCGCTCGTATCGCCGTAAAACCCCCCTAGGATGGTAGCCACATCAATGTTGAGAATATCCCCCTCTTCCAAGGGGCGATCATCGGGAATGCCATGGCAGATCACCTCATTGAGCGAGGTACAGATTGCTTTGGGGAAGGGGGGGGTTCCGTAACCTAAAGGGGCGGGAACGGCCCCCGCCTTGTCGTGTTCCTCCAACGCAAGGGCATTGAGCGCGTTCGTAGTCACTCCCTCCTTTGCCATCGCGCAGAGAGAGTGTAAGATGCGAGCTGCAAGACGGGAGGCCCGTACGATTCCCGCAATCTGCTCCTCCGTTTTAAGGATAATGCCGTACCTTTTCTCGTAGCTTTTCCGTAAATCTTCAAACGTGTCGGGGGGACGCACGGGAGCGTGACATTTTTTCCACTTCTTTCCGCTTCCGCACCAACAGGGGTCATTCCGCTCGATCATGAGTATACAACACCTCTCGTAAGCAAAGCCCGTGTGCGGGCGCGGTTACGCCGATCTCCCTTCTATCCCGAGAAAGGAGCAACGTGACCATCCGATCGGAAGCCACCTCCCCTGCGCCGACACCCACCAAGGTGCCGACGAGATTACGGACCATTTTGTACAAAAATCGGTCGGCGCGCAGGGTAAAACAAAGGGTTTTATCGGGCAAATTCTCCTCGATGACGAACCGGGTCAAGGTACAATATGGCATACGCAATGTATTGTCGGAGACATTTGCAAATGCGGTAAAGTCGTGTCGTCCGATAAGTGCTCCGGCGCCCTCTCGCATCGCATCCGCGTCCAAGGGTCGGGGGTAGTGCCAGGCAAATCGTCTCGTAAACGGTGATGCCGTTTCGGCAAAACAGATCCGGTACTCATACTCTTTTCCGATAGCATCCGATGTCGGATGAAAGGAATCGTGCATGGGGTCGATAGCGAAAAGACGGATCGTCTTCGGAAGAAGGGCATTCACACCCCTATGCAAACGTTTGAGGGAATAGGGTTTAGGTAAAATAAAGTTGACGACCTGTCCCTCCGCATGCACTCCGGCGTCAGTCCTGCTTGCCACTTGCAACGAGACGGGGTGTTGCAATATTCTTTCCAAAACGGCGCGCAGAGTCCCCTCGACGGAGGGACCCGCACCGTTTTCCTGCCATCCGAAAAAATCGGAGCCGTCATACGCTACGATCAGCCTTACGTTCATCGTGCAACGCGGGCAACGAAGAGCACACCATCCACCAACATCTGCACGGAAAGGAGGGTCAGGAGAAGTCCCATCAATCGCTCACAAGCCATCATACCGCGATGCCCCAAAACCTTGCTGATGGAGGGTGCCGAGAGTAGGATCACGAAAGTAGCAACCCAAGAGACAATGATGGCAAGATTTACCGTGAGACGATGCCCTTCGTGCGAGTAAATGGCGACGGCCGTTAAGACGGCAGGCCCCGCCACCATGGGAATGGCCAGAGGAACGACGAACGGCTCCTCCTTGTCCGTCATCGCGCAGGTCCGTTCCTTGTTCGTCGGAGGAAAGATCATCCGGATGGCAATGATAAGGAGGATCATGCCCCCCGCTATCCTTATCGTACCTTCCGAAATACGGAGCAGTTCCAGAATATAGTCTCCCAAAAATCCGAATCCGACGATGATGCCCAGGGCAATTAACAGTTCACGCACGATAATTTTCCGTTGACGTTCGGGGGGGATATTCCGCAACACGCTGATATAGACGGGTACATTACCCACGGCATCCATGAGCAAAAAGAGGGAAAAGGCAACGGAAAAAAGAGTAGGCGGGCCGACCGTATCCATGGCGTAGCGATTGTAACGCCGGCGATGCATTTCCGTCCACACCCTTCACTTCGTAAAAGGAAGCCCCCGGCTTTAGCCGTGGGGAGGTTCGGACATACCACGGCTACCGTTCTCCGAATGATACGTTGCTCCTCAATCGTCGTTTTAAGGTAGTTTGCAATCGTATTCCTTTGCATTCTTCAGGCAAAGTTCGGGGGGCGTAAGCCCGTCATAGGTCACATACATACCGGCTCCCGCATCGATCGGGAGTGCCACGATCCGATCATGTCCGTAGACAACGGCAACGATAAGGGGGGTAAGGCCGTCACCGTCTCGATACTCGACATCGGTTCCCTCCTTATTCGGAAGAGGTGCGACCTCCGTTCCGTTTTCTTGGCTACCGACTACTACGAGGGAAGTGTTTACGTGTCTATCTACCTCCATTGCGATTTCCCTACTACTTGTTGCTACATCGTATACGTCTTCTCCTCTACCCCTCCGGCGCGCTTCGCACATTCTCTCTACCCCCTCCTTTCGACAGGCGTACGAGGGGCTCGAAATCACTTGACCCGAGCTTCCGAGCTTTGCTACTCTCCGGGGAGGTAACGGGATGAGGCGGGAATCGTGTCCGGGTGCCCCGGTTTCGGTCGAATTCCCGTCCGGTGAGGAAGGAGATCATGTCCAGACACCCCAGCTATGGCCGAGCCGGCAGGTCGGCTAAGAAGCGAAATGTCCTTAAAAGATTTCAACGCATCGACGTTTTGCGAAGGCTCGGCCTTTGGAAAGACGGCGAGAACAAGAAAGTAACGGGGCTACCCAAGACCCCCGTTCGGTAAGGAAAAAAAGACCGTTTCCGGACATCCCGCCTCCCGTCGAGTCTTTTCTTCTTCGATGTATCCCCTAAGACACGCATTCGGGAAGGGAGGGCAAAGTCCGGCCCTCCCCTGTTGTTTCGGCTCTTCCGATCGCCTTGAACATCGGTCCGATGTTTGATACCTCCGTGGGTTGTGCGGTAGTGGTTAAGTTTTGATCGGGGTGAGCGTGCGTAAACGACCGGACGAGCGATTTTGTCTCTCTCGGAACAACCGGGTCTCCGTAATCGTAGAACAGCCGGCACCTCTCCCTTCTCGTTTCTCCTTGTCTTTGCGCGAAGGGGGCGGGTTTGGTTCGGACCGATTTCGAGGAGCACGCCGAATCACCGCGGATAACGGATCTAAGTACATCCCGGGAATGTGCAAAGCGTGGGTACGGTGCCCCGGGATACGATGAAGGTATGGTACTCCCGGCAGATCGATACGAGTAGTGAGGAAGGGGCGTACGAATAACAAGCGGGGGGGAGTCTAATTACGCTTGGGAGAAAACCGGGAGCGGGTCACGGGAAGTATCACCTCAACGTTTCTCTTCTCTATCTTCTCTAAAGGTGCATGTGTAGCAGTGGTAATCACCGGTATCAAGCATCGCGGAAGGGCCGACGGCCCCAACGGCTTTCCCGACAAGAACGATGCGAGCCGGGCCGAAAGCTTTAAGACCACTGCTTTCCGAGAAGGTGCCTCCGGTGAGGAGGTGACGGCCTCGAATTCCTTATCCGGGGACTCGGATCCGGACGAACCTTGGCCGGAACGAAAACAACAACAGCAAGACACACTCTCTCTCCTCGAGTTAAGCACACAACCTAGAGGACGTGGGGCTTATCAACAATCCGCAACCTCGTACAGGCACACGGCTGCGACCGCCACTCCCGCAGTCGGAATGGTAGGAAGGCAAATCCCCAAGACAGCCCCCACTATTCCCCCGTGCATCCCTGCCGCGATTCCCGCTACGGCTCCCACCGCGGCAACGACGGGAAGACCCACGCATATGCACAGATCAGCTATCGCAGCAGCCGGGTGCGTCTCGGTACTTTCATCACACACCGTGTCCACACTCTCCTCGACAGCCACGTGACCGATATCACCGACCGTGGAAACAAGGCCTCCTTCGGGAACGGCCTCCCCGATAGCCGCTTGACCGACATCGCTGACCGTGAGCACACCCTCTTCGGGAACGACCTCTCCTATCCCGTGCACGACCACAGACGAACGTGCCACGGCAATCAGGGGTTCGAGTTCCATCCGCATAATAATATCCCTCGCAATTCTATCTGAGGACATCGTATCACGAGCCGGATTTAGGCACAAGCAATAAAAAAGCCGACCGAGCGGAACCGCACGGGTAGACAAAAGAAGATTACCCACGCACCCACGGAGCCGGAACCCGGAGAAACCCGCCTAATCCCATAACCTTACCTCTTTCCCACACATTTGCACGGATATCCTATCCCGATACGGATCGAATGCGCCGATTTCCGCATCCAAGACATAAAAACTTCTTGCTAAGCCTCGGTCTCAGCCCACGAATTCTCCGTTACCCCTTCGTTTCCTACGGACCACGCACTTAACCATCCGGACACGCCGGGTTTAGGTTCGGGTGAAGGAGGGCTCGGCTTCGGGTCCGGGTTGTTCGGTGGTGGGATCAGGCAAAGAAGATGCGGTAACCACTTTCACACCACGTTTTTTTGATGCAAACTTTACACACTCCGGTTGCGTAAAACACTCATATGCAAGGCCCCCATAACTTACCTCCGGAAGCACAGCGTCGGTAAAACCCGCCACCGTTCCACCTACCGTCGCTCCTCCGTACACCGTTGTCGGCATCGATATCGCAAGCATCACGGGAATTCCTACGTAAAGAGCACCGCATCCGAAGAGCACAGGCGATGTTGTCACTCCCGGGTGAGATTCGCAACATATCAACCATCCCACCGCCACCCTTGTCGGTCTTCCAAGCAAATTTAGCCTCCTTTGCGGAAAATGACACGGGAGCATGTACATACATTACATCAAAAGTTTTCGAAGTCGATTCCTATACAACAGTAATGTCAAGTTTAAAGGATACGGAGAGTGAGAATAGGTTGCCTTGGTTGAAAGAGAAAAGGTTGAATTTGGTCGCGGTTTTTTATTCCCCCTTCCGAGAGGTATCAGGCCGAAATATGAACGCAAAGACACGATATCTCACCGGAGAAAGTCCGATCTCGATCATCCGATTACACTCTCCCTCGATACGTTGCGGGGAGTGCTCCATGAAGACGATTCCTCCATCCGTTCGATAGGAGCTGAGAAGGCGCATCCGTACGAAGAAAAATTCAAGGGAGAAGTAAGGCTACATTTTTACCAAGGTCCGAATGATCTATCTTATGCGCCACCTCATTATGTGTAGATTTTAGGTTTAGGGTGCATCCGGGGGTGGCTGTTTTTTCTTCGGATGGAGGGCGGCGGCCATTCCCCATATCAGTAAAGATGCCAGCCATCCGATAGGACCACATACAAGGAGAACACTCCCTCCGATTGCGAGGCAATGGGCTATTTTTTTCCGTCTCTCTCTCATTTCTTCCTCGGAAAACAGCTCTACCTCTTCTTCCTCTCTCTCTTTCCAACGTAGCCGTATCGCATTTATTCCCAGAGCGATCATCTCAAAAATCTTAGGCAACAGACCTAGAATGATCCCCCCCACAACGATTCCTATAGCTATTTTCCCCAACATTTTGTGTATACCTCCTCATCTTGCTTCCGGCACGTAAGCCACCAAAGCCACAATCCAAGCAAACGGTACCAACAGTAATATAATTAAAGAAAAATCTACATTAATAATAAGTAAATAATATCCAAACTCTCTAATGGTAGTGCCCCTCATTGTTTCAGTGAAACCAAAATTTGAGGATACCAAGAAAAGAGTTTTTAGTTTCTTTGTATTATTTTTTGTTGTCCCATACTCCGGATGTCCTACCGCCGGGAAAGAACCTTATCATCAACGTTGATAGGGATCAATGATAAAATATTATTGAAATCAATCTATTTCATTTACAAGGTCGATAAACCGTCAACCGGGAGGCACAGTGAAAACCTTGTTATCCGTTTTACTCCCTCCCGGTTTGCTCACCATCATTCCCGTCATGGTTTTCTTCGGACCCGATAGTGCTCCGAGAGAGCTGAGGATCGGTTGGCAGACTTGGGTTACGACACCGATCTCTCTCCCGGTGAAGAGCCTGAAAAAAAAGAAGATACGCAGAGCTTTGTTCCCGATGGGATGGTGGAGGGGTTTGCCGAAGAGTGTTTGCGAAAAGGTACTGCCACACTCATTCCCGGAGGGGTTGATGTCGATTTCACTCCGGATTCTAAAGAAGAGGAATGGGGATCGGTCATTGTAGATTTGCCATGCAGAACCCCTCCGTGCCATAATCTCCTTCTACAAGTGATGCACTTAGGGAAAATGACGGATCAAGTTCCCACAACCGTTACTTGCGGACTAGGCGAGAAGATGATACCCACACTACACCGCGGAGGGACCTCTATATTTCAGGCATACCTTTCTTTATGCAAAGTGATCGTGATGTCACCTCCGGAGTTGAAGGGTCTCTTTACGAAAGAGCTACACCCATAAGGATACGGGGAAAGGAGTTTGACAAGAGGCTGAAGATCGGCTCGGCCGTCGTACCGGCTGCTACCGTCGTGAGTTCCGGACGTACCGGAGCACTATCTACTTTGGGATGGGTGCTCGGAGGAATTGCGGGGCTTGGTGTCGGTCTCGGCTCTACTGTGATTCCTTCCGCCGGAATTGTGGTGCGAACTTGTCTCCGGGTAGTCCGTACGAAGTGGGGGCGTAAGGAGATAAGAGAGGCCCTCGCCCATGCATGTTGCCGTAGAAGGGAGGAGAGAGGGCCGTATAAGGAGAAGAGATCCCTTCGAAAACGATGCCAACTCCCCGGCAACTTCCCATGAGGTCGGAGAGGTCCGAGCCTAACACTTCCGTGAGCTGTGCGGTAATGGCCGAATCTTGATCGGGGTGATCCTGCTTGAACAATCAGCCAAGGGGTCCGGATAGCCGTCTCTCATCAGGACCGACATTTCCGCAGTCCTCCTAAGTGTTTTCAATCGTTCTTTCGAGGGTGCGCCAACATCACGTCACGGATAGCACGGTATGCGGACGGGCGTCCGAAGAATGGGGGGAGGGTCGTACTTTACCTCTGCGGTTCCGGAACACAAGGCGAAAACTGCTTGACTCGGTTCTCGACTTTTGCTACCCTGCGGTGGCTTGACGTTCACGGTGGGAGCGGGCAGAGATGACTAGGGTGAGCAAGAAGGACCGACTGAAGCGGTGTCCTCGGAAGCCTTCCTACGGATCGGTAAAGACGGGTTCCAAAAAGGATCTGTTGCCGAAGGGCTTCAAGGAGCATGTTAATGTGTTTCGGGAAGTTGCCTCCTACACCACCTTCGTGCCGAAGATCAAATAGGGGGGTGTTACGAGCTACCTACAACCCCCCCCCCGTCGACCTGTCGTGGTGCGTTGCTTCGACAACCAAGAGGTATTGCGCATCCGGCCCGAGCAGGTCGTACGGCTGGCCTCCTCCCTTCTTCACTTCAACAACATCGAAACCGACGAAGTCTCCTTCTATTTCGTCGATGATGTCACCATATCCGGTCTACACGATCGGTTTTTCCGAGACCCCTCTCCTACCGACTGTATTTCCGTTCCGATCGATAGCCCCGAAGAGAGATCCGAGTACCACATCTTGGGAGAAATTTTTATCTGCACGACAGTCACCCTGGCATATGCACGCACACACAACCTCTCTCCCTACGAAGAACTCTCCCTCTACATGGTGCACGGCATCCTACACCTGATCGGATATGAAGATGAACTTCCGGAACAAAAAAAGATTATGAGACAAGAAGAGATCGGATGCATGAACTACTTGTGCCGAAACGGTCTACTTTTGGATAATCACGGATACACTACTCACAACACCGAGACAGGATCGTGTTGAAAAACTCAGGTCGTAATCCACACCCATAGGGGCGGAAATTGTCCCGAGCAAAGCTTTTCATTTTAATGCGATTATTCGTGGACTTTTAACGCCGATGACACTTGTATACAGGGGCTTAAGGAGAAAAATGGGGGTGCTCGCCCATGGTGTTGGAAATGATCGGACGCATTTGCGCTCGGAGCTCGCCCCATGACTTCCATGTTTTGCGCGCGCGGGATGAGAGAGAACCACCAAGGGGGACGACGGGGACACCGCAGAGTAGTGTGATTACGTCTCGGAAAGGCCGTCAAATTCCTTCCTATTGACCGGAAAGGCCGTTTGTCGTAGCCTTTCGGCTTCACAAAAGGAAAAAAGAGAAGAAAGAGATGGTAGGACCAATAATACTCCCATCCGCGGTCGTCATCGGCCCACAGATGGGGAACATCGCCCCCGTCGTGGTGAATCAACCCGCCGTTGCTCCTGCCGTTGTGAATCAACCCGTCGTTGCCCCCGTCGTTGCTCCCGCCGTTGCGGTCAACAATGTAACTCAAGGACAGTGGAGAGGTTGCAAAAAGAAGGACATTGTCGTGGGGGCCGTCGTTGGAGAAATCATGGTAGGTGCCGGTTGCGTACCGGTGGTCGGAGGAGGTGTGACGGGGATAGCTGTGCACATGGGGACAACGACTGCCGTAGCGATAGGAGCAGGTTTGGGGACGGGAATCCCGATAGCTCTGCTGTGTATACCGGGAAGTGTGGCGGCAACAATAAAGGTATGGTCAAGCAACTTTGCGCAAGTGAACCGACCACGCTCATAGCCCAAGGCGGGGAAGTCGTCACAAGAAAAAGGTCTTTCAAGTATGTGGAATGAGCGAAGCTCCCATGTAATAAAAACCTCAACACAAGGAGCTTCTGACGCGAAACCGCACCCGGGCGGAGTGTAACCGAGCACTCGTAAAAAAAAATAAGGGAAGCCTTATTTTCTACATCTATGGCACGCTGAGGAGAACTAAAGATCGACGCCGGGGTGCGCTCGGGATATACAATGAGGAACATCTCAAGTTGTTCTTGCTTCCCTCGGAAAAGTGAGCGATCAAGGTGACCGTCTCGGTTACTCCCCTGCAAGGAATTACGGATTGAACTGAGGAACTCCCCTTCCTCATCCGAAGTTTTCAGCGTTCGCCGAACGTCAATAAAACTTCCTTTCACACTAATGAGGCTATGGAGACAAAGGATTCTATCCCTTTTGTTCGTGTTTACCTTTCAAACGCATAGATCGCCCTTGTTTTCCGGTCCGGACGAATGTATGCCTCAGGAACAAAAAGTACCACCGAGGAAAATGAGAAAACGGCAAGCTTCATAAGAACCATGTGGGCTAAATGGATGGTGATCGCATCAGCCTATGGGTTCGAACACACCGTACGCAATCACCATGAACCCGGAAAACGCTCCGATACGATATCTCCGTTCCCACTCTCCTCGGCGACCACTACGGCGAAAGTCGGGCCACGCATCCGTGTGAGTCCCGTTCACGAGACAAAACCGACGAACGTGAAGCATAGAAAAAACCATAAGCCGACAACGATGGCAGATTCCGCATTCCGGAACCCGACCCCCACACGAAGCACCTTGCCTCGAGGATGAGGCAAAATAGTTGTCACGCTACGGGGGAGACGGTACGGATAGATGAACGGAATCTATTGTTGAGCGGCCCGACCATACGCCATGACCCGACCGACCTCCCGTCAGCTCACATCGCTTTGCCAACCGCTTGTGACCATCTTCGCATAGGCATGCTTCGACATCCGCATCATGATTCGGACTCACACCTTATGACGACATTCTCTAGTACCCCGCAGGAACCGCCTCGCCATGCACGTCCTCATGTCTCACCACAAGTTCGGGATGGCGGTCGATAAACAAAGAAGTGATCTCATCTCTTCTGCAACAGACCGCTATATCAAAAGCCGTCAATCCCCCCCTTTCCTCATTGGCAAAGTGCAAGTCGGCACCATAGTCAAAAAGAGAAGAGACAATCGCGACACTCGGCTTTCCGGCTTTGACAGCCAAGACAAGGGGGGTCTCCCCCTTCCTCTTCCTACCTTCGGGTACCACGTTCACCCGAGCTCCCCTATCCAATAGAAGGAGCACCATCTCCTCGTGCCCTCGTTTCACCGCTCTCATGAGAGGAGTCTTCCCCTCCGCATCGAAAAAATTTACGTCGGCACTCTCACTCGACAGGAGGGAGCCTACCCTGTCCCTTTCATCTCGCTCTACCGCCCCCATGAGAGCCTCTCCCTCTACACGACCGTCGGACAACCCCTTCGTAGCACCTTTCTCAAGCAAGAGACGGGCAACCTTCTCGTGCCCCGCACGCTTTGCCACCATCAGAGGCGTTTTTCCACCCCCCCCGACAATATCTGCGCCGGCACCCCGGTCAAGCAAAAAGGAGACCTGCTCCTCGCGTCCCCGGCGACTAGCCTCCACAAGGGCCGTATCCCTGAAGAGCCGACCATTTACGTCAGCGCCTTGATCGAGAAGAAAACCCGCAACCCGGTAGTGCCTACGCAAAACCGCCCGTACAAAGAGATGATCAAGCAACACAACGACCTCATCATCCCTCTCCGTATCGGAACCTTCACAAAACGTCGATTCTGCAGAGCAGGCACTCTCGGGGGAAAAGAAAGTCTCCTCGATACTCACGACACCTCTCGGAATCGGGCACACACGAAGGCCCTTTCTCACCCGGCCACCCTCCCCGGTAAGGTCCACGACGGAGTACCGGTCGAATTGCCTCTCGACCGTCTGCATATGCCCCTTCCACACTGCGATTTCGATAGCCGTACCGAAGAGCGGCACATCCTGCCTGTCGAAATCCCACTCCGACTCCGACTCCGACTCCGAGAGGGAGAATACCAACCCTATAGTAGCAGAGTCCGCGGTCCCTATGGCAGAAGAGGCTACGGTCATGACAACGACCCCCTTTTTGTGAAACTCAGTAATCCATGCCACCGCCGGCCATTGCCGGAGATGTCGACTTTTTATCATCCGGCTCTTCCGTGATGATCGCCTCGGTCGTAAGGAGGAGCGAGGCGATCGATGCTGCCAGCTCAACCGTCAAGCGGACCACCTTCGTCGGATCAATCACCCCCATTTCGATCATGTCGCCGTAGGTATCGGTAAGTGCATTCCACCCTTCGTTAGGCGCCCGGGATTGCATGACCCTCTGCACCACGATGGACCCCTCCTCCCCGGCATTCTCCGCAATCTGTCGCAGAGGATAGGTGATGGCCTTGAGAACGATCTCCATACCGACTCTTTCCGACCCGGTCAGGGAATGCGCCATTTTTTCCAACACGGGAACGCAGTGTATGAGAGCCGTTCCGCCTCCGGGAAGAATCCCTTCCTCGACGGCGGCTTTGGTAGCTTGGAACGCATCGTCGACGCGGTCTTTCTTCTCTTTCATTTCCACCTCCGTAGCCGCTCCGACTCGGATGATACCTACGCCGCCCGAGAGTCTCGCAAGACGCTCTTGCAACTTCTCTCTATCGTAGTTGGAGGTACTCTCTTCAATCTGCTTTTTGATCAGGATGATCCGGTTCGCGATTTCATCTTTATCACCGCCTCCTTCCACGAGGGTCGTATCCTCTTTTTTGATGACCGCCTTTTTGGCACTACCGAGCATATCAAGGGTAACATTTTCGAGTTTGATTCCCAAATCCTCACTGATAAACCGACCTCCGGTCAGGATGGCGATATCTTCAAGCATCTCCTTGCGACGCTCTCCGAATCCGGGAGCTTTGACGGCACACACCTTGAGTTCGGAGCGTAACCTGTTGATAACGAGCATTGTAAGCGCCTCTCCATCCACATCTTCCGCAATAATGAGGAAGGGCTTGCCCGTCTCCGCCGCAGCCTGAAGAATGGGCAGAAAATCCTTCATCGAAGAGATCTTCTTCTCGTGAATGAGAATGAGAACATCTTCCAAAACGGCCTCCCGGCTTTCGGGAGAAGTGGTGAAATAGGCGGACAGGTACCCCCTATCGAAGTTCATTCCTTTCACGACGTCGAGGGTAGTTTCGAATCCCTTACCCTCCTCCACGGTGATGGTACCGTCCTTACCGACCCGTTCCATCCCTTTGGCGATGATGTTGCCGATTTCCTCATCGTTGTTCGCCGAGATCGTTCCCACCTGGGCAATCTCGTTGCTGTTTTTAACCCCCTTACTCATCTTCTTAAGCTCGGCAACCAGTGCTCTGACCGCTTTCTCGATCCCCCGCTTTACCTCCATGGGATTGGCACCCGCCGTAATGTTCTTGAGTCCTTCGGAATAGATCGCTTCGGCCAACACGGTGGCCGTCGTGGTCCCGTCTCCCGCCTTGTCGGCCGTCTTACTCGCCACTTCGATCACCATCTGCGCGCCCATGTTCTCGTGCTTGTCCTCAAGCTCGATCTCTTTGGCGACCGTCACCCCATCCTTCGTAACGTGGGGAGCACCGTACGACTTATCCAACGCAACATTACGCCCTTTCGGTCCCAGCGTAACCTTGACGGCCGCACTCAAGGCTCGCACCCCTTTCAAGATTTTTTGCCTTGCGTCTTCTCTGTACTTGATATTTTTAGCTACCATAACCGATTCCTACTCCTTCTTACTCTTTCTTGCTTACCTAACCCTTCTACCTAACTACCTAATTCCGTTTACTCTTCAATAATCGCCAAAACATCGTCGACTTTGAGAACCACATACTCTTCGCCCTCAAAAGTGACCTCCTGCCCCGAGTATTTGTCCGTGAGAATCAGGCTACCCTCCTTTACATCGGTTACCTTGCTTTTGCCGACACGGATGACTCGGGCGGTTTCCGGTTTCTTCTTCGCGGAATCGGGCAGGACGATGCCCCCCCGCACATCCTCTTCTCCTTCAACCCACTTTGCAATCACACGGTTGCCAAAGGGTCGCAACGCCAACTTCTTCTTCGTTTCCATGGTTTGTTTCTCCTCATCGGGTTGTCCGGTCAGAGCCCATGTTAGGAAATGGGGGCGAATTTTTTCAAGCAAATTTAGGTGGTTCCGACAAAAAGTACCTACCTTTTTCCTGGTAAAAAACCGACCCCCTCCGCACAATGGGCGGAGGCACGCCGGAACAACGAACCGAGGTCGACCCATGCGGAGAAGGGAAGAGGTTCCCCCATTGCAGAAGTGGAACACGGAGGCGCTCTATCCCGACTCGGAAGAATGGGAGAAGGAGTATGATCGGGTGGCGGGTACCGGATTTTCCGGAATAACCTCTTGGAAAGGTCGGCTTGCCCAAGGGGCGGACAAAGTGAGAGCGCTCCTCGAGGAAATGTTTGCGATCGGGGAGGTGTTGGACCGACTTCTTACCTATGCTCACCTGCGTGCCGATGAGGATGTGGGGAATGACGAAAACAAGGCCCTCTACGAAAGGGCGCGTCTCCTCACGAATGCCTATCGGACGGAAACGGCTTGGATAGAACCCGAGCTCCTTGCTCTGAGCCCGAAGGAGTTCTCGACCTATTCGGAAGAGAAAGAGTTGCAACCTTTCCGGTTTTACTTGGAACGGATCCGTGCACGTAAACCTCACACGTTATCGACCGAATCGGAACAACTGCTCTCCCTCGGCGCAAGATCCCTTGCTACCCCCTCGAAAGCATTCTCCATGCTCAATAACGTAGACCTCACCTTCCCTCATGCCGAAACGGAGAAGGGAGAGCCGAAAGAACTGACATACGGCCTGTATTCCCTCTACATGCACTCTCCGGACAGGGTGTTGCGCAAGAGTGCCTTTCTCAGATTTCACGAACGATACGGCGCGATGGAAAACACGGCAACGGAACTGCTGAGCGGAGCGGTGCACGGCCATCTGTTCCGCGCCAAGGCGAGGCATTACCCTACCGCCCTTGATGCGGCATTGGAACCGGACCGGATCGATCCCGCAATATACCGGAATCTGATTGCAACGGTGCGGGAAGGGCTCCCCTCTCTGCACGGGTATGTGAAGCTACGCAAAAAAATGCTCGGCGTACCGACGTTGCATGCATACGATTTACAAGCTCCCCTCATGGCCGACACGGAACGGGTGTTTTCCTACGAAGAGGCAAAGGAAGCCGTACTCGCATCGGTTGCGGTGATGGGTCCGGAGTATACGGAAATCCTACGCAGAGGGCTCAATGAAGAGAGATGGGTCGATCCTTTCGAGAACAAGAGAAAACGATCGGGAGCCTATTCGTCGGGATGTTACGGTACGTTGCCCTACATACTGATGAATTTTCACGGCACGGAGCGGGACGTATCGACCCTTTCTCACGAAGCCGGCCACAGCATGCATACGTACCTGAGTAACAGGACACAACCCTACCAATATGCCGAATACACGATCTTTCTGGCGGAGATTGCCTCTACCTTCCATGAAGAGCTACTTTTCCGTTATCTTCTCACAAATGCCCGATCCGAAGAAGAAAAGCGGTACTTTATCGAACGAAAGATCAACGGAATTGTGGCTACCCTTTTCAGACAAACGCAATTTGCCGAGTTTGAACTACGATTGTATACACTCGCCGAAGAGGATGTCCCCATAACACCCGGAAGGCTCAAAGAAATCTACCGTGAGCTCAGCCGGGAGTATTACGGTTCCGATCTCACCCTCGATCCCGAAACGGAGGTAGAGTTTCTGCGCATTCCCCATTTCTACGCAAATTTCTACGTCTACCAGTATGCGACGGGTATCAGCGCAGCCTACACCTTCGCGCAAAGGGTGTGCGAGGGGGATGCTCGAGATCGCGACGATTACATGCGACTTCTCTCCTCGGGTTCGAGTGACTACCCCCTCAACCTACTCGTGAAAAGTGGCGTTGATTTGCGCGATAGAAGGATCGTACGCAGCTTGATTGATCGGTTTGACGAACTCGTTTCTCTTTTGAGCTGACTGTTTTCGGAAATTTTTCGAGACAAAAAATCCGACATGACGGACAATGTGCGACCTGATCCGGATTAGCTCAGCGGTAGAGCAGCGGACTGTTAATCCGTTGGTCACTGGTTCGAATCCAGTATCCGGAGTCGTTCTCTCCCGGAGAAGCCGGTAAGAGAGCGGGGGGATCGTTTTCGCCTGCGCGGTGCGGTGCGTACCGTCAAGGGAGACGTCGCCTCAAAAACGGAGAGTAACGCCGGAGTCGTAGTCATGTCGGGATCGTCCGTACCGAGCCGTCTTGCTCGAGCCGACCACGTGGATGAGGGGGTCCCGTGTCGGGAGAGTAACGGTGATCTTGCCGAGAAGGAACACCGTGCGAACGTCGTTGCCCTGCGCACCCTCCGGTACATGGGCACAGGTTGTGTCGTGGGGGCGGTGGCGGGAGTGGGTCTCACCGTCGTCCCCCTTTCGCTCGTTCCCGCAATGGTCGTAAACGGTTTCGGCTTTGCCCTGTTCGGCGCTTTTGCGGGGTTTACCGTCCGTGTGATGCGACAAGTGTTGTATGAGGGACCCGCGCTGATACGGGCGAGCGCAACGGGAAATATCGATAAAGTGCGAGAGCTGTGTAAAGGCGATGTGTGGGTCGACGCTCTCGACAATGAGGGGCAGACGGCTCTTACACATGTCGCTCGCACACAACATACGCAGATCGCGGAAGAGTTACTCAAATGGGGCGCCGACATCAATCATGTCGATGACCGGGGTCGGACCCCCCTGATGTTCGCAGTCCGAAATGACCGGACGGACATGGTGCAAACATTGCTCAAACACGGAGCCGATGTCAACCTTGCCGATGATGACGACGGTTATACCCCTCTTATCCTCGCGACCCTATTCGGCAATCCGAAGATCATGCGAATGTTGCTCGCACAAAAGAACATCGACCTTCTGCACACCGAGCACTCCGGGCTTACGGCGCTCGATCTCGCCATCGAAGCGACCGGACGTCGGAAGATCGAGAACATGTTGAGAGAGGCATTGGGTGAACCGCCGGACACGTTCCCGGAAACAACCGGAGAGCATGCTACCGAAAACGTCTTGCATGTTCCGACATAGCGTGCTACCGTACGTCCCGGATTCCTTGCAGAGGAGGATAGGCTCGTGCAGGAAGAGTCGCGTCGGGCGCGCTACGCTTCGCATCTATTCGGCCCCGAAACCGCCAAAGAGTACCTGCCCGACCAAGCATATCGCGCCTTCTGCGCCGCCACGGAAGAGCAACGTCCCCTCGAGCCGATTGTCACCGATACCATTGCATCCGGCATACGGCAGTGGGCCATGTCCAAAGGCGCACGCTACTTCTCCCACAGGTTTCACCCTCTGCGCAGTGCCCCTGCCGACAAGTACTCCTCCCTCTTTACCCTTGATCCGTCGGACAATCCCATCCCCCTCTTCACCAAGGAGAGTCTCCTCCGCGGAGAACCGGATGCCTCCAGTTTTCCCTCCGGCAACCTGCGTCGAACCTCCGAGGCATGCGGCTACACCGCGTGGGATTCGACAACTCCCCCCTTTATCCGAGATCGGGAAGGGGATCCGGTCTTATACATTCCCTCCGTCTTTTACTCATATGAAGGGGATGCTCTCGATTGGAAGATCCCCCTCCTCCGTTCGGTTGACCTTCTGTCGAGTCAAGTCTGTCGACTGGGGAAGTTGCTCGGCATGGAAACCGGCGACAAGAAAGCCCGCATACGGGTCGGATTCGAGCAGGAATATTTCCTCATCGACAGAGAACACTACCTGAAACGACCCGATTTGGTTGCCACGGGTCGCACCCTATTCGGGCGGTTCCCCGAAGGGCACCGATCTCTTTCGGATCACTACTTCGGTCCCATCGGAGATCGCGTCCGTGCATTCATGAAAGAATTGGAAGAGACTCTGTGGAAGCTCGGCATTCTCGTGAACGCGAAGCATGGAGAGGTGTGCACTTCCCAGTATGAACTGTCCGTTATGCATCGGGACGTCCATCTCGCCGCCGAACACAACGCACTGCTGATTGACCTTCTCCATGAAACGGCAAATAAACACGGTCTTGCCTGCCTGATGCATGAAAAACCGTATGCCGGAGCGAACGGATCGGGTAAGCACAACAATTGGTCGGTGACGGGACCCGACGGGAAAAACTGGTTTACCTTCGAAAAGGAGCCCGAGGAGGTCTTACGTTTTAAAGCGATGGTCTGTGCCGTGATCAAGGGCGTCGACAAACATGCGGAACTTCTCCGTCTGGCCTTTGCTTCACACGGCAACGACTACCGCTTGGGTGCCAATGAGGCCCCCCCTCCCCTCCTTGCCGTCTCTCCGGGTTCTTTTGTCGGCGATATGATTGCGAAAACCGAGAAGGATCCGGATTATGTCCCCGATCTTTCCGGTAGGAAACTCCTTGCGGGCCTTCCTCACATCTCCCCGGAGTACCGGGGGATTACGGACAGAAACAGAACGGCACCTCTGGCCTTTACCGGAAATAAATGGGAATTTCGAGCCCTCGGAGCGAGCACGAACCTTGCCGATGCCAACGCGATATTCAATACCGCCATTGCGGATGCACTCGATAACATGTGCGAGAACGCGGAAAGTGCGATCCGCAAGGGAGCAACACCCTCCGTCGCCTTGAAGAAGGTCTTGATGCAGACGGTAGCAACACATAAACGGGTTATTTACGGAGGGGATGCCTACGCCGAGGCGTGGTTCCGGGAGGCCGAAGCAAGGGGGTTACCTCACCTTGCAACGACGGGAGCGGTTCTCGAAACGATGGGTCACATCGAAAGGGCGAACCATCCCCTACGGAAGCACGCCATCCTAACCGACAAAGAGTGGGATGCCCACCTCTTAATCCGAAAGGAGGAGTATACGAGCGCGGTAACGGGAGAGGCCGAAACCGTTCTCATGATAGCGAGAACGCTGATTATTCCGGCCGGGGTGCGCTACCTTCGGGAATTACGAAAGAGCGACGTGTTCGCAGAACTCGGCGAAACCCTCTCCTCCCTGTTGCGAGAGATTCTGGTCGCTTCCGATGCTCTGGAAAAAAACCTTGCATCTCGTTCGATAGGGAAGATACCGAACGATATACGGGTTCTCAGGGAGCCCGCAGACCGTCTTGAAGAACTGTTACCCAAAGATCTGTGGCCCCTCCCCTCATATACCGACATGGTCTTGGGTTGTGCCGTCGGATAACCGGCACCGATGCCCCCCCCGTGTTGATCCGTCACTCGTACCGGTAGCCCGTGTCGTCCTCTCCTCTTTGCGAATCTCGTGCACGCTCTCGCACCGAATCGATCCGACATGCCGGCCGAACCGGTCCTTCCCACGCCCGTAAACACCATCCGTGTGTTACGTGATTTTGCCTTGCGGAAATTTTCCGGTTTCCTTTTCCTTACGAACGGGTAACCCTATACGTGCGGATGAAACGCAACGACACACACATTTCCGAAACCGTATACGCCACCGTATGCTTCGCTATCAGCGTGCTCTTCGTCTTCTATAAATACGTTTTGGAAGTCTCCCCGAGCATTATGGTGGGCCGGCTCATGGAAGAATTCCGGACGGACGGCTTCGTCATCGGACACATCGCGGCGGCATACTACTACGCTTACACGGTCATGCAGATTCCGGGAGGACTACTCGTCGATGCCTTCGGCTCCCGACGTATTGCCGCACTCGGTATTCTCCTCTGTGCAATCGGATCGCTCCTCTTCGGGATGGGAGACAAGGTCGCCACGTTGGCCTTCGCCCGATTTATCACGGGAATCGGCGCCACCTTTGCCATCCTCAACACCTTCAAAGTGATCGCGGACAGATTCTCCGAAAGCCGGTTTGCCCTCTTTGCAGGTCTGACCATGACATTGGGAACGCTCGGTGCCGTGTTCGGGCAAGCGCCCCTTTCACGGCTGATCCGGGCCGTGGGATGGCGCCATTCCTTCAAGATTACGGCCCTTTTCGGCATACTCCTTGCCGGCCTCTTCTTCATCGTCATCCGAGATCTACCCTCCTTGTCTCGGTCCGGTCTGCGACATCATACCGGATTTCTCAAAACCTCCCTCATGCATATCCTACGTCGCAAAGAGACATGGATTTTATCTCTCTATTCGGGTCTCGCCTTTGCCCCCGTCGCCTCCTTTGCGGGATTATGGGGAGTGACATTCATTGAAAGGAAATACGGCTTTACGAAGAGCAAATCGGCCTTTCTCGCCTCGTTGGTCTTTGTCGGTTTCGCCATCGGTGCACCCCTGCTCGGTTACTATTCATCACGGATAGGGAAGAGAAAACCCGTCATGGTATGGGGAACAACCATCGCCCTGATCACCCTTACCCTATCCATCTATCTCCCCCCCGCCTCCTTTTCTTCGTACGGAGCACTCCAATACGGAGCGCTACAACTCCTTTTCGGCATCTCCGTTTCCGCCTTTCTGCTCTCCTTTTCGGTCATCCATGAAATCAACATTCCCCTGATGACGGCTACCGCCGTTGCGGTGATGAATACCTCCAACGCCCTTTTCAACTCGTTGACCGATCCTCTGGTAGGATGGTTACTCGATCTGGGCGGCACGGCGCGCACGACGACAAGCGTCCTCTCCTTTTCTCTTTCCGATTACCATTTTGCTTTCGCCCTCTTTCCCCTGTACATGGTCGGTTGTCTGGTGCTCCTCGTTTTTACCGAAGAGACCTACTGCCGACAAAAGCACCTACCCGATGCCGACGGATAAACGGCAACAACTCCGGTACGGAAGAGCCCTCGTTTCAAGGTCCGTCCGGTCTCTCCCCTTTACCGAGATGAACACACCTCCGATCCGAAACGACCGAACCGGATCTCGTAACACCCGTTTTCCGTCGCCACCCGAATAGGGTATCGAGGAACGCGTCGGCAAATATCCGTTTTCCGTGCCAAGTAAAGGATGTCCCGGTAGCATGGAACGAAGAGGAGGTGCGCATGCCCGGTATGATGCGGAAACGGACCTTTATCGTAGGAAACTGGAAAATGCACAAGACGGGTGCTGAGGCGGAAACCTTTATGGATGCTTTACTCGACGAAATGCCCGCCCCCCCCTGCACCGTCTATATCGCATCTCCCCTTACCGCTCTTGCGCGGGTAGCTGAGATAGCCGAGGGGAGTGGGGTGAGTATAGGGGCACAAAACGTGAGCGCCTTCGATGAAGGTGCCTACACGGGGGAGGTCTCGGCGCGCATGGTGAAAGAAACGTCCTCCCTTTTTGCCCTCATCGGCCACTCCGAGAGGCGTCGACTGTTTGCCGAAGATGATCACACGGTACGTAAAAAGTTGATCCGAGCCCTCGTCGCCGATCTCCGGCCCCTACTGTGCGTCGGAGAAACGGAAGAAGAGCGTACGGAACACAGAACCGAAGAGGTATTGGAAAGGCAACTGATGACCGCCTTGGACGGGGTGTCCGATGCGGATTTTAGAAAGGTCATCATCGCCTATGAACCCGTCTGGGCCATCGGATCGGGGAGAAGCGCCTCTCCCGAAACGGCGCAACAGACCCACGCTTTTTGTCGAAGCGTCCTCAAAAAAAGATTCGGCAACCCGGCAATCGATACCCCCCTCCTCTACGGCGGTTCGGTCAATCCGGAAACCGTCCGAGACCTGATCGTCCAACCGGATATCGACGGTGCCTTGGTCGGGGGCGCTTCACTCGATGTTGACGCATTTATCGCGATCATTCACAATGCGACCTCGCAGACGTAACGTCGCAACGTAGGGAGGATCACACCGGATGGCCGTTCTCTTCTTTATCGTCCTCTTTCTCCTTTTGGTGCTCTGCGTGTTGCTCTCCGTCGTCATCTCGGTGCAAGAGAGCAAGAGCATGGGTCTCGGTTCCTCGTTCGGAGGAGATGTGAGCAACTCTCTCTTCGGCACCTCCACGGCCGGGGTGTTGAGACGCTTCACGGGATATCTGACCGCTCTGTTTATGCTCACATGCTTTATCCTCTCCCTGTGGTCCCCCCTTATCGGACGGGGAGGAGATTCTCGCACACCCGAGCTACGAAGGGAGGGGGACGATACCGGCAAACATTTTTACGGATCGGAGGGATAGTTGCGTATCTTTCCGTAGAAGGTCCCATAGAAAGTCTCATAGAAAGTCTATGGTTTGGTAGTGGGAATGATCAAGGGAGCATAGCCGAGAGCCGGTCCCTCGTGCACGGTTTACTTGGAAAGATCGTGAGCAAATCGGCGGGGGCGGATGTTCTCCCGAGAGTGTACGTGCAATCGCCCCGAACGGCGAGGAACCGGACGTTTACCAAAAAGCCTCCGAACCGGTAACGTGGCCTTTAAAAGGCATATTCCGGAAGGGATGCTTTGTACGGGATACATCGTCGTTACACTTTAGTTTTACTATCCTTCTTGTTTCCCTTTCTGCAGGGTTGCGATATCAAGGGAGCCGTCAACCCCCTCTCATATGTCCCGAATTCCCCGGGTGTGTTGTGGCACCCGCCAAAGGGGGTGGCACAACCGGACACTTCACCCGAATCGACCGACGAGGATGAGCCGACCTACTCGGAGAAGAGTTCCCTCACCCTTGCCGAGACGATCGATATTGCGCTCGGAAAAAATCCCGAGACAAAACAGAGTTGGATACGGGCACGCGTCAGTGCTACGGAGTACGGGCAGTCGTTACGGGACGAGTTCATCCGAGCCGAAGCAAGTGCCCACTATACGCGCACCCGATTCAGCGACTTTACGGGGTTCGACCGCTCCGTCATTTCGGAAACACGTTACGGAACCGGCATAAAGCTCTCCTATCTTGCCTTTGATTTCGGACAAACCCGTTTGACGGCCGCCGCAACCCTCCGGTCCCTGTACAACGCCGGTTGGTCCTACAACGTACGGATTCAACAGGTCGTAAAACGGATCACCGAGGACTACTACGGCTATCTCTACTCGGAGCACCTTCTACGGGTAGCGGAAGAGAACGTATTCAATGCCGAAACGGCATGCCGAGCGGCCCGACTCCGGTTCACATCCGGTCTTGCCGACGTAACCGACACCGTCTATGCACGCACCCACTATCTCAAACGGAAACTCGCCCGCATTACCCGGAAAGAGGAGATGCAGATTGCCTACGCGCGCCTTCTGCGCAACATGGGACTACCCGCCGATAAGGAGCTCTCCTTCCAACCCTACCCGGATCCGGGTGGGGAGTATCCCCCCGACGTCGAAACGTTGGATGCGTTGATCCTCAAGGCACGGGAACACCGCCCCGATCTGTCGGCGGCGCGGGCAAACGTGGAAGCCGGCATCCTTCGTCTGCGGGCGGCGCGAAAAGAGTTCGCCCCGAAGGCGCACGGTACGTTTACGATCGGTCACCAACACTATCGAAACGGTCTGAACGGCAGTTACGAATTTGCCCTACAAGGCTCCCTCGATTATCCCCTCTTCGAGGGATTCGTTGCGATCAATACGATCAAAAAAACGGCCGCCCTTTTGGAAGGGTGGAGGGCAAAACTCGAAGCGGTCCGGCTCACCGCCATCCAAGAGGTCTGCAATGAACGTAACCGGGTCATCAATGCATCCGAATCGCTACGCATCGCCACGGAATATCTACGATCGGCAGAGGCAAATTACGAAGCAAACGTGGCCAAATACCGCGCGGGAACCACAACCATTGTCGAACTGGTCAATGCACAGACGGAGGTTGCCGACGCCCGAGCGGAACGTGCGAAACGACTCTACGACAGGTATACCTCCATTACCGACTTAGCGTATGCCACGGGTCATTGTGCCGGACCCGAACGGACAGACCACATATGAACTACCGGACCATCCTATCCCTTCTCCTGTCCTGTTTGGTCGTAGCGGGATGTTCCGAAAAGGAAGATCTTCCCGTCAACCCCCCCCCCGTTCCCGTCAAAAGTGCCGTCGCCGGCAAGGGATGTGCCCTCTCCTATATCGATACGACGGGACACGTCGAGGCGGTGAAGAGCGTCGACATCACGGCGCAAATTACCGGCTCGCTTACGAAAGTTTACGTGCGAGAGGGCAGTCGGGTTCGGAAGGGTGACCTCCTCTTTCTCATCGATGAAAAGCCCTACCGGGCCGCCGTAAAACATGCCGAGGGAGCCCTGGAGGAGAGTATCGCCGACCTTCTCTATGCCAAGCGAACGTTGGAACGCAACCGAGCCCTCGTAGAAGAAGAATACATCGCACGAGAGGCCTTCGATGCCCTTCTGACGAAGGTACACAAAGGGGAGGGTATGGTCAAACAGAGGCAGGCAGACCTCGAACAGGCCGAAATCAATCTCGGGCACACCCTTATCCGCTCTCCCATCGACGGTAGGGCGGGGGAAATACTGATCCACGAAGGGAATCTCATTACGCAAGACCAAACCGCTCCTCTGATCGTGATCAAAGAGATCGATCCCGTCTACGTGGCCTTTTCCGTCGGTGAAAAGGATTTCGAGAGGGTGCGGGGTAGCCGAGCCGACGTACAAGTGCTCATCAGATCTTCCGGATCGGAAGGAGAGTATACGGGCACCCTCTCGTTCATCGACAATCGAGTCGATCCTTCCACCGGCATGATCAAATGCAAAGCGCTGTTCCGCAATGAAAAGCACGCGCTCTGGCCGGATAAGTACGTCAAAGTACGCCTCATCCTGGAGAGGATACCCGATGCGGTGTTGATCCCCTCCGCGGCACTCCGAAAAGGAATGAAGGGAAGATATGTCTACGTGATCGACGAACACCTGCGTGCGCTCGTACGATACGTACGCACGGGCCAACCACAAGACGACGCACTCACGTACGTCGAGAGCGGATTGCAAGAGGGAGAAAAGGTCGTAGTCGATGGTCAATTTAACCTTTCCGACAAAGCGACCGTCCGGATCATTACGGAGACACAACGGGAGTGAACGTTTCCAAAATCTTCATCCTACGCCCCGTCATGACCTCTCTGGTTATGTTATCGATCCTTTTTTTCGGAATCGCATCATATAGATCATTGCCCGTAAGTAGTTTACCATACACCTCCTACCCTACGATCACCGTTTCGACAAGCTATCCGGGAGCCGACCCCGAAACCGTCTCCGACACGATCACCTCCCCTTTGGAAAAAGAGCTTACGGAAATCACGGGAATACGAAACATTTCCTCAACGAGTAGCCACGGTGCCTCTACCATCATCTTGGAGTTTATCCCCTCTCGCCATATCGATCTCGCGGCACAAGACGTACGGGAGGCCATCGACAGAACCTCCGGCTCCCTGCCGAGTGATCTACCCCACCCCCCTGCCTACCGGAAATTCAACACGTCGGGCGATCCCGTTATCCTCTATGCCATCCGATCCGATCGCATTCCTGAGGGAGAACTCTCCGAATACGGTTACTCCCTCTTGGGAAGACGATTGAACACGGTGCAAGGCGTCGCAGGTATCGTGATCGACGGCCCCGACTTTGCGGTACGGGTACGGGTCGATCCGGAGATATTGGCCGCACATGATTTAGGGATCGACGAGGTAGCACAAGCCATCACGGAGAGCAATCCGCAAAAACCCGTGGGAACCCTTTTCGGAAAAGAAATCCGTCGCACTCTGGTCGTGAAGGGGCAGATCCCGGATGCCGCCGGCTACGAGCAGGTTGCCGTTCGCAATAAGGGGGGCGCACTCGTAAAGCTGAAAGATTTGGGGAGGGTCTACAATTCGGTCGCCAACGAAAGGATCGTCGCCCGGTACCACACGAAGGGGGGCGAAATGCCCGCCCTTTTTCTCGGGGTCATCAAGCAAACCGATGCCGATACCGTCACTCTCGCCAAGGAGTGTCGGCGTCGCATGGAGGAAATCAAAAAAGATCTTCCCGGAGATGTCATCGTTTCCGAGATCTTTGACGAAGCGAAATGGATCAACGAAGCGGTCGACGAGGTCAATCTCACGCTATTCATCGCCTTCGGACTCGTCATCGTCACGGTACTCTTCTGCCTCGGCACGCTCATCGATACGATCATCCCGGTCATCTCCCTTCCGATCACGGTGATCGGGACGTTTGCCATGATCTACCTATACGGCTTCACCATCGATATCCTCTCCCTCTTGGCAATCACCCTATCCATCGGATTTCTCATCGACGACGCCATCGTCGTTCTCGAAAATGTTGCCCGTCATGCCGAAGGGGGCAAAAGTCCTCTGCAAGCGGCTCTGGACGGATCGAAACAGATCGGCACCACCATCCTATCCATGACCCTCTCTCTGGCAACGGTATTCATTCCCATGATCTTTATGCCGGGCATCTTGGGGAATATCTTGCGCGAGTTCTCGATAACCGTCATCACGGGAGTCATGATATCGGGCGTGATCTCCCTTTCCCTCACACCCCTGCTGTGTAGCCGTTTCCTCAGGGTACGTAAGACGAAAAACAGCCCCCTCAAACGCCTTTCCGATACGATCAACGGAACATTCCTCAAGGGGTACGAATATCTCCTGCTAAAGGCACTCAACAAGAAACTCGTCATACTCCTCGGGGGCATCGCGGCAACGATCATCGTGATCGTCGGCGGATTCTTTGTTCCCAAGGATCTGCTACCGGCCGATGATATCGGGTTCATTCGGGGAGTCGTCCGGACAAGCGACATGACCTCTCCCCTGAAAACGAGGGACAAGCAGGAGGAAGTAGCACGGATTATCCGACAAGACCCCGCCGTGAAAAACGTGATTACCGTTTCCCCCGACTCCAACCGATCGCACTTCTACGTCTCACTAAACGATGCCGGGAAAAGGGGGTCGACCGCCGATGTGATGACCCGTCTTACGGAAAAAACGGCACATATCCCGGACATCAAACTCTTTATGAGACCCATTCCTTTGATGAATCTCGACATTCCTACGGGAGCTACGACGGGTACTTACCAATACACCCTGCAGGGATTCGACACGGAAAAACCGTACCGCGACGTGGCCGCCTTGATAAGGAAAATGGAGGCCCACCCTTTTTTCGGAAAGGTAAATAGCGATATTGCAAACCACGGTGCCTACGTAACACTGAAGATCGATCGAGATCGAGCCTCTTCCCTGAATGTCACGGCGGAAGGGCTTGAAACGGCGCTGGGCCTGGCTTATGGCGAAGGGCAGCTCACCTTGATCAATGAGAGCTCGGGTCAGTATCGGGTCATCTTGGAGGTATTGCGGAAAGATGACGAGCGGATAGGAGATCTGCGTAAACTCTATGTTTCGACAACGACAAACACCCGGGTCCCCCTCTCCGAACTCGTAACCGTGGAGGAGACGACGGGCCCCTTGAGCATCGCGCACTCGGATACCGTTCCTTCGGCCACCCTATCGTTTAACCTGGCCCCCGGCGTCCCCCTCGGCAAGGGAATACGCAAACTACGTGAGATAACCCGGGAAGTTCTCTCCCCCGGTGTTACGGCCAAGGCCACGGGAGCTACCGGTGTATTCGAAGAGGTCTTCGGTCGCATGAACTTTCTCTTCTGTACCGTGCTGTTTCTCATCTACGTAATTTTAGGAATACTATACGAAGATTTTATCATGCCCGTGGCAATTATGTCCTCGATTCCTCCCGCCGGATTAGGTATCGTCCTCACCCTCCTCTGTTCCGGTACCCCCTTTTCCCTATACGCCTTCATCGGTACGATTACGGTCTTGGGGATCGTTTTGAAAAACGGCATCATCATCGTCGACTTTGCCAATGAATCGATCCGCTCCGGCGTGGAAAGCACCGAAGCGATCCGGAGAGCGTGTCTGCACCGTCTACGTCCGATTCTCATGACCACCTTTGCCGCGATGGCGGGCGCCGTCTCGATAGCCCTCGGAGTGGGTGGCGGCAGTGTCACCGCATCACGCAAGTCACTAGGCCTTACCGTAATAGGAGGTCTTCTCCTCTCGCAACCCCTGATTCTCTTCTTCACGCCTGTCATCTTACTTTATCTCAACAAGTTGCGAGAAAAAAGGGGGACAAAACGGGATCGCACGCCTAACCGAAGGCAACCCGGATGAGATGCCCGGCACCATCCGTACCGGAAAACGGGCGACAAGCGTATGGCGTCGAGAGAGCATGTTGCGACACAACTCCGATAGCTCTCGGAGCGATGATGTGTGAAGGGGCTTCCGGTTTGTGCACCTGCCTACCTCTCGTGCCTACGAAAATAGATCCCGATCCCGTAGCGGCCTCTCCATGCCCGACATATTCCGCACGATCCGCGCACTCCGTGGGCGGGAGGTACCTGTCGCGTTGACGAAATCTTGCGCAAATACCGTCGACACACTACCATGGCGCGCATCGATGTTCTTTTCCAAGGAGGAAGCGGGATGACGCACCCTGTTGACGGGAGTAGGTCCCCGACGCTCGTGCCGGAGCCACCGTGTGTCCGACACGAGTCGGTCACGGACGCACGATGTTCTGCGACGTACGACGCCCTCAAAACGGAGTTGGCGGGTATGGCCGGTAAATTCGATGATGCCGAAGCGTGTAGCTTACAGCTCGCGAAGTACGTGGACAAGGTGGTAAAAGAACGAGCCTTCTCGTTAACGGAGATGGACGCTTTGGTAATGAAGGCGTTTTTGCGAGCATCCGGAAACCGGAAGACCACGGACAGAATGCGGTCGGCAAACAGCCAAGTGTGGCAGATGCTGGACGTGTTCGTACGTGCAAAGGCGCACTTGGAGATCATGGATGCGTATGCTCTCTGTGCGTTTGTAGAAAACCTCGACGCCCTTGAATATCTTGAGGTGGAGGGGCATGCCGAGTCGCGGGGGGATGATCCGGGTATTTCGATCATATTACCTCCGAAGATGACAAACTTGCGTCATCTGAGTTGTTTGATTCTAAGGTATACCCGGTTACGCACACTCCCTTCGGACTTGGGAAATTTAGGGCAACTACACACCCTGGATGTAAGTGATAACCAACTGACGGCGTTGCCCACGACAATAGGCAAACTGACCTGCTTGCAGATTCTGGACGTAGGCAGGAACGGATTATGCAAACTGCCCTCAACAATGGAAGACTTGCTACAACTGTACTGTTTGCGAGCAGACAACAATCATCTGGACGCTTTGTTTCCGGGCATCACTAAACTAATGCAGCTCAACTATTTGTTCTTAGGCGATAACGAGCTCACGGAGCTACCCGACGGAATGTGGGATGTAGCATTGCTACTTCAGTTAGACCTACGATCCAATCGTTTGACGAATTTACCTCCGGGCATAAACAAGCTATCGATGTTGCAGGTGTTGCTTATAGGCAATAATCAGTTGGGAGCTTTACTCCCGGACATGGGAGGCTTGCCTGAGCTGGTGTCCTTAGACGTAAGCAATAATGGTTTGCAAAACCTGCCGGACGAATTATGTAACTTACACAAGCTGGAAGTTTTGGATGCAAGCGAGAATGACCTGCAAAACGTACCGTGGCAAATAGGTAACTTGACAAACTTAAAAGCCGTGTACTTACAAAATAACAACTTGTATGCGTTGCCCCCGGGAATGGAAAGTGCAAGCGGACCGACACGTTTGAATATAAACGGTAATCCGCTACTCACGTTACGCTTGGAGTGCAACATACCCGAAGTCGAATCGTCGGTAGACTGTCATGGCGCACATCGATGTTCTTTTCCAAAGAGGAAACGAGATGACGCACCCTGCTGACGGGAATAAGTCCCCGGCGTTCATGCCGGAGCGACCCTGTCTCCGACACGAGTCGGTCACGGACGCACGATGTTCTGCGGCGTACGATGCCCTCAAAACGGAGTTGGCGGGTATGGCCGGTAAATTCGATGATGCCGAAGCGTGTAGCTTACAGCTCGCGAAGTACGTGGACAAGGTGGTAAAAGAACGAGCCTTCTCGTTAACGGAGAGGGACGCTTTGGTGATGAAGGCGTTTTTAAGGGCATCCGAAAACCGGAGAACCACAGACGGAATGCGGTCGGCAAACATCCAAGTGTGGCGGATGCTACACACGTTCGTACATGCGGGGGTGCACTTGGAAATCAGGAATGCGTATACTCTCTGTTCGTTTGTGGAAAACCTCGATGCCCTTGAATATCTTAAGGTGGAGGGGCATGCCGGGTCGCGGAGAGATGATCCGGGTATTTCGATTACGTTACCTCCGAAGATGACAAACTTGCGTCATCTGAGTTGTTTGATTCTAAGGTATA
>JAPOVA010000007.1 GCA_026708385.1 Simkaniaceae bacterium | reverse complement strand
TGATGTTTCCCCCTTTTTCATGCTTTGCCACTTGTTCTAAACAGGGACATAATTATTGGCAATCTAGAGAGTTAAGAAGAAGCCTACACTACACTATCTAAAAATTGGGAGGTAAAACATATCGGGGTCGTTCAGGGGGGGACTTGCTCTAAAACGGGTTGATGTTTACGGGAGATATCCCCGCCGTTCACCCCTTATATATAACCCGGAACGGGGGTGATGACGGGGCTTTTCCCGCCGAGACGGATTGTCGGGGTGGCCCCCCTTTGCACGAGTATCCGGCACCGCCTTCGGTTATCCGGTCCGGTGTCGCTCGACCCGGGAACCCTGTCCCGTACACTCTCTCCGGCCTCCACATCCTCTGCCCGAATGGTCGATCTCGTGTTGTCCGTTTGCCGTGATCGACGGGAGGGGCTACCCGGACTTCGTTATCTTGAGGAGATGATCATTTCGGACGTACGGAAGGTTTGTCGGAATGGCTTTTGCTTTTATTGCTCTTCTCGGATTACAATGTCCCCTTCCGGGTTTGCAACGGAGAGGGAGATGCCCTGATGGCTAGTTACTTGGGAAATTGTGTGCGTACGTTGATCGCGAAGACAGGTTGGGATGGGGATGCCTCTTGCTCGGCGATGCGGGATGCGCTTTTGCGTATTTGTGAGGATGTGGATCGTATCGGGCCGGGTGAGGATATCGATCAGTCCCTCAGGGATAGAATTTTTTCCTTGGAAAGTAGGGTCGCATTCCGTGCAAGTGGGGAGAAGCAAATCGGTACCCGCCCGATTATGAAAGCGTGCCTCGCGTCTATGGCGTGTGTTGCGTCCGGTGCGGGTGTGGCTACTACGGCTTTGCAGATTCTCCACGTAGCTCTTCCGATGTGGGGCCTTTCGATTGCTACGTACGAGATGAGGGAATGTCTTAGGGGAGTTGACGAGAGGACCGTGGAGGAACTCGATCGGTTGCGTGCGTTAGCAGGGGCGGTCGATATGGTCAAGACACACGTGTCATTTCGTGACGTGTGCGGACGAAGCACGGAGAATATCTCGGGGAGGGTAAGGGTGTTTCTCGACGTGGAAAACGTGAGCGAATCGAGTCCGGAGGGGCAGGAAGATCCCCCCGTCGTTACTGCAAGGCCTACCGCAAGACCGGATCCGCTTACCGGCATGCGCCTGTGACCGGCCTTTTCGTGGGCCGTCAGTGACCGGCGGGGTAGAAGGGGGGACGGAGCGGTGCTTTACCCGGTTCTAAAGAGTCTCGTAAGTCGGTTCTACCCCCGTATGGGGTGTGTGTGTACCGGAGGTAATGTGTGTGCCGGCATGGAGGCGACGCTCCTCCTCTCTGAAGCTCAGAACATGGAGGGGAATCCGGTTTTTAGCGGCCAGGCGAAGTGCACGAATGTGGAGGGGGGAACATCCCTGTTCGGCAAGGGTAATCGCCTCTTGAAAAGAGAGTTGCGGGGAGGGGGTCTTTCTCTTCCTCGGCGTCGGCTCTTTTTTCGGATCGTAAGGGAAAAAACCGGGCACGTCTTTGTAGAATTCCACCCTCTCTGCCCGGAGAGCTACGCCGAGGGCAACGGCCGTCGTATCGGATCCTCCCCTCCCGAGTGTGGTGATCTCTCTTTCTTCGCTTACTCCCTGAAAACCCGCAACAATCGCCGTTTTGCCGAGACTGAGCGCTTCGACGATCCGGGTCGGGTTGATCCGCTTGATCCCGGCGTTGACATGATTGCGAGATGTGATGATCCCGGATTGGCTTCCCGTCAGACTGACCGCCTCTACTTTCAGGTCGCGGAGAGCCATGGCGAGCAGAGCCATACTGATCCTCTCGCCGACGGAAAGTAGCATGTCCTGCTCTCTCACATGATCTTGCGGAGAGACCGTCCGGGCAAGGGAGAGGAGACGGTCGGTCATGTCGCCCATGGCGCTGACGACGACTACCACCTGCTCGTGAGAAGCTCTTTTCACCTTGATGCATGTGGCGACTCGGACGATTGACGAGGGCTCGGCCAAGGCCGCCCCTCCGAATTTCATGACGACACTCTTCTCTTCCATCGGTAGGGGCACTTTGAAGCACGACACACACCAAATGAAGGTGGCACCCGGATTCGAACCGGGGATAGAAGCTTTGCAGGCTCCCGCCTTACCACTTGGCCATGCCACCCCGAATCTTGCCCAGTGTACACCGAGAGGCTCTTTCTCCTCAATCTTCGACCGGGGGGGCCGTTGTCCGCGTCAAACGGTGTCTTCGGGGGGCAACGAAGCGACCGTTTCTTCTTCTTGCAACAATCCCTGTTCCATTCGTGAGGGAACGGATGTTCCCGACCTACTCTTCTCCGAGGGTAACAGAGCAATCTTCTCCCCCCCTTCCGGAGACCCTTCCTCTTCTCTCAACAATCCCGCCTCCATGCTGGAGAAGACATCCGCCCTCGACACATTGACGTTCTTCTTGCGTCCGGCTCTCCCTTGTGAGAATTTGTTCGCAGCGGCCTTAAGTATGGACTGTAGTGTGCCACTTGCTACTTCTCGTCTTCCGAGCCACAGTGTACGGATATTATCAATGTTGGCATCCAGCCTTTCGGCTCCGTATTTCAGCTCCCCGAGTTTGCCGACTCTCGCGGCCCGTTTTTCCTTAACATAGCTCGCGTAATCGTTAAACTTGGATATGACCGCCGCCACGGTGTTGGCAACAATGGTTGCGGGTAGACCCAACTGCGGTACGGCGACTCCGGCGATTCCGAAGACCAATAGTCCTATTTCCACCAGTCCGGAAGTACAGCGTACTCCGTTGGTATAGTATATTTTTTTGGAACATATTTTGAAGTTTTCTTCTTTATCGGTTTCCCTCGTGATCTTTTCTCTCAGCGTATCGATCTCCCCTGCGAGCCTATCGATCTCCTCTGCGAGCTCTGCCTGCAAGTTCGGATCGTTTTCGGACAGGTGATGGGCGAATTTCATCATTCCTAGGAGTTCACCTTCCGTAGAGACGATCCCGTTGTCGAATTCATTGAGATCCTGTTGTTTTGTGGCTAAAAACAAGCTACTTGAAGCATCACACATACTGCGTCCTTTGGTTTGCCGTGTTGTCGATACCGTATCGGATGATCCGCCTACGGGTGAGTCAAATCTCGGACAGGATAATATTAAAATAATTTTTTGACAACATGCGGGTATCGATTTCTTAGAAAATATCCGGACCGAAACTTCTCAGGTCGGTGAGATGTTTTTTCGTGATGCCGGGGACCGATAGAAGTTCCTCATCCGAGGCGCTAAATACCCTCTCAACGCTTTTAAACCTCTGCAAAAGAGCTCTTTTCTTTTTCGGTCCGATCCCGGGGACATTTTCCAGCGTGCTTTTCATCAGCCGCTTGAGACGTGTTTTTTTGTGAAAGGCCATCGCCGTCCCGTGCGCTTCGTCCCGGATCCTCTGAAGAAGGAAAAGGATGGGCGACCGGGTAGGCAAACAGATCGGATCCTTCCGGTCCGGGGTATGAATCTTCTCACACGTAAGCCCCCTGTCATGTCTCCCCCTCTCTTTGGCGAGGGAAATGAGATCGACCGATGCGATATCGAGTTGTTCGAACACTTCGGTAGCCCTCTTTAGTTGCCCCTTCCCTCCGTCGATGATGGCGAGATCGGGTAGTGCTTCCTCCTTTTTCGCCCTCTTAAACCGGCGTAAGAGCACCTCTTCGAGTGCCGCATAATCATCGGAGTGTGCAACGTTTCTTACGTGAAAGAGGAGTGTGCGCTTTTTGTCCCGCTCACCGTTTCGGAAGGCTACCATACAGGCCACGGTATCGGAACCCGAGATGTGCGAGATATCGAAACATTCGATAATGAGGGGATAGCGCGTAAGTCCGCACAGCTCTTCAAGCATCGTGAGCTCCCGGTCCGCACGGATCATCCGATCGGTCGTTTGTTTGAAGAGATGCTTCGCGTTCGTGTCGGCCAAAAGGGTCAGCCTTTTTCCTTCTTGCGTTGTGGCACGGGTAAGGCTGACTTCGCATCTCGTCTTCTCCCGTAAAGCCACTTCAAGCTCTTCGTGTTCCGTGATCTCCGGGAGGAGAATCGCATTCGGAAGCTCTCCGATCCCCTTTTTGCCGTAATGTTGCATGACGAATCCGACGAGAAGTTCCTCCTTTGTTGAAGCAATCTCTCCGGAAGGAAAGGGTTCCATCCCCGTAAGTCTACCTTGCCGGAAGAGCAATTTGGCAATCATATAGTGACCCTCCTTCCCATAGGCCCCGATCACGTCGTAGTCCCCCTTGTTCGTTGTCACGACGGTTTGCGTGCGATGCGTCACCTCCTCCACCTGCAAGATGGTATCGCGGATCGATCCCGCCCTTTCGAATTCGAGTGCGTCGGATGCTCGCCGCATCTCCTCCCGCAGCATCGCGAGCACCTCCTTGTTCTCTCCTCGGAGAAAGGCGATCGTCTTTGCCGTCTCATCGGCATATTCCGATGCCGTGCATAGATGCATGCAAGGCGCCAAACACCTCTTGATGGCGAAGAGTAGGCAAGGGCGGGTGCGGGAGGTAAGTTCCCGATCGGAACATTGTCGTAGCTTGAACATCCTGTGTATCAGATCGAGGACGGTTCTGGCGGCGAAGGCACTCGCATAGGGTCCGAAGAGGAGGTGTTCGCCACCCCCTTCTTCCCTTTCGGCGACGGCGCGTACGATGCGCACCCGTGGCCATCGGTGTTTGTGGTTGACGGCAAGGCTGATGAAGGTCTTGTCATCTTTGAGGAGGATGTTGTAGCGGGGCTGATGCTTTTTGATCAACGTATCCTCGAGCAACAGGGCCTCTTTCTCCGAAAGGGTGACGATCGTTTCGACCTCCCTCACCTTAGAAGTGAGAAAGGGAACCATCATCCGACCATCCCTTCCGGGTACGAAGTATTGCCCGATTCGGGTTCTGAGGTTTTTGGCCTTGCCTACGTAGAGAACCGTCCCCTCATCATCCTTCATGAGATAGACCCCGGTTGCCGTCGTCATATCTCGTAACCGCTTTAACGGAAAGGGCGCTCTCTCTTCGGTCATCTAAGCCTTCCCTTCGGGTTTTAGAGCGTTTTCAGAGTCCCTTCCAACTCATCCGCCTTGGCTTCGGCCCGTGCGATAAGATCCGGAGGCAATCCTGCCAGCCGCGCTACGTGGATACCGTAACTCTTGTCGGCGATCCCCTCCGTGATCTTTCGAAGAAAGACGATTTCGTCGTCGGATTCCCGCACGGGCACGGTGAAATTTTTCACCCGCGGATCGATCCGCGCAAGCTCCGCGAGTTCGAAATAGTGGGTCGCAAATAGGGTCTTAACCCCCTTTTCTCGTCGAGCAAGGAGATATTCGGCGACGGCCCATGCAATCGAAATGCCGTCGTAAGTACTCGTGCCCCGCCCGATTTCATCCAAGATCACGAGAGAGCGGGGGGTGGCGTTTTCCAAGATATTTTTTGTCTCACTCATCTCCACCATGAAGGTAGAGCGACCGCTCGCCAAATCATCGCTCGCACCGATCCGGCTGAATACCTTGTCGACGATTCCGATGTGTGCCTCCTTTGCGGGAACGTACGATCCGACGTGTGCCATAATGACGATGAGGGCGACCTGCCTGATGTAGGTCGATTTGCCGGCCATGTTCGGCCCCGTGATCAACATCATCCTCTCTCTTTCGGAAAGCCGGGTATCATTCGGAATGAAATGTCCCTCCGCCAGGGTGTCGGCAATGACGGGATGGCGTCCTTCTCGAATGACGATCATATCCGATGTGTCGATCCGTGGGCGGGAATAACCCGGCATCTGTGCGATTTGCGCAAGAGCCGTCAGTGCGTCGATTCCGGCGATCGCTCGGGCAATTCTCTTGACGATCGGAAAATGTTTGCCCACTTCCACACATAGAGAGTGGTAAAGAGAGAGTTCGAGCGTTCGTATCCGTTCGTCGGCTTGCAGGATCTTTTCTTCAAATTCCCCCAACTCGGGAGAGGTAAATCTCTCCGCATTGGTGAGGGTTTGCCTTTTGTGGAAACGTTCGGGAAGGACGACGGTATTCCGGGCAAGTCGGGCTCGGCCGATCTCGATGCAGTAACCGAAAGGGCGACTGAAGATGATCTTGAGGGTGTTGATTCCCGTTTCCTCCCTGAGCTTTGTCTGGTAGTCGGCAAGCCATCGCTCGCTACCCGTTTTGATGGCGAGCAATTCGTCCAACTCGGTATGAAAACCCGGTCGGATCACCTTGCCTTCCCCGGGTTTGGCGGCAGGTTCGTCGAGGAGGGCGGAACCTATGGAGGTGATTAAGGGAGTCGGATCGACGAGATGTTTTTCCAACTTCCGGAGAAGGGGAGCGGTAAAGGAGGCGAGCAACGCTTTGATCGGCACGATCGGCTCAAGAGAGGTGCGTAAAGAGAGCAGTCGGGCCGGAGTGATCGTCCCCATGGAGGCGCGTACGATGAGCCTCTCCACATCTCCGATCCGCTTGAGTAAGGTGCGAAGGGTGTTTGTTTTGTCCGATCTGCGTACGCACTCTTCGACACAATCCAGCCTATCCTTGATGGCACTTTCGGAAAGGAGGGGGTAGCAGATCCAACTTCGGAAAAGGCGTTTTCCGGAAGCCGTAACCGTCTTGTCGAGAAAACGGAGAAGGGTAAATTCTCCGTTTTCGGGGTACAGGGGGCGAATGAGTTCCAAGTTGCGTTGCGTAGGCTTATCGATCGACATGTAGCGCGATAACCTTTCGTGTTTGATCTCTCCGATGTGATCCGCACGCACCCGGAGGTTCTTTTCGAGATGGGTGATCAGTTCGTTCACCGCTTTGAGGGCGACCTCTCGATCGAGAAGACCCGACCTATCCATCATGTCGAAACCGAACCGTTCGATCAGTCGGCGACTGTCGGAACGGTGCGTCGAGGACGTTTCCTTCCTCGTTGTCAGCCGAAAAGGGCGGTGTCTCCGGAGCTCTTCGAGTAGGGGAGAGAGGGTCTCCGTGTCCCGTTCGGCTACGAGGAGTTCGGAAGGACTTAGGCGGAATAGCTCGTCGATCGCCGATCCGATCTCTTCGCATTCCGTTACCCGCAACTCTCCCGTGGAAAGGTCGACGGCGGCAACGGCGGAGAGGGCGCCGTCGCAGAGGAGTATTGCGAAGAAGTTGTTGACGTGATCGGTCAGAGAGGAATCGGTAAGCAAGGTTCCGGGAGTCACCTTCCTGACTACCTTCCGGGTGACGAGACCCTTCCCCTCGGTCGGCTCCGTTACCTGTTCGGCAATGGCGACCGCAAATCCTCTCTTTGCCAACTTTTCCACATACCCCTCGGCGGCGTGGGCGGGAACTCCGCTCATCGGCACTCCCTGCCTCTTCGTGAGGGTAAGACCCAACTCCTCGGCGAGAGTGACGGCGTCATCGTGGAACGCCTCGTAGAAGTCGCCGAGTCGGAAGAGGAGGAGCCCCTCCCCCGCTTCCTCCTTGCATGCACGCCACTGCGACATCATGGGAGTGATCCGGTCTCCGGTCATCGTCTCCTTCGGGCGAGTTGTCGAGAACCCGAGGATACCCTACTCTTCCGTTTCAAAAAAGGGGTTTTTTCATCTATGATCGGATCGATGGAGTTCTACGCGCAACACAGTTTGGACACCCTGAAGGGGCACATCGACATCGTGGCGGTCATCTCCCCTCACGTGCGATTGAAACGATCCGGGAGTGTCCATAAGGGACTGTGCCCCTTCCACGAGGAGAAGACACCCTCGTTTACGGTCGACGGGAGGAGGGGATCGTATCACTGTTTCGGTTGTGGAGCGCACGGAGACGGCATTGCCTTTTTGATGAACCGGCTCCGATTCACCTTCCCGGAGGCGGTCAAGGCGTTGGCGGAGCAGTTCGGGGTTACCTTGGAGTCGGAGAAGGCGAAGAGCGCTACCGAGGGGAAGAAGGTTCGCAGAGCCGGAAGGGTCGGTAAAGAGAAGGTCCGGAAAGCTTTGGAGGCCGCGGCCGAGTTGTACCGCTTTTACCTCCTCCGTACGGATGAGGGGCACGTAGCCCTGCGCTACCTCCATGAGCGAGCGATCGATTCCGATTGTATCCGCACCTTCGAGATCGGCTTGGCCCCCGCAAACGGCGAATTGTTCCGCAAGTTTATGGGTGAGGAACGCGACGAGGTGCTCGAAGAGGCGGGATTACTCAAGAAGTGTGCGGATGGCCGGATGAGACCCCTTTTTCAAGGTAGGATCATGTTTCCGATTCACGACCCCTTTCGGAGGCTGATCGGATTTTCCGGGAGAAAGGTGCGTGAGGAGGGGTTCGGTCCCAAATACCTGAATTCTCCCGAAACGATTCTTTTCAAAAAGGCCCGTTCCCTATACGGACTCGGCCTTTCGAGGCGGCGCATCATACGTGAAAAGCGGGTGCTTATCGTGGAGGGACAGATCGATGCGCTCCGCTTGATTCGGGAGGGATTTGATTTCGCGGTCGGGGGACAGGGGACGGCGTTCGGAAAGGAACATGTCGCACTACTCGACGAGATGGGGGTGACGCTCGCCTACCTGGCCCTCGACGGTGATCCGGCCGGAAGGGAAGCGGCCGTGAAGATCGGCGATCTCCTGCAAAGGGCCAAAACGGAAGTGCGTGTCGTCCGTTTACCCGCCGATAGCGATCCCGACGCGTTTCTCCGCACGGAGGGCAGAGAGGCCTTTGCCCGTCTCCTCGATCGGGCGGAAGAGTATCTACCCTTCCTCTTCTCCTTCTTTTCCGAGGGGACGGACATGGGCGTGCCCTCGAATAAGCAGCGTGTGGTGGAGAAGGTCGCCTCCCGCATAAGAGAGTGGAAACACCCCGTCATGGTCGATAAGAGTCTCCGGATTCTCGCAAAACTTGCTCGCGTTCCGGAGAAGATGCTCGGTGCACACGACGAGCCGTTACACCGTCCGCAACCCTTCGTCAGAAGATGGGGGAGCCTATCGGATGCCGTGTCGGAAGATCCCGAAAGAACCTTCGAAATCGATCTCCTGAGATGGCTTCTACTCGTGGGGGGGAGTGATGAGAGGTTGACCCGACTGATCATGGCCAATATCGGTCCCGAACATTTTTATGTTCCCCTTTGTCGCCACATCTTTACGGTGTGCGGTGAGAGGTTACGCAACGAAGAAGAAATCGATCCCGTCTCGTTGATGAATGTATCGGACTCCCTCGAAGAGCGCCTCTTATGCGCCGAAATACTCAAGAAGAAGGTGAACCGGGACAGGGCGGAGGAGGGGGTGACGGAGACGATCAAGAGGCTTTTGGAGAGGGAGACCTTTCGCCGGAGAGAGGAGATCAGCGAGGAAATCCGGTGCGGTCGGTATTCGGAAGAAGAGCTTTCGGAACTGGCAAAACGGTTTGATGATCTTAAAGAGAGCAATCTGCAAATTCTCTTTCCCGATTAGCGCGGGGACGGATGCGAAGTGTCTCCGGATGCATCGCATGCGACCGGCTACGACGGATCCGTTTACATACCGGGAGGGGCCGAGGGAGGGTCGTAACACTTCTCACGATTTCTCCGTAAAAAATCTTGCTTCGGTTCGCCTCAATCCGGTAGCTTAGGGCGAGTCCGACAGGAGGATGTCGGTCCGGATCAGAGGAGTATTGCGATCATGGAACCTTCGACCTTGCATTTAGGCCGTACGAGCATGACCTGTGGTAGTTTTCCCGCGGTGGCGGGGGGGCGGAGAGCGAGAATGGTACGGACGAACGACCCGGTCATTACGAGTCCGACGGTGCGGAAAACGGAGGTCGTACGGCGTGCTCTGTTGTCCGGTATGTGCGGGGTGGAGAGGCGTCGGATCGGTACGGCCGGACCGGTCCCGACGGCCTCTCGAAGCGGTGTCGTCTTGAAGGTAGTTGATGTAGCGGGAAAACGGTTTAAGCGGTAGATGACCGAAAGGGAAGGATGCGATGAACGAAGAGGTACGGAGAAGGATCAAGAGCGTTGATGATCGTCTTGCCCGAATATGGAGGTTTCTTTGACATATCGGGAAAGGAGTCGCGTATCGTCGCCCTAGAGGCGAAGATGGCGGAGCCCGGTTTTTGGTCGGATCGGGAAGAGGCCGAGCGGGTCATTGCCGAGAATAACGCGTTGAAGGCGTGGGTCGTTCCCGCCAAGGAGGTGAGGGATCGTTTTCGCGACTCCGCGTCGCTCTTGCGTGAAGTCGATCCCGGGGATGACGGGGGAGAGGAGAGGTCCTTTTATGACGAGCTTCTCGAGGAGCTCGCCCGGGTTGAGGGGAAGCTCGAAGACCTCGAAGTCAGGAAGATGCTTTCGGGAGAGGCGGACGGAAAGAACTGCTACCTCATGATCAATGCGGGAGCGGGGGGAACCGAGTCGTGTGATTGGGTCCGGATGCTCATGCGCATGTACGGGAAGTGGGGGGCGCAAAGGGGGTGGAACGTTGAGACCGTTGACCTTCTCGAAGGGGAGGTGGCGGGGATCAAGAGCGTCACCTTGCGTGTGGTCGGTCCCTTTGCTTACGGTTACTGCAAGGCGGAACGGGGTATACACCGCTTGGTCCGGATTTCTCCCTTCGACAGCAATGCGCGTCGACACACCAGCTTTGCGTCGGTCGATGTCGTTCCCGAAGCGGAAGAGGCGGTGCGGATTACCATCCGTCCCGAGGAGCTTCGCGTCGATACTTTTCGTTCGTCGGGAGCGGGGGGGCAACATGTGAACACGACCGACTCGGCAGTGCGAATCACCCACTTACCGACGGGCATCGTCGTCGGTTGTCAAAAAGAGCGTAGTCAGTTGCAAAATAAAGAGACGTGTATGAAAATGCTCCGCTCCCGTCTCTATAGGAAGGAAGTGATGGAGCGGGAAGAGTCGATGAAAAAGATCGGGGGAGAGAAAAAGGAGATCGCGTGGGGTTCTCAGATCAGAAACTATGTGTTTCAGCCCTATACACTGGTAAAAGATACCCGTACCAAGCACGAAGAGGGTGACATCCGGGCGGTGATGGACGGCGGACTCGACGGGTTCGTCCACGCATTTTTGAAAGAGTTCGGATAGTGGCCCATGGAGACCGATAGACGAGAAGGTGAGTATGGGGTGCGTTATTCGGTTCCGGAAGATCTTCCCCCTTTGATAGAGTGGGCGAGTGCTCCCGAATCGAGGAAGTGGCTTCCCGTGTAAACCGATAGCGACGTACGTGATTTCTGTACGAATTGGATCGGGTTTACCCGGTTCGGGGCGAGTTTGACCGCAACGCATGAGAATAAGCCCGTGGGGGTGGCAACTCTCTTCTTAATGCCGTACCGGAAGCTTTTCCACCACGCCCTCTTTTATTTCATTGTCGACCCCGCCATGCGCGGGAAGGGGATCGGTACCCTGCTCGTTCGCAACGGAACCCATCTCGGGAAAACCTATTTCCGGTTTGAGAAAATGCATGTGGAGTTGTACGAGGGATGTCCCGCAATTTCGATCCTCAAGAAAACGAAGTACGAGGAAATCGTTCGTCAGGAACGTTTCGTGAAGGAAGAGGGGGGTACCTACCTTGCCCGTTATCTATTCGAAGTCTGCTTGCAAGAAGAAGGGGAGGTGCGCGGTGAAAAAATCGGTCATCCGGATTCGTAATACGAGGCCGGAGGATCTCGCTCGTGTCGAGGAATGGTTGCTTCACGGTGAGATTTTGGACGGTTTTCCAATGGTGGATAGGAGGGAGACGGATGATGCCCTCCGGTTTTGGGGTCGATATATCGAACACAAAATGTCGATTACCGCCCTATACAAGAAAAATCAAGCCGGATGTGCCAATCTCTATGTGAGAGAAGTGGAAAAACTCAAGCATCAATGTCTGTTCGTCATTGTTGTCGGAACGGAATACCGGGGCAAAGGGATCGGAACGATCCTGACAAGGGAGCTGGAACGATTGGCAAAGGAGGTCTTTCACATAGAAATCCTTCACCTTGAAGTGTATGAGAATAATCCGGCCATCGCCCTATACGAACGACTCGGATTTAAACGGTACGGAGTGCATCCTCAGTATCTTAAAAATACCGATGGAAGCTACTACGACAAGATATTGATGGAAAAATCGTTAATCTAACGTAAGGGGGAAAAGATTGGCCGGACATAGCAAATGGGCCAATATCAAGTATAGGAAGGGGCGTGCGGACGCAAAGAAGGGAAAGATTTTTTCCCGTATGGCCAAGGAGATCATCAGCGTCGTGAAGCAGGGGGGTCCGGATCCGAGGACGAATGCGAGGTTGCGCGCCATCATCCAAAAGGCCAAAGCGGCTAACTTTCCCACGGAGAATATCGAGAGGAATATCAAGAAGGCGTCGAGCACCGATCAGGCCGATTTTCATGAGTTGACCTACGAGATATATGGTCATGGCGGTGTCGGGATCGTGGTGGAGGCGATGACCGACAACAAAAATAGGACTGCCTCCGATATGCGTATTGCAACGAACAAAAAGGGAGGTTCGATCGCCTCTCCGGGTTCGGTTACCTACAATTTTGAGAGGAGGGGGGTCATCCGGATTGCGGGGGACCGTCCCGAAGAGGAGGTCTTTGCACACGTCATCGAGGCCGGGGCGGATGATTTCGAAGCAACGGACGGCACCTATGTCGTCACCGTGGCACCGGATGCGCTCGAAGAAGTGCGAGGGCACCTTACCTCCGCAGGAGTTGTTTGCCGAGAGGTAGCGGTAGAGATGGTTCCCGTGACTACCGTGGAGTGTGACGAAAAGGCCGGGAAGGCGAATCTGGCGTTGATCGATTTTTTGGAAGATCTGGGCGATGTCGATGCGGTCTTCCACAACATGGCGTAGGATGGTAGCCCCCGGTACGAGCATCGTGCGTCGGATCCCTTCCGCAATCCCTTCTCGAATCGGAAACGGGCCTTGTCGAGACGGGTTTCCCTAAGAGAGGGGGCTCCCCTCGTCGGGATTGACCTCTTCGGCGTTGCGGAGCGTGAGAAGGCGTACGATCTCTCCATGTTCTTGTCGCATTGCACACGCAAGCGCCGTGTCACCGGATAGGTTGTGCATGTCCTTTCGGGCTCCACCCATCAGGAGAAGCGTTACGATCTCCGTGTGGCCGTGGTGACTTGCCAACGTAAGTGCCGTGTCACCGGATCTTCCGGTGAGATCTCGAGTGGCCCCGGCTATCAACAGGGCACCTACGATTTCCTTGTGTCCTTCGCGACTCGCACATACGAGAGCCGGCTCCTGTCCCTCCTCGCGAAGGTCGGGTTTGGCTCCGTACATGAGCAACTGCGTGACGATCTCCGTGTGACCCCGACAACTTGCAAGTATGAGCGCTTTATTACGCTGATCGGCGCCAAGGGTGCGACCGGCTCCGTTTGCAAGAAGGATCCGCACGATCTCCACGTGTCCTTCGTAGCTCGCACATGCGAGCGCCGTCCAACCCTCTTTATCGGCAATAAGTGTGTCGGCACCGGACGCAAGCAAAAGGGTCACGACCCCCACGTGACCCTCCCAACACGCCCATATAAGCGCCGTCCAACCCTTTTCGTCGGTAAGGTTCGTTCCGGTCGGAAGGAAAGCCGGTATGTGCGCCGTATTGTCTCCTTCGGTGGTGAGAGATCGCACGGCGCCGTACCGCAACAAAATCCGTGTGATTACTTCGTCTCCCCTTCGGGCTGCCCACATAAGTGCCGTTAGCCCTCCTTTATCGGAAAGATCCGGATCTGCTTTCCTTTCAACAAGGAATGTTACGATATCCCTGCTCCCCGATCGGCTTGCTTCTATAAGTGGCGTACGCTCTTCCCGATTGCGCACATTGATGTCCCCCGTCTCCGACGAGGGGAGTTGCCTTTTTACATCATCGATCCGGCATTTGCGCACGGCTTCAAACAGCGCCTCCGGATTCCCCCTCGGAGCCTCCGGTCTTGCCCCGGAGGGAAACAAAACCATTCCGGTGAAGCCTCTACTCAGATCATTGACCGACATCACAGTTCATCAGCCGACATATCGGGTTCATATAGCGGACGCGGTGAGTATGCCACAGGTACGCGCCGGGATCTCTCCGTTCGAAGGAGGAAGGTTATCGGAGCAACACCCGTGGAGATCGTACCTCTGTTCATGAGAGTTTTTCAAGGAGTCGTAATACGAGGCGCACTCCCGCTCCCGTCGCCTTGGTGAGGTGATATCCTTCGGGACCGTCGTCCAAAAAGGCGGTTCCCGCAATATCGAGGTGAATCCAAGGTGTTTTTTCAGAGACGAACTTCCGGAGGAAGAGGGCCGCCGTGACCGATCCCGCCCACCTCTTATTCGAAGAGTTGGCCGTGTCGGCTATTTCCGATTTAAGGAGTTGTTCGTATTCCTTGTCGAGGGGCATGCGCCACACGCGCTCTCCCGTCTCCTCTCCGGCCTCTTCACAAAGGGTGGCGAGCCGATCGTCATTGGAAAACAGCCCTGCCCGGACACTACCCAGAGCGACGACGATGGCACCCGTAAGTGTCGCCAGGTCGATGATCCGGGCAGGTGAGAAGGTCTTTTCTCCATAGGCGATCGCATCGGCCAGAATCAAGCGTCCCTCGGCGTCGGTGTTGGTGATTTCGACGGTCGTGCCCGAATAGGCCCGGTAGACATCTCCGGGTTTATAACTGTGTGCATCGATGGCGTTCTCGGTAGCGGGCACGATCGCTATGACATTGCTTCCGAGCTTAATGTTGGCCGCGCCCTCGATGATGCCGAGCGCGGCGGCGCCCCCGCTCATATCGGCTTTTTGGCCCTCTATGTGTCCTCCCGGTTTGAGGTTGAGTCCCCCCGTGTCGAGGGTGGCCCCCTTACCGACCACCATGGTGACCTCACTCGAGCCGGGGTTGCCCCGGTATTCGACGATGATCAGTTCGGGGTCGACCCGAGAACCGCTTGCCACGGCCGAGAAAAGGCCCATCCCCTCCTTGATGATCCGTCCCTTGTCCAGGACGGAGGTCTTGACGGTAGGGTGTTTTTTGGCCAAGTGTTTGGCTTCTTCGGCAAGCCTCTGAGGGGTGACATCCAGAGCGTTTCCGTGAACCAATGTTCGTGCCAAATTGACCCCCTCCGTGATGCCGAACACTTCGTCGGCAAGTCCCTCACATCCGGAAGAGAGGTGGCCGATGAGGGTCAAGGCGTGAATGGCAAAGGGTTTTTTTTCACTCTTCCATTCCTCGAACAGATAGGTCGACAAAGCGATACCCTCCAAAACGGCCCGTGCCGTCCCGTTGCTATCGAGTAACGTTACGGTCGGTAGGAGGATGTGAATCGACTCTCTATTTTCTCCTCGGCACCTCCGGACGGCATCGGCGAAAGCCCGCCGGATGATCTCGGACATGCGTCCCTTATCTCCCGTAGCCTCCTTTTCCTCACCCAATCCCAGACAGAGAACCCGTTTTTCTCTTCCCCCTTTCGGATAGAAGAGCAGGGTCGAACCGGCCTTTCCCGAAAAATCCCGCCCCTCAATGATGGTTTCCACCTCTTCCCGGAGACCGGGCAAGGAGGCGCACGGAACCGGCCCGCTTTCATCCCGCACGAAGGGGAAGATCAAGAGGTCGGCCGGTTCCCTTTCGGCGACATCGGAAACGGCGGTGACTCGCATTTTCAAAACGGGATCTCCTCTGCGTCGAGGGCTTCGTCGGATTGTTCCGGACCTCGGCCCGCCTCCGGCTTCTGTTCGAGAGAGGAAAAGTCAGTGCTTTCCGGAGTGGCCGGCTGTTGGGATCCCGCCCCTTCCGGTCGGCCGAAGGGGTTGAAGAAGAGGGCATGTGCCGTGACATCAAGGCCCACCTGATTGTTCCCCTCTTTGTCGACGTAAATCCTCGGCTTGCCCATCTCTCCCATGATGATCACGGCGTCCCCCTTCTTCAGGGCAGAGATCATGTTGTCGAGATGTTCTCCCCATACGGTGACACGCCACCACATCGTCTCTTCCCGTCCCTTCCGTTTTCGATTGGCGGCCACCCTAAAGGTGGTTACCTTCACCCCGTTTGAGGTAAAGCGCACTTCGGGAGCATTTACCAAGCGACCCATGACGGTAATGTAGTTCATCGATCAAGCCCTCTCGTTTCGGTTTTACCTACGGACGGTCGATTGTCTCCTTTCCTCCCCTTTTTATCAAGGGGGGTTTCGAAATATTCCTCCATCCGGTATGGTTCCGCCTTCCTCGCGGTTGCGAGAGAGGGGGCGTTGCATGGCTTTGAAGATTCGCCTGCGCCAGATGGGGCGTACGAACCGGTTGATGTACCGTCTCGTCGTGACGGACGGTCGTTCCCCCCGAGACGGAAAGTACGTGGAGAGGGTCGGTGTTTACGATCCGCACGGTAAGGGGGAGGGCGGTGTCGTTGTCGTTGAGGACCGGGTTCGTTATTGGCTGGGGCGGGGGGCCGCGCTGACCGTGAAGGCGGAGAGGCTTGTCGCTCGCGCGGCCCCCGACGTGATCCGAGAGTTACGGGAAAAGCAACTCGCGAAGCGTACGAGGGTAGCGAGGAAGAGGCGGAAGAGACGGGAGAAGGGAAAAGAAGAATAGCCTCCCCGGTTGTTTTCTCGGATAGGTCTCCCTTACCGTCCTTTCGTGGCCGCCTCCAGTATTCGCGCAATCTCGTCGTGGCCGTTTTCGATTGCCACATCCACAGCCTTCTTCCCCTCGCAATCGGCGTAATTGGGGTCGGCCCCGCGTCTGAGCAACTCCTTCACGATTTCCTGTCGGGTCTGTTCGGCAGCCGACATAAGGGGTGTACGACCTTCCGGGTTGGCAAGGTTGACAAGATGAATACGGGTTGCTCGGTCGAGTACGTGATCGAGTATCTTCCGGACAATGTCCGGGCGGTTGCTCCCGATCGCGTGCATGAGAGACGAGTTTCCCTCACAATCGATACGAGCGGGATCGGCTCCGCGTTTGAGTAACGCCTCCACGATCTTCGGATCGGCCCGTCCGGCAGCTACCATGAGGGGCGTACGACCTTTTCGGTTGGCAAGATCGACGGAGGCCCCACGGCCGAGCAACCTCCCGACAATGTCCGCACGACCGCCCTCGGTCGCATATGCGAGGGGAGTGTTGCCTTTGCGATCGGCAAGATTTACGTTGGCGCCACGTTTGACGAACCTCTTCACCGTCTCCGAAGATCCTTTCTCGATCATGATGATCAAGGGGGTTCGACCGTTGCGATCGGCAGTATTGACAGGGGCGCCGTACTCGACCAACGTCTCCACGATACACTCGTACCCTCCCGACAGGGCATGCGTCATCGCCGTCTCCCCCTCCCTATCGGTGAGGTTGATCCATACGCCCCTCGCACACAACTGCCGTACCCCGATCTCATCCCCCATCATACTTGCAAATCTCAATGCGGGCCCGTCCCGCAGAACGTTTTCCGGTATGCGGAGGGCAAATCCCGATACGGCACCGCACAACGCACCGACTATCAAGCCCGGGATCGTCTTCGCGAAGGGTGCGCGCAGTACTGTGGCACAGATTCTCGCCAAGGCTACCCCCATCATACAACCCACGGCCACATACCGGAAGGTCCGGAGGGCACTACTATGTACGCGAAGAGCCTTTCCCTCGAGGAGATCGTCCGTTTCGCCGGATGTATCCCCCCCGTCTGAAAGAGTCCGGTCGAGAGCGCCCGTCATCACCACTCCTGCCATGGAAACCACCCTATCGGTACGATTTGCCGCCGGCACTATAGTCCGTTCCGGTACATACGCGCAAGTCACCACGAAGAGAGATCCGCATTAAGAGGGAGCGGGGTACGGTCACACGGCTCGGGGCATGGCCGGAAAGGGCGCCCGTTGCATACGACGGAGCTGTTCGGGGGTAGTCGTCTGTCGGGACATTCCCGGCTCCGCATTTTTCTTTTAATTTGTCCCTGAGGAATGCGTCTTTCTTTGAGGGCCGTGTCTTCTATGGTTGCCCCGTCGCACCGTTTCGTGATTATGCTCTCGCCCGAGGAATTACGAAAATCGGGGAAAAACAAACCGTGACAATTCGACTTGATACTACGGTGACCTCGAAGTCGGCCCTGAAGGGTTTCGATGTAGATGCTCCCGTGTTGCCTCCCGAAGATGTGGCTGATGTCGCCCTAAAAACAAGGTCTTTGTCCGCGACGGTACTTGACAAGAAGTGTTCGGAAGAGGCGGAACAGAGAGGTCTTGACGGAAGGTATTGTATATTACGTGCCGGATTATCGCTATCCCGACAGGAGGGTGCATCGTCGATCGGAGCGGAGAGGGTCATGGGAGGACAGGGATAAGCTCTACTCAGCACTCAGCGCAACAGGAGCACGGTCAACCGCGTGAACGGCCCTTAAGGTGGCGATTCCGTGAGATGACTCGGGAGAGTGCCGGGATTCCTTTGTCTGCGTGCGTGGCCGTATATATACATTCTCTTACGTTTCGCCATGCAGGGGTTGATGAAATGGTGAGATTGCGATCGGGTACGGATCGTACGGAACCGTTCCGGGGTGGAGATCCCTTTAAGCGCGACCTTCCCGAGAGCTGTCGAGTAGTACTGCAACGGGTAGTCCTTCCGTTGAAAGATGTTTCTTTTCCCCGGATTGCGCACGCCTCATCTTTGCCCTCTCACCACGAAGATGTTTTCAAGAAGGTGCTCTACCTACCTTCTTCGCGAAAAATGTGTGGCGGGAATTGTTGTTACGGGGCGGTCGGAAGGTGTGCGATTTCGGTCCGTTTTCCCGGTCGATCCGCACATTTTGCATCGGAGGGGTCGTCGTTTCGCATTTTATCTTCTCAAGATATGTATGTGTCCGGTACGATGGCCCGGGGGAATGGTTCGGAGAGGGACCGTTGTCCGTAGTGGGTGTCTCGGGAGGATCGGTGGGGCGGAAGAGGTCGGTTTCTCCTGTGGCCCGTCGCGGTGACATCCCGTTAACCGAGCCGTGTCGTATGCGTTTCGATATCTTGAGCCTTTTTCCCGGTTACTTTTCCGGCCCTTTCGACGTGAGCATGATCAAGAGGGCGAGGCAAAGGGGGTTGATCGATATTCGACTTATCGACATCCGATCTTTCGCGAAGGGTCGACACCGACAGGTCGATGACCGCCCCTACGGCGGAGGGCCGGGGATGGTACTTATGGCACAACCGGTCGCGGAGGCAATCCGGAGCGTGAAGGGGGAGGGGGCGAGGGTGCTCTACTTTTCTCCTCAGGGCGCGGTGCTTACGGCCGACAGATGTAGGGAATTTGCGAGAGAGGAGTCACAATTGATTCTCTTGTGCGGTCACTACGAGGGGGTAGATCAGAGAGTGCTCGATGCTGAAGTGGATGAGGAGGTCAGCGTCGGGGATTTTGTCGTGACGAGCGGTGCTCCCGCCGCCATCCTCTTGGTCGATGCCGTCTCTCGGTTTATCCCGGGAGTGATCGGTAACGAGGAGGGGTGTCGGCGCGATTCGTTTGCGAAGGGGGTATTCGACTTTCCCGTCTATACGCGACCCGCCTCCTTTGAAGGTAGGGAGGTGCCCCCCGTCCTCTTGGGAGGGCACCACGAGGAGATCGAGAGATGGAGAGAGGAGCAGGCACTTCGGAAAACCGAGCGCGTACGCCCCGATCTGATGAAGAGTTTGGCAGGAGAATAGAGATGAACCGGGATAGGATAGCGGAAGTGATTGAAAAACCTCATCTGAAGAGAGATCTGCCCGATTTTGCGGTCGGCGACACGGTGCGCGTACACGTGCGCATCGTGGAGGGGGAAAAGGAACGGATTCAGGTGTTTGCAGGGACCGTCATTGCCCGTCGCGGCTCCGGTCTTTCCGAAACGTTCGCCGTATATAGGGTCGCTTACGGTGTGAGTATGGAACGGGTATTCGTCCTACACAGCCCCCGGATCGCCAAAATCGAAGTAAGTCGGAAAGGGCGGGTAAGACGGGCCAAGCTCTACTACCTGCGCGGTAAATCCGGTAAGAAGGCCCGGGTTCGGGAGAAGATCGTGAGAAAATCTCCCGCAAAGAAACCGGTTCCCGGAGTGCCTTCCGGTCGTGTCGGGATGTCGGAGGACCCCCCGGAAACGGTTCCGAAGGAAGAACCGGAAAGCGGTACCCCGTCTTCTTGAGCGTTCGAGATGGGTGGATGTTCTTTCGAACTCGAACGGCAGATTCGTGATGAGGGGTATCGCGAAATTGCCGGTGTCGATGAGGCGGGAAGGGGTCCCCTTGCGGGGCCGGTAGTGGCCGTAGCTTGCATGTTGCCTTACGACTCTCCCTCGTTTTCGACGGAGGGGATCGATGACTCCAAGAAGCTCACCCCTCAGGAACGGAAGGTGGTCTATGAGCGACTCGTATCCGATCCCGGGGTGTTTTTCGGTATCGGAATGATTGATCACGAGACGATCGATACTCTGAATATTTTACGGGCTACCCTGAGAGCGATGTCGGTGGCGGTAGAACGTCTGTCGAAAAGGCCCCGGTTTCTCCTTGTGGACGGTAACAAAATGCCCGATACCGACATCCCCGGTCGGGCCGTTGTGAAAGGAGATGGTTGCTCTCTGAGCGTTGCGGCGGCTTCCGTGATTGCCAAGCATGTTCGGGATGAAATCATGTGGCGATATCATCTGCGGTGGCCCGAGTACGGGTTCGACAAACACAAAGGATATCCGACCCGGAAGCACAGGGAGGCGATACGAACACACGGCCCCTCACCCATCCATCGCCGCTCCTTTGTTCCGGTTTCTTCTTCTTAGGGCCTTGTTCAATATTTTGAAAGAGAATACACTCACCCCCGGTTCGGGAGGTGACGGCTCGTGTGGTGCGTATGGTTCTTCGGCGGATAACAGCGAGAACGTGTGTCGTCTTTGTCGTGGCATCGGCCTTTTCGTTGTTGGTGGTTGCGTACGGATGGCACAAGTTGACGGGTAGCTTTCACCCCTCCCTTATCGAGGTCGGGGACTTCTCCTTTAGTAAGACAAGGGAGATTGCCATGGCCCCCGAGGACATTGTCGAAACGAGGGTGGCCCTTGCGCAACCCTACCGTTATTTGGGGAAGGGGGCTCACCTCTTCGCTTTTGTAAGTCGGGACGGTCGTTATGTGATCAAGTTCGTGAAGAGGAAGGAGCCGTGGATCCGTATGTTTTGTCGCCTCTTGCGCGATGCGGTTCGCTTCCGGGGAATATACGTCGATCGGACCGTCCTTCCTCGATCGGTTGAGGGTTTGAGTGCAAGTGCCGCATTTGCCTACGAACGGCTCAAACCCTTCACGGAAACACTCTTTCTCCATTTCAACCCGACCGAGGACCTAAAGGTTGTGTTATCCGTTCGGAGCGGGATAGGGCGCCTCTTTCGTCTCGATCTCGACCGCCTGCAGTTCATCGTGCAGAGAAGGGCGGTTCCCGTTGCCGATTATCTGCTGACGCTACGGAAAGCGAACTGTTTGTCGGAAGCCGAACGGGCCGTCTCGGACCTTCTTGCCCTGACCGAACGGAGGGCAAGACTGGGATATCGAGACAAAGATCCCCGTCTGTTGCGCAATTTCGGGTTTGTGGACGGTAGGGCCGTCCAGTGGGACATAGGCGGATTCGGTCCGGATACCCCGACAAATATGGATCGGTACTACTACGCCGAAGAGAGCCGGGTTATGGAAGAGACACTGCGTAAGTGGTTGATCGGACACTATCCTGAGCTACTTCCCTTTGTCAAAGAGGCGTTTTGTAGGCTAAGAAAGAATCAAGTATTCGATGGTAAGGGTTTTACGGATACCTGTAGTTGTGACTCGATCAGGACGATCTCCCTATCTCCCACCTCGACCAAGTAGAGCATCGACTTGGGACTGAGTGCCCGTCTCTCCAAGATGCGAACCCGTCCCTTCGATCCGTGTGTCGGATCGAACCTTCCGCGCGTGCACTTTCGGAACAGCCACAGAAATAAGAAGGCAAGAAAGATCAGCACCATGAGGAGGACGACGGTCTTTACGAATGTCTTCTCGTAGGAGATCGTCGATGCATAGGGGACGTCGGAGTGGATGCCTCCCTCCTCGGTGGTATGACTCGGCGAAGGGGGGGGGGATACCGGAACGGCCACCGACTGTCCGAACAGGAGCAAAGAGGAAAGCAGAACCGAGATGCGCTTCATGCTCCCATTCTGGACCCTTTACCGTTTTCCCGTCTATCTTTTTTGTTCCTTCCGGGTTACGATGGGGTTCATGGGCACCGCGGACAAGGGAACGATTGCGCTGGATATCGATGGCACGATTACGGAGAGCTATGATTCCGTTCCCGTGGACGTTGTCGATTACCTCGCCTCTTTGGTGGTCGAAGGGTGGCGGGTGGTCTTCCTTACGGGTCGTACCCTCTCCTTCGCCATGCTTGCCCTGGAATCGCTCGAGTTTCCCTTTTTGCTCGCCGTGCAAAACGGAGCCGATCTCTTCTCCATTGCCAAGGGGCAGGATCATGAGAAGCTTAGGGCAAGCCATTTGGATAAGGATACCGTCTTGATGCTCGACCGTTTTTACGAGGATAGGCAGGGAGACTTTGTCGTCTACGCGGGAGCGGAAAAAGGAGACTTTTGTTACTACCGCCCCGGCAAGCATTCCCCTGCTTTGCTCACCTACTTGGAGAAGACGTTAACCCGGTTGTGCCCGCAACCTTGGCGGGCGGTGGAACACTTTTCCATACATGAGCAGAATTTTTTTCCGATGGCGAAGGGATTCGGAACGGAGGCGGAGTGCGTGGCATTACAGGATGAGATTCGGAAGATTCCCGGTCTCCATACGAGTGTGATTAAAGATAGAACGGGTGGCGGTGCCTACCTCTTGGTGATCACCAACGCGGAGGCCGATAAGGGGAAGGCCGTCCGGTTTCTCATGGATGAGTGTAGCCTTTCCCGCCCTCTGATTGTCGGGGGTGACGACAACAACGATCTCCCCCTTTTTCGGGAGGGGGATATACGTATCGCCATGCCTCACGCCACCGAAGCTCTACGAGAGATGGCCGATCTGATTGCCCCCCCCGTCGGTGAACAGGGTATCATAGAGGGGATCAAACAGGCGATCGCTCTTTGCCCGTGAATAGGTCGTTGTTTGACCGGACCTACGCCTTTGCTCTTCGGCACAGGAATGAGGAGACGGGTTTCCTCCACATTGGCGACACGATCCCCGTCTACGAAAATCTCTGCTTTGCCCTAACCTTGCTACGGACACGGACGGTGCGGAACATGACGCAGGGGGCCGAGCTTTTGCGTCGCCTCATCGCTTTTTTTACCGACGGCTTTCCCCTTTATCTCCATGAGTTTTCCGATAACGGACCCGACATCCGGCAATTGCGTGCCCTTCTCCCCTTGTATTGGCAACTCAAACTGTTTCGCAACGTCCTCTCCGCTCCCTGCGTAAGACGATTGGAGGCGATCCGTGCGTTTCTTTCGGACAAAGGGAGGGAGTGTGTCTATCCCTTTCTCGTAGCCATGCGTGGCGAGGAGATCCCGGAATACGTACCGAGAAATGATCATGACAGGGGTGAACTCCTCTTGGCCTACTCCGTCATGGAAGAAAAGAGGGTGTGGCCTCTCCGAGTAGCGCTTGCCGGATGGGACGGGAGGATGATGATCGGTAAAGAGGCCGGGTACCAAAGGGAAACGGAACCCGAGTGTACCCTCTTCGATCTCTTTATGGCCTCCTATCAGGGGTGCGTTGCCGGCCGGTTTGACCGGGATAGCCCCGCCTATTTCGAAGGTTCGTTGGTCTTTCCCTTTCCGGAAACTCCCCTCCCCGTGAAGGGGGGTACCGCTCCCGTAGTTGCCTTAAACGGCTCCTCTCCGCATGCCGATTTTCACTCTTTCTCCTTCCGATCGGGTAGTCGAGCGAGGATATATTCCTTCGTCTGTCAAGATAGGGTGTATGTTCGTAAAGAGGGGGGACGGTTTTTGTTTTTTCTCGGAGAATCGGGTAAAGAGGAACTCACCTTCTTCACGGAGAGGGGGGAGGGGAGCGCTTGTTTTGTGTCGGGCGTGAGAGAGACCGTTTTCTATCCGGAAGAGCCGGTGGAGGTCCGGACGGAGGGGCACCGGTTCGGTTTTTCCCTTTCTTTGGTGAAGGGCGAGGGGAGATTTGTCGGGCGGGTCGGTTTCGGTAATAGGCCGGCGCAAAGAGGGGGGGACGAAGGAGGTAATCCGGAACACCGCGCCTCCTACGATTGGAGGATCACCGTGGAGGCACTGCTCCTCTCCTCCGATGCCGTGATCGCCCTTACCCTTACGGGTTAGGGGTTAGGAATGTTTTTTCGAAAGGGGATCCAAGGGCATGCCCATCGCATGCATGCCGTTGTCGACGTGAAGGATCTCTCCCGTTATGGCGGAAGCCGAGGGGGAAAGGAGGAAGGTAGCCGCCTCTCCTACTTCTTCCGCTTTGAGCTCTTTTTCCAAGGGGGCATTCGCATAGGCGTACTCGATCATTACGTCGATAAACCCGATGGCACTTGCGGCTCTGCTACCCAGAGCACCTGCCGAAATGCCATTGACACGGATGCCGTACTTTCTCCCCAGTTCGAAAGCGAGAGTGCGGATATCGCTTTCAAGAGCGGCTTTGGCCGAACTCATTCCCCCGCCGTAACCGGGAATCGCTCTCCGGGAGGCGATATAGCTCATCGTGAGTGCTGCGCTTCCCCTAGGCATAAAGGGGGAGAAGTACTTGAGGAGGGAAATAAAGGAGTAGGACGAAGAGCTCAGTGCCGATAAATAGCCTTGGCGTGAGGTCTCCGATAGAGGTTTTTGCACTTCGGGAGCATTGGCCAAAGAGTGGACGAGATAGTCGATCGATCCGAAGTCGGACCGGACCGCATCGGCCGTTTCGGAGAGGGTGTATCCCTGTCGGCCCTTATAGCGTTTATTTTCACGAATCTCTTCCGGCACCTCTTCCGGCGTATCAAAGAGGGCTTCTAGGGGATAGATCTTGACAAACTCCATCAGCGAGCCGTCGGACAGGGTGCGGGACGTGTCGAACTTTCCGTTTGCAAGGGCCGTCGTAAAGATCTTGTAGACGGGTACCCAAGTCCCTATCACGATCTCCACCCCCGCTTCCGCAAGGCTTTTTGCAATGGCCCAACCATATCCCCTGTCATCCCCGATACCGGCGACGAAAGCTCTTTTTCCCGTTAGAGCGGACCGCACCATCCTTCCTCTCGGTCATTCTGCGAACACCATAGCAAAGTTGTCCGTTTTCCGCTATGAGAGGTCGCTCCGGCGTAGAAGGCATCCGGGAAAACACGGCAGATCGGCAGAAGATCGTGTGGCAGGTTCTTATGGTCGGAAGTGCGTCACGAGCACATGTTCGACTCCGTCCCGACCGTCGGTAGTACCTCTAATCGGTCTCGTGATCCAACATCGCCAAGATTTCCATATGTCCTTGTTTTCGGGCAATATTTGAGGCTATTGATAGATCCGCTTGTGTGAGTTTCCGTTCCTGCGCGAGGAGGAGTCGGACTATTTCGATGTGTCCGCCCGAACACGCCTCCATAAGGGGTGTGACACACTTGTCGTTGCTTCTTGTTAAGGAGGCTCCATGCCGAAGAAGAAGCGCTGTCATCTCCGTGTCTCCCTTTCCGATCGCTATGATCAGAGGTGTATTGCCATAGTTGTCGCCGTAGTTTATTCCTTTCGTGCCTCCGGAGGCGAGGGCGCGCTCTACCCGTGCACGATTCCCCATTCGAATTTCTCGGATCATGAATGCAGACCACATCTCATTCCTCGCGTACTTGTTCGAGTCGGAGTCGGTCACACCGGACCCTGCGAAAGGGTCGGCCCCGCTTGCCACCAGTATATTGATTGCTTGGGAATTACCCCCTTCGACAGCTTTGTGTAGAGCCGTGTGTCCTTCGTTATCGGTCCGGTCGATTTCACAGGACCCGTAGGTTTTCTTTTCCGCATCCATAAGGGCCGTAAGGACGTCGGCCTTCGTCCTGCTTGCCAACATCAGAGCCGTTTCACCTTGCGGGGTGACACGGCGGACGTCGGCTCCCTCTGCGAGCAACACCGTGGTCTTTTGAGGAGAAGAGAGGTGTTGACATTCCTCCAACAACGGTGTCAACCCGTTTTTGCCGGTGACGTTGATGTCGATACCTTGAGACCGTGTTAACCGGAAGAATGTTGCGAGCGTCTCGGGATGTGTAAAGGGTTCTCGGCATATTTCGAGAAGGACCTTACCCCCCCCCTCCGCATCGGTGGCAACACGTGCTTTGTGTGAGGCAAGGAGTTCCATCATCCGGGAGTCACCCTCTTGCGTGGCGATCGTGAAAGGGGTTCGTCCGTCCTGCATGGGGTGATTGACGTTGCATTGTTGCGTACCCAACAACATCCGGACGATCTTCATGCGACCTCGAAGGCACGCCAGGGAAAGCGCCGTTGCACCCCTCTTAACCTTTCCCTCCTCAATGGATACGTTCACATCGGCGTCGCAATCGATGAGTATTCGCACCCTATCCGGGTAATTTTGATCGATTGCGATCATAAGGGCCGTTTGCCCCTTGCCGTTGGTTTGGTCGATAAGGATCCTCGGGTCGTGCGCCAACATATCGAAAACGTTCGTCATGTTTTTATGGGTGCAGGCAATGGTCAAGGGGGACTCTCCCTGCGCATCTCGCAGGTTTATGTTGATCTCTTTTTCGCGCAACAACTCTCCTACCTGCCGTGCCGTCTCTTCACCGCTCTCGCCCTTCCGGAGCACTGTGAGCAAAGTCTCCCCTGCGACCCTTCGCCGCTCTCCGACCTCCAAAGCCCTACCCACATCACCGTATGAGAACATAGTGGCAACCACGGGCATAGCGAGCCCTTGGAACGGAATCTTCGTGTCGGCCCCATGATCAATGAGGAGGAGGACGATCTCCGGTTGGTTATGGAGGACTGCATAATGTAACGGAGTCGTACCCTCTCCGTCGCGTTGATCGATGGCGACACCTTTCCCCCTTTTCAATAGTAGTCGGGCGATATCCTTCCATCCCTCTTTACACGCTATATGTAAGGCGGTGCACCCTTCAGCATTGACACACCTCATGCAAGAGATATCGAACTCGGTGTGTTGCAATAACGCTTGCACTCCCTCGAGATTTCCATGCCGTGTAGCTTTGATCAGTGCCATACCGCACGCCGCTATGCGATGCCTCTTCACCGTAAAGGGGTCGGCTCCGTAATCGAACAAGAGGTCGGCGATCGTGAAATCATTCTGTGAGACGGCTATCGATAGCGCCGTATCACCCGTACGATCTCGGGCATCGATGACACTGCCGGCCTCCGCAAGGATACGTACCTCTCTATGCAAGCCTGCCTCGGAAGCGGCCATGAGGATCGTAAAGCCCGTTGTTTCGTTGGAGGCGTTCGGGTCGAACCGTTGTTCGCAGAGAAAGCGGACGGCACGTGCACGCGCAGTACTTGTCCTCGGGTTCGGAAGATAACCGGAGAGCAACAGGAGGGAGACGACCTCGGTGTTCTCTCCCTCGATGGCAAGGTCCAAAGGTGTTGTGCGCTCTTCCGGATGTCGTGCGTTGACCTCTTCGCGGCAACACCACTTATCTTCGAGAAGTAACGAGACAACCCCCGTATGTCCTCCTCGGCACGCCTCTCTCATCGGTGTCGTGGAGGTACCCAGGATGGAGGTGGCTCCCTTTTGCAGTAGTAATTCCACGATCTCTCTATTGCCCGTTCGGCTCGCCATAATGAGGGGTGTATCGCCACCCTGAGTCGTCACGTAATTCACGTGAGCGTGTTTCTCATTCAGGATATGCCGGACGCAATCCGTGTGGTTGTTGAGAATGGCACACATTAACGCTGTGTGATGATCTACGTCACACCGGCATACCCCGACACCGTCCATTGCTTGCAGTAACAGACGTACGATATTCCCGTGCCCCTTTTGACAGGCTATGTGTAGGGCGGTGCGACCCTGATCGTCGGATTCCGTGAGGTCGATCTCTTCATTTTCGAGCAACGCCTTCACCACATCTTCCTGCCCCGCCCCGACCGCTGCGAGAAGGGGGGAGCCCTCCTCGACGGGTGATGCTACCGGAGAGAGATTGATGGGGGAGGCTGTCTTGACGGGCGATGGTACTCGAGACCCGCCCCCTTCCGTACTCGTCGTCAGCACCCTGTCACGCACGATTTCGGTCATCTCCACCTCATCACGGTGTGACGTATTTCTTCTCTCCCCCCTCCTTTCTTCCCGCATCGGGGAGACCGAAGAATTCACGCAAGGTGTTGATGTGGACATTGCTTATCTCCAAAATTTGAAACTATTAAACACTTACCTAATTATATAGTTGAACGAATTTAATGTAAACACGAGACTTTGCAACTTACTTTTAATAAATCATTTGTCACCGACCCGGAAGGAGCCGTTCGTCCCTCTACCACGACATCGTGTGCGAGTTTTCGAGAAAGATTGCCGTGATGAGGAGTCACTCTTGTTCCGGATCCTCCCCGCGGTTCCGTTCCCTACCCCCTCCTTCATCTCCGGAATCCCGTTTCCGTCGGACGAGGGGGGATCGATCGGTGTCGATGGCGGGTCTGAGGATATTGACTTCGAATGCATGTTGGCCCTGTTTGAAGGCTGCCGCCAAGTCGGAGACTCCCCCGTTGAATAGGTCGACCGCTTGCGGTGTTCCGGTCAGTTGCAAATTGTAGGAGTTGGGAGCCGTGGCATATCTGTCGATGATGATGTGTGCGCCGTTGAAAACCGACTCGGGATCACTGATGACCATGGTGGTTGAGACGATACCGAGACGATCTTGTACGATAACGGTTCCGCACATCTTTTCGAACAGTGCATAGACTTCGGGAGAAAACCGCACGTAGGCGGGGGCATTTTGCGGAGGGGTAACGGGTGGCAATGCCTGCTCGGAAACGGGAAAAGAGGAGGCAACCTCTTCCGAGGAGAGAAAGGGAAAACCCTTCCTACGCGCTTCCCGTATAAGTTTTTCCCCGGAGGGTAAGGGGGGAACCTCTTCGGGGGAGGAGGTACGATGATCCCCCTTCGTTTTCGGCAAAATGTCGGGAAAGAGTCGACGGAAAACGGCACTCCGTATCGTTCTTTTTTTAGGCGCTTTTGCTCCCGAAGCGGGGATTTTCGGCGATGCCGGGGAAGAGACTTCGTCCCCCCCGGTCGGGGAGAGAGAAGGGGGGGGGCCCTTATCCGATGCGGAGCCGGTAAACAGGGTAGCTTCCCCCTCCTCTTCCTCGTTCTCTTCCCCCTTTTCTCGTCGGGGTGGGGAGGAGGGGAGTTCATCGGGTGCATCGGCCGGACCTCTTCTCTTTCGTCCCTCTTTTTTCAAGAGGGTATCTTGTTCCGAGTTTGTTGCCGGCTCTTTTCCCTCCTCGGAAGGGGGAGATTCTTCTCTTTCCGAGAGGATGGTCGTTTCAATGCGGGGTCCTTCCGGTTTTTTTCCCTTCTTGTTTGTCTCGGAGAGACCCCTTTTCGGCCGACCGGCAAGGAGGGAACCGTCGTGCTCCTCCTTCTTTTTGTTACGGCTACCCTTGTTCCGGTCATCCGACTTGCGGTGGGTGGGCTTGTCCGTTTCCGTCCGTTGCCCTCCGTTTTCCGTGGACCGACTTGTTTCTTCCGGGTCGCGGGGAACATCCGGATCCGGATCGGATGCGGGAGGGGGGATGGCCCCGGATGCGGGAGGGGGGATAGGCTCGGGGGGGGGTGGAAGATCCGGCAGATCGGGGCTATCGACGGGAGGAGGGCTGTCATATTCTTCGTCCGAAGTCGGGGGAGGAAGGGGGGGGGGGCCCGCTTCCTCTTCGACAGGGAGGGGTGTCCGGGGGGGTTCTTCAAAAAGAGTACGTGGCGGGGGGGGGGGTGTGCGGATGACCCTTTTTCTCACTCCTCCCGATTCGGGGTCAAAGAGACTGTTCCGGTTTTTGTCCGCCTCCATCAGCTCTTTGAAGGCGGTCTCCGATGAGGGGAGGGGGATCGACTTTTCCATATCCTCTTCGTCATCGTCCCCCTCTTCCGATTTACGCAACCGTTTCTTTTTTTTCTCGTCCGACTCACTCGAGGGGTCCGGTTTGAGGATCTTTTTGAATTCGTCGGGGTTGATCTTACCCTCTTTATCGTGTTTGGGATTGTAAGGGCGTTCGGAGGTATTGCGCCGGTTAGTAGGATCGACCATCGCTTCCGCTATCCCTCCCTTTTGAATCTACGGACATTGTGCATGACATTTCCGATTTCGTCCGTTTCGATGCCCGCTTCATACTCTTGCAGGGCCTTCATCTCTTTTTCCCACTCTCTTCTGTGCATGCGTAATTTTTCCATGTCGCGCTCCTTCCCGATCACATCGCGTCGCGCTTCTTCGACCCGGCCTCTTGCCGTTTCAACCGCTTTGTGTTGGTCCGATACCTTTTTCTCTTTGGCCTCCAACTCCTCATCGACTACGTCGATGTATTTGTGTGCACGGTCGATTTTATCCGATGTCGTCCCTTCGTCCAGCTCGGTACGTAACTTATCCAACTTCTCTTCTTTGTGTCGCAACGTCTCATTTTTCGACTCTTCGAGGCGTCGATACTTGTCCGTTTCCTCGTCCAGCACGGTACGTCTTCGTCGCAACTCCTTTTCGGCCTCTTCGAGACGGCGTTGCTTAATCCGTACGAGTTGTGCGAGGGGATACTTCGAAGGGGCCGTCATGATCTGAATAGCGCTTGCAGTTGTTCGAGCGTCTCGTTAAGTGAGCATCTTTCATCCACTTTTTGTCGTAGGAAACGGTTGACGCGGTCGACATACTTGATGGCAAAGTCGGCTTGCTTATCGGAGCCCGGCTTATACTCTCCGATCCGGATGAGTAGCTCGTTTTTCCTGTAGTTTGCCAGAACTTCCCGGATTTGGCCGATCAGATTTCTATGCTCGGGTGTCGTAACGGAGGGGAGGATACGGCTGACCGAGGACAAGATGTCGATTGCGGGATAGTGGTATTTCCGTGCCAATTCACCGGAGAGAATGATATGTCCGTCGAGAATCGATCGTACTTCGTCCGCTACGGGTTCGTTCATATCGTCCCCCGCCACCAAGATCGTGTAAAAGGCGGTAACGGAGCCTTTATCGGAGTTGCCCGACCGTTCCAGAAGGCGGGGGAGTGTGGCAAAGACCGAGGGAGTATACCCGGCACGTGCGGGTGGTTCTCCGGCGGCCAGGCCGATTTCACGAAGGGCCCTTGCAAACCGGGTTACCGAATCCATCATCAGGATGACCGTCTTTCCCATATCTCGAAAGTACTCCGCAATAGCGGTGCCGACGTAGGCGGCATTCAAGCGGAGTTGCGCCGCCTGATCCGATGTGGAGACGACGACGACCGAGCGGGCCACCCCTTCGGGACCCAAATCATGTTCGATAAACTCCCGTACCTCTCGTCCCCGTTCACCGATGAGTGCAATGACGTTCACGTCTGCCTGAGCGTAGCGCGCGATCATTCCCAAGATGGTCGATTTACCTCCTCCCGCCGCTGCAAAGATGCCGACGCGTTGCCCCCTTCCGCACGTCAGGACGCCGTCGATGGCACGTATTCCCACGGAGATCGGGGTGTCGATCATGGCTCGTTTCAACGGGTCGGGGGGGGGGTTGATCACCGAATAGTTTTCGTTCAGGTGGAGAGGCCCTTTGGCTACTGCATCGAGAGGTTGTCCCATTCCGTTGAGCACACGTCCGAGAAGGGCCGGGCCGACTCTGATGTGCAAGGGCATACGCATGGGAATGACCTCCGATGAAGGGCCCACCCCGTGCATCTCGCCCAGAGGGGAGAGGAAGACTTCCTCTTTCGTAAATCCCACGACTTCGGCAAAGAGGGGGGCACCCCGCCTCTTGATGAAGCAAGCCTCACCCATCTTCACGTTGGGAACGACCGCCTTGATGAGCATGCCGATAATCTCGGTGATCCGTCCGTGAACGGTGGTGAGTTCGACATCATCGAGGTGGCCGATCAACCGATCAAAGTCATCATCTTCGGGTGCGGACATAATGAATACGCAATTGATTGTCCATACATCTACCGCGCATTATAACCTACTGTTGAGTAAACGATAAAGTCCGGAGTTGTTTGAAACGTTTCGATCCCTCACAACTGGATATTGAAGAGGGTCTTCACGTCATCCACAGCTTTACTCAGCAAGATCGAAGAGTATTCCAATTCTTGTTGTGCTTTGGCCAACTTAATCTGAATCGTGAGTAGCGCCGTTGGGCTTAAAGAGCCTCCGGATAACTTGAGATTATGCAAAAGTTGTTGACTTTGATCGAGTTGATGTTGCCCATCGGTCAATAACCCGAGGAAGCGATCGACGGGACTGCGCCTAACCGGAGAACTCGGCGGATCGCCGACATCGACGCCCGTTTTCCGGGAGGCACCCCGGATATGTTCGTGGGCTTTGGTGAGTTTGCTACGTAGCAGATACCGTTGTGTCCGGGTAAGGGTGAGATTCTTGGTGTGGAGTCCGTTTTGCAGATCGCCTAAAGCGGAAGATGCCGTGGTCATCTGATGCAGTATCGTATCCGTAGAGGGGTGGGGGTCCAAAGGAGCCGCCTCTCGGCTTGCCAAATCGAAGGGGGTCGATTTCGTCCCTTCCGAAGAGGTGGAACCCGGGGTGGCGGTGTCGGGTTGCATCCGGGATCGGAAACTCTTTCCTTCGAGTTCCGGGTGTTCGTCTTCCGGTTGATGTAGCGGATCGGGGCCGTTGCCCCGTATGTTCGAGTTCGACCCCGGGGAAAATGTCTTGTCCGGCGTGCCGTCTACCATGGCGTGCCTCAAGATGTGCGTTTCGGCTTCGGCTTCTGCGGAACTTCGGCAGGTCCCGGCGCTTTACCGGGGCGTTTGACGTAGTTTTCCACAAAATCGATTGCGGTTGCGGCAACCTTCTTGATCTGGGGGTCGGATGTCGTTTCGACCGTCTTGTCGAGGATGATCTCCCCTTCGACCACTTCGTCGGGGGTAAGGGAGAGTGTGATACCGAGAAATGCCGTTGCCATTTCGTTATCGGGGTCGGCACGCAAGATCTCCTCGAAGTGGGTCCTTGCCTGTTTAAGCTCCAGCTTGAGGAGGTGGAGATAGCCGAACCCGACCTTGGTGAGCAAGTTATCCGGATCGAGCATCTCACATGTCTTCAGTAGCTTGATGGCGGAATCTTCATCCGCGTGATTCATGGCGATAAACCCCGCCTCCAAGAGTAGGAAGAAATCCTCTCGATAAGGGGCTAAATTGTCTGACATGGGTTACCCTCCGCTTACTAGCTTGTTTTCTGGTTACGCACCGCGTTATTGATCATCGTATTCACCTGAGAGATCAGGTTGGAAATCGAATCTCCTACCTGTGTCACCTGCGACATGGAGAACTGCAGGAGAAGGAACTTTCCGGGAGTGGCCGAACTGATCGAGCTGGCGACATTGCGCACTTGACAAACGACCGCAGCCTGCAACGCCGAGTATCGTTTGATCAATGTGTAGAATGTCAGGCGTGTCGCCTTCGCCTCTTTGGTCCAAGGGTAATCACTCACGGCACGTTACCTACTTTCCATGGCTACTTTTCGGACCGTTGTCTTGAGTGCCTCGTACCCCTGTATGAGGATACCGTGTTGATCCGTATCCTTCGGTTTGCCACTCGGGGCCTTACCCACGGCTTGTCCCAATGCCTTCCTGGAGGAGGCGATCCGGAGATCGGCGAGAGAGATGATCTCCTGCCGTCTTTCCGGATCTTGCAACTCTTTTTCGAGATCGAACCGAAACCGTTTGTCTTTCCTCTTTTCTAATCCGAACATAACGCCGGCCACCTCTCGTTTGTTTCACTTTATTGTTTCGCCCCGCGGTCTCCCCGGTAAGATAAGGGAACCACAAACGCACTTATTGCTGATTGTAGTTAATGCGATATTTAATGCCATCTTTTTTTAGGAAAATCATCCTTTCACCGATATCCGTAATCATCATCCCATCGAGAAGGTCATTTTTTGAGAGGATTTTTCCGTTGATAACGACGTACTGATTCATACCGCTCCGTTTCGACGTGCCCGTCACCTTGTATTTGGAGGAGAGATCGACGGTAGCGTTTGTCGGGGCCGTAATCACGACGAAGTTTCTGATGTTTCGCACCCCCTCGATGGCTTCCGCCTCCCTTACGGTCTCCGTGAGGTGCGACTCTTGATCCGAACCGATCCGCCCGGACAGAATCAACTCTCCGCCGGTAAACCGGAAGGCGACATTCGCGAGATTTTTGGTGAGAAGGAGACTCTTCACCTCCGTTTCCAGCGTGTTGGCCGTGATGATTTCGATCTTGAGTCTATCGAGATAGGGAAAGTGGAGGTGCATGTACTCGTCGAGTCGTGTCGATTCGTCGGGGGTGCGCACGTACCCCCGCAACACGAAATGTCCCGGCGAGGTCGAAGAGAGGGAGGTACCTCGCCACTCGGGGTTTTTAGCGAGGATGGCATTGATCCCTCCCCACACGAGTTCGTCGATGATGACGTTATCTTCGATCGATTTGATGCAAGGAAGGGATTTGAGCATGTAGAGCATTTCCCGGTGGTCGGTTTCGGTCAGGACATTGCCGAGAAGGAAGAGCTTTTCCGTCGGCGCATTGAAGGAAAATTCGACCGCGGGAAACCCCCTGAGGGCCTCTTCGATTTCTTGTGAGTGGTCTCCCGTGACTACGGAGACGGGTGCCTCTTTGAAGAGACTCAACATACCTCCCAATCCGGCGATCACGCAGATGAACAAGAGGACTGCCAATGCCAGATGGCGGGTGGGGATGATGAGATCCTTTCTCCGTTCCCTCTCCTCTCGTTCGGAACTTTCGGCCACCTCCGGACTCTCTTCTTCCGGTTGGTCGGCAGGTTCTCCGGGAGGTGTATCGGGTTGCGTTCCGAACGGGTCCGCCGGAGGAGAGACGATGGTCTCCGTCGTCTGTTTCCGGTCGATGAGGAGAAAGGAGGTGGTGCCGAGAGAAACGAGGTCCTGACTCTCCAAAACGGTCTCATCGGAGATCTCCACCCCGTTGACGAGGATCTTGTTCCGGCTCCCGAGATCCCGGATCGTGACCCGCTCTTCCGACACGACGATTTCGGCATGCCTTCTCGATACGCTGAGGTCTTGAAAGACGATGTCGCACGCGTCGGGATTTTTTCCGATGACATGGGTTTCGCCCTCGTGCAGACCGAATTCGCCCCCCGCATTCGGACCTGCTATGATCTTGATGATCCGGCGTGCATTCCCTTCTTCCGCAAAGGTGAGGGAGCCGGCTTCATCCGCGTCGTCGAAAATCGTCGGGGTCTCCTCCTCCCCCTGTCGTTCGTTCGGAAACCCCTCCGTAAGGGTTTCCGATGTCGCAAAAGGTTCCTCGGGTAGTACTCGGGTGTAGCGTAGGAGAACGTTGCCTATCTGCACGAAATCTCCCTCGCGTAATAGGGTCGGCTCGTCGATCACGCGCTCGTTTACCGTTGTCGGGTTGACGGCGCTGAGATTCTCGATATGGTGGCCGTTCTCCGTCAAGCGAATGATCGCGTGTTTGCGCGACACCATCGGATCTTCGATCACCCGGAAACAGTGGTCCGGATCGCGTCCGATGATCCACTCGTCTCCCTGCGCCAGCCGGATCGTCAATCCGGCCTGAGAACCTTCTTCCGCAATCAGAAATCCGATCATGCCGATAGTGTGTTCTCCGTGTTTCGCATGTTACCGGTTTGCAAGACCCCGTGCGACGAACCCGTCAATCTCATCCTTCCAGTAGGAAATGTAGTTGGCGAACTCCTCCACGGCCTCTTTGAAGGTAGTATGGTCGATTGTAGAGGGTAGGGTCAAGGAAAGGGTGAAGTGTTTGTCTTCCCTGTCGATGCCGAGGACGGCGCCGCCCGTACCTTGACCGAGTAGGTTGGCCTTCATCAGGTGAATGAGGAGAGCCTCCCTGTTGTCGTGGGGAGGAATCGGGGTGATGCGGGAGAAGAGGAAGAGGTCTGCCTCCGCATCGACTACGATGATCTCCGAGGAGGGAGGAACCGATAGCCGAAATCTCTCTGTTTCGTCCTTCACGAAAGAGAGGGTATTCCCCGTCGTTTCGATCAGGTGTGTGAGGAGCTGTTCGATCCGTACGTACGTCATGTCGTCCCCGGGTGCGGAAGGGTAGTCGCGACCCTATCCCTTTGATTTAAAGCATTGTTGAATTTTATTCAACAAGTTTTTATTTTTTTCTTTGGGGGAGGGCGGCATTCGGTTATAATGGGGATATGATTCGGGAAGGCGTAGGGGAACAGGAGTTGGCACATGGCCGGTGAGTTTGAGCGGATTATGGAATTTTTCACCCTTAGTCCGGAAAAGAAAGAGGAAAAGTTGCAGGAGGTCTTTGAAGATTCCGTTGAATACTTTGAACGTTTTAAGCACGTGATGGCGAACGGGACGCCTGAGGAAAAGAAACAAGCCATTGATCATGTGATGCTTATGAAAAAACGCATCGAAGAAGAGACGAAGCAGATCTGCGCTAAGACGGGGATGACGGAAGAACAACTTGCCCAATTTTCCAATGACCCCAATAACTTCTCCCCCGATCAGTGGGAGACTATTCGGTCTGCCAAGGAGAAGTTGGAGAGCGGAGTGGATGAACTGAAGAAGACGGTACGGGATGCGGGGGTCGTCCCCCTTCACGGGCCTCGTGAGGTGAAGAGGGAGCGGCCTGCAAAAGAGAAGGCAGAGGGGGATGTGAAGAAGAAAAAACGGCGTAAGCAACCTAAAAATTGGCTCCCTTCTTAATCTTAATCTTCAAATAGCCGGTAAAAAAATCTCAAAAATGTTAGAATGAGGGAATCTATTTGTATGCAGTTAGTTGATTTTGAGGTTTTTTATGGCTACTCACGTCCCGACCACGAGCTCCGGTAAGGACAAGACTCCCCCTTCTCGCCCCACACCTCCGCATTCGAGCATGCGCCGTGTTGCCGAACGAACGGACACTGTTGTGGGTTTCGATTGTTCTCCCTCCCCTTCTCCGGATTTGAGAAGCCGGTTCGATACCCGGCTCGATTTCGGCGATGCCGGATCGGAGATCTCCGAATTGCAGGATGACCTCTCCGTGGATGGCGACGATGTCCCGACCCGACCCTTCGGAGGTGTCCCTTCTCCGGGTTGGAGAAGCCGATCCACCCGGTTCGATACCCGGTTCGATCTTAAAGGTTCCGGATCGGAGATCTCCGAATTGCAGGATGACCTCTCCGTGGATGGCGACGATGTCCCGACCCGACCCTTCGGAGGTGTCCCTTCTCCGGGTTGGAGAAGCCGATCCACCCGGTTCGATACCCGGTTCGATCTTAAAGGTTCCGGGTCAGAGACTTCCGAATTGCAGGAAGACCTCTCCGTGGATGGCGATGATCTCCCGCCCCGACCCTTCGGAGACGCTCCTCTCCCGGCCTATCCTCGCCCTCGGGAGAGCGTGACCCCTCAACCGATGCATCCCCTCTCTTCGGCAGGTGCTCCTCCTCAGCCGGCAGGTGCCCCTCCTCAGCCGGCAGGTGCCCCTCCTCAATCGGCAGGTGCCGGAGCGGGGGCCCCGGGAGGGGACCGGAGCAAGGAGGTACGACTCGGCTTCGCCTTGGGTATGACGGGAGCCGAGGGGAAGAGCTTCTCCACCCGCGATAGGCGCTATCTTCACAGGGGGCAAGAAGTGGAAAAGAAGATGGGAGAACTTTCGCATGCTCTCTGCTTGGACAATACTCCGTATAGGGCTTTCATAGCTCGCAACCGTGACGGTAAACCGATCATTCATACGATTGCCGTTTACAAAGACATCGTGGCACCCGCGGAGGGAGACGAGGAGATCGGACCTACCTTCACCTGCGAGCGCTATGATGTGACGAGTGAGGAGGGCCGTATAAGACTTCTACTTGCCTCGGGATACCGGGATAGGATCGGCGTAGATATCGATTACGCCGGGTACCGGTATGCCGTAGAGACGGGACAACCTCTTCAGGGCCTTTTTCAACAGGTGTCCGACGATCTGCAAGCGGTCGAAAAGGCGCTGAATGAGTGTGCCCTTGCGACCGCGGAACTCCTCCCCATCGGAAGGGAAGCTCCCCACTGTGAGGAGGGGTATGTGGGAAATTGCAATCGACCCGATGTCGTTTCCGCTCTGCAAAGTCCGTCCTTGCGCAAGTTCACCGACAACTCCGAATTTGACAAGAGAATGCAATCGATTGCCGAGTTTATGAAGCAAAACCCGCATCTCGGGTTCGTAGACCGTGACGCCGAAGGCCGGGGCACCGAGGGGGTCAACGAGAAAGGTCGTGCGGTAATCGGCGAGATTCTTGCGACCGTCCTCTTGATCAGGGAGGAAAAGCGGGGACTGGAGCGTCGCATTGAAGAACTTGAGCGTGAACGGAATGCATCCAATAACAAGAGAACATCGCACCTTGACGACGACCCGATGCAACGCAAATCGCATCAAGCGAACGAGGAAAATAGGCGAGAATCGGATCTGAAGACATGGAAGATCCGGAAAGAACAACTCGAGCAGATGTCGGAACTCATGCTTGCGTGGCAAATGCTACAGTCGCATCGAGATGTAGAGATTGTCTACGAACAACCGCGACCGTCCGAGATGGTTAGCGCGCAGGAAGCGCTTGCAATCATTGAGGGACGATCCTTGCGTGTTTCTCCCCTGTCCATAAAGCACTTCGTGCTCCCGCGGGGCGGTGATGAGGGGGGGGGCGGAAAAGAGATTCGCCCCGATTCCGACCATCTTCGTGTGGCTCTTGCCGAACGTTCGGCAGAGGAGTTCGCAGATTTTTTATCGCGAGAATGCAAGGTTGGCAAGGTCGGCAAGGTCGGCAAGATACTCCCCTCTTGGTTGCGCGGTGAGGACGGAGAGGTGGTAGAAAAGGAGAAAAGAAAGCTATCCGTAGGAGCGGGGGCTATGTTTTTTTATGAGACCGTCGATTCCGGCAGGAGGCCGAATGCGCGCATTCTCCACCGGCTTTATTACGAATCCAAGAGGCATGGAACCGATGAGTCCGAGCAGAGTGCGTCCGAGGGGATACCGATGCCCGGGGATCTATCCGGGGCGCATTGGGCGTCTACGGCGGGCCGGCAGTGTGTTGTCGCGGACGCAGGGGGTGTCGAGTGCGCCCGGTTGCGCAAGGGAAAAGCAGCCTATCTCAACCCGGCATCGGAGAGGGTGACCGAGCAGATGTCCGCCGTCACCGACGCAGCCATGGAGAGTACGAGAAATAGGCTCGGGAACAACCTGCAACGAGAAGATCTTTCGACATTGATGCGGGGCTTTCGGGATCAACTGAAAGAACAGTCGGAAGGACACGAACGTGAACGGAAAGCGGAGCAACAAGCAAGGATACGGGCAAGGAAGGAGGTAAGTCGAAATGAAGGGGATGAGCACAGGGAGATCGACCTCGCCCCTCGCCTCGAGTCGGAAGGAGGAAGTGCTACCCCTTCCGAATGTTCCGGAGCTCGCGCTTCTCGTAGTTCCTCTACCGGTGGTGACTCCGATGATTCCGATGACTCCGATGCTACGGTTTCGGGAGTACGTGCTACCGGTCGGCAATCTCCGGGGCAATCGTACGGAGAGGGAGGGAGTGTACCCGTTCTTCCCGACCTTCTCGGGGTGTCTTCGGATGACCTCTCGACAGTCGCTTTCCCCCCGGATGAAGAAGAGGAGACTTCCTCACCGGCCCCCTATGGCAATCAGGGCGTCGATATTTCCGCCTCCGGGTCGAGACCGGAACCGGATGAAGTGAGCTGATCATTAGGTGCGGGACGGGAAGTGCGGGACGGGGAAACGGCCGGTGGAAGGGGTCCCGGATGCCTTGGGGTGAGGGGCATTGCTAACCGGTCCGTTCTTCGGTCTTTTCCTTCGCGTGCCGGATGATCGGAGGCTCTCCTCTCGTTACACATCCCTCTTCGATGATGACCTCCTTGATTGTCGGGTCGGAGGGGGCCTCGTACATGGCGTCCATGAGCAGATTCTCCACGATCATCCTTAGAGCACGTGCCCCCGTATCCGATTTCTTGGCCTTCGTCGCAATGGCTTTGAGCGCTTCTTCGGTAAAGAGAAGGGTAATGTTATCCTCTTCGAAGAGGCTGATATATTGCTTGGTGACCGCCTCTCTCGGTTCGGAAAGGATCCGGACCAAATCATCCAAAGTCAGTTCGTTACAGTTGGCGATGGTGTTGAATCTACCGACAAACTCGGGGATCAGTCCGAAGGAAACGAGATCCTCGGTTTCCACTTTGGAGAGGAGGTAGTTGGTCTCGGTCCGGTTCAGGTTCTCCTTATCGGTCGCCTCGTCGAATCCGATCACCCCTTTGCCCAAACGTTTCGCCACGATCTTGTCGAGGTGAACAAAGGCCCCCCCCACGATGAAGAGGATGTTTTGGGTGTCGACCTTGATGTATTCCTGGCCGGGATGTTTGCGCCCCCCCTTCGGGGGCACGTTGGAGAGAGTTCCTTCCACGATTTTGAGGAGAGCCTGTTGTACTCCCTCCCCCGAAACGTCTCGGGTAATCGATACGTTGCCCGAGGTTTTCCGAATCTTATCGATCTCATCGACGTAGATGATCCCTCGTTCGGCTTTGGCAACGTTATAATCGGCATTTTGCACGAGTCGAAGGATGATGTTCTCCACATCCTCTCCGACATAGCCCGCCTCCGTTAAGGTTGTCGCGTCGGCAATGGCAAACGGTACGTCCAAGATCTTGGCGAGAGTGCGTGCTATGAGGGTCTTTCCGGATCCCGTGGGGCCGAGAAGGAGGACATTCGATTTACTGTACTCGAGCTCTCCGCGACGTGTGTCGAAGGCGCGCACTCTCTTATAGTGATTGTATACCGCGACCGCGATGGTCTTCTTGGCCCTATCCTGTCCTACGATATACTCATCCAGAAGGGCCTTGATCTCCTTTGGTTTGAGCAGTCTGAATTCTTTTTCTAACGGCTTTTTGTCGATAATGTCGATACAGAGACGAATGCACTTATCACAGATGAAGGCATCCTGACCGGAGACGAGCTTTTCGACCACCTCCTCCGTGCGCCCGCAAAAGGAACAGGATATGAGGTCGGTCGACTTTTTGGATTGTCTTGGCATTGGTGTTCTCTTACACCTTCTCTTCTCTGTGTTTATCGGATGCAACAATCTTATCGATAAGGCCGTATGTCACGGCATCCTCGGGCCCCATGTAAAAATCTCGCTCGGAGTCCTCGATGATCTTTTCCAGGGGTTGTGCCGTGTGTTCCGCAATGATCTTGGCCAGGGCAGTCTTCATATGCAGGATTTCCTGCGCTTGAATGTGGATGTCGGCAGAGCTACCCGTGATACCCCCCATCGGTTGGTGGATCATCATCCGGCTGTGGGGGAGTGCAAACCGTTTCCCCTTTGTTCCCGCGCAGAGTAGCAGGGCACCGAGAGAGGCCGCCTGCCCGATGCAGTAGGTGTTGATATCCACGCCGAGAAATCGCATGGTGTCGTAAATGGCGAGGCCGGCGGAGATGATCCCTCCGGGAGAATTGATGTAGATGTTGACGTCTTTTTTGGGATCTTCGGCCCGCAAGAAGACGAGTTGTGCCACGACCGCATTGGCAACCTGGTCATTGATCTCGGTCCCGATAAACACGATCCGGTCTTTGAGCAGACGGGAGTAGATGTCCATCGACCGCTCACCTCGTCCGGTATCTTCAATAACGTAGGGGATAAGGGGCATAACGATCCTCCGTAAGTAGTCGGTCATCCGTTCCGGGAGCGGGCCCGCCATGGCCGGGAGCAACCGGAGCCCATTCTATGCAAAACAACTATTGCGTGCAAACGTTTCCGGTGGAAAGGGTAGGGGGGATCACCTCTCCCCCTTTCCGGCTAACTAACCTTGCGAGGCCTCTTTCGCCTCTTCTTCACGCCATCTGATCTGTGAAGAGAGAAGGTGCAACGCTTTATCTTCGATAAGTCGGTTGCGGGCACCGTCCCGTTTTTCCCGTTCCGGAAAGCTACGGTGTCGGGGATCTTCCTTATCCAGCCGGACGACCAAATCTCCCACCTCTTCTTCCGATACCGTGACACCGTGTTGCCGGGCAACCCCGATGGTGAGATGGATGAGGCGGAGAATGTGTGCGCATTGTCGGTACACCTCCCGGAGGAACGCCTGTTGTTCTTCCGGCTTTTTTGCTTTGAATTCCTTGACGGCTTCCGGATTCGATAAGATGTGTCGCATGTGGGAGTCAACCGCGTTCCGCACGTACCCGTTCGGTAGTTCGAAAGGGTATGCGGTCAGCAGGTAATCGATGAGCTTATTCCGTTTCGCGCGATGGTCGTAGAGGGCCTTCTCGTTTTCCAAGGTGGCTTTCACCGATTTCCGGAGTTGATCCAAGGTATCGGCCCCGGCGATTTTGGCGAATGCATCGTCGAGATCGGGTAGAAGCATTTTCTGTACGGCATGCAATGTGACGCGTACCTTCTTGGGGGAGAAGTGTTCCCGTTTCTCTTCGGGAGCGGATGCGTCGGGAACGGAAAGGGTCTCCTCGGTATCTCCCGCCTTCATGTTCTCCGTGAGATCGTAGAGCCAACGTGCCATTTTGTCCCGGTGAAAGTGGAGGCGTACCTCTTTTGCGATACTTTCCGGAGGATCGCTCTCGATCATGTCGATAGTGACGACCACGTACTCATCTTTTTCCGGAGAGTGGTCCGGAATCGTCTCCCAGTCGGCGTTCCAACGCCTGACGCGCTCCATACCGGCCTCGACGGCTTTATCATCGACGGGTGGGTGGGGTGTGAAAGAGAGTTCCGTTCCCTCCACATTCACCGAGGGAACCTCGGGACGTGTCTCGAAGCGTAACAGGAGCTCCGCTCCCTCGGGGGAACACTTCTTCACATCGAAGTAGAGCTTCGTTCCCGGATCCAAAACCTGCTTTGTGACCTTCACACATGCCTCGAAGGCCGTCTGTGCAATCTCGAGTCGGTGACGTTCATTCACCCGTGCGGAGAATCGTTTGACGACCAATTTGGAAGGTGCCTTCCCCTTTCTGAAACCGGGAAGGGTAACTTCCTTCGCTACGGAACGGACCGCCGTTTTGCGCGCCGAGCGGACGAGAGGGGAGAAGGCGGTTACGGCATATTCGACCAAACAGGCGGGCTTTTTCTTCACGGTGAAGGTGCAGGAGTCGGCCCGAAGAACCTCGTCCGGAGATTCTTCCTTGTCGTCTCGGGGGGATCCGGGCGACCCGTCCTTCCCGTCCCGGTTTTCCGGCCGTTCATCCCGTCGTGCATCCTTCTCGTCGTTCATGGCGCTCATTCGCTTCTACCGGAGACAATATACTGAAGCGGGTGATGAGACTCGAACTCACGACCCTCACGTTGGCAACGTGATGCTCTACCGCTGAGCTACACCCGCACGCCCTTACGGACGGGCCGAGTCTAGATGAAGAGGTATTTTTCGGCAATAAACCCAACACCCCCCTAATACCGTTTTAAGTCGAAAAGGTCAATGAACCCCGAAACCACACCGTTTGTCCAACCAAATCCCTTTTGCAGATCGTACTCACCCCGTACGGGATCGGAAGCGCAAGTGCGGACGTTGTATTTTTCCGACATGGCTCCCGTTTTTCGGTAGACGGCGTGGCACATATCGAGCCAGCGAAGGGCCCCCTGTTTGGCAAGATCTTCGTATCCGTACCGGAGGAGCCCTTTAACGGTTGCCCACTGAAGGGGTGCCCATCCGTTGGGACTATCCCACTGATGGGGGGAGGAATGCAAGGTCGTTCGGAAACCCCCTTCGACCAAAAAGCGGGTGCGCAGTACGTGGGCGACCCTTTCGGCTTGGGAAGGGGTGGCAATGCCCTCGAAAAGGGGGAAGACACCGGCGAGCGACCATATGTCCGTCGGTCCTTTTTTGCTCATATCGTAGTCGAAAAAAAAACCGGAACGTTCGTTCGCGAATAAAGTGCGGATTGCCTCTTTTCTCCGTGTGGCGGCTTCCGCATATTTCTTTGCCCTATTCGACTCGCCCCGCTTTTCGGCAAAGCGCATCAAGGTCCGTTCCACCCGGTAGAGGAGGGAGTTGAGGTCGACGGGAATGACATCGAGAGATCGAATCGAGGTAAAGCGGAGGGGATCGGCGAACCAACGTGTGCTGAAGTCCCAACCGGATGCGCAGGCAGTCCTGATCATGCGAAAAAATTGAGCGGGAGCCTTTTGCGCGGCGAGGATACTCTCACGGAGGTAGGCTTCGGGGCGAGGGGTGTTTTCGGTGTCGTCGTACCTGTTGACTACGAACGGTCCGATCCGGATCGTCTTCCTCTCATCCATCCAAAACAGATACTCTTTTTCCAACACGTCCGTGTAATCGAGGGCATACCCTTCGTCCGATTCGGCTAAATCGGAAAGAAGTTTGGCAAAGCAGGGAGGTTGCGATCGGGTTGCGAAGTAGGTTCTGTTGCCGTTCGGGATGAATCCGAAGCGTTCGATGAGGGAGCGGAAGTTTTCGGCCATCTCTTTGACTCGGGACACCCGTCCCGAAGTAAAAAGTCCGAGTGCCGTAAAGTAGCTGTCCCAGTAGAAACACTCGCGAAAACGTCCTCCCGGCACGATGTGGGGTTTGGGGAGCGAAATCAACGTATCGTAAGGGGAAGCGGCACGCATCGTCCGGGTAAGCGGCTGCCACATTGCCTCTATGTATTCGGTCATCCCCATCGTGTTATTCGGTCGAACGGGGAGGGGTTCGTTGCCGGGCAAAACGAATCTGTCCCTTACGAAGCGTTCGAGATCGAACGATTTTCTCCCCTTTTCCCGTTCGTAATCGGCGAGGATCGTACCGGGCGCATCGATCGGGTAGCTATCGACGAATGTCTTTCCGTCAGGGAAGAGGGGGGCTTTCTGCACCGCTTCGAAAAGGGGACCCGAGGTTTGGATGAGAAAGGGAGTATTCATGAAAGAGATTTTCTCATGTGCATGGAAAGGACAAAAAAAAGAAAAACAGGTATTATGAGCTGAAGGTGCGCAAATATATGTTTGATAGAAAAAATCGTATTATCGGATTTATTCGAGAAAGGCTCATCATCAATCCGTATTACTTTGTTTTGTTGTTTTTCGGCCTTTGTGGTCTTAACTGTCACCACGCGGTGTGTGCTCATAAGGATGCTCCGTTTCCTCCTATCTACTTTTTGCTCTACGGTGTCGGGCAGAGCCTTTTGGAGGTACTTGTCTTAGCTTTTATTGCGAACATCATCAGAAAATACCTTCCCAAGGCCTTTTACCTATTATTTATTGTCCTTTCAGGCCTATGTTTGGTTATGCACTATCTCGATTTTTTGTGCATGCGTGTTGTTGACCATTCCCTATTCTACGTGATCGATGTCGCCTTTGATGAAACATTGGATAACCTCGTGGAACTCATCTCTTTGACGGAAATGAGCCCTCTCTTCATCATCGCCTCCTTCGTAACCGTCTTCATCTTCATCCCCGTAGCCGTCGTGATCATCTATCGGGTTACGGCCCGGTGGAGGAAAAGGCCTCTGCAGGCCTCCCACGGTCACCTTCTCAGGGGACTTCTGCTCGTTCCCTTGGCCTTGTTTGCCCTCGACCTCACCTTTTCACCCCTGCTCAATGTGGAGGAATTGCGTTTTTACCGGCGTATTTTGCCTTGGAAGAGCACTTTCCTCGCGCCGAAAAGCCGGTTTCTCACCATTCCGGGAACATGGAAAGAGTTCCCTCCCGAAAGGGAGGCGCTCCGGGCCGTTGAAACCCTTCCTCTTGCTCCCCTTGAGAAAAAACCGAACATCTATCTCTTCATCGCGGAGAGCCTCAGGGAAGATTATCTCACGGATGAGACGGCCCCTCATCTCACCCGATTCAGGGAAGATTGTATGCCGGCCGGCAAGACTCTGTCGAATGCCAACTGTACCCATCTTTCCTGGTATGCCATCTTTCACTCCGAATATCCGATGTGGTGGGCAAAGAAAAAGGAGCGTTGGAAATCGGGTAGTATTCCCCTTCGCATTTTCAAAAAGTTAGGGTATAACATACGCCTTTACTCGGCCGCACAGCTCAAGTACTACGGGTTGGAAGAGCTGATTTTCGGCAAGGATCGGCAACTGGCCGATTCTTGCAAGATCCACACACATTATGTGCCCGTGACGGCGGCCGTAACGGATGGCCGGGTGACGGACCACCTTATAGCCGATCACGATCAGGAATGGGCTAAGGAGGGGAATCTCTTTCTCATCTTCTTGGATTCGACTCACTTCAATTACAGCTGGCCCGAAGGGGAGTTTTCCAAATTCTTACCCGTGGCTACCGAAAATGTGCGCTTGATCGGATCGCTTTCTCCCGAAGAAGTGGAACCCGTGAAGAACAGATACCGGAATGCCATAGCATATGTCGATTCTCTCTTCGGCCGTTTCGTACGCCGTTTGCGGGAAAAGGGGGTGTATGATGATGCCTGCATTCTCTTTACGGGCGATCACGGCGAAGAGTTCATGGAGGAGGGGAGGCTATTTCATGCCTCCCACTTAAGCCGGATGCAAACCTCACCTCCCATCTACTACAAGCCGGGGTCGGGGATGTCCGGAGATCGCAAGTCGGAGGTGACCTTGTCCTCTCATGTCGATATCTTTCCGACCCTCTTTGACCTTCTCACCGGTCGTGAGCTTTTACCCGAACTGTTTGACGGGGAGTCACTCTTTAGGAGCAATCGGTTTCCCTTTACGGTTTCCGGGAGGCAGAATTGGGGACGTAATCCCCATGAGTTTTTCTTTCATACGGGAGAAGAGAAGGTGACGCTGAGACACCTTCCGGGTAAAAAAGGGGTGGGGCAAGCGGTTTTAAGGATCATAGCGCTGAAAGATGCGAACGACAAATCGAAGAACCCGAAGGAGCTCGAATCATACATATTGAACAGGTATGGAAGGGCGTTTGACCGTTTCTTTACCGAACCGTGATCACCCCCGCCGTGGAGCCTTCCGTGTGATCCGGTCTCGAGGCTTTTGGAGGGATAAGGAGGCGTTTTGCGCCCCGGTTCGGGTGGGGCCGGGGTCGTACCGTACCCGTGCGGTTCCGAACCGGTCCGTAGGTTGCCTTTTTATTGGAAGTATGACATAAGATTGTGGCAGTCTCTACTAAGAGACAACAAAGGGAGGAAAAAAAGTGACAAGTTTCATTACAAACATGTGGGCGAGATGTGTCGTAAGCTATGGAATCGAACGGACAAACGGAACAAGGGGTCACGGGGCGAACGAAGATCCTTCGAAGGGGACGACACCCGCTCCGGCTACAACCTCTTCTACGATCCGGTTGCGACCGTTCACACGGGAAAGCTTTCCGCGCAAGGTGACGCTTGTGCAACGTCTCACGGAGACGGGCCATCCGGTGGAAGGGGGATCGATACCGGCCCTCAACACATTTGAAGGTGAATGCAGGAATCTCCTTACGCGTGATCAACCGGATGTCCTATGTCGGATTGCCTATCTCTACAAACGCTATTTGCTTTGCAAAGATCATCCCGAAACGGATTGTCGGGAAGAGGCGACCGACTTGGGTTCTGCCATAGTGGGGGCGTGTGCCGTTTGTTTGATGGCGAGGGGACTCACCCGGGTGCATGAGGAAATAGAAAAAGGTACGTTCGATGAGGCAATTCACGAGTGGAAGCCGTGACGGAAGGTTACACTTCGGATGTTTCCGGACCCGGGCTCCCGGGCTATCCGGGTGGGTTGCTCGGGAAGACCGATGCATCCTACCCCGGCCTGCCCCGTTTTCGTCCGAACGTAATCGGACCCCCCTCCCCGGGAGTACGTGTAACCGACGGTACCCGTATGTCTTTCGGCGGAGGGCCAACCCCTTCAAACGTATCTCCGATGTTTCATCTCCTTTTCTCGTACGGGACCTACCTGTCGTTCGGTTTGCCCGGATCAGCCCGCAGGCTCTGCTCTCGCCGACCTTACGTCGCGATCTTACGTAGAGCACGGCTTATTTCCCATCCCGCGGGCTTACCATTTTTTCGAACGGACTCTCGTGGCCAAGATATCCGGCTGTGCGTCTGCAAGTAGTTTTTGCAATTTGCTGTTTTCTTCCTCAGGACGTCTCAGCCGGCGCAGCTCAGAGGGTTCCGAACCGCCATACTTCGATCGCCAATCGTAATGTGTGCCTGTAGAAATGTTTATGACGCCTACATAATTCTCCTACTTGCCCTGACGCATCTCCTTCTTTCACAGTCCGTACAATCTGTTCTTTCTCGGACCCACTTCTCTTTACGGTTTTCTCCTT
>JAPOVA010000030.1 GCA_026708385.1 Simkaniaceae bacterium | reverse complement strand
GTCCGAAATGGGGCACCTCAGATACGTAGTGCCGCTACCCCTTGGAAGAACTCCCCATGCCTTGTCGCTGCCGGAGAACGGGTCGAGCTTTGTAAACCGGCTCATGAAGCACCTACCCTTACCCTTCCGGAGTGGGACGGAGTTTCGGGTGCATCCGAAGAGGAAAGAGAGAGGATCTATGGTGTGGACCTCGATGTGTATTCGGAGGAGAACCTCGATGTACGGGTTCCTCATGTGGAGAGGGGAGAAGTCGAGAATCAGCTCCCCCCCACGTAAGAGATGTCCGAAATAGGACACCTCGGATAAGAGGAAATATATGGTGCCGACCTTGCGGACCGGTCCGACCCCTCGAACCGGATAATGGAAAAGTATACAACTCATCCGAACATTGACACCGTAACACCGGATGCTCACATGACTGCATATTCGACCACAGAGTGTTTTCGGCGGATCTCGGGGAAGGAAAAAGACCGATCCTCTTTTCCGATTACCTTCCTCCCGAACGACAACCTTCCTCCAAACGGGGTCGGATAAACGTCCGGGCAGAGGAACAAACTCGCGAAGGCCATCCCTATTGCATGCCGGTGAAGAGCGAAAAGCGGCGGACTTTGACCGAAGAGCAACAAAGGGGAAAGTAGGTGAATCCCCCCTCCCGGAGAGCTCGATGTTCTCGATGCTATAGGAGACGTCTTGGAAAGGGTTGCCAAACAAAAGGAGGTGGGTAAAGGGCCTCATCGCTCCGGACATCGACCCCGAATCGGCCCAAACCGGTAGTCGGACCGCCTCTCCCCGGATGACAACAAGTCATTCCGGAGGATATGTTGCGAGACCGGCTTAAACGTAGGGTCGAGTCACGGAACGCGAAACGCTGAGCGCGTCTCACAAAATCAGACCTGCATGCATCCGCCTTCTCGGCCTTCGCCGAAGGTATGGCAACCTTCGCGAGGTCTACCGGAGACTATTGAAAATTTTTCCGCTCCGAGGTACATTCGCGTGTCGTGCATGTCGATCATTGCCGTCACGCGAACACACGATGACCGGCCCCGTGCAGTTGGTTTCGACAGGTGTCCGCTACGATCCTCGGCTCTTCGGAGAGGACATTCGGCCCCGGAAACGTATCCGTAGATTGTCTTCGACTCCCGTGTCATCGCCGGGCGATCGAATCCTGCAATGTCCGCCGATCAGCGATCGACCGCACGAGACGGTAGGAGGTACTCCGCATGGCACCGACGCCCCCCAAGCATATCTTTTCGACCTTCTTCCTCGTATTGCTCAACATCTCCGTCATGGTCAGCCTTCGAAACCTCCCCCTGATCGCCGAATTCGGTTACGGGATGGTGTTTTTCTTTGTCGTCACGGCCCTCCTCTTTTTTCTCCCCTCCTCCCTCATTTCAGCCGAATTAGCTACGGGATGGAGCACCTCCTCGGGAGGCATATATACCTGGGTGAAAGAGGCTTTCGGAAAACGGTGGGGATTTCTCGCCATCTGGTTGCAGTGGACACACAACTTCACGTGGTATTCCACCATCCTGACCTTTATCGCCACGACCTGCGCCTACACGTTCAACCGACATTTGGCCACCTCCAAGGGTTTCATCCATGCCGTCGTGCTGACCCTTTTCTGGGGGATGACATTTTTCAATTACTTCGGTATCAAAACATCCGGCCTCATAAGTAGCATCGGTGTCTTTGCCGGCACGATCATTCCCGGCTTTTTCATCATTGCCCTTGCCTGCATATGGTTACTCTCGGGGCATCCCGTGCAAATTCCCTTTACGCCCTCTCTCCTCTTGCCGAATTTGGTACGATTCGACAATCTCGTCTTCTTAGCGGGTCTCTTCCTCTCCTTTGCCGGGATGGAAGTGACGGCCACATACGCCAAAGAGACGAAAGATCCGCAAAGGAGCTATCCCCGAGCCATTTTTCTATCGGTGGTGATCGTCCTTCTGCTGGTCGTTCCCGGATCGTTGGCCATCGCCGTCGTCATTCCTCCGCACGAGATCAACCTTGCGGCAGGGTTGATCGAAACACTCCGACTCTACCTTACCTCATACGGTCTCGACGCCCTCCTTCCCCCCTTGGCCATACTCCTCGTCTTCGGGGCCGTAGCGGAGATCAACTCTTGGTTAATCGGACCGATTAAGGCCCTCCACACGACATCGATGCACGGACATCTTCCCCCGCTCTTCAGCTACCTCAATAAACACGGTATGCCTACCTATCTACTGCTCTTACAGGCCATCATCGTTACGACTTGTTCCTTCATCATTCTATGGACTCCCGACATAAGTGCCGCCTATTGGGTTTTGACCGCCACCGCCTCCCAAATCTATCTTCTCATGTACGTCATCATGTTTTCGGCCGCCATACGACTCCGTTATTCACATCCCGAAATACGACGCCCGTACAGGGTACCCGGAGGCAATGTCGGCATGTGGATTGCGGGAAGTTGCGGTATTGTCGCCTCTCTTTTTGCCTTTACCGTCGCGTTCATCCCCCCGGTCCGGTTCGGAACGGGGAACGTGCTTCTCTATGAGGGATTCTTAATCGCTATCCTCGTTGTCATCATAGGTATTCCCTTCATTATCTCCTCTTTTCGAAACCTCAATGAAGACCGATCCGAATAGGTTCGAGGTGCGTACAAAACAGTAAGCCGGTACGATGGACGAGTAGTACTCCTTGGAGGGCAATCACCTTAAGCGGGCTTATGACACTCTACTATTCGTTCACCCCCTTCATAGAGATTTTGGTCATTGCGGTCATTCTCAACTACATTCTCTCCTTTTTCTGGAATGCTCGTTCCATTGATCTCTGCGTAAGCTTTTTTGCTTTCCTTTTTATCTTTATCGTCGCAACCTTCTTCAACCTTCCCACTCTCAGAAGACTCATGGTTCTCATGTCCCGGTTTGCGGTCATTGCGGTTCTGATCATCTTTCAACCCGAACTACGGGTCGCCATTTCCCGGTTAAGCGTAAAGGGAAAGCGATATAAAGAGATCAGTGAAATCGATAAATTCCTCGACCAGCTTGCCACTTCGGTGTACCGACTTGCGGACAAAAGCGTAGGTGCCCTCATCGCCTTGGAGACGGAAGATTCCCTCAACGAATTCGCCCTCAAGGCGATTCTCATCAACGGTGACTTCTCACCCGAGTTACTGGAATCGCTCTTCATCACCACCACCCCTCTACACGACGGAGCGGTTATCGTCCGAGGTCTCACCGTCGTCGCCGCTTCCGTCATCTTCCCCCTTGCGGAAGATACCTCGCAGATTGCGAAATCGATGGGCACGAGACACCGCGCCGCGCTCGGCATCAGTCAACTCACCGATGCCCTCCTGATCGTCATATCCGAAGAGACGGGGAAGGTGTCGATCGCACGCGACGGCATCATGACGCGAGGCGTCAAGATCGACCGTTTCAAAGGGATTCTCAGGAGCATTTTCAACCCCCCCGTCAGGAAAACCTTGCAATCCCGCTTTCCGTTCAAGGACCGGCTCAAGAGATGAAAGTACTTCTTCATACATGGTTCATCCGGAATTGGCCCCGAAAATGTGTCGCCGCCTGTCTCGCCATCGGTATCTGGTTTCTCATCGACAGATCTCTTACAACCACGAAAACCCTCCTCAACGTTCCCATTCGTCTCGAACATATACCTGCCGGAAAAACGGTTACGGGTATTCGGGAAGATGGCACGTTAAAGAGGGGCATCAACCTGATCATTACGGGGAACAAGTCTTTTCTGGATGAGCTGACACGGGATAATGTCGAGGTGCTGTTCGATGCCTCCGGAAAACAGGATGAGTGGATTGCGACCGTCTCCAAACACAACATCCGGTTCAACCGTTCCTCTGCCGACGTGGCCGGAAGAATCAGCAAAGTAACGGCCCGGAACGTGCTGATCAAACTCACGAGAGTCCTTACGGAAAAGATTCCCGTCATCATTACGCAGCCCATCGGGAAGGCACCGGACGGCTATCTGTTTCTCGATATTTGGCCCCGCAAACTCTACATTACCGTCAGCGGTCCCGAAGAGGCGGTCAAAAAATTGAGCAAAAAAGGGGTCAAGCTCACCTTCAATCTCAACGACATTTCCAAAGAGCAATTGGATGATCCCCACCTTTCCACACAGAAAAAGCAGGGAGATGTGGTCAGCTACTTCGTTCCCAATCACCGAAAACAGGTGTTTCTCTCGGGTCTTTCTTCGGTACCCTTCGAGATCAACGATCCGGACATGAAATTCCTTCGGATCGATTTTCTCCGTTCGGAAATGCTCGGCATCGGCTTTTCCCTGCCCGTCTCACTCTTCTTTCCTCCGGAGACCGGGGCAACGCTCAACCCCGATACATTACGTCTCGACCCTAAGCCTTTACTCATGCAACGAAGAGGATTGTATTCCGTCAAGCGCCCCCTTTTCGCCAAAGGTGTCAGCCCCCTTTTTCTGGAAATCACCAAGGGAAGAATAGAACTCGTCATCACCGTCGCACCGGAAAAAAAAGGGGTACGTAGCGACTCGAGCATCCGGTTCGTCAACCCGAAAAAGCTTGAAGACCACTACGTTCGCGTGCTGATGTCGGATGCGAGCGATCGGGAGATCTACGACCTGGAACCGAGGGTGCGGGAAGAATATCTACGGAGCCGGTTTCGTAGTTATATGAGCCGTTTTGAACTATTTACGGAGGGAGGAACCCCATTCTCCCCCGTTTCTTTTTCGGAAAACGGTCTCATTTTCCTCGAAGAAAAACGAAACCGCTCCCCTTCCGGTTAGAGGTCGGTATTCTACCCTCGCCCACCACTTCGTTACCGTTTCCCGCCCCCTTTTCGGAAAACAACCTCACTTTCCCGAAGGAAAATCGGGATCACCCCCCTTCCGAATCGCCCGATCCGTCCAAAGGCTCGGCGCGGAGCAAGAGAGGAGAGGCAAAGAACACCCGACGAACTCGTACGAAACGACAGAGGAAAACAACAAGAAGCCCGAACGTGAGTCGTACATATTCGAGCTCGGAACGATGAAGTTGCGGAATGCGGATCGCAACACATCCACACTGTTGTACATTACACGCAAATATCGTATACTGTGACCGGAACAACGCATGTGATGTGTTGTTATCTCGGGTAAGTGCGGGGTAATCGTGACGGCTTCGTTGGCCATGGGCATATTGAACCGGGTATCCGGTCTTTTCGGAAGGAAAAAGGAACCCTCCGTCAATCTTACCGATGCGACGTATCGCGCACATCTCGCACACATGAGACCCCTTACGAAGGCGGCAGATGCAGGGCGCACGAAGGTTATGAAACATCTGATCGACCGTCGTGGTGTCGATATGTACCATGTCGATCAGGGGGGGTGGACGGCCTGTACATGGGCAAGCGCTCGAGGACGCATGGAGAGTGTGGCTTGCCTACTTGACCGGAATTGCAATGTGAACCGTGCCGACGGCAAAAGACGCATACCTCTGGTGCGGGCCGTATACGGCAGACACACGGCAGTCGTGGAACTACTGTTGCATCGCGGTGCCGATCCGAACCTCCGCGGTCAGGATGAACAAACGGCTCTTACACAGGCAAGTGCCGAAGGACAAACAGAGATAGTCGTACTTCTGATCAAACACGGTGCCGACCCGGATCATTGCGATGGCCGAGGGTGGCTACCCCTCACACTCGCAAGCGATCGGGGGGAGACGGAGAGTGTGGCTTGCCTGCTTGACAACGGTGTCGATCCGAACCTCGCCGACAACAAGGGTCGTGTAGCTTGCGTACGAGCGGCGTACCACGGATATGTGAAGATTTTGCAACTCCTATGCACACACGATGCCGACCCGAATCTCTCCGGTCAGCATGGGTTAACGCCCCTTACGGCGGCAAGCATCGGAGGACATGCGGAATGTGTGGCCTTCCTACTCAGTTGCCGTGTCAATGCAGACCTCGCCGATAAAGAGGAGCGCGTGCCGATCGTGCGGGCGGCAGAGGGCGGATATGTAAAGATTATGGAACTTCTACGTACACACGGTGCCGACCCGAATCGCATCGGTCTGTGGGGATGGACGGCCCTTACGATAGCATGCGACCGAGGACATACGGAGAGCGTGGCCTTCCTCCTTGACAACGGCGCCGATTCGAATCTTGCCGATAGAGAAGAGCGGGTACCTATCGTACAGGCAGCCAAAGGGGGGTGCGTGAAGATTATGGAATTGCTATATCATAAGGGTCATGCCGACATCTATCTTGCCGACGAAGAGGGGTGGACCGCTCTTACGGCGGCAAGCGACCGGGGACATACGGAATGCGTGGCCTTCCTACTCGGTTGCCGTGTCAATGCGGACCTCGCCGATAAAGAGGGGCGAGTGCCTATCGTACGGGCAGCGGAGGGCGGACACGTGAAGATTATGGAATGGTTATATAAGTACGGGGCCGACCCGAATCTCGTCGATCGGGACGGGTGGACCGCTCTTACGGTGGCAAGCAACCGGGGGCATACGGAATGTGTGGCCTTCCTACTCGGTTGCCGTGTCAATGCGGACCTCGCCGATAAAGAGGGGCGAGTGCCTATCGTACGGGCAGCGGAGGGCGGACACGTGAAGATTATGGAATGGTTATATAAGTACGGGGCCGACCCGAATCTCGTCGATCGGGACGGGTGGACCGCTCTTACGGTGGCAAGCAACCGGGGGCATACGGAATGTGTGGCCTTCCTACTCGGTTGCCGTGTCAATGCGGACCTCGCCGATAAAGAGGGGCGAGTGCCTATCGTACGGGCAGCGGAGGGCGGATACGTGAAGATTATGGAACTTCTACGTACACACGGTGCCGACACGAATCGCGTCGGTCTGTGGGGATGGACGGCTCTTACGGTGGCAAGCAACCGGGGACATACGGACAGTGTGATCTTCCTACTCGACAACGATGCCGATGTGAACCGTGCCGATGGTGAGAAGCGCATACCCGTCATGCAGGCGGTATACCGGAAACGCACGGATATTATGCAATATCTATGTATTCGCGGTGCCAACGTGAACCGTCCCGATAACAAGGATGGTGGATGGACGGCCCTTACATGGGTAATCAGCCAAGGACAGAGGGAGAATGCGGCCTTCCTCCTTGACAACGGTGCCGATCCGAATCTTGCCGATGGTGAGAAGCGCCTACCTTTCGTGCTGGCTGCGGAGAGGGGGGAGACGGATATGATGCGGCTTCTACGCACATACGGTGCCAACATCCATCTTGCGGACGGGGACGGGTGGACGGCCTTTACGCGGGCGAGCAGATCCGGACATACGGAGTGTGTGACCTATCTGCTTGCATTGGGTTACGGTGTGAATGACTCCGATAAAGGGGGACGAAGGGCTCTTGTGGAAGCAAGCGACCAAGGACACCCGGACATAGTAGCTCTTCTTCTCTACCGGTGTGTTGATGTGAACCGTCCCGATGCAAACGGACAAACGGCTCTCGAAACGGCACAATCCCGCGGGCAGGCAACTCTTTTTCCGGAAGAGTCCCGGAGATATGATACGATCGTCCGGCTTATCACCAATCGCGATGTAGCCAAGAGATATCTTGAGCTGATCGACAAATGTGCAACGCAGAAGGAAAGGGAACAGGTTCGGTGCAGTGGCTGTGTAGCTATGGAATATGACTGCGAGACGCGGAGATATGAGAAGCACATACGAAGATTCGAGCAAGACCTTGTCACCAAAATGCGGGGTGTGGGTTATTGGCGCGGACCCGACCGGCTCCCCGATTTGCTTAGCCTACGAGAAGGCCGATTTCTACGTACGATGTTCCCCGATCATTGAGGAAAATGACTCCATCAAGTCACACACAATTAAGTATTTATGTAAAATATGTCGGACAGGGTACAAGCAACGGCTACCCGTAGCAAGGGATACGATCCGGTAAATAGGCGCAGGTATGATACAAAGACAATCACCGGAACCGTACGCCGCGGGTCATCGACGCTGTCGTTCGCTACTTAGCTCGGGTCGGATCGGGGATCGGACTTGATCCGTATGGTTCCGCACTTTGCAATACGATCCGCAACGCGAAAGCCACTTGGGATGCTAAAACCGTTCGATAAACAATTTATTTAAATCAGAATACACATACGATAATGTGTTCTGAGAAATTAGAACGGCAATCATCTACGACGCGAAATACGGCTTGGCCGCAGTGCATCCGACCCGGTCCCTCATGGCGATTTTACGGGCAATCTCCTCTCCGTCACTTTATGCATAATCGGTTTCATAAACAAGTATCAAGGTAATTACGGAGAATGTAGTAGATAGTTAGTGCAACTTTAAAGCAACAAGAAGTAGTTGCCATACCTTCGGGGTACGTTGCACGATCGAGAGGACATATCATATCTATCCTCTTCCGCCGGTTCCATACAAACACACGAGGGAAAATGAAGAACGCGAGTCGGCGTGCGGGAGATAAGATATTGATCGGATACCTCCTCTCCGGTGTTCGACGGAACGATATTCCCGGACATATGTAATGTCTTATGTTAGTATCCTGTCACGGATAGTTTATATAATTTGACTGTTTTTAAATATTTACATGAGATATGTCGGAGCGAATACAAACAACGATTACCGGTAATCAGACCTACGATCCGATGACACAAAGGCCGGCCGGATCATCAATGATACGTACCGCCGGTCGTGTTGCCGGTGTGGAGTCTCTCTTTGCCATCGTACATGCCGATTTTATGGGTAATGCGTTCGTCACCCCCACCCTTGGGGACGCGATCGCCCATATGATCGGATTTGTCCGGGGCATGAAACGTACGGGCAAGGAACCGAAGATTTCCGACAAAAGCCTATGCACATTGAATAAACACCTAACCGGTATTATGCATGCAAAAGGTCTAATAGATATATTGAAAACCGATCATAAGAATTTTAGTATACGGTTGCTTCAATTATTAAAATATGTTAGTATCCTGTCACGGATAGTTTATATAATTTGACTGTTTTTAAATATTTACATGAGATATGTCGGAGCGAATACAAACAACGATTACCGGTAATCAGACCTACGATCCGATGACACAAAGGCCGGCCGGATCATCAATGATACGTACCGCCGGTCGTGTTGCCGGTGTGGAGTCTCTCTTTGCCATCGTACATGCCGATTTTATGGGTAATGCGTTCGTCACCCCCACCCTTGGGGACGCGATCGCCCATATGATCGGATTTGTCCGGGGCATGAAACGTACGGGCAAGGAACCGAAGATTTCCGACAAAAGCCTATGCACATTGAATAAACACCTAACCGGTATTATGCATGCAAAAGGTCTAATAGATATATTGAAAAACGATCATAAAAATTTTAGTATACGGTTGCTTCAATTATTACAAAAGGAGGGAACGGTTATCGTACCCTCGGGATATCAAACACGACTCAAGGGAGAGACGGGGGGACATGTAATTTTTATCCTCTTTCGGATAGATGGAGAGATGGTCTCGGCCGACATCTTCAACCGAGGAGAGGGAGCCACAATCGTGATAGATCGCCATGGAAGGGAGAGAGTTCGTCCGAAACAATCCCTCTTGCCGGTTTCGATCGACACGTTGAAGGAACACAGCTTTTGGCAGATATTCCTCGCTCTATACAAACCCGAGAGAGAAAACGGTGAGTCGGCCGACCTTACCATCGCCGACTTTTACGACATCCTGCTTCCCGAATGGCCGGGAGGGAAGGGAGATCCGTACGGAAGACCGGTTAAACCGCAATACGGGGGCACCTGTTTCTTTTCCGGAATCAAGACGGTCATCCGGGACCTTATCCCGGAAGAAGAGGTAAAACCTTTCCTCTTCACCTTCTCCGCTCATCTCTTACGGGTGTATGCACGGAATCCCTGCGTGAACCTATCCGTGCTCGGGGATGCCGGAGCCCATCTGACCAGACGAATGATACAATACGGAGAGCACCATCGGAGTGACCCTTTGCTCATCAGAGAGGTACGCCTCTCGGTCGAAGAGGCCGAAACGGTGACGAAAAGGGAGGGGGAAAGAGAGAAACGTACGGTCCCCTTTTCTCCGGCATGGCCGATCCGGGAAAGGGAGCCCGGCAAACCGCCATGCCTCGCACCCGCACAAGACCGGCAACATAGTGTGGGAATGGCCGAAATACCCGAAAGCTTTCACGCCAAACTCGCGTATGTCGCAAGTCTTACTTATAACGCATTCCTCCATGAACTCCCCCATAAGGATCAGGTGTGTTTCCTCAGAAAGGTGCTCGTTACTCTGCCCCCCTTCAGTGATCCCGTTAGGGAAGACGATGAAACGGCGAAACGGATATTTGAGTGCCTTCATCGTGTGAGAAATCACCTGATCCGACTACAGACACCTTTAAGTCCCGAAGATTTCGCCCTCATCTTCGTCACCGACATGGTGTGTCTGAAGTATGTCTTATCCCTCCGAGAAAAATGCCGATCGAACTTGCCCCTTACCGATTTCTACGTGGCACGCATACGGGATGTTTTTCACTCTCCGGCATTTGATTTAGTACGACCCCTCGACCCCGATGTTGCCATCCGGTTTACGGAAGCCGCAGACTATCTGTGTTCCTTACACGTCAAACAGTATCCACCCCTTACCGGAGCGGGGGTGGTATCATCTTTCCGAAGCACCACCCACTTACGGTCGATGTACGAAGAGCAACTCACGGAAAAAGCGCCCCATATCGCATACATCCGAGACATCATGGCTTTGAACGATAACGCTCGAAAAAGGTTTGCCGCTTGGTATGCGCAGGGTCGAGAGCTATCGAACCCCATACACATAAGGGAGCGGGATGAAGGAACCGACGTGGCAGCTCGAACACTGTGGGCTTGGAAAATACTGGGCACGGGGATGGCCGAAGAAGGGGCACTCGCAGAGGAAGTGCCACAATTTGCCTATATCAGCGAACTCGATACCTTATGGGGCGCATTTCTCATAACGTTTGCTGCCGAAGAGGACAACAAGGGAGGCAAGGTGGTAAGGACCGGGAAGGTTATCAATCAAGCAATCATGTTTGAGGAGGAGAGCGATGTACGCCTCGCGTCCCATAATGGCATCAATCTCCGGGCCAAGAACCATCCGGCATTGCATCACGGTTACGTGACCAATCCCATGAGATGGATGCTCAGCAGGAGATTGCCCGCAACGATCACCGATTCCCGGTTATCGATAGTTCCCGAAGGGGTACGTACCTCATTTCTCCCGACATATGAAAAAGCCGGAGAAAACGCACACCTTCTCTGCACACGGAAGGTACACACCGGTGAGGCCACCCTTTCCCACGAAGAAATCATAGGTCTTTTGGCCTGCACCGAAGAAAAAGAGTTGGCAATCGATACGATCATCTCACACTTCAAACGTTTCCCCCATTCTCTACGACATGCCGAATCGAGAACCGCACTTTTGGCACTTCTCACGCAAACTCACCACATGCGAAAACAAGAAAGGGGGGAAAAACGCAATCTTCTCGGAAGCAAAACCTGCCATCTCCTCGTACGGGCCATGCAATGCGCTCCCGAACAACTACTCCGTCTGATCACATTTACGAGGGAAACGGAAAACGAGGCAGAAAAGCACGACCTTGGCGACTACGTACCGTTTTTGCTCTTCGTAGAGGGCGTTGCCCTCGCGTACTTTCTCAGAAGCAAGGAGGGATCGCGAGTAAAAGAAGATGCGTACGCCTCTTTTATACAAAGAGCAAAGCGCCTTCTGCGTAGCGACGCATACGTTGCATACGAAACGGGTAGTGTCCTTCTCATGCTGGTACCCTATTTCACCAACACCTCCAAGCAGAGGGAATACGGTGATTTGGTCAAGAAAGAGGTGAAGAGGTGTATGTTGCCGGACTCTTCTCAGGAGGAACTACGCCTCCTATACGGATACCTCCATATCTTTCCGACACAACCGACGATCGTCCCGAAGGTGTACGAAGAGATACGAATCGATACCCCCCCCTTTGCAGGTGTGTATCGGAAGAAGAAACGCACGAAAATGCCGTTGAATCACCCATACTTTCCCATCTTCTGCGCACCGGACTTGGACTGCTACACTCTCCAATCCGACAAAGTGGTGCACTATCTTTTCTTTCGGAAAGGAGAAAAACAACCGGTCTACTTCTATGACGGCACGAACATCGAAAGGTTGGAAAAAGGAAAACGAACGGGAACCTTTCTCACCCGAGACAAATCCCCTTATTGCACGGAAGGGGGGTCGTTTCTCGCGAAAATCGCAGGTCGCAATGATCTCCTTTTGTGGAAAAATGCGGAGGGAAGGATCGTAGTAGCCGAATACCGAAGGTGGAACTTCTCTTTTCAATTCGACGGAAAGAGGTGGATGAGCACAAAACATCCCGGCTTTTTCTTGGATCCGGACACACTCTGCCCCCTATTCGAACCGGCCACCCACTATCTCCTCTTGCGAAACGAGATGGGTAAGCGGATTGTCTATATGACGAACGACAGTCTCGCTCACTCCGAGACCCCCCCGACGCTCTTCGATACCCCTCCCATGGAGCAGTCCGGATATGCCTCTTCCCTTTTCTTCTATTTCTTGGACGAGAAGGGAGAAATCGATGAATCCCTCGTAAGCTCCGGAGAGCTCCTTTATGCCATATATTTGGCCCTCAGGACCGGGCACTTTACGACAGCCTCCCGGTTGATTGACGCCCTAAAAAGAAATTCTCAAACCAAAAATGCGGAGCTTGCCGATATCGGGGTGTCGCCCGAGGAGGGTGACACATGTGGGCGTACCCTATATGATATTGCGTATGGCCCGTATTGTGGGGGCGGGCATACCCGGCATGCGGGTGGAGAGACATGTGACAAACATCCCAAAGCGGTAGCACTACGCATCCGGTTGTTCCTCTTTGTCTTGGACAGCTCCGGTACCACCCCTCCCTTGTTACGGGATGTGCTCTCGAGGGCTCTGGAGCATGACTTGCAGAACTACCTGTGTCAAGCCAACAATGTCTTCCCCTTTGCCCTAACGGCTGAGGAAAAGGCGTTGGCAATGAAGCTCGTACCCACCGCATTCCAAGGACAAGTGGGGATAAACGCCCCCTACAAGAACAAGACCATGCGTTTGTGGAAAGAATTCGACAGGTGGGAACGCTTCGGTTTCACCTTGTCGAATGAAGACCTTCCCATGCCCCACATATTCCGTCCCTTCCCCTTAGTCTCGCACTTTCTCGACTACTACAACATAGCTCGCGATACTGAGAATCCGGCACGAAAGAACCTCTCTTTCGTTATCCGCACTTCCAAGTACGAGCACATGCACGATGTTGTAGCAGCTCGAATGATCTTGCGGGCCGTCTTGCAAGAACCGGATCGATTCCCCTCCGTACACTCCCTCTCAAAGGGTAAGCGGAAGTTACTCGACGAAATATGGCAAACGGTCTTTGCGGAAAACGCCGACGAGGAACCGGTCTCACCGGAAGGCCCTCATCCGACCTCGGTCGTACCGTATCAACCTGACGAAGATCCGGATAACCCCTTCCTCACCCCTCTCCCCTTCCCCTCTCCTCACGCAAAAAGAGCCCCCTCCTCCTCTCCGAAAAAGGAGAGCGGAGAGCTCCCCCCCACGGACAGCATCCCGAGGGGCGTTACTATTACCTCTCGGGACGTACGAGAGGAGATTGAAATCGTATCCGCGATCCGGAACGCTTTGGAGGCCCGATTACTACAAGGGAAGCCCGAACCCTGCGTCCGGAAAGAGGCGGGGGCATTGATCGAGGGTAG
>JAPOVA010000029.1:9578-14299 GCA_026708385.1 Simkaniaceae bacterium | reverse complement strand
CGGATGTTGTAGAAATACATGCTACGTGGGAGTTGTCTTTATGGCAAATTGCAGCGCGGTTATGGGTAATTTGGAATCGATAAGGCGGACTGTGGATGGGATCGAGATGCACGGTGTACGGTCGGCTTCTCCCGGTACCCTTAGCGATTTGGTCAAGGAGATCGACAAGACACGTGAGCGGATCGCATCCGGGGCAAGGGTGGATGACGTGGGGTGTAGCTTTCAACGAATGTGGAGGATGTGCGCCGCCTTGGGACAGGTGATACAGGTCGCCTGCTTAGCCGGATTTCTTGCGTCCGGCGAGGAGGCGGACCCCCTATCCGTGGGGTGCATGACGCTCTCCTTCTTGATCGTGTCCCGCTTGTGGAGTCTGTCGACAACCTACGAGAAGGCGCACGAGGGGAGATTGCAAGAATGGAAGGCAACGGATAGGTTCGCGAATGGTTTACGAACACGTGTGGAACGGATGCGAACCGCGAGTGCTTAGATTGTCTGCGGGGCGTGCGGGGCAAACGGTCGAGCACCATACCCGATGCCGGTCGTTGCCCGAGTATTGCTCCGCAGAAGTGTGACGTTGTGCATCCGGACAGGGTCGAACGACCGCGGTCGCGATGGTGAACAATGTTGCGTAATTCGGGAGTTGTGCGTGCGCAGGCTCCCGTATGTGATGTCGGATAGAAAGAAAGGAGGGTGTCTCTTATGACGAGTTGCAGGGAAGTTATGGACGAGTTGCGAGCAATCGAGAAGTTGGTGGGTACGATGGAGGCCGATGGTCCGACACCGGCTACTACCGATGCCCTCGACCGTTTGGTTAACAGGATAGATACGGTTCGTAAGCAGATCTCATCAGAAATAAGCCGGAGTCACGGGTGGGGTTACTTACACCGAGCGTGTATGATAGGCATCATCTCGGCACATGTGTTGCAAGTCGTCGGCTTGATCAAGATCTTTTATCTCGGAGGAACGGATCTTCGGCCCGTGGCGTTTGCGGGGTACAGTTCCTTGACGGCGATCCCTTTGATAATGATGACGAGGGATCTCGAGAATACGAATAGGAGGCAATGGCAAGAGTGGAAAGTGGCGAGTGAGTTTGCGGGTGATCTGCAGACACGTGCGGAACGGATGCGACCGACTCGTACGCACGGAGCCGTGGCCGAACACGGTGCGGACATACTCGGGGCGCGCGGGGCAATGGTTGAGAGCCGTACTCATACCGATCGCTTCCCTATCGGCTCCTCTCCCCGTCGCCGCTTCCCGGAGGTACGACTCGTGAATCCGGACCGATCCGGACAACCGTGAACCCGATGACCGATGACAAGTATGGAAAATTCGGGGCAACGGGAGAATCGAACTTTACCTGTTCTTCTCTCGAAAGCCGAACCTCCCCACGGCTAAAGCCGGGGGCCTCCTTTTACGGATTCCGGTGAACACATATTAACTACTTTATACTATATAAGATAGATAGGTAGATAGGAGCAAAAAGCCGAGATGCGAAGACGGACATCGTGGCACGCAAATATAAAACTTGTTTTTATTCGCAAATTTTAATAATTATGTGTTATAATGACCCCGTTATGGTGTCTTTTTTAAACAATTGGGATATATATCATGTCTATACAACATACACGTGGCCACACCTTCTCCGGAGCGGGCGCCGTCTCGGATACGGAAAGACGGGGAGCCGAAACATCCGCAAACAGAGTAGAGAACGTACGTAGGGGTGCCGGAATAGACTATCCGACACAAAGGGACGGGGGTAGCAGGGGTATGGGCACAATGCACGCGGGCACATCCGCGAGTCGGCCGATCGGAGGAGCGACGGTAGACGGGGGTGCACAAGAGGAGAGACTACGCAACATGCTCGTCGACGCCGTCACCCGCGGTACGCGCAATATCTTTGAGAAGGAGGACAAAGACGCACACCAAATCGTGCTCGGTGTCATGTCGGCCCTTCTACAGGAAGGCGAGGAAGAGTACTTTGCCCTGGTCAAAAGGATACCGGACAAGAAGTTGTCGACGGTCGACGGTCAGCCAAACACGCTCGGTACTCTGTGCGGCAATATGTACATGTTTTTTCTGACCGATAGAACGGCTTACTCTACTCTGACAACACTATTCCACCGCTACCGCCACCGTTGCGAAGCGAGCTCCGTCTCGGATACGGAAAGAGGGGGAGCCGAAGTAGGCGATCCGACACAAAGGGGCGGAGACATGGGCGTACCACATGCGAACATGCCTGTCGCCGGGCAACCGGAAAGGCGTCCGACGGAGACGGATAAGGACGCGGAAGAGGCGCGACGCAAAGGGCAGATCGATGACATCACCCGTGATATGCACACAATCTTTAGGAAGGAAGACGAACATACGCGCCAAGCCACGCTCCGTATCATGTCGGCCCTTCTGCAGGGAGGCGAGCAGGGGTACTTCGCCACAATCGAAACCATACCGGACGGAATGTTGTCGCGAACCGACGGTAAGCCGACCGTGCTCGGTACTCTCTGCGACAATATGCTCACGTTGTTTATGACCGATAGGGGCGCTTGCCGTGAATGTTTGGAGCCACTCTACCGCCGCTACTCCGGAACGAGAGGTACCTCGGGCGCGGAAAGTCGGAGGGCCGAAACATCCGCACAGGGGAAAGAAGACGTACGCACACGTTCCGGAGTAGATCATCCGACGCAAACGGAAGAAAACAGAAGCATAGGCGCAATGCTCACGGGCGTATTCTCGAGACTGTTCACCCCTACTCCCCGACAACCGGAGTCGATACGTCGGGCAGAGGAAAGAGAGAGACGGCGCAACACGCAGATAGAGATCGTCACCCGCAGTGTGCACGCGGTCTTTGAGTCGGAAGACGGCTACGCGCACCGAGCCGTGTTCCGTATCATGTCGGCCCTTCTATGGGGGGATGAGGGCGAGCGGATGTATCTTGCCGAAATCAACGACATGCCCGGCGAGCAGTTATCGGTGGCTCACAATAAGCCGAGCAGACTCCGTATTCTGTGCGAAGATATGTTCACGTTGTTTATGACCGATAGGCAGGCTTGCCACGAATGTTTGAGACCGCTCTACCATAGCTACGGCAAAAAGCACACGGAGATCATGATCCGCGATGTGTTCGCCCTCTCCAAGGAGAAAGACAGGCACGCATACCAAACCGCACGCCGGGCCATGTTAGTCCTTCTGCGGCAGGGCAAACGGGAGTACGCTACCGAAATCAGCAAAATACCGGGCAATAGGTTATCGACAGCCGACGGCAAGCGAACCCCGCTCAGTCGTGTGCTCGACGATACGTACGCGTTTTTTCTGAACGACAGGGAAGCGTGCGACAGATGTTTAGAGACACTCTACCATTGGCGTGGAGAGGGATCCCGTCACCACGATGTCATCACCAAAGGTATGCTATTCCTTCTTCGCATACACAAAAGAACGTTCGCTACCGTACTCGACGCCATGTCGGCCCTCGACCGAGGCGACGAGGGAGAGTTTGATCGCAAGGTTGCCGAACTGTCGAGAAAGCGCCCGGTCGGGAGCAACGATCTCGGTGGGGCACTTGCCGAGCAGGTCTCCCAAAAGCCGGAGCAAAAGCCGAAGGCGGAACTGAGCGTGGTCTACCCGATGATTACGAATAGCGAAGAATCGGACGTCGTACGCAAAGCAGGCGGGTTCGAAAAACCGATAGTTACGCATAGCGAAAAACCGGTCGTCGTAAACCCGGCAGACGGACTCGGATGTTTGTTCGGCAGTATGTCGGAACTCTTTGCGATCAACAGAGACCGGTTTCATGCCTTGACCGTTACCATGTCATTCGCCGAAGCTCCGGAGGGCCTGGACTTTAGCAAGTACCCCTGTCAACGACGCAGTCGAGCGGTGCGCTTATTGTAACGTACCGGTGTTTCCGTCCGTTCGGGAAGAGCGACCGAAGGGAATCGTCCTCATCTCACGGCCTTCTCCAAAGCCGAGACGCGATCTCTCTACACGTTCGGCTTTTGCTACGGGAGGGGGACATTCTTCGCGCGTCCTATTCTGCAGGCTCTTCGGATAACAGCCGAATGCGATGATCGGCATGCTCACGTGCGGGATGCCGGACAGACAACCCCCTATGATCACTCCGGTTGCCCCCCGTATACCCCCCCCCGCGGTTACCGTCCCGATCGTGACCGGGAGTCCCTACGAATACGCCGACAAGCAGGAAAGCGACGGGCATATAGACTCTCTTCACGCATCCCCTTTTCGTCGCATCCCGTACATGCGTTACGACCCTCTCCCCCGCAGAGGCGTGACCCGTGTCGGTAACCCGACGGGTGTCTACGGACGTGCCTCCCGGGGGTACCTCCGTAATGAGCGGCGCACTAACGGTTGCATCGTGTCGTATCGCCATACCGTATACCTCGATTAGAAAATTCTTAGTATATCATTTAGCGTTAGGTAGATGAAGATAAACGTGAGCAAAATGACAAAGGGAAGAGTGACCCTGTGCATCATCCGTGCGGTCAACGGTTTCCTGCGAATCTTCTCGAGAAGGGCGAAGCAGATGTGCCCTCCGTCCAAAACCGGTATGGGGAGGAGATTCAACATCCCCAAATTGAGACTGATCACCCCCAGCCAAAAGAGCGCTTCCGTAACCCCTTGCATCCAACCCTGTTGCATCACCTGCACGATGAGAACAGGGCCACCGAGACCCTCTTGCCTGACCTCCGGAGGGGCATGCTTAGGAATGC
>JAPOVA010000029.1:0-9533 GCA_026708385.1 Simkaniaceae bacterium | reverse complement strand
GGGCAAGATGATACGCCGGCCACCAGCACCCTCTTGCCTCACCTCCGGGGGGGCATGAAAAAGGACGATGAATCCCCTGATGATCTTCTTGCAAAGAGAGAAGAAAAGAGACGGGGGGGGGGGATTATAGGTGACGAGCCGATCTTGGAATCGGACGCCCAAGGTGAGACGGTTTTGCTCTTCGTGAAACCGTCTCAACGTCTCACGCTTCAGTTGTGGCCGGGAGATCTTACCGATCTCTCGTAACCTGTTCCGCATGAAATGATTCACCGAAGGGATCGCCGGAACCGAAGAGATGAGATCCTTTAGGGTCAAGGGAGAGACCGGCGTGAGGCAACGAAACGGCCCGTTCCTTTGCAAAGGGGTCTCATCTCCGATGGTTTGCACGATCGGTAACAACTCGCCCCACTCGGTACTCTTCTCGAAAATCCGATCCTCCTCTTTCCAAAGAATCGACCCGCTCTGCTTCGGTTTTTCCTCGACAATCATCCATATCCGTCTTGTTTGCAATGCTTTAACAAGATCTCGTTCCGTAATGACCGGAGCACCGTCAACCGCAATAATGCGATCGCCCGGCTGAAGAGGGGCATCGACGGAGGAGTGAACGGGAAGACGAGAGACATCCCTTAATCGCGCCTCTTGATCGACGAAGGAAAGTCCCCTCTCCACCGTCAATCCCCTACCGACCACGTAGGGAACGAACCGGGCTTTCCCCTCCGGTGCAACGGCATAGATCGGATCGGATAGGGAGGCCCGCTCATCGGTACTCAAGCATAAGTCCTCTACGAAAAGGCGGGGTGCCCTTCGCAAAAACCGCTTCCCCCCCCTCTCGACGGTCAAAAGGGCCTTCCTCTCATTGATCAGATGGCTGAGTTGCCGTGCGGAAAAGACCAACTCCCCATCAACCCAAACCAACCGCTCTCCCGATCGGATACCGCTTTTCGCCATGGGGGAGTAGGGAAAAAAGGCGTTCCCCCTCCGGTTCGACTCATCATCGTAGATCAAGTACGAGGCAGGCGCTTCGATACCGACCGATTTGAGCCTGATGGCCGATGAAGTGTTGACATACGACTTCAGTAGGTAATCGTACGGCTCCTTTGTCCGGTGATAGTAGTCTACCTTATTTCCCTCAACGGAAACGGCACTACCGTTCATCAAAGTAGCGTAAACGAGATCCTCGAATCCCCTGATCTTTTCCCCGTTATACTCGGTCACCTCATCGCCCGGACGGACACCGTTTCGGTAGAGTTCGGACCCGGGATCCACCCACCCGATCACCCGGGTAGATTCCCTAAAGGGCCGTTGTCGCCCCCCGGCGACCCAAATCAAAGTGAAAAGGAGGAGAGCAAACACCATGTTGACGAAAGGTCCCGCCAAGGCAACTTTGATGCGTGTCCAAGGCGACTTCGAGTAAAACCCCCCCTTCACCTCGTAGGGCTCGAGGTCCCCCTCTTTACCCATCCCCGCGATTTTGACATACCCTCCCACGGGAATCCACCCGATCTGCCACGTCACCCCCCCCTTCTTCCATGAGAGCAACGCCCTTCCGAACCCGATGCTGAAAACTTCCACTTTCATTCCCGCCCTCTTGGCAACGACGTAGTGCCCCAGCTCGTGGAGAAAAATCAGCAAGGTCAATCCCGCAACGGAAAGCAAAAGGTACGGGATAGTCATCAACATGATCGCAACCTATATGCGCAATGCTTCCGCTCGTGCTCTCGCATCCACGGCAAAGAGCGTTTCCAAATCAGCCACCGATACCGTATCATGTTCGGACATAAGACGCTCAAGCTTCCGCCCTATTTCCTGCCATGTCACCGTCCCACGTAAAAATCGCCCCACGAGAACCTCATTGGCCGCATTCATATAGCAGGGCATCGATCGTCCCGTACGGAGCGCTTCATAAGCAAAGGAGAGGCAGGGAAATCTCTCGTGGTCGGGGGGGTAAAACTCCCACCGCACTCCCTTCGCGAAGCAAAAAGACGAGCCCTTTCTCCGGACCCGGTGAGGGTAGTCGAGGGCAAACCGGATCGGGATACGCATGTCCGGCTCGGCCACCTGAGCCATCAACGATCCGTCAACAAACTCGACAAAGGCATGTACCATACTCTGCGGATGCACCACAACATCGATCCTGTCACACGGAATACCGAAAAGGTAGTGTGCTTCGATCACCTCAAGCCCCTTATTCATAAAAGTGGACGAATCAACGGTGATCTTCGGACCCATCTTCCAATTGGGGTGAATGAGGGCAACCTCCTTCGTAACGCCCCGGAGCTCTTCTTTCGATAGCTTCCAAAAGGGGCCCCCCGAAGCGGTCAGAATCACCCGCGCTACCTGCGATCTCTCTTCCCCCCTCAGACATTGGTACACGCCACTGTGTTCGCTGTCAATCGGAATGACATCGACCCCCCGAAGCGCCGCCTCTTGCATGATCAACTCCCCCGCAACCACAAGCGCTTCTTTGTTGGCGGGGGCGACCGACTTGCCCGAAGAGACCGCAAGGAAAAGGGGCTTGACGCCGATCGCGCCGACAAGGGCCGATACGACAAGGTCACTCCCCGGGTGCACCGCAACCTCTTCAAGTCCCTCCTGTCCCGTTACGACGGGAATGTCGGACACCCGTGTCCTCAACTCGGCACCCTTCTCACCGTCATATACGGCGAGTATCTCCGGTTTGAAAAGGCGCGCCTGCTTTTCCAAAAGATCGATATTCCCGTGTGTGGCAAGGGCCACGACCGAAAAATCTCGGGGACGCTCCGCAATCACATCGAGGGTATTCCGACCGACCGACCCCGTGCTACCGAGCACCGTAATCCCTTTCCTTCGCTTCATCCCATACCTCTTTCGGGAGCTCGGGCTATCCGGAGGCGCACTCCCCTTTTTCGCACGTAAGAGAGAACGGAACGATACCCGATGCCTACGCAGAACGCAAGACCGAGAAGGATCGTCGTCATACCCGCCGTCGACAAGGGGATCGCATACACCGAAAGGGAATGACGTGCAAGGGCAACCGACACCGTAGATACCGCACACCCGATAGCGCACCCGCAGAATATGAGAGAACCGATCTTTTTCGTGAAACAACGCGCCGCCTCCGGCAACACCACGATAAAGGCCAAGAAGAGAAATACCCCCAAGGCTCGAAAAGCGCTGATCGCCGTCGTTGCTGTTTGGACCATCAGGAGATAGCGAAAAAAGAGGTCGGAAATCCCGCAGTTACGAGCAAAAGCGGCGTCAAACGTGACCAAGACGTAGGACTTCCGGAACGCAATGACGATGGCACAGTTGATGACGCATACCTTGAAGGCAAGGCGTACATCATCGATATGTAAGGCATCGAGGTTACCCGTCACCGTTTCGAGACCCATGTGAACATGACGCAAAAAGAGGTTGATGCCGATAATTCCCAAAGAGAACAGGGCGGTGAAGATCAACCCGATACCGGCATCCTTCCGAAGGTGAAATCCCTTGCAAAACCACTCCGTGAGGGCGGTCGTGATCACCCCCGTAATCAAAGCCGTCATAAGTAGTGTCCCCATCCGGTAGGAAGATGCCCCGTGCGACACCCCCTTCGTTATGAGAACCATCACGACAATCCCCGGAAGAATCGTGTGCGACAGGGAATTGGCAAGCATTGTCATGCGACGGAGCACCAAAAACGTACCCACGCAAGCGGAGGTACAGGCGATCAGACACAGTGTCACGATCTGCACCTCATCGGAGGCCATGTCGCCCCGTCCCATTCCCCCTGCGACCCGATCACCGAGACGGATGAGGAGAATCCGAAAAAAGGAAAAAAAATCCTCACCCCGATAAGGATTCACCATATCTCCTCTCGCGCCGGAATAGGTTGTCCGTGGGGATCTTCGGGAGGATCGCGCAGAAGACTGGTGAGCTTCTCTTCGATCTCGCGCGTAAGGATATGTTCCATCTCCTCCGCACTCCGGTGAACCCGATCCTTTTCAAGATGTAACTCCGACGTGAGGTAGAGCTCCCATAACCTGTGAAGGCGGACGAGCCGTCGCCCCCTTCTCGAGCCTTCCTCAGTCAAAGTGATCCCTCCGGGGGTGCGACGAACCCACCCCTTACGCCCCATGAAGAAGAGGACCAACCCCGGGGCCGGCTTCGAGGCAACCACCTCCTTTTCGAGTAAACGGGGTGCCGAAGGACCCCTCTTCCAAAGAACCTTGAGGACATGGTCGGCCGATTCCTGTACGGCAAAGCGACGAGCCCGGATCATACGCATCACCCTCCCCCTTTTCGGAGCAAACAGGATGGCTACCAAAGCAAAGAAAAAGGCGACGAGCAAGACCATCGGCCCCGTCGGAAGGGACAAGGTGCTCCCCCTCCCCGTGATCGAGGGGATCATCACGGAAAGGTAGACCCCCGTAAAGCCGCTGAGTGCACCGATCAGACCCGCCCACACAAACATCCGTTTCAGCCTATCGGTACATTGCCCGGCGAAGACGGCCGGTGCGATAAACATTCCTGCAAGCAGTAGGACACCCACACTTTGCATACCGATCACTACGACGGCAACGGTCAGGAGGGAGAGAAAACCGTCACACACTCTCGGAGAGATGGCGATGTTCCGCAAAAATTCCCTGTCAAAATACATCACCTCTATGCGTCCGAACATAACGCAAAGGGAGAGCACCGTCAAAAGGGTCGCCAAAGCATAGATCGGAATCCACCACTCCTCGATTGCGACCGCTTGACCGAACAGAAAGAGGCGCACTTTTCGATACCATACGGCGTGAGTCATCTGCATCCGACTCGCCACCGTCACACCCGATCCCATGGAAAGTGCGATCACCATGCACAGGGCGGAATCCGGACGCACGCGGTACCGTTTCTCCAAAAGCTCAAGAACTCTCAACCCCGAGAAGGCAAACAGAAAGGCTCCCGCAAAGAGGAATACGTAAGCGAGAGGGTCGGACGGCCCGCAAAAACAGGAGGCTACGTAAGCGCCCGACGCAATACCCGGATAGGTGGCGTGGGAGAGGGCATCCCCGATAAGCGAACGACGACGGATGAAACCGATCACTCCCATCATGCCCGCCATGGCGCAAACGAGAGTCGTTCCGACCGTGGGAGCGAAGAGAAGGGGATCGGTGAAAAGATGCCAAAGGGAGACAATCACTACCGGATCCCTCGCACTTTGTCGACCGACAACTTGAGCGCCTCATCAAAAAGAGCCGATTTACCTCCGTATGCGCAACGTAACGTATCGTGAGTGAACACTGCCTCCGTATCTCCGAAGGCAACCATCGCCGTATTGAGCACCAGGAGAGAATCAAAATACGCACGGACGGTGTGCAGATCATGGTGAACCATAACGATCGTCTTTCCCTCCCTCCTCAAGGAGGTCAAAATCTCCATGATGATGGCCTCACTCCCCTTATCAACGGCGGCAAAGGGTTCGTCTAAAATGAGCAACTCGGCCCTTTGCATGAGAGCGCGCGCGATAAAAAGACGTTGCCTTTCCCCCCCCGAGAGGTGACGAATGGCCCTCCCTCTCAAATGATCCATGCCGAGCCGGACCAAAATACGTCCGACCGTTTCCCTATCTTCCCTCCGATAACGGGTAAACAATCCCGAGCGACGGTATGCCCCCATCAGGACGACATCTTCCACGGTGATCGGAAAATCCCAATCGATCGCACTCTTTTGCGGTACGTACGCCACGCGCATGCGCACCTTTTTAAAGGGTTTGCCGAAAAAAAACACCTGACCCGAAAGAGGTCTGATCGCACCGAAAAGTGCCTGAATCAACGTACTTTTACCCGCACCGTTGGGACCGATCACCCCCAAGATACGCCCCCCTTCCAGGCTGAAATCGATGTCCCGGAGTGCGGAAAAACCATCATAGGTGACGGTCAACCCTTTAACCTTCAGTGCCGGTTCCTTCATCCCTTTCAACCACGTGTGATACGATCGCGTCTACGTTGTGCTCTATCATCCGTATATACCCCTCCTCCTCGTTCAACGTATCTCCGTATAGGGGAGTGGAGGCAAGGGAAACCGTATGCCCCTTTTTCTTGCAGATCGCGATGATCTTTCTTAGGGCTTGCGTGCCGAGATTTGCTTCGCCGAAGATCACGGACACCCTGTTTTTGATCAAAAAATCGACCGTCCTTCTCATATCACCCACACTCGTCCGGCCATCGGGTGCCAAACCGTTCGGTGACGCAAAGCGCTCCTCCCACCCCCCTCCCGTCTCCTCGGAAGCGAAGTACCTCCTGACAAAGTAGCGGAGTGCATCGTGAGTCGTGACCAGATATTTCTTGTCCCGAGGGATATTGCGTAACTTGACAAAACAGGCACGATCAACCTCCTTGAGACTCTCTTTGACCCGAAGACCGTTTTTCCGGTAAAAGGGGCCGTTGTCCGGATCAATCTCGGTAAGCGTTGCAACGATCGGGTCGACAATCTCGGAAAAAAGATCGGGATCCATCCAGATGTGAGGATCTACGATTCCGTCGACCTTGATCAACCTCTCGGGAAAGCGCGCACGGACCGAATCGCCCAAAGAGACCGCCTTTTCTTCGTTTTCCAAATAGTACCTCACGCTCGCTCCGCATTCCAAGCCGACGCCATTGTGAAAAATCACATCGGCATCGGCCAGTTTTTCATCATCTCCCTTGACGAACTCATAGCTATGAGGGTCGACATCGCCACGCATAAGGCAGACGGAGGTGATCTTCTCTTGCCCGACCCTCTTTACGATATCCTCTATCATCGCCGTCGTTGAAAGGATGTTGGGTCTTCCGGCTCCGGGCAGGTCCGGGTACGGTTTCCCCCCTTCTCCCGAACATCCCGTCAAGGCCATGAGTGTCGCCCCGGTGAGAAACACACCGGACAGTACGTGTCTCATATCTCTTCTCCCACACCTTTTTGACTCCGCAGATAGGCGAAGGAGTAGACCCCCGCCGAACATCCCGTGGTAAAGCGAATGGCTATCCCGTATTGACCGACTCGCCTCACTTCTTCCGCCCGGACCTCCGGATCAACCTCCGGTTTCCCGGATGCGGCTTTCGTCACACACCGGACGCACGGACAGCGGGCCTGCAAATCGCTCAAACGGAAGAGACGTTTCCGCCCGTCCCCTTCGGCCACGGCAATATGATAGCAATCCGACAGCGCAAAGTCCGGTCCTCTTTCTCCCGTGTACGCATCTGCCCGAGCAAGAAGACGACGTGCCACCTCCTCAAAAGAGGAGGCCGCATCGGAATCGGTATCGAAAAGGGAACGCCCCTCATCTCCCGTCCGAGCAATGGCGGAATCGAGAGGAATCGTTCCCAGAAGGGGCACTTCCGTCTCATCGGCAAGTCGCCTACCTCCCCCTTTCCCCAAAGGGAAAAATAGTTCCTTGCCACACGGGAAATATCCCATATTCTCCACGATCCCCAAGAGGGGAACTTCCATCCTACGGCACATCTCCATCGACTTTTCCACATCGAGAAGGGCAACCTCTTGGGGCGTTGTCACGATCAGAGCTCCCGTGAAGGCGGCCTTCTGCATCAACGTGATCTGTATATCCCCCGTTCCGGGGGGGAAATCGACCAAGAGCATATCGAGCTCTCCCCACTCAACTTGTGTCAAAAATCGATCGACCAGTCCGTTGGCAATCGGTGCGCGCACGATGGAGGGTGTGTAATCTCCCTGAAAAAACGTGATGGAGATGAAGGGAAGGGAGAGGGTTGCTTCGGGCGAGATCGCAGGGGAGATGCTCCCCTTCTCAAGGGTTTCGGGAAAGGTTTTATGACCGCCGAGAAGATGAGAGACGGAGGGGCCGTAGATATCGGCATCCAGTATGCCTACCCGGAGGCCGAGACGCTTCAGGGCAAGGGCCACGTTGACCGTGACGGTCGACTTACCCACACCCCCCTTACCGCCTACGACGGCAATCGTCCTCCGAACGGAAGAGGCACCGTCTCCCTTCCGGTGGTGCCGGAGACCGGCATACATCTCGAGCGGCGCCATACGAGTAGCTCCTTATTCTACGTCATCGATCCCGATGAGACACTACCCTCCGAAGAACTGTTCATTCTCTCGTCGGTCGACGTAGAGGATTTCGACGTGGCGATCGCAAACTTGTTCCCCAGAGAGCGGACGGTATACATCCACGCTACGATGATCACCAACAAAATACCGGCAATGTAGGGAGTAATCGCGCTGATGCTTCCGCACAAGAGGATCAATCCCTGTTGCATCAGCGCTCCCCCGGATTTACCCAATCGAGCGCCGACCACATCGACGGCCGCCTTCCCCTTCACCTTCTGTTCCTGATCGAGGGGAATGTACGCCATCTCCTTCGTAGGGTCGAAAAGGGCATATTTAGTCGCCTTACTGACAATGTTTTGGACGGCACCGAAAATCACGGCCAACATCAACGGGGTGGTACCGAGTGTTGCAATCATACCCGTGAGATTCTCTCGGAAGAGGACGAACGAGAAAAAGGTAATGCCGGTAACCAATACGGTGATCGGCGTGACGAATGCCGCTTTTTTCCAGCCGAACCGGCGGATGGTATTTCCTCCGACAAAGAGCATCATAAAGATCGTGATAATACCCGTCGTTATCGAAAAGCCCCCCATAAAAGAGCTATAGGAGTTCGGATCGGGATATTGCAACTTCAGCTGGTTTTTCCAAGTGACTTCGATCACGTTGATGGCGATACCGTAAGCCATGACCAAAATAGCGATACAACCGAGATATCTCGATCGTATGAGGTAGAGGAAGCTCTCCTTGATCGAAAGTTTCGGCTTCGCTTTTTTGCCCTTGACATCTTCCGACCTGTAAAAGCGGGGGTCGGTCAACACGTATCTGTTGATCCACCAGTAAGTACCCATGATCAGCAAACCCGAAATCACAACCACACTCATCAGATAGTTCAAAGAGCTCTGCCACGGATCTTCCCCGGGGGCCAAAGTTGACCGAACCTTGGAAGCATGCTGAATCAGACGTCCCGAAATAATCAGAGCGAGATTGGCAAAAAGACCGAAAAGCGAGTAGAACCGCTTTGACTCGGAGACCTTCGTAGTGTCGTTCGCAAATCCCCAAAAGAGGAGGGAGAGTGCCACACTTCCCCAAAGCTCCGACATGATGTAAAACAGGGAATAGGTCCAGTTCCGAACGATGGCGATGAATCCGGACAATCCCTCGGGCAACATGTTCTGCAACATGTCGCAAAAAGCATTGGGATGTAGATAGTCGCGGGCGGGGTACAACACAGTGGCGAACAACCCGAAAAAGGCGATGAACGGCAAGACGGAGGCGTGGAACAATCGCGTCTTGGAAAGTCTGTTACTCAGCTTCGCGTAGACCAGCATGAAGATCACGGCGGAGGGCAACACACCCCAGAACTTCAAAAACGGAATCACCGCGGCCCCTCCTCCGGAGGCAGTTACGACAAGGGTGTCCTTGGTATCTCTGAGCACCGTATAGTTGAACAGGATGAGAAAAAAGAGCAACACCATGGGAACGAGCTTCTTCAGCTCATACCCGTGTATGGGCCACAAGATCGA